>NZ_CP036262.1:601382-1202765 GCF_007741495.1 Roseimaritima multifibrata
GTTCACGATACTCGGCCGGGAACACGTCGGTTGCCAGTCGCAGGCTGAAATTGGAAACCAGGTATCGCAGCAGTTCAAGTTGTGGCCCTAGCATCCGCAGTGCGTATGCTCGAATTTCGTCAGGATGAGTCAACGTTTCGCCGACTCGTTTGGTCACCTCCGCGGGATAGAAGGTGAGCGTCAGAAACTCTTCCATATCCTCATCGTTCATGCTTCCTGCAAACAGTTCTTCGATCAGCGGTCGCAGGGTTCCCGAAGCATTGTTGATAATGTGCTGAAGTTTTTTGTCTTCACCATGAATGTCGCTGATCACATGCACTACTCCTTTGGGCAGTGTCTGCACGGCGGTAAGTCGTGCGGATTCAGCGATCGCCGCGTCGACATTTGGGTACTGCACCGCGAGCAACTCCAGGATGGCGAGGTCGGCTTCAGGACGTTTGAAGGAGTGAGAAGGGTTTTGCACAGAAGAGCTCGGTCCAGAATAGAACGTTTAGTACTAGAAATCACGTTTTCGCGGTCTCATTCTATGCCACTTCGCAGGATCGTGCTCCCGCAGGTTCGAGCACTAAAAACTGAACGGTCTTTGCGGCGGCAATCACCTCGCCCATGCGGACTTCTTCACGTATGCCGCGTATCCTCGTCTGCCCGAGACGAGGATTCTCGCCGTTTACAAGCACGAATCGCAAGCGAGTATTCAGGACCGTCACGAATGCGATTAAATTGACTGGTTTACGGGCCGGAGGGCTCGCGCCCTTCCGCTAAGAATTTGAGTTCGTGATCACATCTCAGCGGAAGCATGCTGGACCGGCAATACGTCACCAATGAATTTCGCGTCCCGAGCGAAAGGCGACAATCGGTAAATCGATAAGCCGAAGAGTCTGGGCGATCTGCGGTTGGTTGATGGCTGTCCGCAGCTTCTTTTTTACCGGGACCGGAGCCAATTAACTTACTTCGCTGGCTCGGTTGATTGCTGCCGTGCTGATCGGCAGGTGCGTTCTTATCGCGGAATGAGCACTTGCACCTCGACGCCACCGCCCGGATGGTTTGCTATGTTGATTTCGCCGCCGTGGGCTTTGACGATCCGCCGGCTGGTGGCCAGGCCCAATCCCACGCCCCGTTGCTTGGTTGTCACGAACGGTTCAAACAGTTGGCTTTTAATCGAGGAATCCAATCCGCTGCCGTGGTCACGAATTCGGATTTCTATCGCGGGCTGGTCATCAAGTTCGATTTCGTGGCAATGCACTTCGATCCGAGTGTCGTTGTCGCTCGCGGCGATCGCATTGCGGAACACATTTCGCAGCACCAATCGCAGCTGCGTCGAATCGACCATCGTTTTGCCGCAGGGGGGCTTCTCAATGAAATCTAACGATGCGCGTTTACCAGCAACGGAACCAGCCACCTCATCAAACACCGACTGGCAGAGCTGTTTTAGATCGGTCAGCGAGTATGTCAGCTTAATTGGCGTGGCGTACGTTTTGACGTCTTCATACGTCTGGTGCAAATCTGCGAGCGCGAGGTGGATGCTGGCGGTCAGCTTCTGTTGCTCCTCATCATCGCTCGCGCCCAGTTCAAGCAGTTCCAAGCACGACTGAGCGCGTTGAATCGCATTGCGGCTTTCATGAGCCAGCCCGCTGATCATTTGCAAAACGGCCGATAAGCGTTCGGCTTCGATCCGCTGGGTATCTTCGGCATTGGCATTTTTCGCAGTTGCATTTCTGGATGAAGATGACATGAGGCAAAACCAGGACGGCTAGCCGTCTGCAAACGAATGTTTTTCTAAAACGGCCTGACAAGGAGACGGCAAAGATCGGCCCGATCCGTCAAATCTTTCGGATCCGACAACTCCGACCGATCATGCTGCCCCAGCCGGTCGCAGACTACCAACTGCCACCGGATGAACCACCTGACGAGCCGTGACTTCGAACGCGGTAGCCGCCGCTGCTGCCACCACTACTTCCGCCATAACCTCGGTATGCGCTGGTGTATCCGCCCGAGCTACCACCGTTGCTGCCACCGGAACTCCCATAGCTCGCGCGGCGGGCAGCGGCGCGACTACGAATTCGCGAGACAATCCCGCCAGAACTGCCGCCGCTGCTGCCGTAGCTTCGCGAAACGTAACCGCCACTACTGCCACCTGAACTTGCGTAGCTGGCGACACTCCCGCCGCTGCTACCGCCTGAACTTCCACCACTGCTACCCCAACCAGCGTCGGCGGTATTGCTCAACGCTACCATTGCGATAGACATAGTGATTGTTAGTGCAAGTTTCTTCATGAGCTGAATTCCTTATGGGTTTAATCTGAACTGGTTCTTCGATTCGACAAGTAGCGAAAATCTCCAAGAATTTCGCTTGGGTGCTGATTGTGGATCGCCGAGACTATTGACGACTTCCGCTACGGTTTGCTTTCTTCGGTTGCGGGTTTTTCTTTCGACGTGTCGACCGTCGTTTTCTCGGCCGTTTCGTCTGTCGCTGGTTCCGTCACTTCGGGAGTGTCCGCTGAGTCGGCTGTCGGCGTTTGGGCTGCTGGTTCGCTGGCCGTTTGGTTGCAGCCGATTAGTCCCAGTAAGCCAGTGCACAGCACGCACGTGGCTAGCAAATGTTTCATGTCAGTATCCTTTCTTTTGATGGAGCATTGACCGCGTTTGCACAAGCACAAGCGATCCTCAAAAACTTTTCGACAACGAATAACACTGCGAGGTAAAGTACCGTCGTTGGTATAAGCACGTCGCATGCCGAAGAGTCGACATATGCTGGTGCACTTGAGTTGACATCGCGTTTGAATCTCCATTGCACGAGCCATATCATGCTGGTCGGGTGCTTCGGGAAGAGTGTTTGCAAAAAAGATAGATATGAATACTGCTACCTACTCGCAATCCCGTATCCATCCAGAGGAACCGATGCGCACATTGTGGCACGCCACTTCCGCACAGGCGTGCGTTTGATACCCGTGGTGTCGTGTTCGTCGGCGACAACATTCAATCTCAAATGCCCTCGCATATAACTCGACGCCAACACTGCGTCGAAGAACTTGAAACCAACATGGCGAACTGCTGGCACCAACTCCATTTCTGCGACCGAAGGCGAGGTAACCGAGTCAGGTTGCGTTTGACGTTTTTAATAGATGACGGAGGCCAAACGTTTGGGGGCGCTCGTTCAATTTCGAACCTTGCCTTGGCATTCATCGATCGAAGTGCTTTGACAGGTGCGGAATGCCATCATGCCATTTCTGATCGGCCGTTGTACGTCGATCGCGCGCTGGCAACAATGCAGCATCACATGCCCCGGAAAACGGCCAAGTGATGGCATGGCTTGAAGGTCGGATTTGTGCTGGAGCAACGCGAATCAGTAGAAATAGGGACCGTACGGCGTTGGAGCGGGCTGGACGACCGAGTAGTGCGATTCTAGAAAGGTCACAATGTCGACCAGTTGTTGGATCGTCATTTCGTCGTTGTATAACCTCATTTTTGACTGGCCGTCCTGTGCCACGTCTTCTTCTTCATATCCTTTTGCAAATCGGTGCGACGGGTTGATGATCGATGTAACCAAGTCGCCGTAAGTTTGAACTTTCGTTTTGGCACCGCCCAATGCGATGATCTTTTGATCCGTTAACGTTTCGGTATCATCAAATGTCACACCTGCGACGGTGTGGCACGCTTGGCAATTTAGTTGTGCAAACGTTTGTTGTCCTCGCTCGATGTTTCCCTCGGGCAACGTAAAACCTTTTCCGGATTTGGGGTCGGGCGTGCATCCGGCTTGTGCGAGTAGGAGCAAGCCAATGGCAATCATGCGGACATTCATTTCAGCAACTCTCGAGGTAAACGGATTGTGATGCGAATTCGTTGAACCGCAATCTCTGTGCCGGTTTCCGTCGCTTTCAACGCGATTGGGATCCGATATGAAAACAACTCCCGCGGGAGCCTGTCCGCGGCGGTTGCTGGCATGTTCGCTTGCGGGACAGAGTATGTCAGCGTTGCCGCGACAAATTAGATCGATTTGTTCTACGCCGTATCCTTTTCGTCGTCGATTTCACCGACCAGCTGTTCCAGCACATCTTCCAGTGTGACGATACCGAGAGTCTTTCCGGCGGATTGGACCACGGCAAGATGCACACGTTGATCGCGAAACAGGACTAAAAGGTCATCGCTGCGAGTTTTCGCGTCAACGATCATCGGATCAACCACCAGCGAAAGCACTGTATGCTGCGAGTCGCCGTGAATGATCGCCTTCAGCAAATCTCGACTGAGCAAGATGCCTTGAACATCGTCGATGGTCGAACCGAATACGGGGTAACGCGAAAATTCGCTGCGCTCGACTTCCGTTACAGCTTGTGAAATAAGACTCGATGCCGCGATCGCTCGGACCTGGTCGATCGGTGTCATTATGTCACATGCCATGCGATCATTGAGCACGAACGCACGGTGAATCAATTGATTTTCATCGGTTTCAATGTGCCCGGCTTGATGCCCCATGCGCACGAGTGATCGAATTTGTGACTCGGTACCGAGTTGCCGTGTGCCCGGCGTAAATCGCTTGGTCAACCAACCCAGTGGAATCACCAGCGGAAACAACACGCGCTCGCTTGCCAGGATTGTAGGAGCGGAAAGTCGGGCCACCAAGGGAGCGAAATGGTTGCCGATTGCTTTGGGAAGAATCTCCGAAAAGACGATCGTTCCCAGCGTCAACACGATCGTCACCACCACGACTCCGCGTGACGAGAATAATTCGAACGCTTGGTGGCTGACGATCACCGGTCCGAGCACGTTGATTGTGTTGGTGGCGATCACGATCACTACGACCGCATCACGAATGCGGTGCTTGACTTCACGTAGGCGTTTCGCGCCGTAGCATTGCTGATGAATCAGCTCCTCGACTTCCGGTCCCGTCACGCTCAGCATCGCGGCGTCGATCGCAGCCATCAGGCCCGATAGTGCGAAGAAAATGACAATCATCAAGATCAGTGTTAACACTTCGCATCCTTGGTAGCGGAAGTCGAGATGACTTTTGTTAAGTAACGCCGAGACTGGGTGATGAGAATATAGTGTGCGGGAATGGCGGATGCCTGAAACGGACGATGCATATATTGCAACTAACGGACCGAAGTGGCCTGTTTTTTGCTCTCCTCACGATACGGAGGTTTCCCAATGAATGACTCACCACAACTTAATCGTCCCTGGTTGATCGCTGTCTGGCCTGGTATGGGGCATGTCGCCTTGAGCGCCGGGTATTACTTGATGTCCAAGTTGCGTATGAATCTGCTTGCCGAATTCGAAGCGAGCGAACTATTTGACGTGGACGCGGCGATCGTGAAAAACGGATTGGTACAAAAACCGCAGCGACCGCGTAGCCGCTTGTTCGCATGGAAGGCGCCCCCAGGGGGACGCGACGTGATCGTGTTCATCGGTGAATCGCAGATTCAGCAGGACAAACTGGCGTTTTGCGAGCAGTTGATCGACTTTGCTCGCGATCAGGGCGTCGAACGGTTGTTCACTTTTGCCGCGATGGCAACCGATATGCAGCCCGGAACCGATGCCCGCATTTTTGCAGCCGCAACTCAGCAGTCACTGCTCGATGAGATGAGCGGCTTTAACGTGCAAGTCCTTGATGATGGACACGTCGGCGGACTTAACGGTGTGTTGTTGGCGGCGGCAGCGGAAAAAGGAATGCCCGGCGTCTGCTTGCTTGGCGAGATGCCACATATTTTTGTTCAGTTGCTGTACCCGAAAGCATCATTGGCGGTGCTTCGTGTCTTCTTGAAGATGGCGGAGATCGATTTGGACTTGGCTGAATTGGCACAGCACTCTGAGCAAACAGAGCATCGGTTGGGACAGATCGTCGCCGAGATGCGGCGACGCTTGGAACCGGAACCCGACGAGGGTGAAGAGACGACGGGCGAAGATTGGAAATCGGCGTCACAACTTTCACCCGAAGATGAACAGCACATTGAATCGTTGTTCAAAATCGCCGCGGCAGACCGAAGCCGGGCGTTCGAGCTAAAAAGCGAACTGGATCGACTAGGTGTTTTTGAGGACTACGAAGACCGGTTCCTGGATTTATTCAAGACGCCCTAAGGGAGCGAAAGTCGCAAAGAGTTTCGGCCCGCATTCCTAAAAAAAGATCGGCCGGATCCTATTGATCCGACCGATCTTTTGCCTCGCGAGCTCGCGTTACTTCGCTTGCACTGCGATTCGTTTTGACTTCGCTTCTTCGCCCTTGGGCAGGTGAACCTCCAAGACGCCGTTCTTGTACTTGGCTTCGATTTTTTCCGCTTCGATGCCTGCTGGTACGCTCATTGCGCGGTAGAATTTGCCGTAGCTGCTGTAGTGACCGTTGCCGTTTTCGTGCGTTTGCTGCTCGGTCTTGTGTTCGGCTTGCATGACCAATCGCCCCGCTGACAAACGCACGTCGATTTCTTCGGGTTCAAAGCCAGGAGCTTCGGCACGGACAACGATTTCGTTTTCGGCATCTTGCACGTCGCAGCCCCAGCCTTGGTTCCAGGCGTCATCCAAATCGCCGGCCCACATCTTGTTAAGCATGCGATCAAAGTTGGCACGGAGCTGTGCCAATTCGGTCTTGGGGTCGACTTCCATCATTTCGGTGTCGTTCTGGTTTGTCCAAGGGATTAGGTTTTTAAACATGGTTAGATTTCCTTAAAGGTTCGTTTGGTATTCAAGAAAACACTCAGAATTAACAGATTGAACTAATCGGTCCGATCTTCGCTTGCGACAATCAGATCGCTTTGACGGTAATTCGCTTGGGCTTGGCCGCTTCCGCTTTGGGCAAATGCACGATCAAGACACCGTTGTGAACCTCTGCATTGATCGCGTCAGCTTCAATCGACTCGCCGATCGTGAACGTGCGTTGAAAATCACCAATACCATATTCTTGATGCAGAACTTGCAATTCTTGATTGCGGGCCGCAACCTTGCCGGAAATATGGAGTTGCTCGTTCTCGTAGCGAATGTCCAATTCGTCTTGTTGGACGCCTGGCAAGTCGCCGTAGAGTGTCAGTTCGTTCTCGTTTTCGGTGATGTCAAAACGAGGTTGGAACAACGGTACCTGACGAGTCGGTTCGGCCGAGGCTTGCGCAGGAGTGGTTTTTGTAAGTGTGGTTTCTACCATGGTATTGGTCCTCGTGGTTTAGGTCGTTTAAGTACGGGCGGTTCGGTCACAAATTTGAACCGATCCGTCTGTTCGAAAAGGGGAATCCATCGAAACGGCCAGACCAAGCTGACCGATCTTGCTTTTCTAACCTGCTGCGACTTCAATTCGTCGCGGTTTGGCTTCGGGCTTTTTCGGCAGTGTGATCTTTAGCACGCCAGCGACGTACTCCGCAGTCGTCGCATCGCCATCGACAAGCGACGGCAGTGCGATCATTCGCGAAAAGCGACCGAAGACTCGTTCCTCGCGGTGCCGCGCCGTCGTTCCGCCATTGGGTTGCTTGCGTTCGCCCTGCAGCGTCAACTGGTTTTCAGCATTGACAAACAACTCAAACTGGTCCAGCTCCATGCCAGGAATCTCAGCCTCGACGTATAAGTTGTCGTCGTCTTCGAGCACATTGATTGCCGGATACGCTTGCGGCCGAGTGAGCGACCCGTTGCCGCGACCAAACAGTTGGTCCATCTCGCTTTGCAGTCGGTTAAGTTCGCGCGGCCAAGTGAACTGAAACGCCATCTTGTTTCTCCTATTGAATTGGTTTCGTAGCGGAAGCCGTTAAGGCTTTCGGCGGACACATGACGAAACTCATGTCGAGTTCCACTATCAAAAACCGTTCGCAATTTTTGTACCAATGTCTATTCCGCACATCGTCCTTTCCATCGCGGTCGTGTGAGCCGCTGGCCAGGAAGACAGCTCTTTTGCTGCGTTGTTCCGGCGCTCGTCCAATTTCTGAAAGCAAGTCAGCAATCTGTTTGGACGCGCCCAGTGCATCGACTTGTTCAGGTTTCACGATTGCAACGTCATCGGTCACCATTTCCAGGTCGCTTTGCTAGTAGCGATCGTCGGGGTGAGATTGGGAGATGGAGCTCAGGTTGTTAGGCGTTGGCTGCATCCCTGTCCAATAAGAAGGGGCCTTGTTCTCCCTGGATCACTAGCAGCAGCTAGCTGCATGCATACGAATCACCGCTTGCAGGTTATCAATATGGATTCATCGAAGCGGAACCTGATTAACCGTTTTGGAATGGGGTAAACCGCGGGCAGGTCGGTCGGCATCATCACGCGCCACGGTGACGGCGGTGCAATGCCCGCACGTGATCTCTTTGCCAAGCAACATGATTTGCACACGCATTCGACGATCGCAAACCAGACAAACTAGGTTGAAGTAGAGTTGGCTTGGTTGCATCGTGATCTTTCAGTGTGGTGAGGTAAAGTGGCCCTGCCCAACCACAAGAGAAGTGTGGAGGAAATGCATGCGACCTTCGGACACCGTCCCGTCGCGAACCACTGAAGCGGAGTGTTAGGAGTTTTCTGGTGGATGGATGTGCGCTGAACTTGTGTCAGCATTCCTCCGCATCGCGATTCGTTTCAGCTCGCCAAGGTCAAGTTTTCCTAAGCTGGATACTGGGATTTCGGCGACCTCGATGAAGTCGGCGGGTTTAGGAATCCAAATCGCAGGGAAATGTTTTGAGTCAAAAAGTTTTCTGGCGATGTCGGTGGCCGAGGTGTGCTCCAGCGGGGTGTGAACAACGATCAGTCGCTCACCTTTGCTCGGGTCAGGAATCGCAGTGACCGCAACCTGCCGCACTTCATCATCCGTATTGGTGCGAATCAAGTCAGCAATTGCGTCTTCCACCGCAGCATGGGGGACCATTTCACCACCGATTTTTGAAAAGCGATGCTGTCTTCCGGTGATGGTGATGAATCCGTCTTCGTCGATATTCGCAAAGTCACCCGTGTCATACCAACCATCGTGAATCACCTCGGCAGTCTTGTCGGGCTGATTCAAATATCCCAGCATCACGTTTTCGCCGCGAACCAGAAGTAAACCTTGTTTGCCAGTAGGCAATTCGGCGCGCGTTTCGGGATCAATAATCCGAATTTGCACACCTGGGGCGGGTTGTCCGACGGTTCCCCCTTTGTACGCGGGTTCCAGTGCAGAGATCGTACGATGTGCAGGCACGTTGACTGACGCCCAGGGTGATAGCTCCGTCGTCCCGTAGCCTTCAGCCGGTGCGACCCCAAATTTCTCGGTAAACGATTTTGCTAGGCTCGCGTCCAGTGGTTCACCACCGACAACGGCTACGTCTAACGCTGGGAAATCGTCCGCATGGCAACGACGCAAGTAAAGCTTTAAGAAAGTCGGCGTCGCGAATAGAACGGTGACGCGATACTTTCGAGCCAGCTCGCCGATCGCTTTCGCCGCGAAAGGATTGAAGTGGTAGGCTGCTGCCATGTTTAATCCGAACGGTAGCCACAATGCGGCTGAGTATCCGAAAGCGTGGAAGAACGGCAGGATGCCCAGAGTGACATCATCGGGGCGAGTGCGGTAGAGTCGCCGAATCGCGTTGATGCTAGCGGCGATGTTTCCGTGCGATAGCATCACGCCTTTGGGATCGGCTGTCGTGCCCGAGGTGAACAGCACCGTCATTAAGTCGTCGGACTTGGTGCGTTGCAGCCCGAGCATGCGGTCGAGAAGAAAGCTAGGCAGTCCGTATGCGGTAAGTCCGCAAACCAGTTTGTCCCACCAAGTGGCCTGCCGAGCTAGGTCTTCCATGCAGACAAATTTTGCAGAAAGTTCAAAGGGTCGCCGTTTCATGAATTGACGGCTGGTAATAACGTGCGAAATCGCGCATGCGGTGAGACATTTTTCGACACGCTCATCGGTAAGCGTGTAGTTTAAGTTCACCGTTGCCTTGCCGGACAGGCCGATGGCTGTGTTGGCGATCACGGCGGCGACCGACGGTGGCAACAGCACACCGACCATGGCCTCCGCTTCGTTCACCACGCCCGATCGCGCTAGCAATCGCCGTGTGACCAGCACCGCTGTCAATAAACGCCCACCGGTCAGGTCCACCCCTGTTGAATCAACAGCCTGCCGCCGGAAAAGACGCGATCGGCAAGTGCGGATAAAATCTCGCAACGGGAACATGGTTTTGACCTGCGGCGTTGAGGAAAACAGATTGGTCGGATCCGCCAGATCAAACTGATCATTCAAGGAAGCGTTATGCTTCCAAGATCGGTTGGCAAGGCTGGGACACCCGTTCGATCAGTTCCGCTGACAAGCCTTGTTGGTTTGATTTTGCGACGATATCGCCTAGTGAAACGATGCCGACGATCGTATTGTCTTCGCCGCCGACCAAAACTCGTCTAATCTGGCGTTGCTCCATTTCCTGGGACGCGTCTTCGATCGAAGTCGTTTCGGGCAGCGAACACAGGTTGTCACTCATTATTTTTTCCACCGGCTTTTGAGAACAATCACACCCGCTAGCAACCGCTCGGACCGTAATGTCACGATCGGTAACGATGCCGACGGGTTGTCCGTCGCGGAATACGGGTAGCGACCCGATGCGCATTCGACTCATCATCTCCGCAGCCTCGCGTACGCTTTGATTCGCGGAGATTCCTCGCACGTGCGTCGTCATTACATCTTTCAGTTGCATCGGTAGGTTCCTTGCATATCTGGGTAAGAAAAGCAGTGCCATTCGATTGAAGCTTCTCGCGAGGAACCAGACTTGCAAACGGTGTTCCGCATTGTGGCAACCGACGTGGGGTCAGGGGCATCCCCGCTGGATGGCGCGATGGCAGGACGATAAGGTTGACAAGCGAAGTTGCTAGCCAAAAGTCTTAACGGCTTCCGATATGTGGGTATGGCGGTAGCCGCTGGTGGGTTAGGTCGTCACAAAAATGTTGTTGACGATATGCGTCACGCCGTCGACGCGGCGAGCGTGTTCCTGGGCAAGTTGCTTTAGGAAGTATGTGTCGACTTGCCCCATTAAGTACAGGATGCCATGCCGATAGTCACAGCGGATGTGACGAAGGGGCGCGCGGTTGGTGTTGGCAAGTTCTTGCTCAACTTCGGTTCGAATTCGAGCCGCATTGGAGGAACTAGAATGGGATGAGAGTTGTGCGATTTCGAGCAGAGCGTTCATTCGGAAGCCTTCGGGATAGATGTGGGGGAGCGGCGATGACGAAGACGCAAACTGTGTGCCACACGGTAGTGATTGACGCCGGCTCAATCGATCCGACCGATTGCCCCACTCGAACGTATAAAGAAAGATCCTCTTCAAGCGATGGCCGTGATCGCGATTACAGCCATAGTATTTGAACAATCGTGCTAATATTTCAACGAAAGTAACCGGTGGCATTACGCCTGATTGAACTGATTTTGCCCGCCGATGCGGCGGTGGATATCGAGAAGCTAACGCGCATCGATGAAGTGCTTGAACGCTGGGACGATTCTTTGTCCGGTGGCATGATGTTGGTACGGATGTTAGTCCGCACCGAACAGACCGAGATGCTTCTTGACCAACTGGAAAGCCGATTCGGCAATATCGATGGTTTCCGAGTGATATTGTTGCCAATCGAAGCGACGCTACCTCGTGTTCAAGATCGACGGCTGGACAAAGAACTTAAATCAGTAGAAAAGATTTCGCAGCGAATCAGTCGCGAAGAGTTGTACACCGACATCGTCGAAAGCGCTAAGCTTTCGCGAGTGTTCCTGGCCTCGACCGTGCTGGCGACACTGGTTGCCGCCGTGGGACTCATGCGAGACGACACGGCGATCATCATCGGTGCCATGGTAATTGCACCGCTGCTTGGCCCTAATATGTCGCTGTGTCTGGCGACGGCACTCGGTGATATCGATCTTGCCATCAAATCGCTGCGTACCAACGCGGTCGGTTTGCTGTTTGCACTGGTGGTCTCTTTTTTGGCGGGCAGTTTCTTGACCCTGGATTGCACTAGCCATAGCGTGCTCGATCGCACGAGTGTGAACATGGGCGATGTCGTTTTGGCACTGGCCGCAGGAACTGCAGGAGTGCTGGCGTTCACGACCGGTGCGCCCTCTTCGTTGATCGGCGTTATGGTCGCGGTCGCCTTGCTGCCGCCGTTCGCTGTATTCGGTTTGCTACTCGCGAACGGCGAATTTGCACTGGCACGAGGCGCGATCATGCTGGTCGCGACCAACGTGATCTGTGTCAACTTAGCTGGCGTGTTGACGTTTGTAGTCCAAGGTATCCGCCCACGGACTTGGTGGGAGGCCGAGCGAGCCACCAAGTCAACGCGAATCGCCGTCGCCGTTTGGGTCACTTTGTTGGCGGTTCTGATCGTGCTGATCACTATGGAAAGTCGCACACCATAGACAACTTTCCATTCAGCTGGCCGTTTGATTCGCGGCAACGCTAACGGGCAAAAGAATGGGGGCAAGAAAATACGGATGCTGGTAGCTTTTGCAGATCAGGATTCACGCACTCACCATGGCATCCGGTCTTTTATTTTCTTGCCCCCATTTTCTTGCCAAATTTCGGTGATCAGTTGTTACCGGTGCGATTGGCGGCTGAGTGCTTATTTGGGTTGGAGCTTACTCAAGCGATACGAGCCTTGGATCTGCGGTTGGTTGTCTGTGTCTCGGATTTCGAAATTTATTGTTGGATCGGAGGAATCCCAGTCAATCGACAAAACGCCAAAGTTGGCTTTGTGGTAAGTGGTATTGATCGAACGGAATTGATTTTCGGTAGGCGTGCCACGGGGATGGATTTGGTTAAGACTGCTGGAGGTAATGTCCAGCAGAGGATAGGCCGTTTGTTCCTCCGTCACCGAAACTTCGGACCAATGTCGATCCCCACTTAAAATAACCACACCGCCAGCGCGGGTTTCACGAATCAAATCGATTAGCCGTTGGCGTTCACGCGGCAAATTTGCCCACGCTTCTTGGCCGGCTGCGGAGGGAACAAATTGAATGCTGGAACCGATCACGCGAATTTCGGCAGGCATTCGCAATTGCTTTTCAAGCCATTTCCACTGCGCGTCGCCCAGCATCGTTTTTTGGGGATCATCGTCCGCCGTGTAGGGGCCACCGACTCTTCGAGGCCCCTTTTTAAGCGGCGAGCGAAAGTACCGGGTGTCCAGCATGATCACTTGCAGCCGTTTTCCCTCGGGCCCAAAGATTTTGGCATCGTACACTCCCGCTTGCCTACGCCGGGGCGAATCGGTTGGCTCGTCCCAGAAATCTAAGAACGCTTCTTGAGCCTTGTCACGGAGGGGGAAATCTGCGCCGCCATCGTTCAAGCCGTAGTCGTGATCGTCCCAGGTGGCCAGTATCGGACAGGCCGACCGCAACGCGATGAATTCCTGTTTGGCACCCAGTTGCTTGTATTTGGCACGCATTACGTCGATGTCGGATGTATCCGCATAGATGTTGTCTCCCAAAAGTAACAGCAGCTGTGGCTTGGCTGACAGCATCGTGTTCAGGATCGGCATCGGGCGATCCTGTTGGATACAAGATCCGAACAACAGTCGTGAAATCGGTTGGTCAGGAGCCTGCCCAGGGGACATGGTGGCGCAGGCTAATAAAAGGGAACCGCAAAGCAGAATTCGCAACATGGGAGTACTCAAGCAATCACCGAGGTAGGAAAAGTATCAGGGCGTCAAACGGAACCAGGTCAATAGACTCGCTCAAAGACGTTCGGGACGGACGAACAGCGTGATGACTATTCGACAATTTGGGATTGCAATTGGTGCTCCGTTGGTCGGAGCCGTCTGCGATCGTTTCAAGTATCCAAATCAGGTGGGAGTGTTTCTATCAAACCGGCGTTCAGTTTTCCGCCCAGCATCTTGTTGTTCTTTCCGTCCCCCAGGTTGGTAGCCAAGGCTTCCATTGTACGCCGAATCATATCTGGGCTATCGTTGGGCCCGGGGATGAAACAGGGTTCGCCATCTTTGCCGAAACTGAATTCGCGGTCGCATTGCGTCTGGTCGACATCCGCCCAGATTTTACTGACGGTCGTATAGTCCTGATGGGGCACGAGCCCAAATTGTTCTGCCCACAGAACGGAATCGACAACATACTTCTTTGCGAATGCGGGGTCGCACCGGCGAAGATCCGAACGTTCACTCAACCCGCTGATATGATCTGAAAACTGGCGTGGAGTTACCGCCCGCGCAAATGCATCTTTCACACCCAAGCAAAATTGATCGACTAGGAAGCAAGCGAATAGGATGTTTCCATCGGGTAGCAGTCGACCAGCGATCACAGCCCCAATTCCGGTACCGTCCTTCTCTAAGAGGGTCTCATAGATATAACATTGATGAAATTTCCCCCGGGAAGCCGCTGCGATTTGTCCTCCAATAGAGTTCAATGCATTTTTCTCAGCCGCTAACTGTTTTCGTTTTGCGATTTCTTTACTACGCTTTTTAGCGAGTTTCTTCTGACGACTTTGTTCAGACTTGGCCATTATTTCTTTCCGGTGCTCTGGCTAAATCAACGCAGCAGTTCCCGCACGACGTGGGCTTTTTCAACTCCGGTTAACTTTTGTTCCAGTCCTTGCATTTTAAACGTTAGCCGCTGGTGGTCGATACCCAAGCAGTGCAATATGGTCGCGTTTAGATCGCGAATGTGAACCGGATCCTCGGTGATCGAGAATGAGAAATCGTCGGTGGCGCCCCGTGAGATTCCCCCGCGGATTCCGCCGCCGGCCATCCATAGGCTAAAGCACTTGGCATGGTGATCGCGGCCGTAATTGTCGCGGGACAGGCCGCCTTGGGAATAGATGGTCCGGCCGAATTCACCGCCCCAGATCACTAGGGTGTCATCCAGCAGGCCTCGCTGTTTTAGGTCGGCGACCAACGCGTGCGTTGCGGCGTCGGTTTCCGCACACAGTTTGGGCAAATCACCGACGACATTCCCGTGAACGTCCCAGCCTCGTTTGTAGACCTGAGTAAATGGTACGCCACGTTCGGCAAGTCGGCGGGCCATCAAGCAGTTGAAGGCAAAGCTGCCAGGCTGTTTAGCGGTTTCGCCATACAGGTCCCAGGTGCTTTGGGGTTCATCCGAAAAATCGGTTAGTTCCGGGACGCTGGTTTGCATCCTAGCAGCCATTTCGTATTGGCTGATCCGCGACTGGGTTTCTGGGTCGCCCAATTCATCGAAAGTTTGTTGGTTTAAGCTCGCGACGGCGTCCAGCATTGTGCGGCGAACGTTGCGGTCCATGCCTTTCGGGTCTTGCAGGTAGAGCACCGGATCTTTGGCCGATCGCAGCAGTACGCCAGCGTGTCGCGAAGAGAGAAAACCGCTGCCCCACAGTCGTGAATTAATCGGTTGAGGGTTGCCGACGGTGAACTTTGAATTGAGCACCACAAAGGCTGGGAGGTTCTCGTTGGTGCTCCCCAATCCGTATGACATCCAAGCGCCCAACGATGGTTTACCCGGGATCATGTTGCCGGTATTCATCAGCAGGATCGCTGGTTCGTGGTTGATCGCATCGGTGTGCATCGAACGGATCACGGCGATGTCGTCGACTGATTTAGCTGTCGCAGGTAGCAGGTCGCTGACCCAACGTCCGCATTGACCGTGTTGTTTAAAACCCCATTTCGACGGAGCGACAGGGAATCGGGTTTGCCCAGCCGTCATGCCCGTTGGCATGGCCGTACCACGAATCGATTCCGGTAGATCTTTGTCGAACCATTTGGCTAGATTGGGTTTGTAGTCCCACATGTCCATCTGCGGGGGACCGCCGGACATGAACAAATAGATGACGCGTTTGGCAGTCGGTTTGAAGTGTGGGCCATCCAGGATGCCACCTTGGCCGCTGGTGGCTGCCGCGGTTGCCCGTTGTTCGCCGGACAAGCCACCCGCCAGCAACGAAGCCATCGCCGCCCAACCGAGCGCGTTGCTGCCCCGTCCGAGGAAGTGACGCCGCGTTTCCAGTTTTTTCCACTCTTGCTTCAGTTCCAAGGGGATTGGCAAGTCGCAAGGGGACGGGCCGTAACCATGGTTGTCAGAGCATTGGGGATGATTCATCGAATTTCCTGGTTACTTGTTGATCGCCGCATCACTGTTCATCACCGTCGATGCCATCATCATCCAAACCGCCAACTCCGTCGCTGCGATCCCATCTTGCGCGGTTACCGGAGCGGCCTTGGGAAATGCCATCACTTCTACTAAATGCCGTCCGGGATTGGCCGAGTTGTACGTTTGGTTGACGCGGATGTATCGCACCTCCCGCGGTTCGAATTGACAGTCGATTCCCTGTGGAGTCGATGGCTGCTTATTGTCGCGATGGTCGGCGACCAGGTCCCACTGCTTGCCGTCCAGTGAAGTTTCGACCGTGAAACCGTAGTGGCGTGAATCACCAAAGTAACCGACTACCACCACACTTCCGACCTCGGTCGGCGTTTCCAGGTCGACCTCCCACCAAACGGGTTTTCCACTTCTTGAATCCATCGACCAATAGCTGTCGGTATCGTTGCGAATACCATCGTTAGCCCGCGAAGGGTGATGAGGGGCTTGGAAATCGGAGCTTCGCGAAGGTTTGCCGGTTGTTAAGCTTGGTAGATCGGGAATTTCTCGGGCCGAAGATTCGCCGATCGAAGTTAACGCGACAGCATCGTTTGGGGTTTGGGAAAGGCTGGCGGTGAAGCGATCGTAGGCGGATCGCAGCGTCTGTTTGTCCGTGTTGGAGAAGCCGCGTGAAAGTAGGATTCGGCCGAGGAAGTCAATCCGCTCTGCCGTTGTCTCGCCGCCCTCTCGTATCGTGCGTTCACCGAGGTGGCGGGCCGCTTCTAGGTATTGCGGATCGTTCATCAGAACCAACGCGGCCAGCGGAGTGTTGGTGCGTTGTCGCCGCACGCAGGTAGCCGATCGATCGGTTGCATCAAACGCTTCCAGATTGGGCATCGGCGCCATGCGTTTGGTGAACGTGTATAGGCTCCGGCGATATAAATCATCACCGTGGTCTTGTTTGTAAATGCGTGTGTTGCTGCCTCCGTAACTGCCCGTCTCCCACACGCCTTCAGGTTGATACGGTTTGACGCTGGGACCGCCTAGCTTTTCCACCAGCAATCCGCTCGCCTGCAAGGCACAGTCACGCAGCATTTCGCCATCCATTCGGAAGCGTGGTCCGCGCGCGAGCAGACGGTTGTCCGGATCGAGTGCCGCCATTTCAGCGGATGCTTTAGGAGACTGTCGATAGGTGGCCGACATCACGATCGTCTTGTACAGTCGCTTGATTCGCCAACCGCTGTCGACAAATTCGACCGCCAGCCAATCTAATAAATCGGGGTGGGAGGGTGGTTCGCCCACGGTGCCAAAATCGTCGCTGGTGGCTACTAACCCGATGCCGAATAATTCCTGCCAGATTCGATTCACTGTAACTCTGGCGGTCAGCGGGTTTTCAGGCGACACGACCCACTCGGCCAGCCCCAAGCGATTATGCGGTGCTTCCGGTGGCAAAGATGGCAAGAATTTTGGCGCGTCGGCTAGGACTCGCTTAGCACGGTCGTTGAAGACGCCGCGGGTGAGCACATCGGCGTATGCCAGCCCGGTTTTTTCGCGACAGACCAATGAAATCGCACCGCCAGCCGATAGCCGTACCAGTTCCGCATCCAACGCGGGCAGTTGCTCGTTCAAAGCGATCGATTCGGAATCTACCGTTGCAAAGAAATGGTCTTCGATTACTTTTCGCTCATCGATCGTCCACGTTTCAGGTTCCTTGTTGGCGACGATTTCCGCGGCGTAATCTTCTCGTGGCAGGCGGGCGACTTCGGCTGCTGATAGTTCACGTTCATAGATTCGCATGTCTTGATACGCGGTCGCCTGCATCGGATCGCCGTCGTGCCGGCGGCCCAGCCACAGCGGGGCCGGAGTGCGGATGGAGCCGGTTAAAGCATCCCCCACAACTTTTACTTTTTGCAGCAGGCCATTGACGTAGATTTTGACGCCTGCAGCCTTGCCGGATCCATCGTAGGTAAAGCAGACATGGGACCAACCGCCGCGAGGCAGCGTGACGTCCGGTTCGGTCCCTTCATAAGAACCTTCGGGCAGTCGGAAGGGACTGCGGTATTCGGTTGTTCCTACGGTCTCCAGCGAGATCAGATCGTCGGGCCATTGATGAATCAGTTGGACGTGCAGCGGCCCGCCGGAGTAATAAAGGTTCCAACCACGATAGCCATTGTCGATATCCATTTTCGCGATTAGTGCACCGGCTTTGGTGTTCCATGATTTGCCGCCGGGCACGTTACGCGGCTTGATCCAACCGCCGCAGGAGAAGGGTTGATCTTTATCGAAGTCAGCGGCCTGTCCAAGGTTGACTTTGGTGTTGGTTTCCAGGCGAAAGCTCGGCCATAAACAGGTCTCTTCACCCCATTGAGGGGCGGGGCCGGTGGCGGTGAATTCTGACGCTACAGCGTCGGGGGCTGTGTTGTGCAACACCTTCTTTTGCTTCTCGCCGGTTTGAAGATTTTCGTCTAATCGAAGGTGTAGTTGCAAGCCGTCTTCGGCTACTGCGATCGGGCGGTTTCCGCCCTGTAGCCATGCTTTCAGTAATTCGTCGGCGCGGTTGCGACGTTGTTCCAATTGCCGTAGTACGTCGGCTTTTTGGGCTAACACGTTGTCGTATGCCGCTGCGTTTTCCGTTTTCGGAACCGTTACATTTGGCGGCCAGTCCGCGCGGTCGTCGCAGGAGGCCTTTTCGGTCAGATTGTTGAAAAATGCCGTCAACGCATAAAAGTCCTGTTGGCTAATCGGGTCGTACTTGTGGTCGTGGCAGGCGGCACAGCCGGTGGTCATTCCCAGGTAGACGGCGCCAAACATTTCGGCTCGTTCGCGGCTGAGGTTGGTTTTTAATTCCTCGATAATCGTACCTCCTTCGCCGGTCGCGATGCCACATCGGATCAGTCCGGTTGCCACCAGCTGATTGATCCGCCGGGGCGGCAATAAATCACCTGCCAATTGCTCGCGAGTGAACTGGTCATAAGGCATGTCGTCGTTGAACGCGTTGATGACGTAATCACGGTAGGGCCAGCGGCTCTGGTAGTTGTCGACGTGTAACCCTTGCGTGTCGCCGTATCGGGCATAATCCATCCAGTAACGCGCACGGTGTTCGCCAAAGCGTGGTGAATTCAGTAATCGGTCGACTACTGTTTCGTAGGCATTGGCGGAGGTGTCGGAAACAAACGCGTCGACTTCGGTCAACGTTGGCAGCACACCGGTTAAATCGAGGGTCAGTCGACGAAGTAAATCGCTACGCTGCGTTGGCGAGTTGGGAACCAGATGACCTTGATCCAGCCTCGCCATCACAAAGCGGTCGATGGGGTTGTTGCACCACTGGGGAGACGAAACGTCGGGCAAGGCAGGTTTCTGCGGCCGCACAAATGCCCAGTGGTCCCCCCACGAAGCCCCTTCGGCGATCCAGCGCCGCAGCAATTCGATCTGGTCGTCTGTCAGGCGTTCGCCGTTGTCGCTGGGGGGCATGACTTCATCCGCATCATGAGAGCGGACACGCGTTAACAACAGGCTTTGGCCCGGTTTGCCCGGTGCGATCAACGCTCCCTCGTCGCGGTCGGCAAACATCCCGTCTTGCGTATCCAGACGCAAGTCGGCCTCGCGATGCGCTTCGTCAGGACCATGGCAGGTGAAGCAGTTGGCCGACAGGATGGGCCGGATGTCATGGTTGAAACTGACGGCAGCCTGGGGCGAATCGTCGGCCGCATGTGAGAAGGCGACACCAAAGCAGTAGATCGTCGCAACCATCAGCAGGGTAGACAATGGTCGGACACGAGAGAGGCAAATCATGCCAGTGTTCGACTTGTTTAGTAAGGACGGGACTGAAGACGGAGGGGGAACGGTCCATCATAGTCTTCTGCAGCCCAACAACCAAGTTATCCGCTTCTGTATCGTTTGCGGGCACCTCTTTCGTAGGGGCAGAACGGTCTTTACCCCCACCCAAAAAAAACGCCTCATGTCAGGCATGCTGACATGAGGCGGGCAAGACAGTCGTGATTCTGGCTGCTCTATTCCTTACTTGCGGGAGGAAGCAAAACTTTGTCGATGACGTGGATGACGCCATTGCTGCACATCACGTCCGCTTTTGCGACCTTGGCATTGTTGATCATGACCGCTCCATCGACGACCGAGATCTTTACGTCATTGCCCTCAAGCGTTGGTGCTTTGTCTAATTTGACCACTTGTTTCGCGGTCACTTTTCCGGATACGACATGGTACTTGAGAATTGCCTGCAGCTTGGCTTTGTTGGCGGGTTCTAGCAGGCTTTCAACGGTTCCGGCGGGCAGTGCTGCGAACGCTTCGTCCGTTGGCGCAAATACGGTAAACGGTCCATCACCCTTGAGAGCTTCCACCAACCCGCCTGCTTTGACAGCAGCGACAAGGGTATTGAATTTTGCCGCTACCGCCGTGTCGACAATGTCTTTGTGGTCATGGTGATCCGCCTGTGCTTTGGGAATTGCGGTCAGAGCAAGAGCGGCCAGACAGAGAGCGAAAATAAAGCGTTTCATAGTGTTTAAATCCTCGAAATGTGAAACTGATTGGGAGACGTTTCACATTAGGAGGACGGCAAGACCTCGCCCAGAAAATAAACGGTTTTTGGGGAGACACTACTGCTTCGCGGGGACGACATCGCGGATGACGCCGTCTAAGTAGGCTTTCAATTCAGGGTTCTGGTCCGCGATTTTAAATCCTGCAGAAGTCGTTGGCTGGTCGACCGCACGACGCATTAGATTGTGCATTAGGTAACGGCCTTCACCAATCGTCATGTGAATCGCATCGCGGTACAGGTCCGAAAGGTTTTCAATGGGAGCCTCCCCTGCCTTGATATCGGTGGCGATTTGGTGCAGGGCCTGCGTTGCATAGGTTTGGCGAAATTCACGCTCGGGGTGGCGAGTTTTTAGGCTTTCGATCAGGGCTTCAAAATAGGCCGCGTTGTGGATCATTTTTTCATGATCTTTTGAAGCGAATTCTGCGGTCGCTTTCTCGCTGAACGCCCACCCGGTGTGGATGACCACAATGGCACGGGGTTGCATGTCCATCCATTGTTCAATGACCTGTTGATCTTGCTCGAGCGTGGTTCCATAGTGCGGCTGGACCACCAAGTAGTTGTAGTGCAGCTGGGTTAATGCGGTCGGCCAAAGTCGTGATGAGCCAACGCAGGGTGCTGCTGGACGGTCGTGGATAAACTGCAAACTTTTGCCACAATCGACGTGCCAATTGACATAGTGGTCTAGGTTTGAGGGACGTGTGTCCCAGGTTAAGGAATTACCGATTAAGTAAGTCCGCGGCTGGTGGGCTAAGACTTGGTTGTCACGCAGGGTGATGTTCTCCTGCGGAGTGGCGTTGTATCGGACGTTTGGTGTCCGATCGGTTTCCAGTTCCCAGCGATTTGCAACGGCTTGATTGTTCCCTGCTTTATGGAACCGCAGCGGGCTTTTCGCGATCCGCCTGAACTGATTGTCAGTGATCGTAAAACCGGTGGAGCCTTCGTCCAAGAACATCCCATTGGATTCCGCTCGTCCCGCATTAAGTGGAACATCGGAAATGGTATTGGATTCCAACCGACTGTTGGGCTGGTTGCCTAGCGTGTAGATGCCTCCTCCGTCACTTAGTACTTGCATGACGCGGCGGATTTGGTTGTGATGAATCTGATTGTCCTTGGCCGGTGACGGACTGTCATTCCAGATCCAGCCCAGCGAGATGCCTGTGTAGGGGCAGTCCTCAATCAGGTTCTGGGCGATTTGCAGTTTTTCGTGAAGAGCCGCCCAGATCGCGACACTGCCGAATAGAACTTGACCACAGTTGCGGATTTCGCAGTCGGTTACCTGGTTGCCAACGGGAACCTGTTGCGGAGCCGAGCGGTACCATGGTTTGCCTTTCACATGCCGCGCGTTGTCCTCGCCCAAGTTAATCGCGTTGCCACCGATGTCACTAAATTTGGAGTGAGCAATGACGCAATGGTTCGAGCGACTTCCCAGCCACAATGCGGTATTTCCAATGCCATTGAAGCGACAATTTTCGACTCGGCAATTCTGCCCTTGATCGATCTGAACGGCGGCCGAAAGCATTGGGCGATGCGGGGTGGATCGCGAACCATCGGCAGATCGCGGTTCGTGCATCGTTGCCTGCGCGCCGGAAAGACCGCCGGCCGGCATGGGGAACGGGGTGCCTGTAAAGACCAAGCCCTGTAGAAGCAGGTTTTTGATCGTGTTGTCACCTGTGGCTTGGGCAACAATTAGTTGCTCGGTAACTGGCAGCTGGACACTGGGGGCGGGTTTTGTCGTGTCGCCCAGAAGAATCAATTGGTTCTTTTCCCGATCGATGTACCACTCGCCGGGCAAGTCCGCAAAGGAACGGTGCCCTTCCAGCCAGTACCGAGGCTGTTTTTCAAAATGGTCGATCGCGTAATGAGGCGCTGAACATCCGATGGGCCCGAGTGTTTCCAGCACATCGGTCTGATGATTAATTGAACGGATGGGCAACCGACTGGAAGACCAGTCATGCAGAAATACCAGATCGCAGACACCCGTTTCCGGTGAGACATCCGCGGGTAGATCGGCCGGGGTGAATTGGAAACCGCTACGGCGATCGGGAACCGAAGCAACGATACGTGAATACCCCACATTCGGATGTCGGGCCGCGGTCTGTAAGGTTCCGTTAACGAGGATGACACGAGGCGGAAGGCCCTTGTAATCGATCGGTAGATCGTATCGCCAAGAAGATCCCGTTTCGGATGCGGTACCTTTTAAGTTGACGGCACCCGATAGGATGGTCTTGTGAGGTGATTCTGCTTGCAGGGTTAGCCCTTCACCCACGATCGAATCATCCAACCGCAGGGGCGTTTCCAGTTGATAGGTTCCGGCAGGCAGCACGATCTTTATCGGCGACGTGTCTCCCGCTTCCCGTAAATCGCGAAGTTCGGCAAGACTGTTCGTCAGAGATTTCGCGGACGCAGAAGAGACGGTTAATTTCTTTTCAGCAAGAGCCGCCGAGCTGAACAACAGCGTAGCAACTAGGCTGCACAGCAGTCGAGAAATTGTAGGTCGCATGGTAGCATTCGTTAGTACAAAGGAATTACTGTCGTCGTCCGCCACTCTCGCCAGAGCGTGGGGCCCACCGTCTGGCGACGGTAGAAACGGTTGCCTAAGCCCAATCGCGAGGCTGGCGATATCGCAACCGGTTGGCTTCATCATCGTTCACGAATTCTTCCGTTTGTGGATCGATCGTCAGCGGACGTTTTAGCATCCAAGCGAGGGCCGCCGCATGGCAGGCGATGTGCGACCGGCGCATGACGGTCGGATTGCAAACCGTTGGTTTGCGGCTTTTGACGCAGTCAAAGAAATTCCGAGCGTGTGCCGACACATCCAGTCCTCGAACACGTTTGGTTTGCGCCAGTTCGCTTGTCAACGTTTGGGAACTTGCCACGATTTCGCCTTCGTCCCCGGTTTCTATCGATCCTTCCTCGCCATTGAAACGAACCGGGCAAGTGCCCAGTCGCGTCAGCCAGCGTGGGCCGCGGTCTCCAAAGGGGTCGGGTAGGAAATCAATCATCAACTTGACACCGTTTTCATAGGTGCAGGTGATATTCTTGTCGGTAGGGTGGTAAGTGATTGGCAAGGTGTCGTCCGCTTGGTTTGCCCACTGGCAGAGGTCGACGGTATGAGCGCCCCAGTCCAACAGTCGCGCGCCACTGTCGAAATCGAATTGGTCTCGCCATCCACCTTGGACGTATTTTTGATTGTAGGGTCGCCATGGCGCTGGTCCCAGCCACATGTTCCAGTCGCAGACCTCGCGGTCGGGCGTGGGTTGTCCGGGCAGCCATTCGTTTCGAAGCGACGGGATATAGACGGTTGCATCGAGGGATTGGATTTTGCCAAGTCGTCCGGTCTGAGCTAGTTCCACGGCTTTTTGGAAATTGGGAACGCTTCGCCGTTGTGTGCCGGCTTGAAAGATTCGTCCCGTCTTGTCAAAAACCTTGGAGATGTTTTGGCAATCGCCAATTGTGATGCCGCAAGGTTTCTCGCTATATACATCCTTGCCAGCCTGAGCGGCCAGGATGGATGCTGCGGCATGCCAGCGGTCGCCGGTCGCGATGATGACGGCATCCATGTCATCGCGAGCTAACATCTTGCGGAAGTCTTGATACAGTTCGCAGTCGGTGTTCCCGTTGGCGTCGTCGACCAGTTTCTTGCCTGCGTCGCGGCGAGATTTTTGGACATCGGAAATGGCAATGCACTGCACGTCCTTTAACTGCAAGATGGACTTCATGTCGTAGGTGCATCGAGGCCCAATACCGATGACCCCAAGTGTGATCTTTTCCGATGGTGCGACGTTGTCAGCGGCCCCCAAGGCTTTGGATGAAACGAAGTAGGGGACGGTCAACGAAGATACCGCGGCCGCTGTGGCAAGGAAATTGCGGCGATTAGGAGCATTGGTCATCGTGTTGGTTTCCGATCAAGAGTGAGTGCTGCAGTCGTTTCGTCCCCGGTGTGCAAGCAAGGACGAAGACAAGTAAGAGGAAGACCTCAGTCTGAATGTTAAAGCGAGCTATTGATCCGCTCTGCCCTGTACCGCTTGATGGGCGATTTCTCGAAAGAAGGTCCCCTCTGCGGGATCAAACCCTTCGGGCAAATAGGTTGTTTGGCGGGCGTCCTTTCCCGTCAGGACTTCGTACCAAACAAGCCCCCCCAAGAAACATCCCTTTTTGTTTGCATGATTGGTATCAAGCTGCAGTTTTGGCTTGCCATTGACGTCACGCCAGTACCAGCCGGTAGTCAAGGAATTCGTCTGTTTTGGCAAGGAACCGGCAACCGGATTTTTGTAATCGAAATCGGGATCCACGACTAAGACTTCGTGACCGGGCGCGTTACGTGCAAGTTGGAAAGCGATTCCAACCGGAATGATCGGTGCCGAAATCTGACGGGAAGCATCCGCGTAGGCAGCCTGAAGCCCCTCATACATTGCTTGCTGATCCATTTTCTTGCTCTTCAGCAGGCGGGAATCAGAGCGATAGGCCCAGGTCTGGTGCATCAGCATCGCAGTTTCAGGAGCATTCTCCTTAATGTGGCCGACCAGTTGTTCAAGGTATGGGTGATACGATTCTGGTTGGAAACTTAATGCACTCATCTGTTGAAGCGTCACAAAATCCCATTTTTGGGAACGCAAATATTCCTGTAAACTCTTCTTTTCTCTGCCATCCCTGTAAGGTTTGACGGATGGATCTAGGTCCGATTGAGCGGCCAGACGGGCGTGCCGTTCCAGCGTGCAACCGCCTAGATTTGCCGTCCCAATTTCGATCCGAACGTTTGCGCTTTCAGCGATCGGTTTTAGATAAAGACACGCGTTGTTGGCAAAACTGTTTCCAATTGTGAGCACGCGGACGACTTCGGTTTTATCGTCCGCTTCAACGGTTTGTTGGGCGGACAGGCCCGAAGTCAAAAATAGGATGGCGACAAGCGAGAGGAGCGGACGGATCCACGTTTTCAAGTTCACGCCGGTAGTCGCCGGTTTGTAATTTTTTGACATGTGCGGTTCAATCACTGAAAAAGATGTAACAGGACGTTGCAGTGCGAATCGTGTTTACGAAAGCGCTCGCTTCAACAAGTTGTGGGTGATTTGCTGAACACGTTCGTCAGGTCCGTGGGGACGCGACCAGTGCGACCACGGAAGCCAATGACCCGGAGGACTGGCCAGGTCCTGGCACCACCAGATGGTCGACGCGTTAAAGACGAAGTTCCCTTTCGGTCCAGGGTAAATTGTCGACGCCCATTTCTGTGGATTGACTCCGCTTTGCAAAGCCGTCCCCTGTGCGACAATTTCAAGTCCTGGAATATCTTCCGGAGGATCGCCGTGGTATTCCCAACCGATCAGCCCCGGAATCGCCTCTCCTTCTTTCATCCCGGTTCCGTCAAAGATCCAGTGTTGCGGATTGGTGCAAACCCAATCGCCTCCACCGTTAACCGGTTCGACGTTTCTCACGCCCATCAAGTAGCCCTCATCCGGTCCACGATGGGGGAACGGCCCGTGCTCTTGTTCCCGTAATTTCGCCCAGCGGTGTTCTCCACCGTAGGGACCCCCTCGAAAAATAATTCGATTCGGGGCTCCGGATTCACTGCTGCGGAACGGGCTAACCCAGCAAACCGAATTCCCCGATAGGAATAACAGGTTGACGCCTGCATCACGCAATTTGACAACACTCTCGTACTGGCGGATGTCCCAGTATTCGTCGTGCCCATTACTGATGAAGGCTTTGCACTTTAGGGCACGGTCGGGTGTCAACATGTCGCTGTTGGAGCAATAGCTGACATCGTAACCATGTTTTTCCAGCCAGTAGGCAAGCGGGAATTCGAAACAAAGCCATTCGCCTGAGCCGAATGTTTGCGGGTTTTCAAAAATCTGTGGGTATTTGCCGTACGGTCGGTCGAAGCTGACATCGGCCCATGGGCCTTGGTTTCCCTGAGGGTGTGTATAGACCGAGTAGCCGTCGGGCCATTGGTTGTAGGCTTGCCAAGTGTTGTCCGAGCATTGCAGAAGGATGTCGGCCGGGCGTTCGTCCCGAACGATAAATACAACGTAGTTTTGCCAATAGCCAAAACCGGATGTGTCCGATTCGGTTGTCAAGCGACCGAGGTAGACTCCACTAGGCCAGTCGTCCGGGATGGTGAAGGAGGTGGCAGGATCCCAGTCGCAAATTCGGATTCGCTTTTCGCCGACATCCGGTAAAGGTTGCGTGTGCCCATCAAATGGCCCTAGCGTTGTCATCAGTCGAGCACCTCGCCCAGCGTAATAGCCGGTTCGGAAGATTTCGATCTTGAAGCGACTTGCTGGAGTGGTGGAAACGTGAAAGTCGATCGATTCACCCGCCAGCACACTTTGTTTCGAGCAGTAGCCTTCGATCGGCGGGCTCCGCAGACCGCGTGTTTTATCTAGACGCACTCGCGTTAATTGCCAATCGCGGGCTCCTGGTTTGGCGTTTTCATCCGCGATCAAGGGATTGCGATCCGGTGCTTTGATCGGCCCGTTTGCTGATTTTTCAGCCGCTTGAGTGGGCCTTCCGAATGCACCCACGGCGCCAGCTAACGAAACGGAAGCAACGTCTTTCAAAACCCGGCGACGATGGATATCGTTTGATTCTTGGGGATCCACGATTGCTGTACCTCAGGAGTGCGGTTGTTGGCATCAAGCGACAGGGCCTGCCGCTTGGTTTATGTGAAATAGGCTGTGCTGGGTTCTAAGCGAAGGCGATAGGTTGGCTCGCTGCGGCCTGTCTGCAGCGATGCCAGGATGGTTGGTTTTCAGTTGGCTATCGTCTGTTCGCCTTCATTTGAGTCTTTACTTTGAATCCTTTTTGGAGTGATCGCCGTTGCTATTGATCAAAATCTTCTGGCAATCCCCTTCTTGGCGGACCGCTTCGGTGACTAGGCGAGAAAAGAGGTTTCCAGAAATAACGACCGCTTCGCAATCTTGCAGGAGGATGCCGGTCGCTTCGTTGGGATTGTTCTCAAGCTTGGTTGGTTTCTCATAACGTTTCTGAGCCTGTTTGCCATCTTTGTCTTTTCCGATCCAGGTGTCGCTAAAGTTGTTGGCACTGATCGTGATGCTGCCGGACGACTCGCGGACCGCGATCGCTGCGTTCTTCACGATGGTGAAGGTGTTGGCCGAAATTGCACAACCATGGGCATCGCGTAAATCAATCCCGCCGGCGAAATCGTGGGCGATCACGTTGGCCGACATCGTCGTGCCGTAGCAGTCGCGATCCAGGATGATCGCCCAGCCTTGGCATTCTTCGATCATGTTGGATGCAATCACGCTGCCGTAGGTGTTTTCGATGACAACCCCATTTCCTAAATGGTCATCCAGATTGTTGCCGCTCATCGTCAGGTTGTATCCATCCAAACAGGTGACGCCGTCCTGATTTTCTTCGAACTGGTTTGCGGAGACGATGATGTCGTGGCAGCCATTGATGCGCAGCCCGGACGCTTTGTTGTACGTAAACAGGTTGTTGCTGACGCGTGGGTCTTCGTAACAGAAGTGAAGGTTCACGCCGTCGCCACCGTGGTAGCTGGAGGTAACACCTTGAATGAAAATCTCTTCGATGTAGTTGGCTTCGATTCCTGCTCCGCTCTTTTCATTTCCGGTCACGCGGAGGTTTGCGACATTGACGCGCCAAAGCCGGTCCTTGGTCGGTGTCTTCTTCCCTGCAAAGGCAGGATTTTCAATCAAGATTGCAGGTTGTCCCTCGGTGTTTGTATTAACGATATGAGATGCTGTGCCGACGCCAACGATCCGCGTGTCACCTGTCTTAATACGCAGAGGCTGAGAGATCTCAAATTTCCCCGCGGGGATTTGCAACAGACCTCCTTCACTCGGGATCGCATCGGCGGCTGCCTGCAGCGAGTCATATTTGCTGGCGTCAATCACACTTTGTGAGTAAGCAGGAAGCCCAATACAAAAAACAAGGAAGGCAAACGCAAGGTGTTTGATGATCATGTTGAAACCATTGGAGGTGGGTGGTTTTCGTAGCGGAGCAGTGCAAGCTGTGCCGCCAATTTCGGAGGGTTTTCAATCGGTTGATCGGAAGGCTTGCTTTCGTCAATCCGCTGAGGGGCGAGGGATTCGCTTATTTCGAGGTAAGACCTAAGTCTTGAAGTTGGAAGGTTAGGAAGTCGATTCGGTTTGCACTCTTGCTTCCTTTGTCACCCGCTTCAAATAGGACGCCGATATGTCCTGGTTTAAGTTCGACCATGTCGCTGTATGCGGCTGGGCCTGTGTGCAGTAGCGGCCCGTCCTGCCATGTTTTCGTGTCATCGGTTGAGAAACGGATCCGAAGGTCGCTGCGTCCTTTTCCGGAGGGCCCGTTTTCGTCGGGACCGGAAAATAGGATTACCGAAGTCGCTGCGGAATTGTCGGCAGACGCCGCCCGTAGCAATGAACATTGGACGACTGGAGGATCAAACGGAGCGGATAGTGGAGAGAACCACTTGTAATCTTTGTTGGTCGCCGGTTCGTAGGACTCTCCGCCATCGCTGCTGTAGGCAGCACCACGCGTGCCCGAAGATTTGCCTTGTTGGTCACGAGTGTTGATGTATAGACGGCCGTCGCTTAGTTCGACGACGGTTGTTTCATTGGCTCGCAGGTCGTCCTCGTAAGTATCGTCGACGGCTCCGAGCCGCCAGGTTTTTCCATGGTCATCGCTGAGCAGCAGTTGCGATCCTTCGGGGCCACGGTCGGCTCCCTTGTCTCCAATGCGATGATTGGACGGGATGACCAAGTGGCCTTTGTGTTTCCCGTTTTGAATTTGAATGGAATGTACCGGTCCTGTGGCATACCAGCCCCACGAATCCCGTTTGACATCCGTTGTCAGTTCTCGACGCGGAGCCCAGGTCTTGCCATGATCATCGCTGTAGGTAATGAAAACGCGATCGTTTTCGAGGGTGAATGGCAGCCATAATCGACCGGGATGCTGGGGGTCTAGCAGGTCAACGACCGGGGCTGGATTGCCGATCGTAATTGGCGGGGGCGTCCCTTCGAAGAGGCTGACGAAATCAGAATGATCTTGGACGACTTCCAATGCTTGCCATGTTTGGCCTTGGTCGGTCGAGCGTTTCGAAACCAGGTCGATTTCGCTGGCGTCCCCTCCTGTGCGCGCTTCGCAGAAAGCAAGCAGGTCGCCGTTGGCCGTCTGAATGATCGCGGGAATTCGAAAAACTTTGTACCCGTCGGCTCCGTTTTGAAAAACGGGGACCGAAGTGAAGGAATTCGCGGCAGAGAGTGGAGCGGCGATGAGGGCAAGGAATAGGACGACAAGATGTCGTGATTGAAAAATCATGATGATTCGCTGCGGTGTGGCAAGGCTTGGTGGGAATCGTGTCAGAGGGATGGAGACTCTCTTGTTCGGAGCCTCTTTCGCATGGTGGGAAGATATGATTTTAGACGGAGATCCGACCGCGGTGGGGTTTTGGGCGATATTTTTGCGATCGCCGCTGTCCCTTCCGCATCGGGCCGGCGTTTTAAGCGGAAGCGGAGAAAAATTGTCGTCCTTCGCTTGGGACGTGCAATTCGTAGGTGACGGTTTCCGAGTGGGGATGCTGCTGTGCGGCAATGCATCCGAAAATCCCAACCCGCTGCGTAAGCAAGGGACCGGGACAACGGTCTGCAATCCCTCGCTTACCGGCTTGTTGATCTAATCGAAAGCGGAGAAAGGCGACATTTCTAATTTTGATATCGAATTGACTGCGTCGGCGCACCGGGAGCGCAGGCTGCCGTAAGAGCCTGACGGAAACTAGCAGGTGCCATTTCGCGATCGCTACGAATCGGTTGGCGGGCTGATGATCCCTTCTTCTTCGACGTGCGGCAGATCTTCCAGGCTGCTGAGATGAAAGAACTGGAGGAATCGATCGGTTGGGAAATAGGTCGATACCGTTCGCCCGCCTCCGGCCGGTTTGTTCCGCTCGACTCGCAGCATTCGACGACGGACCAGCTGATTTAATAGAGGGCCACTCTCTTTGCCCCGTTGGTCTTGAACGGTTTGTGCATCGACGCCCGGCTGGTACGCGACCAGTGCCAGAACTTCGACAGCTCCTTGGGAGAGGTGGGCGTCCCGGACTTTGCCATAGAATGCCCTTCGCACCGTTTCCAGTTCCGGTGCCAAGAGCATTTGAAATCCGCCTTCTTCGCGAAGGATCCGAATCGCTTGACCTGCTTCGGCGTAGGAGGTGTTCAAGTCATCAATTGTTTGTTCGACTTCTTTCGGAGAAACATCGCGGATCATTCCTGCCAACTGCTTAGCGGTCAGACGTTGATTGTCGGGGTGTCCAACAAACAGGGCCGCTTCGATAATCCCTTCGATAGTTACCGGACCGGTTGATACTTCTTCTTCCTCCACGGGCGGTTCGAGTGGCGGATCCCCCGTGTCGTCGCGATTCGCGGCTTCTTCGTCGGTTGGTTCCGCTTCATTCCCGTCCGCTTCGGCTAATACCTTGGCGTAGACCGCCCCCAGTTCCTCAAGCGAAACTTCCTCCCACTCTTCTTCAGGCTCCTCTTCAGAAGGGGTGTCGTCGTCAGGGAGGTCGGAATCTTCAAGATTACTCATCGATACCTAAACCCATTCCTGGGTTGTTGGCTTGATGACGATTTCAGGAACATGAGCTCGTGGCGGCAAGTGACAGATCGCAGTGACAAGGGCTGCGATGTCTTCCGGCTGAAGGATCGAATCTTTGTGTTCCTGGGTGACTTTGACCGGACGGTTGTCCAAGATCGGAGTGTTCACTTCACCAGGATAGACGTTGGTGATGCGAACGCCTTCGTTGCGGACTTCGTTGCTAATCGCTGTCCCGAGTGCCGTCATGGCAAATTTCGAGGCACAGTAGACAACACCACCTAAAGAGATCGCTCGTTTGCCGGCGATCGAGGAAATGTTAATCACCAAACCATCTTTGCGGCGACGCATTGCGGGAAGGACTTGGTGGATGCAGTAGTAGGCTCCGCTGGCGTTCACCTGCAGGACTTTGTCCCAGTCGTCCGGTTCCATCGCGTCCATTCGCCGGTTGGCAATGTTGATGCCAGCACTATTGACCAGGATGTCGATTTCTCCCAATTCCTTTTCGGCGAACTGAAAGAAGGTTTCGACGCTTTGGCGGTCAGCTACGTCCAGCACATGGGTTAGAACTTTTCCAGACATTTGGCTCGCTGCCGATTCCAATGTCGGTTGGCGACGGCCACCGATCAGGACGTGGCAACCCGCTGCGGCTAGGGCGGTAGCAATCCCGGCGCCGATTCCAGAACCACCGCCTGTAATCGCGACTTTTTTCCCTTCTAGACTACTCATCAATATCGTTCCAATTTCCATCACGGTTGCGAAATGTTTTTTGCGGTAGGAGCTTAATGTAATGGATGAAATATCCAAGCACTAAGGGACCGTCCAGAAATCAGTGACGGTTTTCGAGTGGGGGCTACCGTCTGGCGACGGCCGTTATGGCAGGCACGTTGCTACGCTCGCCAAAGCGTCGACAGACCGGCGATAAGTCACTTGCCGTTTTCATGTCCCGAGCGAAAGGCGACACTGGTTGCTAAAAATGCTGAACCTGGATCAAGCCGCTTGCTGGATCGGTTCTTCGGTTGTCTTCTTGCGTCGGCGCTGGGTCGGTTCCATGTGCTGAAAGAGGGCTCCCAAAAGTCTTGGGTGGAGGCAGATATAGCACCAGAACAATCCAAGGCCCATGCCTCCGATCACATCGCTGAAGAAGTGAGCCCCCGATTGCATCCGCTGCATCATTGTCATTATGGCAAAAGTGACAAACAGATATCGGCCTCGGGGAATCAACATCGAAAGAGCTAACGTCAGTGCGATGGCGGTTGCCACATCCCCACTGGGAAAGGCTCGAGTCCCCGCATCGAATGCGGCAACATGGTCAAGCGTCCAGTCGAAGGACCACAGCCAGGCCGCATCATTGGAGGCTAAGTTTAAATTGATTTGGCTGGGACGCGGCCGGAGGACAAACATTTTGACGACCGTCGCGATCGCACTTGCCCCCAAAGCCATCGTGATTAAGCGTGGCATGCACCAGCGGTGTTGGGGAGCGATCGTGAGGATGGCAACCACAGTGAACAGGACACCGATCCCATGCGAATAGACTTCGCTTAACTGGACCGCTTTCCCGACTTCGGTCGCCAGTGGGTCACTGGCAAACCAGCGGGCGATTGGTAGGTCGACCAGAGTGACCACGGGAACCAGCATCAATGCGATGAACGAGCTCCAGAGGACAACTCGCATTGCTGGCGTTGCGATGTCGGACGTTGGTTCACGATAAAGTCGCAAATTCGTCGTTTCGGTACTTACCGAAGGGGCTTCCGTGCTCATCGTTTCTGACATCCTTACACTGCTAGCATTTGGTCAGCTGTGGGCAAACCTGTCTATAGCATATCGTGCCATTGGGCGGATATGCCGTCTTTGCTTAGCGCGAAAGTGCACAACAGGCATTCTAATCGTTCTAATCGGCATAACTCGGCTTCGAAAATACTCACAGCGCATAAAAAAACGGTGGGTTGGTACCAAACAAGTTACCTTCCCACCGTTTCGGTTTTATCTGATTCGCGAGAATCAATAGATGCTGAGCCTTCAAAGTCCCCACTAGAAGACCCAACGATCCGATCATCAAAAGAACGACGAGGAAGTGACTGCACTTTCTCACCGACAACAATGGAATCGGCAGAGTGAGCCGAAAAACGGAGTCGAAAAGTTAATAACGGTGCATCTCGTTTTGCCGTATGTCCCGGTTCTGCTGAGATGTAACGATTGTGCTGCCTGCGGGGGTGAGGTGGGGTCTGTCTTGACCTCCGGTCCGCTGCGCTGCTATCGAGAGAATCCAACGACGCGCTCCGACGTGTTTCCATTGGCTAACGTTTGATAGCAACTTAGCGATGCTTGACTGGTACAACCCTTCCCTTCACCGCCCTGCCTGCTGGACCGCAATACTAATCACAGTATTGTTGGCCGGTTGTCGCAGCGATCCACATCGCGATCTGTATGAAGATCAGATGGCGAGCGAGATTCGCGTGCTGGAGGATCAGTTGTACGAAGCGGACTATGAGAACAAAGTTCTGCGGAATCGATTGTCGCGCAGCGAAGCAAAATCTTCCCATTCGTCGAAGCAACACTCCTCTGCAGATCCTCAGACCGACTGGGGGATCGCCGACGTCTTACCAAAATCTGGTAAAAAATCTTCTAAATCCGATGAATCGGCTGAAGATCTTGGGGCGACTTTATTGACACCTCCGGGTGGGCTGCCCGATCAAACCGATCGCGATGAGATTAACGACCGCCGTATCGAAACGCCGGGTCGACGGGATGAAGAGATGCCTGGCCCGTCATCCGGTCTTGAGCCACCTAGTTTGGATTCGCTTGATTTTCCTGATGTTGATTTGGGCGAACCGATTCCGCCGCCAGGTCCTGACGCACCACCCGAGCCTCCCATGGGCCAGATTCCATTGCCGAGTCTGAATCCACCGGAATTGCCCGAACCCGTTGCCCTATCGATCAATCCTGTTTTCTCCGGAGGCCACAACTTTGATAGTGATCCCGAAGTGGATGGCGTTTATTTGGTGATTCAGTTTGTCGATGACGATGGCAAAGTCCTTGATTTGAGTGACATGGATATCGATGCCGATCTGTCGGTCGTCTTGCTGGATAGTGAAGCCGAAGGAGACGATCAAACAACTCAGATTGGTCGCTGGGAATTCTCAGCCGAAGAGATCGCTGCGATGCGACGAAGTTCGGTTCAGGACGGAATTCATGTCGCGATTCGCTGGGACGAAAAGCATCCCAGCGGAGACCAAATTGCCGCCTTCGTACGGTTGGCAAACGGGGACGTAAAATTAGAAGGCGAGTCACGCCTCAGTTTGGTCGGAAAAGGCCAAATCGCCGGCTGGGCACCGCGAGGCAAAGAAGCGACCAAAAAGAAGTAGCCGATTGTCGCCTTTCGCGCCGCGACGTGCGATAAATAAGTTGCGAGTAAGGTCGCAGTCAGCCGAGTTCTGAACTCGCTACGGCAGCGAGGATCCGGGAACTCGGCCTGCAGTCCCTTGCTTACGCAGCGGGTTGGGATTTTTGTCGCTTGTCACGCCACGGCAATCCGCCAGCTTATAAATCGCACCACCCCCGCGAAAGGCAACACACTAAGCTCGCGTGAGCTTCGTGATCCGGCCCGTTGACACCCATTCCGCGACATAGATATTGCCGTCGGCATCGAAGCAGGCATCGTGTGGATGGACGAATTTGCCTTCTTCCCAGCGGCTTTCGTCGCTACGGATTGCAAACCCTTTTGATTTTTCTTTATCGGTCAGAATTCGTTGGCGATCTTCGCCAAGCGTCGCCACGGTATTGAAGTCACCGTCCAACAGGGAAACACGCGCGACCAGTTCCGGGATCATCAGCAGGTCGCCGTGGGTATCGGCGTTTGCGGGCAGCCCGAAACCGTCAATCGTGCGTTGGTGTTTTTCGTCCATGTCAAAGGTTTGCAGGCGATTACTGGCTCGGTCGCAGACAACCAGCAGTGGCGATTCTGGATTGCGTTCGTCCAGCCACAGCCCGTGAGGCGTTTGGAACTTGCCCGGTTCTTTGCCGGGGCCGCCAAAGCTGGAGACCCATTTTCCATCCGCGTCGTAACGGTGGATATAGAAACTGCCGTATCCGTCAGCGAGATAGAAACCGCCATCGGGTAGGAATGCAAAATTGGTCGGCAGGAAGCGATCGCGTCCCCATATCTTTTGAGGATTGGCTGCTTCGGCTTCGGCGTAGTGTTCGCTTTGAATTGGGGCGTATTGTTGCCAGACAATTTCGCCCTTGGTAGTCAATTTGGCGATCGTTTTTGCCTGCTGGTAAGCCGCCACATAGAGGAACGTTTCGCTGCCTTCTTGGCGGGCTTCAATTCCGTGCCCTCCTCCCTGAAACATTTGACCGAAGGCTCGGACGAACTTGCCCTCAGCATCGAAGACGAATATGGAGGGATGGTCTGGTTCGGAGGCCATTCCTTCATGAATAATGTAGACCAAGCCATCGGGAGCCACCGCGACGTTATGAGTCGTCTGCCAACGGAAAGAATCAGGCAGCTGCGCCCACTGGTGATTAAAGTGAAACTGGTGGTCTCCGCTGCCGGTTATCTGTTGGGCTGCGGTTCGTTTGCTGGTCAGGATTGCGGGGCCAGCAGCGGCAACGACGGCAGTTGAGTGGATGAATTGGCGGCGAGAAATGGACATGGTGGCGAGTTTCCCTGGATTGCGATAACTTTTCGGTTCCGCAGGCGTGCGGGTCGGTTACGCAAAGCCTATCAGAGGCCAGATCGAAATCCAAATTCGCGAATCGTTAAACAAAAGCAAAGTAATGGCCAACGACTTGCAGCCGAATGAATCTTTTCCACCGTTCGGTCTCTACCGGATCTTGGCCGTTTCTCCTCAGGTAGCGGTCGGGGATCCGGCTAAGAATGTTGAATATCTATGGCAAGCAATCGAAGGCCAACCGCAGGTCGATCTTGTGCTCTACCCCGAATTGGCCATCACCGGGTATAGCTGTGGCGATCTGTTCGCACAGGATGCGCTTTTAGATGCCGCCGTTGAAGCCCTTTTTGAACTAGCGGAAAAGACCGCCCATCTGGATTCACTGATTGTCGTTGGTCTGCCCATTCAGGTTCAGACATCGCTGATGAATGTTGCGGCGGTGATCCAAAAAGGGAAACTGCTAGGAATGGTCCCCAAGCAATTCCTGCCGACCTACGGGGAATTCTACGAAGGGCGATGGTTCCGCGCAGCCGATGGGTCGGAGCCCGATACGTTGACAGTGAACAACACTTCGATCCCGTTTGGACGCGATCTGTTGTTCCGGCATGGAGACGCCGTGCTGGGAATCGAAATCTGTGAAGACCTTTGGACACCGCTGCCGCCCAGTAGCTTCCAAGCCGTTGCGGGGGCAAACGTGTTGTTGAACTTGTCCGCAAGCAACGAGGTCATCGGCAAAGCGAAGTGGCGACGCGATCTTGTGACCAGCCAATCGGGACGATGTGTGGCCGCGTATGCGTATGCGAGTGCAGGACCTACCGAATCGACGACCGACCTTGTCTTCGGCGGGGCCTGCTTGATCGCCGAAAATGGTCAGGTACTGGCGGAATCGCGTCGAGTCGGTGACGGTGGTCCGATCTGGAAAGGGGCGGCTCATGTGATTGCCGATGTGGATTTGCAGCGGATTCAACATGACCGCCGAGTGCTCAGTTCCTTTGATGATGGGCGCAGTCGCTTGACGCATCCCTATCGAACGATCGAAGCGACGGGCAACCGAAAACCCTCTTGCGACGACCTACCCTTGCGTGAGATCGTTTCCCAGCCGTTTGTTCCGGCGGATCTGGCGGACCGTGAAGAACGCTGTGCAGAGATCTTCGGAATTCAGACCGCAGGTTTGGCGAAACGGGTTAGTCGCCTGCCCGAATCGCTACCGTTGATCATCGGCGTTTCCGGAGGCCTTGATAGTACGCTCGCGTTGTTGGTGGCGGTTCAAGCTTGTGATCAGTACGGTTGGTCGCGAAAGCGAATCCATGGTTTGACGATGCCCGGTTTCGGGACCACGGTGCAGACCGAAGAGAACGCGGTTCGCTTGATGGACGAACTGGGGATTGCGACTGAGCGGATTGATATTCGGTCGCTTTGCCTGCAGTCATTCCGGGCCCTGCAGCATAAACCCCTCGGGATTGAAATCGATGATTCGACCACGATCGATTCGCTGCAATCCGAGTTGCAGAAAACCCCTGCGGATGCAAATGATTTGGTGTTCGAAAACGTTCAAGCTCGTATTCGAACGTTTTTGTTGATGAGCCGCGGGTTCGTTTTGGGAACGGGCGATTTGTCGGAACAGGCTCTTGGCTGGAGTACGTACAACGGCGACCACATGTCGATGTACAACGTCAATACTTCAATCCCCAAAACGCTGGTTCGCTATTTGGTAAGGTTCGCCGCCGATCATATGGTGGACGATACCGCGTCGGATTTATTGCATGACATCGCCGATACGCCCATCTCACCAGAATTGCTTCCGCCGGGCGAAGACGGACAGATTCGGCAGCAAACCGAAGACAAAATAGGTCCGTACGAACTGCACGACTTCTTTTTGTATAACGTCATCCGAAACGGATTCTCCCCCGAGAAGATTCGTTACCTAGCGGCCCACGCAGAGTTTTCGGAGGCCTACAGCGAAACGCAAATCGAGGAGGCTTTGCAAACCTTTTATCGCCGGTTCTTTGCCAGTCAGTTCAAACGGAGCTGCGTACCGGATGGTCCCAAAGTTGGTTCGGTCAGTCTTTCGCCAAGAGGAGATTGGCGGATGCCAAGCGACGCAGACCAAGGACCGCATCGCTAGGAAAGCGTTTGGACCGCGTCCCAAGCGAGCTCCGATGAAGAATTTTTAACGGCTAAACGGCCATCGACGATGGCTGACCCCGGCCCAAGGCTTGGCCGAAAGGGCGCAGCGCTGGCAGGTTCAGCTGCGAAAAGGCTCGGATGCGAGAAAGGCTCCGTGCCTGGCGGCACGGAGGACGTTTTGATTCCCAGCGTATGGAGCATACGCCTAGAATTGTGAACCTAACGCAGAGGCGGCTTATGCCGCGACCCGTCCAGCCTGTTGGTAAAATTCGCCGATTTGCTTGACGACCGTTTGCTGTTCGGCTTCGGTCAGTTCGGGGAACATTGGCAGGTTGAGGATTTCGGCACAGGCGGCGTCGGTTTCCGGCAACGAGACTTTTGCGAAAGATTCGTTGCGATAACATTCCTGTTTATGAACGGGAATGGGGTAGTAGATCTCGGTGCCGATGTTTCGTTCACTGAGGAACGCTCGCAGCGCGTCGCGGCGGCCTCCGCCGACTCGGATGCTGTACTGGTTCCAGACGTGGTAGCTATTTTCGGAAGCGACTGGCGATTGGATCTGATCGCTATCGACGACGTCTTTTAGCAGTCGGGAGTAGCGGTCTGCGTTTGCCTGACGTTTGCGAATGGCTTCGGGAAGCTGCGCAAATTTGACTCGCAATACAGCGGCTTGGAAAGAATCTAAACGGCTGTTGATTCCGACAACCTGGTGGTAATAGCGAGGCCGCATGCCGTGGCCGGCGAACAATCGCAAGCGGTCGGCGGTCGCGGGGTCATTGGCGCTTAACATTCCGCCGTCGCCCATGCCGCCAAGATTTTTAGTCGGGTAGAAACTGAAGCAACCGACGGTTCCCCAGCTTCCGGCCGGACGGCTGTGGTAGGCTGCCCCAATTGATTGTGCAGCGTCTTCGATCACAGGAATGTTGTGCTGTGCAGCGGTTTTGCAAATCCGATCGATTTCGGCACATTGCCCAAATAGATGGACTGGGATGATCGCTTTGGTCCGCGGTGTGATCGCCGCTTCAATCGCGGCAGGATCAACATTGAAGGTGTCTGGACGAATGTCCACAAAGACCGGGGTCGCACCAACTCGGGTAATGCAGCTGACCGAGGCAAAAAAGGTGAAACTGGGAACGATGACTTCATCGCCAGGGCCGATGTTCAGCGCTAACAAGGCCAGCAGCAGGGCGTCGCTGCCAGAGGCACACCCGATTGCATGGTCGACCTGAGAAAATGAAGCAATCTCTTCTTCTAACTGAGTAACATCCGGGCCAAAGAGGAATCGACCGCTGTCGACAACCTCCTGTAGCGCTTCCAGAAAAGCTTCTCGCAGCGGAGTATTTCCTCTAGCTACATCCAGAAGTGGTACGCTTGTCGTTCCATCAGACATGTGAATCCCCTTGCCAATCCATGGCTAGCAGACATTTTATTGGTGAATATTGCCAAGTCGGAATACCGAGGCGAGTGAACATTACGCGTTTGGTCCCCTTCCGGTCAAGATCAGCCTTGTCGACCGCCTGTCCGTTGCCGCATATCATGATGGCTCTCCCTAAAACCCCCTTCCCTGGAGTCTTAAACGTGTCTCGATTTTCTCTGGTTTCCCTGCCTTGCGTGAGTGGTTCGTTGCGGACATCGCTCACCGCGTTTGCTGTCGTGTTTTTTGCGGCCTTAGGATGGGGGCAAGCCGAGGAGACTCAAGAGGAAAAGAAGGCCCCTCCCGTGGGGGTGCTTGCTCCGAGCGGAGATGCCGTGGCGATGACTCCCGAAGTTAAAGCGGCCATCGCCCCGTTGTTTAAGCGAATTCGTGACGCCAAAACCAATCGCGTGGTCGCCGAAATGGAATTGACGGCCGCGATCAATGGAGAGCCGGTTGAAACGCAGGCGGGCACTTATCAGATCGTTTCGGCAGGACCCAACCGGGTCTCCGCCATCTTGAAGACGACCGACGAAGAAATGCAGATGGTTGCCGATGGCGAGAAACTTTATTTCGCTCCCCTCGCTACCGCCTACGTCGAAGCAAAGTTGCCCAAATCGTTAGACGCGTTGGCCAGCGATGTGAACACGCCGTTTGGCCCTTTTCCCGAATACATCCTGTCGCTCTCTTTGGCTGGCGTTGACGCTTTTCCCGCATTCTTCCGAACCGCAGGCGGGATGGGAATCAGTGACGGGGAGCGTGAAGAATTGCCCGGGACTCAGCGAATTCATATCCGCCGTGGCGACGGCGTGGTGATTGATTTGTGGGTCCAGAATAAAGAAGAAGCCTCGCCGGTTCGGTTGTCCGTTGATATGACGGGCATGCTGCAAAGGATGAACAATGCCAATATCCCCGAAGGGTTCACCTATGTTTTGACGGTCAATTTTAAACGTTGGGAAGTCGGGGCTGAAGTGAAGGATGAGATGTTCCAGTTCAAACCGAATGCGGATGCCGAAAAATTTGATTCGCTGGACGCGTTGATCGCCTCTCTCTCGGGCGTCCTCGATCCCAGCAGTTTGGTCGGGACTCCCGCTCCAGAATTCACGACCGAGGGTTTGGATGGAAAGCCATTTGATCTCAAGCAGCATCGCGATAAACAGATTGTTGTGCTCGATTTTTGGGCGACTTGGTGCGGCCCCTGTGTCCAAGCACTTCCTAAAATCATCGAAGTCACCAATCAGTTTGCCGATAAGGATGTCGCCTTTTACGCGGTCAACATCGGCGAAGAGAAAACGCGAATCAATGACTTCCTTAAACAACACAATATCGCGCCATCGGTGCTGTTTGATTTGGAGGGGGAAATCGCTCGAGCCTACGGCGCCAACGCGATCCCACAAACGGTTATCATCGGAAAAGATGGGCGAATCGAAGCGATTCACGTCGGGTTCAATGAAATTGAAGCACTCGCCAAAGAATTGACGGCGGAACTGGAAACCCTTGCTGCCGGAAAACATCTGGCAGAAAAAGGCGAAGCGGGTGAAGCCGCTAACCCACCGGCCGCTGAATAACAGCGATGCTTTGTTGGACCCTCACATCGCATGCGGGGTCGCCAACGAATTGTTTTTGCTTGTGCTGTATTGCTTGTTCTAATTGCAAAGAGATTGCCGTGGCTAAGAAAATGGGAATCACGACGGCGGCTGGGTTTTCTCGCCGTTTTGGAACAGGCCATAAAGCGGGTGCAGATACTTTGATGTTGCTTATGGCTGAGGCCAAAAGTGGGTCGACACGGCACCGGCAAGCGATGTTGAATTTGATCGAAGGATTAAAAGAAGGACAGACGCTTTCCAAATCGATGCGTGCCGAGAACGGCTATTTCCCCAAACTAATGGTCTCCATGATGGAGGTCGGAGAACTGACGGGACGCCTGGAGCGAACGATGGCAATGGTCGCCGACCATTACGAACACCGCGTAAAAATGCGGCGGCAATTTTTAACCTGGATCGCTTGGCCGTTGATTCAATTGCTTGCCGGGGTGTTTGTGATTGCGATGTTAATCGTGATCCTGGGCGTCCTGAAACCGGCCGGCGGCGGGGAAATGCTGGATTTCACCGGATTGGGCCTGCGTGGGTTTTCGGGGGCTGCGATCTTCCTGTTTTTCGTGGGCCTGTTCTTCGCCGGAATCGCCGGGATCGTTATTGCCATCCGCAAGAATTTCCTCGGCTGCCATAACTTGATCCCGTTGTTCTATATGATTCCTGTTCTAGGACCGGCAATTCGGACAATCACTTTGGCAAAGTTTTGCTGGGTGCTGTCGCTGACTTTGGATACAGGGCTGGATGCGATTCGGTCGGTGAAGTTGGCACTCGATAGCACCGGTAGCGATTACTATCGCGGCGGGATTAAGCCGGCGACCGACGCAATCCAAAAAGGTCAAAGCCTTTCCAAATCGCTGCGAGCCGCGGACGTTTTGCCGGATGAGTTTTTGGTTCAGGTCGAAGTCGCCGAGCTATCGGGGACGGACGCTGAATCGATCGGTTCGCTTGCCGTCGAATACGATGGCAAGGCAAAGATGGCAATTAAAACGCTTAGTGGCATCTTGTCAGGGGTGATTTGGCTTCTGGTGATCGTCGTGTTTGTTGTCATGATCATGAACATGTTGATCAATATTAACAGTTTCCGAAACGATGCCCTGCAGCCTATTTAGTGTCGCCTTCTTTTAGGAAAGCGAGCAAGTCGGCAAACGCTTGGTCCTGCAGCAGGTCGGCGAAGTTGGCCGGCATGAGCGAGCGACCGGTTGGTTTTTGGAATTCGATCTCCTTTTTGGAAAGGGTTTGCACCTTTCCTGCTCCATCGATTAAACGAACTTGGTTTTCGCTTTCCTCTTGAATCAGACCGACCAGTACGCGGCCATCTAGCGTTAGAAAACTGGTGGTTAGAAAGGCTTTGTCAACATTTCGGTTTGGTGTCAGGATGTCTTCGAAAAGTCTCTCCTGCGGCCGCACGATCGCTCCATCCAGTTGAGGCCCCAGGACGGTTCCCGTGCCTCGCAATTGATGGCAGGCGGCACAGTGCTGTTTGAATAGTGGTTCGCCAGCCAGTGGGTCGCCTTGCAGTCCTTGGATCGTTTCCATACGCTCCATGAACGCTAGGTTTGACTCCGATTCACTCGATTGACCGCGCGTGTGCAACGCTTGTGCGATCGCTTTTTGAGGATCTTTTAAACGTGGTTCCAGTGCGGACCAGACTTCTGGATTGGCGAACACCTGAGCTGTCAGCGAACCGGCGTCCCCCATCTGTAAAATTCTCTCCGTGGAACCTCCCTCTTGGACCCATCGCAAAGCAAACAGAGTTTGCCCCGCTGTGCTTTGGTTTGCGGTGATTTCTCGGCAAACCTTGTCCATGGTTTCGGAATCGTTTTGCAATATCAAAGGCAAGCTGGCAGGCGTTGTCCATTGAATGGCCCATGGCGAGGACGGGGCGACTGCGTCTGCTGAATGGGTCAAGACTGCCTGTAACAACGCTTCAAGGACCAGCCGCGGGTCCTTGCTCGTCTGCATCTGTGAAATGGCGCGAGCGATGGATAGGCGAAAAAGTGGCGGGTAGTTGGGCTCTTCTAAGGCCGCCTGCAGCGTCGCCAGTTGGGCTTGGTTGTTGTCGGTGGAGGCGGACCGTACCATCCACTGCAGGTCGGTTTGAAACGTTTCTAAAGTATTAAAAGTGTTCAGCCAGGCTGGACGGAAGTCCCCTACCGCAAACCATGCATAGGCGTTGCCGGAATCTCCGTCGATTGCCTCGATTTGGACCATGCGGCCGGCTAGCGAGTGAGTGTCCCAGCGTACCTTTTGGGCGATGTCGCTACGCGGAGGATAGGCCTGTTCCAGGACTTCATTTGTATCGGCGTCGACCAAGCGAATTTCGTTCAGACGGTGTGCAGGTTTTGCCGGCGGACCACGATGCCCGGCAATCAAGAATTCGATCATATCGGGAGCCGCAAAGGGGCCGGTCGCCTGGATTCCTGTGTAGGATTCACCAAAAGGGATACTGCTGCTGACCCGCACGGAATCTCCGCTGGCGTTTTGCCGCGGCTGAACCGGCCAGTGGGTTCCGCGGTCACTGTGCCAGAATACAGGTGGATGTGAAGACAGTAGTGAGCGTTCCTCGCGGTGAATCGCCCAGCGATGCTTTGCCAGTTTGCCCGACCACGTCCTCAGTTCGGGTGCGGGAATGGATTGTCCAGAATCGATCGTGTTCCAGATCAAATCCAACCACTCTTCTTGCAGTGCCCAGTCCTCTCCCGCGATTCGCTGAGCGACTTGCACGCAATCGGCCAACCGATCGGAAGTTGCGTTTTCGGCGACTTGTCGAAACAGGTTTCGCGTCCGTTTGTTGACAGGGGCGGCCGCTAAGTAATCCAAGAGTAATGCCGCAGCGTCGGAGGTATCGACCGCTGGTAAAATGTTTGCCAGAGCGTCTTTTTCGGTCGCGGTTAGTTGATCGAGCCAAGGGTATCCCTTTTCTTGATCGCTGGAATCCTTCAATCGACTTGCCACTGCAATCCGCACGCTTTGTCGACCAACATGATCGGCTCTATCCAATTGATGCAGGCGTTTTAAGAGGGCGGGAACGTCATTTAGGTCTCCGTGCTCTCCAAGACGTTCGGCAGCCAAGCGAGCCAAGTGCGGGTTGGAATCTTTTAGGTATTCTCTTGCCAGAAGAGCGATTTGATTCGATCCCTCAGCAGCCTGTAAGTTCGCCATTTGCTGGCGAGCAATCTTGTTGTCTTGTGCCGAATCGCTGGTTGGCGTGGAGGCCGTCTTAGAATCACCGACGTATCGAATCTGCCATATCCGCCCACTGGTTCGGTCGCGACCGGGATGTTCAAGAGGGACTTCGTAGTGTCCGATGATGCGGTTGTAAAAGTCGGCAACGACGATCTGGTTTTGTGGGCCGATTTGGATATCAACCGGTCGAAACCAAGGGTCGTCGGAGGTCAGGAAATCGGGCAACTCTATCCCCACGGCGGTTGCGCCGCGGTATTCGATGGCATTTCGATTTAGACGGCTGGTCATCACGTTGCCACTGATCATTTGCCCGCGAAGTGGCACTATTGGCGAATCGGGTGAGATGTACGCGATCCCTGAAATGGCGGTACTGCCATGCAGGTGATCGACCATCGGAGGCAGGAAACCCAGACCATCATGCGGCCTGCCGAAACTTGGATAGTAGGCGCCTTTGACCAGTTGAGTGATTGGCTTGCTGTGGCAATCGGCGGTATAGAAATAACCCCAGTCGTCCTGGGTCATCCCAAATGGATTGACTTGCCCATGCGTGTATTGCTCCACACGGCTGCCATCCGCTTTGAAGCGAAAAGTGTTGCCTGAAATCAGGGTAATCGATTCGCCGTCCGTTCCCGCAATCGTCGATTGATTGTTGAATCCGTGGCAGGCATAGATCCAGCCATCGTTGCCATCGCGAAGTGCATTGACCATCCCGTGAGTATCGCGTGTTGTATCAAATGGTCCCAAGACGATTTCGCGTTTATCGCATCGGCCGTCTCCGTCGGTATCGCGCAGGTACCACAGATTGGGAATGCTAAAGCAGAGGCATCCGTCGCCGTATGGCAGGACACCGATTGGAATGTTTAGGCCGTCGGCAAACGTGGTTTTACGGTCCGCCGTCCCGTCGCCGTTGGTATCTTCTAGGATCACCACCGCGTCCGCCGTTTGTTCCGCTTCTTGGTCCGGATTCGTTGACGGATAGGGGTAGAGCGAACTTTGAGTCACCCACAGTCGGCCTCGTTTATCGAAGGCCATGTTCAGCGGTTTGGCGATCTGAGGCTCTGCAGCAAACAGATTGATTTCGAAGCCTGCCGGAAGGTGAAACCCAGCTTGTTCCTCCGCCGGGGAGCGCCAAGGGGTGTCGCGCACGCCCAGTCCATAGCTGGCGGCAGGCTGTGCGGGTTCCGCTGCAGCGGAAGTGTTTGCGTGAGCTTGCTCGGACTGAGCCGTGGTTGAATGACACCAAGCGAGCGAAAGGAACAGGCTGGCAAGCAACACAAACAGAGGAGGGACGTGCATGTGAAGAGACTCAAGGATCGCGGATCAAAAAGGCGGGAGTAGCAAAACCACGCACCTTATTGTAACTCCCTTGGAGTCGCAGATTGTCCATCCGCAAAACTCCCAACCCGCTCTCTCGATGCAACTTTTGCGAGGAGCGTGAAATTGATTGTTGACGCATTGCCGGTTCGTCCACGCTCTGGCGAGCGTCGCTACGGTGCTCACGTAGCTGCCGTCGCCTCGTAGCCGCGTCTCTCCGAGACGTGTGATTTATAAGTAAGCGATTTGCAGCTCTCCAAATGGAATCGGCCCCATGCCAGCTTGCCTGGCATGAAGCAAAGATTTGAAGTTAGATCAGCTGTCATATGTTTCAAATAACTCCGGCCTGCGGTTCGGCTTGCCGCTTTCAGCGGCAAGCCGAACCGCAGGCGATACGCTGAGGGTAACCGCTTCTAATTTCAAATCTCTCGTTCCTGTCGGATAAACCGACAAGGGGACGCTGCGCCAGGACGTTTAGTTAGTCAATGTTTGCCACACCACTGCATTCCGCTAGGAAACCGCTAAATCATAAATCGCCCCGTCTCTCCGAGACGGGGGCCTGTAAGCACCCAGCCGCTAAGGCTGTTTAGCCTTTCGCTCCGCACAAAAACGCTCCGCGATGCAACTTTTGCGAGGAGCGTGAAAACGATTGTTGACGGATTGCCGGTCGATCCACGCTCTGGCGAGCGTAGCTACGGCGGCACTCGCCGGGCTGCCGAATCCGCTACGCCTGGAACAGCTTGAGCGTTTCCTGGGAGACCGTTTCGTCGATCAACGCGACCACGATATCGCCGGGGATCAGTTGGTCGGACGCTTTGGGGACTTTGACAAAACCGTCTCGGTCAATCGCTGCGACCAAGCAGTTGCCCGAAAGAGGAAGATCGCAGAGTGGTTTCCCGCTGACCTCGGAGTTTTCCAGAATTTCTAGCTCGTAGACGCCAATCGACCCGTTGGGCAATTTGCTGTGGCTGATCACGGATCCTTCGTGCAGGTGGCCGAGGATCTGCCGGGCGGCGACGTCGCGTTCACTGACCGCGAGGTCGATCCCCAGTTTTTCCACCACGTTTGCGTAGTCCGCACGTCCGACGACCGAGAGGACATGCTTGGCCCCTAATTCTCGAGCTTCGACGCAGGCCATGATGTTGTTTTCGTCGTTGCCGGTGCACGCGACAAACCAATCGGCTTTACCGGCTCCTTCGTCCTCCAGAATCATGCGACGATTTGCACTCGCGTGAAGGACGGTGATGTTTTTCAATTGAGTGCTGAGGTAGTCGCAGCGCTCGGCGTCTTTTTCTAGCAGGATCACGTGGAAGTGATGTTCGCCCAGAGATTGGGCCAAGTGGTATCCTGTTTCGCCTCCGCCGGCGATCATGATCACTTGCTTGCGCGGAAAACGTTTCTCTCGATCGAACAGGTCGTGGGCATCGGCAACGTCGCCTGGCATGCCGATCAGGCTGATCTGGTCACCCGCGCGAGGTTCGTCCCCTGCACTGGCGATCCACATCCGGTTTTCTCGTGAAATCGATCCGACGCGAACTCCGCTGGGAAGTTTAAGGTCGCTCAGTTTTGTGCCGACGGCCGGGGCGGATGCGGCGACTTCGATTTCGTAAACGACCAGTTGCCCACGGGCGAAGTTTTCCAGGGGAATGGCTCCTGGATTACGAATCGTTCTAGCCAGTTCGGTCGCCGACAACTGCTCCAGGCTAAGCAAGCGGTCGATTCCGAAGTGACGTTGGTAATCGAACGTGCTGAGGTCTCGGAATGCCGGGGCGTAGACTCGTGCGACCGTCCGGCGGGCTCCTAAAGCCTTTGCCATGCTGGCCGCGACGATATTGACTTCGTCCTCTCCGGTCAAAGCTAAGCAGATGTCCGAAGCCGCCACGCCGCATTGAAACAAGACGGTGCTTTGCGACGCATTTCCTTGGACGGCACGTACATCCAGTTCGGCGTTGATACGACGAACGTTTTCTGCATTTTGGTCGACAACCGTTACGCTGTGTCCCTGCCGGCAGAGGATGTCGGCAACCCAGGTTCCGACGGTGCCAGCACCCAGAATCATGACGTGCATTTAGGAAACCAAATAGCCGATGCCAAGAAGGATTAAGAAAATAACGCCCATGAAACTGGTGATCCAATACGCCGTATAAGCGGCGTGTTTAAGGATCAATGTCATGTCTTCATGCCGCGTCGCTCCGTAGACGAGCGAAATCGAAACCAGCAATGGGAGGTAGTACAGCAGGTACGTCGGGGAGATCGACATCATGAGGACTTCTCCGTTGAATTAGGGCTTGGGGTCTCGTCTTCGTCCTTCGCGGCTTTTTTCTTGCGGCCGCTGATCGGGGTCGATAGCGGGCCGGAACAGGCATCGTAGATCACCAGGATATTTAAGATCCCCGCGATCATTGTGTACCAAGTCCCCATTTCGTAGCCTGCCCCTTGGCGTGCGTACCATGCGGACACTTCGTCAGCCGATTGTTCCATAACCGGGCGGCGTGGGGGGGCCATCAATCCTCCAAACAGAGGTTTCCAGTCAGGGTCGGTGGCGTAACTGAGCGGGCTTCGTACGCCGTCGCCAAACTGTTGGGTGGCGTTTTTCATCCGGTAGCCCTCGATCAGGGCGGGCATCGCAATCGCACCGGCGCCCAGTTGGCAAACGTAATGCCAGCGTTTGTCGCCAGGAATCCATGATGCGTAAACCACGTGGGCTCCACCGACGATAAACCCGACCACGTAGGTGGTCAGGATGCAGGCCATGTAGAGGACGCCTTTTGCATAGCGTTTTTGATAAAAGTGCCCTGCCCCTGGGAATAGCCAAGCCAGGATGCCCGCAACAGCAGGATTGCGGAGGTCGATCGGAATTCCGTCAACCTCTATCTTGCTCGGATCGGTTTGCGACATCGGTTTTAAGGGGCTCTGAGGGGGGTGGCGGGAGTCATTTACCTCGCCCATCTTAGCGAAACAGCCGATTGGGGCTAGATCAGCGGAAAATAGTCGCGGTTCGCTAGGAAAGTGCGGGTGAATCTCCAGTAGATATTAGAGCGAAAACCGACAGTCCAAAAAACGACAGCCCGTTTTATAAAGGGGCGCAGCCCAAGCGATTGCGAGAACACTCTCTCAGGCGTTTGCCCTTACTATCGTGTTTCGACCGGCATCAGGCGATCTTGGCCTGGTTCTGCCACTTCGCTGGGCTCTTCTTCGACCGGACAGGCAAACGCTCGCTTTTGACCTTGCAGCAGGATGACCAGCCCTATCGCAGAAGTGGCTCCGAAAATCGCGATGATTGGCAATTGGTCTTCCGGTGACGCAGCACTGATCCCGGTCGAAATGATCGCTCCGGCCCCCAGCTGAAAAAAGCCCAGCAGGGCCGAGGCACTACCGGCGTTCTTGCTGAACGGGCCAATCGCCAATGCCGCAGCATTCGGGTTGGTGATCCCAATGCAGCCCAAGAACCCAAGCATCATAGCCAGGGTTCCCGCCAGTCCCAGGATTCCCGCAAGACTCCCCGCCAGAAACAACAGGGCAAATGCGACTTGGGCCGTGAGGAACCAACGGAACAGTTGTTCGCTGGAGTAGCGGCGAAGGAGAAGCACGTTCACTTGGCTGGCCCCGATAAATCCTGCTGCCAGAAACGCAAAGATCAAACTGTAGGTGGTGCCTCCGACGCCGAACCCGTCCATAAATAAAATGGGGGACCCCGCCACATACGTGAACAAGCCAGCGAACGAAAATGCACCGGCTCCGGCATAGGTAGAAAATCGTGGGTGCCGAAAAATCGACCAATATTCGGCAAAGATCGGTCCGGGCCTAAGCACAATGTCAGGGTCGGGCGTGTGCCCCTCGGGAAGGAGTGTCAAAACCAAAGCCAAAATGCCTGCGACGATTAACGCCAACGCATAAAACGCCGATTGCCAGCCTGCAAACTGAATGATTAGGCTGCCGATTGTCGGAGCCAGCAGCGGGGAAACCGCGATGAACAGAAATAGGCGGGACAACACGCGAGCCGCTTGATTGCGTGGGAAGAAGTCACGCACCATTGCGATCGAAGCTACCTGAGCGACACATCCCCCCAAGCCTTGGATGAAACGCAGCCCAATCAATGCGTTGATGTTGGGGGCAAACGCACAGCCTAACGAGGCGATCACAAACAGGCTTAACCCAAACGTCAGCGGCTTCTTGCGTCCGAATCGGTCAAGCAAAGGTCCGTAGATGATCTGCCCAAGTGCCAACCCCGTGAAGTAACTGGATAGAGTCAGCGCGATGGTGGTGCTGGGGACGCCAAATTCGGCTGCAAGTTCGGGAAACGCGGGCAGGTAGACATCAATTGCAAACGGACTGACGACACTTAAGGCCCCAAGCAGCGAAATAATAAACAGATCGGATCGTTTGGCGGGCAACTTCGGTACCTGTATTTTAGCTGCGAAAGAAGCAAACGATGGCGATGAACGGGCAACCGCTGGCAAGTCCGTAACGTATTTGGAAACCGCCTATGCAGGTAGAGGGCCGAATCGAATAACATGACGGTTGCTTTTAATGTTCAAATCACCATCCCCGCCCACCAATCCATCCGATCCCCCAGGTCACCATGTCGCAGTTCAAGCTGAGTAACCTTATTGCCGCAACCTATACCCCGCTGAATGCGGATGGTCGCTTAAATCTTCAGCAGGTAGGGCCGTTGGTGGAGCATCTGCTCGGTAGCGGAGTCACGGGGCTGTACGTCTGCGGCAGCACCGGAGAAGGGATGTCGCTCAGCTGTGAAGATCGCCGATCGGTGACCGATGCCTTCGTCACCGCGGCTGCCGGCCGAGTCCCCGTGATCGTTCAGGTGGGGCACAATAGCCTTGACGATGCCAAGCAGTTGGCAGCCCATGCACAACAGGTCGGCGCCGACGCGATTTCCGCGACCTGCCCTTCCTATTTCAAAGTCGGAACGGTTGGCGGGTTGGTCGACAGCATGGCCGAAGTCGCGTCAGGAGCCCCGGAACTTCCTTTCTACTATTACCACATTCCGATGCTGACCGGATCCAAGATCGACATGGTTCCGTTTTTGACCGAAGGGGTCGCACGGATCCCGAATCTGGTCGGACTGAAATATACCGACACCGCGCTGCATGAGTTCCAGGAGTGCTTTGAGTTGCAGGATGGGCGATTCGATGTGGTGTGGGGCTGCGATGAAATGTTGTTGGGCGCCTTAGCAACAGGAGCGCAAGCGGCGATCGGCAGTACCTATAACATCGCCGCACCGTTGTATGCCCGCCTGATCGAAGCATTCGAAAAAGGAGATCTGCAGGAAGCCCGTCGTCTACAGGGGCTGTCGATCCAAATGATCCGCACCATCAACCTGTACCCCTTTCATCCCGCGATGAAAGCTGTCCTTAAAATGAAAGGCATCGACGTAGGAGGCTGCCGGTTACCTCAAGGAAAATTGACTGCGGAAGAAGCCAAGTCCCTGCAAAGCAAACTTCAGTCGATAGGCTTCTTCGATTGGTCCTAAAATAGGACAAGCGATTGGTGTCCCGGCCAGGGAAACCCCTTTCCTCATAGCCACCCCAAGAACCCCGTAGCTACCTTCGCCAGAAGGTGGACCTGCGAGGTTTTCCACGCTCTGGCGATCCTCACTGCGAGATCTTGCGGACTCCGGTTACCATAGTTGCTTGGGCCGTTTGGCTCCTTGTTGCTGAAGAAGTTCAAAAAAATGCCAAACCTGTTAGTGGTCGTCTTTCAATGGCTGGCACCAATCGGAGAGTCCAAAACCGCGTCTGGCATGATCGGTCTCGCGGCATTTCCCGAAACCAACCGCTCAAACCCTGGTAAACGCACCATGCATTCAACAGCCTTACTTGTTCCTTTCCTACTGTTCGCCACTGCTGCGTTGGCACAGCATCCGCAGATCCCGGTGGGCCCAAATGCGGACCTTGGTGGCGTTCTTCTCATGCCAGCTGGCGACGAGTGGAATCGCGATGTGTCAAAAGACCCGGTCGATCCACGAAGCGACGCCATCATTGCCAAGATCGGTGCTCAGACGAGGCTGCATGAAGACTTCGGTCTGATCTGGAAGGGGGCGCCGGGCGGCATCCCGTATTACGTGGTCAGCGGTGACCAGCCCAAGGTGCCCGTGGCGTTTGCCTATGCGGGCGAAAGTGATCCAGGACCCTATCCCATTCCGCCAAATGCTCCTATCGAGGGCGGCCCGGAAGGGGCTGGCGACCGTCATGTGATTGTCCTGGACAAAGATAACTGGCGTCTTTACGAGATGTTTCACGCGTTCCCCATCGACGGCGGTAAGTCTTGGAAAGCGAGTAGTGGTGCGATATTTGATCTGAAAGATCTGAAGCCGCGTCCCGCAGGCTGGACTAGCGCCGATGCTGCAGGGTTGCCGATCCTGCCTGGCCTGGCTCGCTACGATGAACTTTGTGTGAAAAAGAAGTTGACGCACGCGTTGCGATTTACAGTGAAAAAGTCTCGCCGCGCCTACGTTTTCCCGGCCTCCCATTTCGCGAGCAAACACAACGATCCAGATTTGCCCCCCATGGGCATGAGAGTGCGACTGAAAGCGGATTTTGACACTTCCAAGTTCAGCGGCCCGGCGCGAGTACTCCTCGAAGGATTAAAAACGTACGGCATGATTCTGGCCGACAACGGTGGCGACTGGTTTGTCAGCGGCGCTCCCGACGATCGCTGGGTGCATGATGAACTGACCCCAATTCGGCAAGTCAAAGGCAGCGACTTCGAAGTCGTAAAAATGGGGCCGATGACGATGCGGTAGAGTTTTTTCACATGAAAAGCACTACCTTTGATTTTTCTTGCCAAACTCAACGTCTGTGAACTCCATGTCCCACCTGCTCGCACCAAAACGAATCATCGCGTACCACTTGCGCGGTGTGGCAGCGGTCTGTTGTCTGCTGTTTCTTCTTTGTCTGGGCATAGGTCAACAAAGTCTTGCCGCAGCCCCACCGGTATGGCAGCCTTTCGGTCCCGGTGGTGGCGGCTGGATCGAGGATGTCGTGTCCCATCCAACGAATCCACAGGAAGTCTGGGCGATGACGGATCTGAGCGGCTTGTTTCGCTCGCAGGATGCCGGCGTGACGTGGCGGAAGATGTCTTCGGACGTCGAGCGTGGTGTGGTGGCTCGGAAGCAGATCGTCTCGCATAACCGGCAGTTTGCCATTGATCCCACCGAGCCGAACCGAATGTACTGGGGTGTGTGCGGCATGATCTGGAGTAGTCAGGACGGCGGTGTGAGTTGGCAGGCCTCGTATGGCAATCCGCCTGCTCCGGGGAATGACAAGCGGACCGGCGTCGGTCACGCGATGACGGTCGCGAATGATGGGACGGTATTCGCGCTCGATCATGAAAGTGTGTTGCGTACGTCCCGCGATCACGGCGCAACTTGGAGTGAACTAACCAAGCCGCCGGTGGCACAGAATAGCAGCGACACGCCCGCGTTTCCTTTTTGCCTTGCCGATGGCACGTTATGCGTCGCCTGTCGCCCATCCGCGGGGCTCGCGGTTTCTAACGATGGTGGCAATTCTTGGTCAACCAAGCTTGCGACCAGCATTATCCTGAATGCATGTGCCGCACCCGCGGGCACCGGGCATGATGGCACGCTCTATGCGTTTGATTCCACGGGACGACTGCATCGCAGCGAAGATAGTGGCAAAACATTTGTCGTGATCAAAGAGACCCGGCATCAATGGAAACCCGGGCTCCGCTTCGCCGGAGGCTTGGCGGTTTCCAAATCAGGCAAGGTCATGCTCTGGGCGCTCGGCGAGACGGTGGTGAGTATGGATTGGGGGGAATCATGGACTCGGCATCGTATCGAAACAAATTGGCAGCGAGGCAGTTACGCTGGCATGAATCGGTATGCCTCGCCGGAAGGCAAGTGCAGTGCGCTCGCGGTCACTGCCGATGGAAACGTTTGGTTGAAGTGCGACAGCTCGTTGATGTGTCGGAGCACGGACGATGGTGTGAGCTGGACGGGTAGCACCGAAGGGCTGCAAGTGCTCTGCTATTTCCAAGGTGCCGCCGTGAGTCCCCATTCCCCGCACCAAGCCATGGTCGCAGCCTTAGATCAAGGTGTCTTCAAAACCAGTGACGACGGCAAGTCCTGGCAACCAATGCGAATTCAACCGGAGTGGTGGGATGACAAGTGGCAGAATCACGACGGTAGCGTCGTTAAAGCTCACCCGACGAAGCCGGAGACTTGGTTCGCCATCATCCATGGCCATGGCGGCACTCGGCATCCCCGTTTACATCGTACCGATGATGGTGGCGAATCCTGGCGTCTCGTTCTTGATGTGAAAAAAAAGTTCGGCGGCGATTGGGGTAGATGGCTGAGTGATGCCGAGATGGGGGATCTCTGCTTCGATCCCATAAACCCCAATATCATCTATCTGTCTAATTACCAGCTTGGTGTCTTGCGGAGCGAAGACGGTGGCGCGACGTGGGTTCATACGCTCAAGGCAAAGAACGGGCTCAACCTGGTGACCTCCCCGAGCGGGCAGCATGTTTATCTGCAATGCCTGAAACGTAACGGACTTTATGCCAGTCACGATCGTGGTCTGACCTGGGGCATCACTTATGCCGCAGATGGAGTCGACGGTCTTGCTCATCACCCAACGGATGAGAGCACGCTCTTTGTCAACGATGGACAGCACGAGAATTACTGGAGCTACAAGGGGCAGCGGCCCTCGAAGCTGCTCAAAAGCACTGACGCAGGGAAGACTTGGAATGAGCTCGCCCGGCTGGACGGCGGTCCACTCTACGTCGATCCCGTGAAGCCCAGCGTAATGCTAACCAGCACACTGCATGGACGCGGAATTCTGCGCAGTACGGATGGGGGAATGACGTGGCACGAATTTCACTTCGACGCCCCCAGTCACACGACACGCGGCTTCACTTACGGCGGCCTGCCCGGCAGCGTGCTGTACCACATGTTTGGGAACATGGCACGAACAACACAGCTTTATAAATGATCCGGTAGAGCTAGTGATCGCGCACGATTCAGCCGTTTGAAACTGGTGTTGGCTAGTTCGAAATTCTCAGAATTTTGGCTTTTGTTCGCGACGTCTGATCGGTGTGCGTGATGGTGTTGAAGCCCAGCAGTTCTTCGCGGTTTCGGCTCTTGTTCTGGATCGTTCCCCTGAGCGGGGGGCGGGAAAAGCGGCCATCGAGAATTGCCTGATTCCTCTCGAATCTCGGTGAATATCTGTTTTCTTTGGCCCTCGGCGTCTGCCAATCTCGCACTGCGGTACGTAGAGGCTCCCTTCGTGGGGGATCGCTAATCGAGTTCGACAGCTTGATTCGTTACGTTGTATCCCTGGTAGTCCTGGTTGCACTGCTTGGTTGACGATTGACCGAATTTTCAAATCACATCACCCAACCTGAAGGAACTCCAAGATGATCCATCGCTTCAAGCCGAGGCTTTTGACTCTGTCCTTGATGCTCGGTTTGCTCTCCTTCGGTTCTGGCTGCGGGCCGAGAGGCGAAACGATCCCTCAAAAGGTCGTTCAGGCAGTGAATCCCGATCACTTTGTCGAGGAAAGCTTGGTCGAGCCGATTCGGAAGGAGATGCGGACACTCAGTGACGGGAGCCAAGCGGAATGTTATGTGATCACCACCAAAGCCGTTCCTCCGGATCATCCGCTCGGTCCATGGGCACCCAAACACGTGACCGATGGCGAGGATAAAGGGGGTATTTGGATCAAGGATGGGCACGTCTACAACGTTTCTGGTGAATTTGTCGCTCACCTGGATGAGCTTTACGATGATCCTGAATGGAATTTGGTGCGGGAAGATGGAAGCATAAAAGTGACCGATACGGAAGAGGCTTTCAACTTGGCCGCGCGACCGAACGTTGATCCTCGTTACGAAAATTACGCGGTCGAGTGTCCGCCGGATGTGGTTGAGTGGAAGAGCTACCACAACGTGTACGTGATTCCAGTGAGCCCGGTTTATCGATCGGTCACGACCGATTTCCATCGGGTCGGCGACGGACATTCCCCAGTTGGAGTCGCGTTCAACGGCGTCAAGTACGATCCGCCAGCACCGATTCACATGATCATCAAAGCTCACACGATCGCGCCGTTTGATCATTCAGGCGGACACGTCAATCCACACGCCGGGTACCACTACCATGCTGCCACGGGGAAGACCAAAGAGATCGAGCAGTCGGACGGGCACTCACCATTGATCGGATATGCGCTGGATGGTTTTGGCATCTACGCTCACTTGGACACCGTCGGCAAGGAGCCAGAAGGCCTGGACGAGTGCAGCGGGCACTACGACGACGTTCGCGGCTACCACTATCACGCCGGTGCAGCAGGAGACAACCAAATCATCGGTGCGTTTCGAGGTATCGCAGGATCCGCCGAAATCGTCAAACCGAAGTGAGCCCACAGAAAAGGGGTCAGGAGCGAATGGCACTTAATCCGCGTAAGTCCTATGCTTCACCGGGTTTGTAGTCGTGGCGTGGTTTCTGCATGATCTTTGGCCGTCGCTTGAGCACCCTGGGTTCGTAGCGATCCGGACGGTTGCCGACGACGTGCTGCAAGCAGCAGCGATACAGCACTTCGCACAGTTCATCAACGTTACTGATCAGACCCAGCACCGGCAGCATGTCCGACACCGTCGTGAGCGTTGACTTGAAACTGATTTGCCAAGGTTGCACGTCGCCCTCTATCGCGACCTCGGCCATCACGCCGCGGATCAGATTGTAGGCGAGCATGTGCGCACGAATCTCGTTGCGAACGCGATGCGGTTTCTTGCAGCGCAGATGTTCCATTTGCATGATCGTCTTGAGGCTTCGCAGATTCAGCTCTGCTTGCCATCGCCTGCGAAACAGAGTTGCGATATCTTCTTTGGTGTAGTTAGTGTCATCCAAAAGCGACGTGTGAACGATGATCTCGCGTGTTCGAAATCCTGTGTTGGCAATACGAATCTTGATCTCGCGAATCGTGATGAAGTCGGGATACGTTTTGTACTCCTCGACGCTCATCCAAGCCGGGCGTAATGGCTTAGCGATTTGGATTGAGTGGTCGTCTTTTCCGTATCGAATGCCGGTCCGAAAGTCGCTCCTGCGCATTGGATGTTTACGAACGACTACATGCCCGTCGCGCTGCATGACTCGCGCCATTTCGAACCACCCCGCATACGCGCGATCGGCAAGGAAAACGTCGGTTTCTTCAATGATTTGATCGATCTGCCGAAATAGACTCACTTCGTGGGTGAGCTTGCCTTTGTACCGTCCCGTCGCCATCTCCAGTACGACTCCAGTGGACAAAGCGAACAAGACAACGCCGCGCAGGATCGGGAATCCACAGCCTGGTGCTTGGCTGGAAAGTTGCGGGTATTCGGCCTGGTTGTCACGCGTGTTCGCCATCGTGACGGTCGCACCATCGGCGGTGATCACTCGGTGTCCTAACCACAGCCAATGATTAGGAGCCTTGGCTTCGATTGCCTGTCCGCTGGACGTTACCAGGCGATGCATCGCAGACTCGTCGAGTTTGTCACGGGCGATGCAGTATGCACCGGTCTGCGCCGAGCATGATCGTTGACGATTGGCGACTCGATAGGTGATCAGCTTGGTGACTGCCGAGACACAACCATGGTGGATGCTCATTACTTGCGATAAAAACACCCACAGGGTCACCGAGGTGTTGTAAACTCGAGCCGCGTCCAGAATCGAGGTTGCCTCACCAAAGGCCGACGCGATAGTCTCTTTGGAGAGAAGGGACGCGAAGTACAAGTCGCCGCACTGGCGAGCGTGATGGACTCGATTGCGAAACGAATCAAACGATTGATAGCACACAGGGGGCTTCCTTGCTTGATGTGTTTGGGAGGTTAGATATCCAAACTCATCGCAGGTGAAGCCCCTTGCTGTCAATCGATGCTAACGCCTGACGTACCAACAACTTGTCGCGGATTAAGTGCCATTCGGGTCAGGCCTCTTTGATTTGACCGGTTTATCTGTCTTGCACGCAACCTCATGCCGTCGCGTTCGCGACTCTTAAGGTGCTAGGGGGCATGTTCCTGGGACTTGCGTCCCAGGCTTTCGCATGCCGTCGCGTTCGCGACTGTGCCCTTTCGAAGAGAATTGTATTCGTGGTGAATAAGTGCTTCGCCCATATCACCCACAAATTCTTCTGAGGAGGCCATTTTTATTGTTTGTCGATAGGTTGAACGCAACGCTTTGCGAGCCGAAGCTGCTTTCTCTATGGCCGATTTCGCGGCTTCCCAACTGGGGCGATCGAGTCAACGAGCCGCTTACGCAATCCGAGCTCGATGCGGTTCGTTTGTCAGCGCAGCGAGGAAGACTGCTGGGCGATGAAGGCTGGGTAAATACCATTGCCAGACGGCTCAAACTCGAATCAACAATGCGCCCCCGAGGCCGGCCAAGAGTCCGTTTTCCCAAGCAATCTCAAAACAAAGAGGCCTGACCCCTTTGATCGCACCCGAATGGGCTACCTGCTGTCGTTCCTGCCGGGACTGGTGCGCTCGGAAGATGGGAGCTGAACTTGGTTGGTTTGTATAGCGCAGCTTGCGAGTGGATGATGGCATTCGCGTAATTGGTGTGATTCGCGGGCAGGATGTCTGAGCTCCATTGCTGCCGCCCCGCGGGGGTTTTGGTGGGCTTCGGGGTGGACTCACGCCACGGCCAACCTGCTGTGATCCCTGCCGGGACTTGGACGCAAGGGCTGGCTAATTCTGTCGTCGCTTTTCGACTTTGGTTTGTATCCTCGGTGCTGTTGGGACTTGCGTCCCAGGCTCTATCCTGCCATGGCTTCGCCATTGTGCGGTTTGCGAGCTGGTTAGCCAGTGGCCAAATCTAAGATCAGAAAAGTGGGCAGGACTCTTTTGCGTTGGTTCTGCGAATTGCCACGGTTCAATGCGTGGTAGATCGCGTTTGCCTCGTCATTGTGTTTGGGGCTTGGTGTTTTTTTAGGGATAGAAGGCCAGGGGGGATTCCGCAAAGAGTTGTGCCCCTTTTCCTGGCCACCGATAGTTGTTACTTGCAATTTAGTTCGTCAAAACAGACAATCAATTTCCCATCCACTCATCCCTTCAAGAAAATGCAATCATGCAGAATCGCTGCTCTGCGACGCATCGTCGGATCAATGGACGCTCCGAATTTTGCGGCAAAATCCGTCATGACTTTCGCTCTTCAGGATTCTGGAAAACCATGAATCACGTTTTCACGAGTATCGTCTTCTGCTTGCTTTTTGCAACCAATGGTCTGGACGTGTGGGCGGAACCGCCGAGTCCCCAAACTACTGTTGCAGAGGATTTGCCTGCAGCGTCTCAAAAAGCGCATGTGAAAGGTGACGGTGGCTTAAGCTTGACGTCGCAGAAACCGAACATTGTGCTAATCATGGCAGATGATCTCGGCTACGGCGATCTTGGTTGTTATGGTCAGAAATTGATTTCGACGCCGCGAATTGATCAATTGGCCGCCAGCGGAATGCGGTTTACTCAAGCCTATGCGGGTGCGCCCGTTTGCACCGCATCTCGAAGCGTCCTGATGACAGGTCTGCACAACGGACACACCCCTGCTCGGGATAACGTGCCACACTACAGCACCTACTTTCAGGAGGACGACGTCACGATTGCAGAAGTCCTCAAGCCTGCCGGTTATCGCTGCGGCGGAGTGGGCAAATGGTCGCTGGGAGATGCCGGGTCCGTGGGCAGAGCGACTCATCAAGGGTTTGATTCCTGGTTCGGTTATCTCAATCAGGACCACGCCCACTATTACTACCCAGAATACCTCGACGATGACGACGGCAGGTTTGAGCTGACCGGTAACGCGGCTTCAAGAGAACACTACAGCCATGACCTTCTGACCGATCGCGCCCTCCAGTTCATCCGGGAATCTCAAGCCAGTCCGTTCTTCCTGTATGTCGCGTGGACGTTGCCACATTTCGCTGCCAAAGATGAAGACCCTGACGGCCTTACCGTTCCCACGACAGCTCCCTACTCCGACCGAGACTGGGATGAGCGTTCCAAGAAGTATGCCGCCATGATAAACATGCTGGACAGCGATGTGGGTCGAATCCTGGACCTGCTTAGTGAACTGGAACTCGACGAGAACACCTTGGTCATCTTCACCAGCGACCATGGTGGCCATTGGTCTGTGCCCAAACCACTCAAAACAAATGGGGCGCTTCGTGGTTACAAACGGGACCTGACCGAAGGTGGCATTCGCGTTCCCTTTATCGCGCGCTGGACCGGAACCATTTCCGCCAACCAAACCAATCAGGAAGTGATTGCGTTTCAAGATATGTTGCCGACCTTCGCGGAATTGGCCGACGTAAGTCCGCCGCAGGGCATTGATGGGATTTCCGTCGTGGATGTCATGGAGGGCAAAAAACTCGATTCGACGCGTGAGTTTCTCTATTGGGATTACGGGCACTGCCGAGCCCGTTACGATCAGGCGGTTCGCTGGAAAGATTGGAAGGGAATTCGGCAGGGAGCGGGAAGTGATCTCCAGCTCTACGATCTCGCGAGCGATGTCTCTGAATCCCACAACATCGCTGCGAACCATCCCGAAATTGTGCGGCGGATCGAAGCCATGATGGAGGGCGCTGTGACGCCCAGCGAGCGATACCCCATCGGAAAACGATACCGCGGCGGACCACTGTGGACTCGCGAAAAATGATTGGCTCGACAAATCGCCTCGGCATCCCCATCCTGATTTCAGCATACGCATGCTAATGCGGGTCACCTGGGTGCGGTTGGCTTCGTTCTTTGGGACGCCGAAAACGTGTAGAGAACTGGGGCTTGTCTCGGATCATCTCTTACTGAGTTCTGCCTGGAGGTTGGAAAAGCAACGATTGCGAAATCGCTGAGCCCGTGATATCTTCCCGGCCATGCTACTCATTCACTCGATCCATCCGGTATTTCCAGTCTTCGAGGTACTCACGGCGCCAGTTGCTGACGGTTTTGGCTCCAGCCCGGTTGCTGGTGGATAGGCTGGGATCGGGGTTATCGGTCCAGTAGTCCTTACCGTGCCCGGTTGCTACAAACGCGCCGCCCCAATGCGGCGATGTGGGGTCATCGGGGTTGCCGCGAAGCAAATACAAGAATGACGGCGTATCACCCATCTTGATATCGTGTTTCTTCTTAAAAAATAAATCTCCAAGCGATCCGTGTCCCTTCACATTTTGTTGGATGAAACTTAGGTTGCCCCAGTCGTCGTCCTGCAGTCCGCCCATGTACATGCCTCGGAATGAAGTGTCGCTCTCGATCCACCACAAATCAGTATGATTCTTGAACAGATAATCTCGCGCTGCTGAGTCTTGCGATGTGTTCCAGGAGCCGATCGAATAAACGCGGATATGGCTTTTGATCGAGGGATCGTCATGGATTGCCTGAGCCACGTCGGTGATGCTTCCCCACACGAGAATCCACAGCGGCCGTTTATCCGCTGCATGCGCCCGCTGGATAATCCAGCGCGAGCCGTCCGTTGGTTCGCTCCAACCTTTTTGCGATGCTTTGTCGAGCGCGCCCTGCTTCACGACGCTACGCAACGCATCCGCAGCGGGGTAGGCTTTCGAGTGGCTTTTCAGATGCGAGTAGTCGTTGGCATAGGCATCGATCACTTCCAATATGTGCTTGGCACGCCCGGCTTCAGGCGGAGATGAAATCAAGCCCTCCACATCAATGACGTCAGCGTAGAGAAGCAGATGTATTAACGATTGAAAGTCGTCCGGATCGGAACCGCCAATATCCGACGAAATAACGACACGCGGCCGGTCGCCGCTCAAGGCGCCGCCCGGCGGTGAGGCTGACACCGACGCGGCAAAATGAATTGCGATAACAAAAAGAAAAGTCAGCAAAGCGGTCAGATGATTCAGGTTGGTCTTCAATGCAAGCTCCTTGATGCGGTTTCTATCTGCGTCTGCTTCCTGCAGAATAGTGTTAATGACGGGACAATCCCATCCGTCAGATTGATAAAGCCCAGACTCGTGGGGGGACTTCATGGACAGTGCATTCGTCGGAATGTTCTTCGACCAAAGCACCGTCATTTTGGAGGTGAATCTTCGTGTCTGAGCTGTCGAAACGTAGCATGGCATTGGCGAGTTTCGCTTCATAAATAGCATCGTCCATTCTCTATCCGTTCCCCTTCGGGGCTGGCGGAGAAGGATCGAGTGGGGGAAGCATTCAGGTAGCTGCCAGTTGTTGTATCGATGTTGTACCGACCGGGACGAGTCCGACAGAAACAAACAAGAGTCGCCTGAGCGGAAATCGTCAACTTATTTATCGCACGTCCCGGGGAGTCAGGCTACGGTTGTGGGGTGTCTCGGACGATGCGGAATCCGGTGTAGACGCTGGCGTCGGCCGCTTCGGCATAGGTGCGGGTCGAACTGCGAACGGCGGCTGGAGCACATGTCCATGCTCCGCCCCGAATCACTCGCCAGTCACCGTACTTGTGCTGATCCGTTTTTTCGGTGAAGTGCGGATCACGAACCAACACGTCGTCACGCTGTTGCCGCGGAACGCCGTCAAAATAACTTTCATATAAGCCACCGGACCAGCGGTCGCTGCACCACTCCCAAACATTGCCGTGCATGTCGTGCAGGCCCCAGGCGTTGGCGCGGTAGCTGCCAACCGCGGCCGTAAACACCACTCCATCGCCTTGGTTTTCGTCTAGTTTGACGGCGCGTTGATAGCGAGTCGTGCCGGGCTGAGCGGCTTCCAACGCTGCGTCGGCCACGTTGGCGTGTTGGTAAGCTTCGTCGGGGTCTTGTCCCCACGAATACCATGTCGAAGTCCCACCGCGACAGGCGTATTCCCATTCGGCTTCGGTCGGAAGTCGGTACGTGGCGGACTCTTTGGCCGATAACCACTGGCAGAACGCCTGAGCATCGTTCCAGCTGACGACGACGACCGGGTGTTGATCGCTTTGCGGGAATCCGGGCGACTGCCAGGTGATCTCGGCCGACTTATGAAAGCGGTCGACATAATCCTTCTCGTCCGGAAAGCATCCAAGCCCCCCGTCGCTGCGTTCCGCATCGGTCTGGTAATCGGTCGCTTCCACGAACTCGCGAAACTGAGCCACGGTGACTTCGCGGGCACCGATTTCAAACGACCGGCTGATCGCCACACGTTGCGGCGGAGTTTCCGCGTTGAAGTTCTGGCTGGTGCTGTAGCGGTGCGCCAAATGGAAGCGGTGGTCGCGGCCATTACGGTTGTCGAAACCTCGCATGTATTCACCCGCGGGGATTCGCACCATCTGCATCCCCAACGCGTTGGCTTTGCTCGGTTTGCCAGCGTCGTCGGCGGTGGCACGCGAAACTGCAAGCGATACCGTCAGCGGCGCAAGCAGCACGACGATAAAGGGAAGAGCAAGTTTGGGAAATTTCATCAAACCACCAGTTCTCCGATCGTTCCTCGACTGTCTTGGAACGGCCCTTCGACGGTGACGCCCATCTTTTCCAGCATCGTTTGCCACAAGCTGGACAGGGGCGTGTTGTCGTTCAGTTTGAGATGCGTTTGGTGGCGTATGCCCAGTCCGCTGCCGCCGGACAGTACGGTTGGCAATTGATCTTTGCTGTGGCCGATCCCCATACCGCTGGAGAAGCCCAGCATGGTGTGATCAAGCAGGGTGCCGTCGCCGTCGCGGATCGAGGCCAGGCGGTCGAGGAAATACCGCCAGTGCTGCATATAGATCGTGTCGACCTTGGCAAGTTCTTCCAGGTTCTTGGGATCGTTGCCGTGGTGAGTTAATTCATGGTAGCCCTTGTTAACGCCAAATTCCGGGTAGACGCCGCCGGCCAGTTCGGTGCGGACGACATACGAAACGACGCGTGTCGAATCGGTTTGATACGCCAGTGCGATCAGGTCGTACATCAGTTTGCCGTAGGTGTCGTAGACAAATTTGCCGTTGCCTTCGGGAGCCACCACGTGTTCGTAATCGCCGTAGCCTTTCAAGTCGGGTTGTGGTTTGGGCCGGTCTTGCCAAGCGATTTCACGACTCAGCGTCTGTTCGACTTCACGGATCGAATGGAAGTACTGGTCCAACTGGTGGCGATCGGCTTGGCCTAGCTTTCCTGTCAGCTGATGGGCATCGGACAACACGGCATCCAGGACACTGCGGCGCTGACGAAATTCGTCACTTTGTTGCGCTTTTTGTTGTTCGCTGGCCGGGCGGAACAACTGGTTGAAGACGGCTTGTGGGTCGTTCTCGGCGGCCAGCGGAACGCCTTGCCCGTTCCAAGAGATGGTGGCCAGGATCTGGCTGCCGAATCCTGTGCCGCGTTTGACGGACAACTGCAGCGAGGGGAACCGCGTCTGTTTTCCATGCAGCTTTGCAGCCAGTTGATCGGGCGAGATGCTTTGCTTTTCTCCGATCGCGATCGAGGTTGCAAAGGGATAGGCACCGCCGTGTCCACCGCCTTTTTCGAGGCAGGTTCCCGACAGCACTGTAAAGTCGCCGCGGTGCGGTTCCAGCGGCGTCAAAATCCGCGACAGCTTGGCGTCGTTGCCGTAACCCTGCGGGTAAAACTGCCGCATGTTCATTCCGGTACCGAAATAGAACATGCCCATGCGAGGCACGGCCTTCGGCGTTTCCGTTGCCGCTCGCGCCGTTCGCGGCAACATGGCTTCCAGCCAAGGCAGGGTCAGACAGGTACCCGCTCCACGAAGAAACGTCCGACGTTTGAGCGGCTGAAATTTTAAAATGTTCATTTGGTCGCGAACACCTTGCTGGTAACGAGGGACTTGATCAGCGTATGGAAAGTGTCGTCGCCGCGGGCCATCGTGTCGGTGGCCCGGGAGAGCGTTGCGTCGTCGGATGGTTCGATCGGTCGACCCAACGCATAGATCAGCAGTTTCTCCGCCAAGGCTCGGCGAAACCGATCGTCTTGTTCGAGCAAATGTGCGCGGAATTCGACGAAGCTCTGAAATTCGGCTCCGTTGGGCAACCGTCCGCTGGGATCGATCGCCGGCCGGTCGCCACCGCGGAAGTTTTCGCCGTCTTGCAGTTCACGCCAGGCACCGATGACATTGAAATTTTCCAAAGCCAATCCGTAGGGGTCGAGCGAACGGTGGCAGATCGCACAGGCATCGATCTGTTGATGTTGTATCAGGCGTTCGCGAACCGTCAGGTTTTGCCCTCGAATGTTCGGCTCGATCTCGCCCACATTGGGAGGCGGCGGGTCCGGCGGATCGTTAAAAAGAACTTCGCGAACATACATAGCGCGAGCAATCGGTTTGGTGCGTCTGCCATCTGAACCGGCCTGATGAACTCCCGCCATCGCCAGCAAGCCACCGCGAGGTGAATCGGCGGGAAGAGGGACCCGACGAAACGCATCACCGTTTACGCCGTCGATCCCGTAGTGTCGGGCCAAGCGTTTATTGATCACCACAAAGTCAGAATCGATGAAGTTTCGTACGCTCAGCTGTTCCTGCAAAATTGTACGGAAGAATTCGAGCGGCTCGCGCACGACCGCGTCGCTGAGCGCCTCGTCGTACTCGCGATAAAGGTATTCGGCCGGCGTGAAGGACAGGAAAGTGTCGGTCCGTAACCACTGCCGTGCGAAGCCATCGACAAAACGTTCGGCCTTCGGGTCGGCCAACATCCGATCCACTTGGGCTGAAAGTGTGGCCGCATCATTCAAACGGTTCCGCCTGGCCAGTTCAAACAGCTCGGCGTCCGGCATCGAACTCCACAAGAAGTAAGAAAGCCGGGAAGCCAGTTCGTAATCGTTTAGGGGCCGAGGAGGTGAGGTCCGGGCAGCGGTGGCGTGGTTCGCTTCGACGATGTACAGGAACTTGGGCGACGTGAGTGTCGTGGCCAAGCCGACACGGATGGCTTCGTGAAACGATTCGCCCTGTTCCAATTCCGTAGCGACGACTTGCAGGATGGGGTCGGTCTCCTCGGGTGCAATCGGCCGTCGCCAGGCGAGAGGCAACAGGCGGGCGTAGATCGCTCGCGCATACTCAAGGTCCTCGGTCGCATCGTCACCGCGGAACAGGACTTTGGTGTGGCTTTGGGGTGGCCACTGATCATACAGCGGACCCTCGACTTCCAGATAATCCAGAAACGCACGGGGGTATGTCGATACATCCAGCTTGTCCGGATCCGGCGTCGAGCGATCCCCGCTCCAGCCCTCGGCGACTTTGCGTCCGTTGATCCGCAGGACCTCGGCGAAATCGCCTGTTTTGCCCAGTTCCGAGTTGCGTCGGATAAAGTTTTCACCTGGCCGTTGGCTCATGTGTAGACCGGTAGCATTCAGGAGCTTTACGCTCAGCTCGCCGCCCAGCGTATCGCGGGGGACGACGACCGAATAATCTTGCGGCTGATCGATGGGAGCCGTGATATCGACTTCCATGATTGCTTCCATCGCATCGTCGGGGTGGCTTTGCGTGACTCGCAGCCGTGGCGGCTGGCCGTCGGCTCCGGGGACCCCCCCAGCGCGGAGCGTAAAGCGATAGAAGCCGTTGGTCGGGGCGACGTTATTGCCACGCTGGCCGGGGTAGTTCAGCAAGCCGAACGAGCGTGTGTTACCTTCGATCAGTTCCAGCCCACCGGGTACGGGAGTCATTCCTAGGCGTCGGACCAAGTAGCGAATCGCGCGGCTGTCCGCGATATCTTCGAACTCCAGTCGCATCGTTTCGGTGGGGTATTCCGGCGGACCGTCCACGATTGCGCGGTCGGCGATGCGACGGGCAACGCGGTAGTAGTTGGTCATCAAGGAGGGATCGAGCAGCAGAGCCGAGCTGACTTTGTCAAACCCTTCTGCGGTGCCTTCCGGTGGCAGCACATCCAAGGGGCTTTCCCCGACGGGGAATTTCATCGACAACAGATCGGCGACGCTGTGCGTGTATTCGCGCCGATTCAGCCGTCGCATTAGCACTCGTCCGCCCGTGCTGCGTTGAGCATGTTCGGCGGCTCGCAGTTGCGCGGCGATCCAGACCGATACCTGTTCGATGGCTGCAGCGGGAAGTTGTGGCTCGTCGGCGGGAGGCATTTCTCCCAGGTGGATCATGTTCCGCACTTCGATCCAGGCCGCCGCATTGTCACGACGGCTGAAGTCGGCGGTCAGTTCGTCGACTCGCAGCTTCCCCTGAGCCTCCTGCGGCCCGTGACAGTCCATGCAGTACTGCTTCAGGAGCGGCGCGATTTCGTCGTCGAACGTGGTCGCGAATGCCGCGGGAGTGCACAGCAACGCGGCAGCTACGAAGAGGATTCGATCGAGCATCGTGAAAGCTGGATTCAGGTAGGAATATAAATAGCACGAATTCGGGTACCCGGAGGTATCGTCAGTATAGCCCAGGGGAGTTGCTGAGATGAGCTAATCACCCGTCCGGTGTGGACATCTTGCGTAGCTTGCCAGAACGCGTTCACCCCAGGTTCCGTACCACGTATAACCACCGCGGCGTTCGCTGCCGATCTCTTGGAGGTCGTATTTCACCCCGCCATCGCCATCGCGGTCGCTGCAGCCCGAAGGTTTATCAAGGGGTGCGTTCCGATTCCGGGAGGTGGGCAAGGTCTGCCAGTTTGCCGAACATGATTCGATCGGAGGAGCCGCCGTGGTCGCTTTGGGAAATGGTCAGCCAGATCGTGCCTTCGTGTTCATGGCACGTGGGGGATTGGAAGGACTGGGAAGTTTCGAAGCGATACTTGCGTTCCCATGTTTTGCAATCTCGCGAGACGTCCAAGTTGAAGACGCTGCGGTAGCACCCTTCGATCCGCGTTGCCTCCTGCCAGCCGAGGTAATGGACGCCGCTGAATTGATCGAAGGTGGGCTTGGAATAGAGGCCCTTCTGCATGAAGGGCCTTTCTTTGGCCACGTCCCAGGTGGTGCCATCCTGGCGGTTGGATCGCTGCTGTGGGCATCCAAGTCCCCAGAGAGTTCTGGGAGTTCTGAGAGGTCGTCAGTTGCCTGCGTAACTGGTGTCCGTTAGATAGTTGAAATCCGACGCTGAATCCTCGCGAAGTTGGGGCCACCCACTTTTCAGAAGCGACGCCAAGTTTGCCTGACGGTTATTTGCTGCATTTCGAAATCGGGCGTTTTCAATCGTTGGGTGGCCCCAGATTTCAGCCCCAGGTTTCCAGGTCGGATAGACGGCTTCACTGACTGCTCAGATCGGACCCCCGGAGCACTCATGACTAGGAGCGAATCCACTCGGGCTATCTTCGGCCTGACCGTCTTTGGAAACACCCCGTTTTTGATTCCAGCCGAGGTCGCTGCTGCGCCGACATGGGAGAATCGGATCCGAATCAGCCCGATGATCGGTGACCGCATTCTGTGAGGAGCGGATCGAAGCCTGGGGCAACCGTACTTGTCGAGGTCGTCGCTCATTTGGTCGGGAACGTCTCTTCGGAAAGTTAATGCGAGGGAATGGCGTTTTGGGAATCGCTACTGGATGTATTCGTTCGCCGGATGTGTGCAGGGCAAAGTTGTTTTCAGCAATTCAGTCGCATCACCTGTTGTCCTGTCGGTTCATGCAATTTCTCTTCCATCAGTGTGAATCCACACTTCGCATAAAAACCACGGCCAATCGTGTTTGAAACAAAGACTTCGACTTCGAGTTCTTCGTGTAGGGCTTTTGCCTTTTCCATCAGCGACGTACCAACTCCCGTTCTCTGAATCGAGGGGTGGACGAAGATGGCACCGATTTCGTTGCCAATTAGTGCAATGAAGCCAATGACTTGACCCTCGCTCTCGAACACCCATGTGTCGGCGATGGGAAGATAGACGTTGGGTATGTTCTCTCGTTCCGATGCAAGGAACTCTTGCGTCAAGAAGGGATGAGCGAGCTCGGATGCGGCCGCCCAAGTTTCCAGTAGGTCGTTCAGGTCACTTGCTTCGTATTTCCGTATCATGCATGACCTTTGTTGAATCGAATCGGCTGTCCAGTTAGAACATGACAAGGAGTTGCGTAACAGGTTCACGTTTTAGAAGCGAACCTTTTTGCCGCTGGTGCATTTATGCTGGTTCTGACTGTTTCGGTTCGATCATTGGAGGGTAGCAAAATGATCTCGCCTTCTGAAACCGCTTTTGCAAAGGGCGACAAAACGAGATCCGTTCTGATGCCGAAATCAGTGTGGGAATCTCTGATGGCTCTTCGTGATGATGCACCATTAGATGCACCCGTTTTTAGCAGCCGCAAGAAGGGACATCTCTGCGAGTCAGCCGTTTGGCGAGTTGTAAAAACGGCGACGAAACGTGCTGGGATTCCAAAGGAAGTAAGTTGCCATTGGTTTCGTCATGCACATGCGAGTCATGCCTAGGATCGTGGTGCTCCGATTCACTTGGTTCAGGCAACGCTAGGTCATAGCAGCGTTGCGACAACTGGAAAATATTTGCACGCACGGCCATCAGATTCCAGCGGCAATTACCTTCCGCTCGGTTAACACTCGCTTGATTTCCAGAACAAATCAATCCCTTTCTGGAGATCAACATGAATCAAACGACTTCCATCGCTGACGGAAATATTCTAGCCGTCAAATCAGCCGCTCAAGATGCAAATGCCGTTCAGAATGCGGTTAATTTAATCGCCATTATTGGCTGCTTCCACCGTCACCTCCTTGCCCTTCGACAAAGTGGCTTGAATGACGATGATCTCAACAATCATCCGGTCTCACTTGCCTTTGTCAGCAAGCTCAACAGCTTGTGCCGGATGAAAATTGAACGAGAGATGGCGGCATTTTCGGCCATCGACAGAATCGCTGAAGGTAAGTCCGTCGAGTACGAAGTGCTCCCGCTCTAACACCCGCTCGTTCCTCCGCAACAGCAATACAACTTTTGTAATGGAACATCGGGCAATCTGCATGGCCACGACCTGACCGGGGTTTCCGACCGACGCATAGACGGGCATGAACATAATGACGTTTCAAGACTGGCTGGCGATTCGGGAAGGGTTGTGGCCGGGCGACGACAAGGCAGTGGAAGGTTTGTCGAAGTTGCCCCAGCCCAAACCAAAGAAACTACCGCCACGCAAGCCGCTCACGCAGGTGGTAAGTCCGGGCAAGCCACAGGTGCGTCCCGTGCTGCCGAAGCTTTCAATCGGACCAATGAAAAACGGACGACCATGATGGTCGCCCGCTTTGATGTTTTCTTCTTTGCTTGGTCCGATGCGTTAGGTAGTTGCGAGTTGCTTCTGCTCACGACGGCGGCGACGAGCGGTACCGACACAGGCGACACAAGCACCGATGCCGAACAAAGCGAGGGATGAGGGTTCAGGAACGGCTGCGGTAGATAAACGCAGGTTTGGTCCCAACGCTCCAATTATTCCTGTTGTTCCTGTACCTGTACCTGTGAAATTTGGCATAGTTAACGTAAGCCCATTACCGAAGTGCTGAATGGGAACACCAAAGACAATCCCACTAATAGTGGTCGCTGTTGCGGGGAACCGGAGGAGGTCACCGCCGGTCGAATTGGGTTGTACACCACCGATTACATAATCACCCAAACCTAAGTTTAGAGTCGCTATATCCGTTATCAACCAATTTCCGAATCCGCTGGTTGACGGTTCGATGGTTGATCCGTTCGAAACGAAGGTAGAAGCAAGCAGAGAGCCACCTCCTGTCCACAGCCCAACTTCATGAGGGCTGTTTAATCCATCCCCCCCCTCGTCCCACCAGGCCAATCCATCCACCGCTACCGGGGCAGTGACCGAGAATGTGAACCCGACGGTGTAGTCACCGGCGCCAAACATTGTTGAGCCTCCGGCGAAATCAAGGATGACCCCCGCCTGCACCTGCCCCGCCGTGGCGATCAGCACCGTCACGCACGCCACCGCCAATTGAATTGTTCGCATCATCTCGCTTCTCCTTGTTGTAGGTCTAGGAAGTTGGCCCGCTCCAGATCCGGCACCGGTGGCGTCCCCTCCTGGGGAGGTACTCTGCCATGCGGTGGGGTGGGGGTAAGCGTCCAACCGGAAAAATCCGCAAAATCTTCCAGCCCTGCGAAACTGTCCCAACAGCAGAGAAAAGTGTAGAGACTCTAGCCGAGGAGTCCGCAACGAAGCTACAGCACTGCGAGGCACTGCCCGATGAAGGCGTTCTCCCAACCGAGTTTGAGCACGTCGATGTCGAGTAACACCCGCTGGTGAATCATCAGAGCCGACAACACTGGCCGCAACAGCATTCACAAGCGAGTTAGATCAACAATGACACCAATCGAAGCATACGAATACGCATCAAGCTGGGGATCTTTCGCGAGAAGTGGCGACCCCGGTGCTTGCATGTACGGATTTAATTCAGACTGTCGCCCTCAATCCGAAGAACATCGTCAAGACGTTATCAATTGCATGAAAACATGCCGATTGAACGTCGTCGAACGACCCGAGAATTTTGACGACGATGAACTCGAAAAGATGGATGCCTTCGTCGAATTCATCAGCAAAAGAAACGGCAAAGGCAAATCCGCTGGATCGTTCATCACCGAAATTGGCCTTTGCGGATCGGGCACTTGCTGTACCCATGGCGGCAATGATCTGGAAGGCGAAATGCTTTCGGATACGAACGACTGCAATCGTTCAGGTGATGCCGAACTCGCTTGCAAATATATCCTTGACAACTACAAGCCCGAATTCCGAATCGAGCGGCGAGTCGGCGACGTTTATCAAAATGTCATTGCCTCCAAAGAGGAAAAGCTTCAAGTGTGTCGTGAAATCTACGGTGGAAGTGATACCAATTTCAACGATGAAGATAACGCAAATCTTTATCTGGTCTGGGCGGCTGCTTCCGATCTGGAAGCAATGCAAGAGGCGAAATAACACCCGCTTGAAAAACAACAACAGAGCCAAGGTTAACCCCTTGGCTTTTTTCTTAAACACACAACGGGGAAAGCAATGAGCAAGCGGTTATTTAGTTTAGGGAAAATTGTTGCAACGCCCGGTGCCTTGGAATTTCTGGAACGTCATCTGCTCGCTTCTAAGTCGCTTGAGCACTTCAAGCGGAGCGCTTTGCCCAAGTGAAGCTCAGTTGATACTAGCCAGATGTCGCCGTAGGGTTGCTTCCCTGTATGGCAACTCAATCTCTGGCAATGGCACACGACTTACAGAAAAGCCGTGTTCATTCAATGGCTCAATCGGAATTCTCTGACGTTGAACAAGCTCCTGTAGTAGCCACTCAGGACGTTCGTCTAAGACTGGATTTGGAATCGGGACAGGACTTATTCCCTTCCTCAGATTGTCTGCAACGGCGTTGCTGCTGTCGTTCCATCGCCCCCAGAAATCAAACACTTCCTTGAGTTGCTGCTTCACCCTGTCAACGTCCACGGACGACCATGAGCGGTTGAACATGACCACCCGATTGTCGCTTCTTGTTCCGACTCTTGCAGACTGGCGACCGTGTATATCTCGGTAGGTGCCCTTGCTCTGCCTGCTCATTTTGTCACTCCCCCTAGGCCGGTTCCGAATCGTTGCTTGTAGCAACAAAAACGAGGGCTGGTTTTCAGGTAAAGCAGGCGTAATTGCGGTAAGTGCAACAAAAAAGCCACGTTACGAAAATCGTAACGTGGCTTAAAGTGGAGGATAACGGACTTGAACAATCAGCAAAAACGCAGTGTTTGAGCAACATCCAGGGTAGCGCGGCACGAAATGCGGCACGATTCGACAGTGAAGCCGCCGAATTGCTGACCATTTGGGCATCTCTAAACCACGAGCAACGTGCCGACCTGCTGGCGGTCGCCCGTGGGCTGACATCACGTCAGCGGACGTAGGCTGCTCGATTACCACGGCGTGTTGGCGCTGCGTCCTGCCAACACGTCGGACACCACCCAGGACGCACACGGAGACTGCACGATGAACAAACCCGTCCACGTCACCCACACTGACATCGAGTCTTTCGCTGCGTGCGATCCGATGGACAACTCGCCCGGCGATGCGTGCCTCCTGACCACAATCGGTAGCGTCGAGGTGTCCGCGATCCCCACCGCCGATCATCGCGGCCTGATGGTGACGATCGAGGAACCGCTGGAACGAGTGCTCGAGCTTGGATTGAATCATCCGATTGCGATCCGCAATGCCGTCTACGCAGTCGTCAACGCAGTCGTCAACGCTATTGGTGAATCACTGCAGTTCTCAGGGATGGGAGCTGACGATGACGTGCCGCCCTGGTACGAGTTTGAGGCGTTGACGCAGTGGAATGACGACTGAGCCAACCTTTGGGATGCTGGACGTGACGTAGCCGCCTGGGACGCGTGAGCATGGCCCAGAGTGGCGACTGGCTGACCTGACATGTTGACATGGCCATTCGATGACATCGTGTCAGTAGATCGACCGGGCAATCATTGACGCCATGTCAGTAAGCGACGAGGCGTTGCCGGGAATTGTCGTTCGGAAACGATAGAAAGCTCGAACGGTCGGAATCGCCTGGGTAAGCGAGCAAAGTCTTCGCGGCGTCTTGGCTGATGCGAAACTAGAACGGCCCAGTGTCGCACCAAGCGGCCTGCGGATCTCGATTGAGTCCCTGCGGCCGGTTGAAGAGTTGTCGTTGCCTCGGCCCGGTGCGAACCGCCGTGTCGTCTGCGACTTCATCAACACCTTCCAGGAGCCACTTCAGTTTGCGGGGAATCTTGGGAAACGAGCGGCAGTCATTCGCTGACATCATGTCAGTGGATCTCGCCAGGGGGCCCCATCGCGACAGGGATTTTGACCGACGGTCGGCTGTTAATACCATGACAGTAGGTAGTTACCTTCTGTATCGCTCGTGAAAAATTTTAAAAAACACGCACGTAAGCATAGCCTCAAAGCCACTGCTAGCCAGACGACAAGAGCCGCAGGCGTCGCCGATCCAAGGCAACTGCACAGACAGTTCTGTCAACGAGTCAGTGAATCGCTAACTCCCTGTCGCCAAGTCAGTTTCGCGTCTATGTACGCAAGCCTTTTACACCTTGTATGGTGATGAGCAGGCAATGAGCATCACCTCGAAGCGTATGAACCCGACCTGACTCGCCAGTCGTATTGGCATCGCTCACCGCTTTCGGCTGGATAGAGCCGGACACGATTCAGCGCTTCCCATCCACCGAGCAGACCAAATTTGCGACACGGAGGAGTTATCCTCCCAATCTCTTTCAGATGCAAACCGGGGCAGCACTAGAACGGTGCAGAGCTTTTCACGTGTCCTAAGTCATTTGAGTCCGAACGAACTTTTTTGCTGATCCGGTCTATGAAACAGTTGGATCTTCAACCGTCATATGATGGCAGGACGGCGGAACGAATTAGAGCCGCCTTATGACTTATGACTCGAAGGGCGAGCAAATCGCCACCTATTGATCTGATCGCTTATCGTGACACTGTTCACCCGTCTTTTCCGGGCTTTTGCAAGACACGACTCGTCGTTGGCTTACATCGTCCTGAGCCATAAGCAACTCAGACAAAACGCTGCCATAACGTTTAGCTACAGGGGCAGTACGATTACGTATGCCCTCACCAGCAAGAATACGAATAACTTGGTTTCCATTACTCATTTAGCTTTTCCACGTTTTTGCATCCTCGAATCCGCATCAGCAACAACAGCAAGCACGGTACCAAGATAGTCCGAGAACGCTTTCATTGAAAGCGTATCGGGGCCGGAAAACCTTCTCTTTAGCGAACTAACGTACAAAATACCGACAGTTTGCTTTTGCTTTCTATCCACTACGTTAACCGGTGCGACCATCAAAAACTTTACATCCGGCAGCCCATCTGTCTTCGTTGGATGCCATATTTCATCTTCGATCGCGGTCGGTATATCGGGGATCAGGAAGACGCCCTGAGCGTCCTTCTCCCTAATTGCCTTTGCTAAACCTGCGCTGACGGGAACCGGTTCCGAGTTAGTCTTTCGGGATTTTTCAAATCCTGTTGACCTCGCCACGGTCGTGAAATTCTCGCCACTTTGGTCAAGTAATCGCAGCGCGCACCGAGTCGAGTCATCCGCAAACTGGTGCCGATATATTGCCGCAATTTGGTTTACAAATTCATTTAGAACTCGCTGCAACGCGTCACCGCGAGCTCTTTTGGACGCTTTGACATCCGTCAAATTCGGCAGTTCATCTCGAAACTCGTGGCAAATCGCATGTAAGCGTTCGCTGCATCGAATGTAACGAAGGAAGAAGATGCGAGTAATCCATAGGCACGCAATTAAGCCTGCCCCCACCAGTACGATTGTTAGGGCCGCATGCCAATTCATCCATTTCAATGCCGCAGCGGCAAAAATCAACTTACCAGAAAATAAGCTGAACAATCCACGGTAGCGAGTGAGCATACCCACTAAACCCGCGATCCAGGTCTTGTCAGGATCAATAGTTCGAACATGCTGGGGGCGCTTACTTGGTTTAGGCTGCGGCCACACGGAAACCTCCTGGCAAATTGAAAAAAAATACACGGGAACAACAAGTCTGAATACACCCCTAGCTCCTGCCTGCCGAAGGAGCAAACCTCCGTTTTCTCAATTTGCTGCACATATCTGTTTTCGCATAGTTCGCCTTTGACCAATGCCTCCGTTTCAAATTCCAGAGCATGTCAGCGCTCCTTTCGTTGAATTCCACGTTTCGCCAAGGTGGAGAGGATTTCCACATAGCTCTCTGCGGATAAACCTCCTGAAACATGTCCCTGCAGATTTCGTGACATCGTGTCATCAGAGCCTTTCCGCTGCCGAACCTGCCACGTACTGCCCGGTAGCTTGGGGGTCCTTTGGGGGGTACCTTATGTGGTCCGGGTGTCTGCCAATTGGCCTTTGGCAGACGTAAAACAAGACAGATCGTGGGGGCGTCCTACCAGGCACCTCACCTCTGTCCCACCCGGTGTTACCTGGTAGGAACGCACGAAATGGCACACCCTGACGCATCCGCTCCACGTTCGCCCAACTTTCATTTCCTCACAAAAGTCGATCCGCTCTTGGCCGATTTGGGCTTAAGGGCCGAGCGGTATGCGCTAGAAGACCCAGTGACGGCCATTATGAAGGTGCGGCAGCTGGGTGAGTTGTTGGCCCAGTCCGTGGCGGCAAAATATGGCATCGACACGACCGTCGATTCGCGTCCCAAGGATCAACGTACGCTCCTTGACGAGTTGTTCCGGTCCCGCGCGTTGCCAGCAGACATCAACAACCTCTTTCACGAGATCCGGAAAGAGGGCAACCAAGCCATTCATGCAATCAAAGGAGACCAGGGGCGGGCGATCACGGTCCTGCGTTACGCCCGGCAGGCGGCCGTATGGTTTTTTCGAACGCACTTCGACCGTGCGGCTAAGCTTGGACCGTTTGTGCCGCCACTGCCGAAATCGGACACGTCCGATGAATTGAAACGTGAAATCGCTCGGCTGGAAAAGGAGTACGAAAATGCTTCGGCCGCTCTGGAGCGTTTGAAAGACCAAGCTGCGGACGAACAGCAATTACGCCAGCTAGCCGAGGATGACCGCAAGCGAGCCTTTCAGGATCTCGATGCCGCGATGTCACTCGTTGAAGAGGAATTCTCGGCTACGCAGGCACGGATCACGGAACTGGAGAACCGACTGGCCGAGACTTCTCAGACAGCCAAGCCGACTCAGTCTGAAACCCAACAGATGGTCGAAACCGGCCAGCAAGTGGCCGACGAAGTGCTCTCGGAGGCAGACACTCGAGAGCTGATCGACATTCAACTACGAGAGGCCGGTTGGATCGTTGATTCCAAAAACCTTCGCTACAGCAAAGGAACACGCCCGCAAAAGAATAAAAACACCGCCATCGCGGAGTGGCCCACGTCCAGCGGCCCGGCGGACTACGTGCTGTTCATCGGTTTGGCCCCAGTCGCCATCGTCGAAGCGAAACGGAAAAACATCGACGTTGCTGGCGCTATCGCTCAAGCCAGACGATACAGCGGGGACTTCGTCATTCAGGGCACTGACATCGTGTCACCTGGCGGACCTTGGGGAGACTGTAAAGTCCCATTCCTGTTCTCGACGAACGGGCGTGGCTATCTGAAACAACTCAAAACCAAGAGTGGCGTCTGGTTCCTCGATTCACGACGCTCCACCAATCTCCCGCGTCCATTGGTCAGTTGGTACACCCCGGAGGGTTTGGGGCAACTGCTCTCTCAGGACATCGACGAAGCCGAGCAACGGCTGCAGGTGGAATCTACCGGGTACCTTCCGCTTCGCTTCTACCAAGAAGAGGCCGTCAAGGCAGTCGAGAGGGCCATTTCCGACGGCGAACGAGAAATGCTGCTCGCGATGGCAACCGGTACGGGCAAAACGAGGACGTGCATAGGCATCTGCTATCGACTGATCAAAGCCAAGCGTTTTCGACGAATCCTGTTTCTTGTCGACCGAACCAGCCTGGGCGAACAAACGTCCGACGCGCTCCATGATCTGCGCATAGAGAACAATCAGACATTCGCGGACATCTACGACGTGAAGGAACTGGGGGACCTAACCCCCGACCAAGACACCAAATTCCATATCGCCACTATCCAAGCGATGGTCAAACGGGTCTTGGGATCTGATGACACGGTGTCAGCTTTACCAGTGGACCAATACGACTGCATCGTCGTTGACGAATGCCACCGGGGCTATAGCCTCGATCAGGAACTAAGCGACAGCGAACTCGGCTTCCGTGACGAAACGGACTACATCTCGAAGTACTCCCGTATCCTTGAGTACTTCGATGCCGTCAAAATCGGGCTGACGGCGACCCCGGCTGTCCACACGACCGAAATCTTCGGTGGCACCAGCGGCATGCCGATCTACCAATACAGCTATCGACAAGCGGTTCTCGATGGCTATCTGGTGGATCACGAACCACCGCTGCAGATCAAAACCAGGTTGGCGCAGGATGGCATTCAGTTCCAAGTCAACGAAGAGGTCGCCGTCTATGACAACCAAAAACAGCAGCTTGAACTATTCAATACCCCCGATGAAATCGTCCTAGAAATCGACAGTTTCAATCGCAAAGTCGTCAACGAGAACTTCAACCGGGTGATCTGTAGGGAACTTGCCAAGCACATCGACCCCAGCTTGCCTGGAAAAACGCTTGTCTTCTGCGTTAGCGACATGCATGCAGATATGGTCGTTTCGGAACTGAATGCTGCTTTCAAGGAGCAGTATGGCGAAATTGAAAACCAAGCTGTTTTAAAGATCACCGGCAAGGCCCATAAACCGCTCCAGTTGATCCGCCGGTTCAAAAACGAACGGTATCCAAGTGTCGTCGTGACAGTCGATTTGCTGACCACCGGGATCGACGTTCCCGAGATTTGCAATCTTGTCTTCCTACGACGCGTCCGGAGTCGTATTCTCTACGACCAAATGCTCGGACGAGGCACAAGGCTTTGCTCTAGCCTTCACGGGCTCAACGATGATAAATCCTGCTTTCATATCTTCGACTGCGTCGAACTCTATTCGTCGCTGAAGTCTTACACCGATATGCAGGCAGTCGTCACGAATCCCAACATATCGTTCAGCCAACTGCTGGACGAACTGGCCAGCGTCACCACTGACGAGCATCGTCAAACCATTAAAGAACAATTGATCGCCAAACTTCAACGAAAAAAACGGTCCCTGAAAGGCAGCAGGGCGCAGGTTTTAGAAGAAAAATCGGGCAAGAACCCCGAATCGTTGATCGAGCAGATTCAAAAGGCAACGCCCGATGAAATCGTGGAATGGTTTGCCGACAAAACCAACGTGGTCGAATTCCTCGACCAGAAGGCAGGCGGGGGCGGTACCCGTTTCTTCGTTTCCGAGCACGAAGATGAAGTCGTGTCAGTCGAATCAGGCTTCGGCAAAGGCAACCAGCGGCCCAAAGACTACCTGGAAGAGTTTCGCGAATTCGTCACGGGGCACCAAAATGACATCGCGGCAATCAAGCTGTGTGCGACCCGCCCCAGGGACCTGACACGGCAAACCCTCAAAGAACTGCAGATCGAACTCGACAAGCAGGGTTTCAGCGAAACGCGTTTACGGGTTGCCTGGCGAGAAACCAAAAATGTCGAAATTGCCGCGACGATCATCGGCTACATCCGAAACGCGATTCTTCAGGCCCCGCTGGAGCCCTTCGAAGATCGTGTCAACAAAGCCATGACCGCGTTGCTGACATCGCGTCAGTGGACTCAGCCGCAACGAAAATGGCTCGATCGGATCGGCAAGCAGTTCAAAGAGAACACGCTTGTAGACCGAGACGCATTCAATCAAGGGCAATTCAGAGAACACGGGGGCTTTGATCGCCTGAACAAGGTTTTCGACGGTAAACTCGTCGAATTACTCGGCCAGATCACCGATGAGATCTGGGGGCTTGCTGCCTAGCCAGCTTCCACGGTCCCCTGCCACTACCCTTCCACATGACATCGTGTCACCCCAACAAGCGTAAATGAATACCCAAGAAATTGTCGCCAAGCTCTGGAGCATGTGCCACGTCCTCCGCGACGATGGCATCACCTATCAGGCCTACGTCACCGAACTGACGTACCTGCTGTTTTTGAAAATGATGAAGGAGACTGGCCAGGAAAGCCAACTTCCCAGTGGTTATCGCTGGGACGACCTCCACAGTCGCGAAGGGGTCGAGCAACTGAACTTCTACCGTGAACTGTTGGTTCATCTTGGCACTCAGCCCACCGGACGTGTTCAGGCCATCTTCAACAATGCCAACTCGTCACTGAAGAAGCCCAAGAACCTTCTTAAACTTGTCACCGACATCGATGCATTGGATTGGTACAGCGCCCGAACCGAGGGACTGGGCGACCTGTACGAAGGATTGCTGGAAAAGAACGCCAGCGAGAAGAAATCGGGCGCAGGCCAGTACTTCACGCCGCGGCCCCTGATCGAGTGCATGGTCAACTGCATCAAACCTCAGCCGGGCGAGATCATTCAGGATCCGGCGGCCGGCACTGGCGGCTTCTTGACTCACGCGGACCGCTACATCAAAGCGAACACCGACGACCTGTTTGACCTGGACGAGCAGCAGCAGCATTTCCAGAAGCACGACGCGTATCACGCCGTCGAACTGGTCGACGACACTCAGCGTCTGTTCCTAATGAACGTCATGTTGCATGGCATGGATGGGAACTACGTCTCCGGCGACACCATGGGCTCGGCCGGTCAGCAACTCCCTGACGCCGACCTGATCCTCTCGAACCCTCCTTTCGGCACCAAGAAAGGTGGTGGGATCACGCGAGACGACTTCACCTACCCGACCAGCAACAAACAACTCTGCTTCCTCCAGCATATCTATCGCGGTCTAAAGCCGGGAGGTCGTGCGGCAGTCGTCCTGCCGGACAACGTGCTGTTCGAGGAAGGCGTGGGCACGAGAATCCGCGTTGACCTGATGGACAAATGCAACCTGCACACAATCCTTCGGCTCCCGACCGGCATTTTTTACGCGCAGGGCGTGAAGACGAACGTGCTGTTCTTCACACGGGGCCAAACCGACACTGGCAACACGAAGAAAACCTGGATCTATGACCTGCGGACTAACGTCCCCGTCTTCGGCAAGCGGACACCCCTGACACTGGGTCACTTCACCGAGTTCGAGAAGTGCTACGGCAAGAAAGCGGACGGCAGCAGCAAGCGAACCGAGAAGACCGGCGGAAAGAAAATTTGCCCCGCCATCAATAAAGACGACACGATCGACGAAGGCGAAAACAGTCGTTTTCGACTCTTCACGCGAGACTTCGTGCGAGAACGAGGCGACAACTTGGACATCAGTTGGCTGAAGGACGACAGCGGCGGCGGTTCGGGCGATGAGCTTGCCGAGCCAGCCGAGATCGCAGCAATGATCCGCGAACGCCTGAGCGGGGCGCTCGCCGAGATGGACGCCCTGACCGAACTGTTGGAGCCAACCAAATGAGCCAACCACATTCCCTTAGCCCTCCCCTTGAACTGCAGGTCGCTAGCCGCCTGTACACCCCTGTTTGCCAACCCTCAAACCTACCGACAATATGGGGGCGAGAATGAGCCACCTGAATGATGAAGTATTGTCACCAAGCAATTCGGTCGAGGTCGCACGAAACGGCGCTAAGGGTGCCAGTGGAGATGCGTTGCCGGATGGCTGGGAGTGGGCGACATTGAAAGAGATCGTTAAGTCGATCACGTATGGCCATACCGCGTCGGCCTGCCATGAGCCAGTCGGCCCTCGTTTCTTGCGAATCACAGACATTCAGGGTGGTGGAGTTGACTGGAGCTCTGTGCCCTACTGCGAATGTGACGAGGTTAAAAAGTACGGGTTAAAGAACGGTGACATTGTGATCGCCCGAACAGGAGCTACGACAGGAAAGAATTTTCTTATTGGCGACCTCGGCGAACCGAGTGTTTTTGCCTCCTACCTGATTCGTCTTGAGACATTGGAAGATTTCTCAGCGGAGTTTCTCAGCAAATTCATGCAGACGCCGTACTATTGGCAACAAATAACGACGGTCAGCAAAGGGTCTGCTCAACCTGGCGCGAATGCGACAATCCTCTCTAAGTTAGCGATTCCCGTTGCCCCTCTCGCCGAACAGTCACGGATCGTATCGGCGATCGAGTCGCTTCAATCGCGTAGTTCGCGAGCTCGGGAATTGCTTTCGGAAGTCGGGCCGCTGATCGGTCAGCTTCGTCAGAGTGTGCTGCGAGATGCTTTCAGTGGGAAGCTGACTGCCGACTGGCGGCGGCAGAATCCCGCCCCCTCCGGTGAAACGGCCCGCGAACTTCTCCTCCGCATCCGCACCGAGCGAAAAGAACGCTGGCAATCCGAGCAGCTAGCCAAGTACGAAGCCAAAGGCAAACAGCCCCCCAAAAACTGGCAGGACAAGTACAAAGAACCCGATCCAGTAGATGAGTCAGATCTGCCTGAACTGCCGGACGGTTGGTGCTGGGCGCGGTTTGAAGAAGTCCTCGAAGAACTACGTAATGGTCTGTCACCCAAGCCAAAAGAAACTCCGCCGGGGATTCCAATCCTCCGTATCAACAGCGTCCGGGCAAGAACCGTCACGCTCGATGAAGTCCGGTACCTCGACGGAGCGGAGGAATCACTCCCAGTGTACCGACTTCGGGACGGGGACCTGCTTTTCACCCGTTACAACGGAAGCATCGACTTGCTCGGAGTCTGCGGGATGGTGCGCGACCTAAACGAAAAAGAACTGCTCTATCCGGACAAACTTATGCGGGTGCGATTTGGACACGATCTAATCCTGCCTGAGTTCATCGAGCTTTATTTCGCGGCTCCCGATGCCCGCAACCGAGTTACCGAAAAGGCAAAGACTACTTCCGGCCAACAAGGCGTTTCCGGCGGCGACATCAAGGGGCAACCGATTGCGATCGCACCAGTTGAGGAACAGCGAGAGGTCGTTCGGCGAGTTTGCGAAATGATGGAACGCATAAACGAGTTGGAGAATGGTTTAGCCTCAATTGAATCGTCGCTGACGGAACTGGATCAATCCATCCTCTCGAAAGCGTTCCGCGGCGAGTTGGTCCCGCAGGACCCGAGTGACGAACCGGCCTCCGAACTCCTCGCCCGCATCCGCAAACAACGCCAAGCCACCAAAACCAAACCCAACTGACAACGCGTCACCTGCCGTGCCTCGCATCCCAGGTTTTCAGATCGTCACTTATCACCGTGAACCTGAGAAGCCTTCGATCGCTGGGGCCCTGGTAGCCAAACAGAAACCTTTTTCAAGCAATTCCGAAAGGTGAGACGGCTAGCTCCCGTCGCGGCTGGCGAATGTCATAGTCCCATAGCTGTGGCCTTCGCCTGCCCGCCTTTCAGCAAACTATGGGGTTCCGCGATGACCCAAATTGATCCGACCATCGACTGGAATGCGGTACGGTCCTCTGCCTATGAATGCTTGGACGCGACCTGGAATCTGGGGTGCTGGGCAGATCGAGCACTAGATGACGACGACCAGAAACACCCAACACTACTGCACTTGGAGGTGATAACGAGAGCCGCAACCACTTTCAAAAAGTCATCTCTTGTTCTTCTCCCAGGGTTCCCCGGGGCGTCTAGTGATTCCGGAAAGTACTCACCCATCTTCGATGCAATCCAACTGGCGACGGCGAGTATCGAGTCTAAACCCATTTCCTGGTTCTCCGAAGTAGCGTTTGCCTCCGCGCACGAAGCCGCATTTGAATTACTGCGGCGGGCGTTGATCCGGGTTGAAGACACAATACATGCTATAGGGCTTTCTGGCATCGCAGAGATTGAAGATTTCACTGGTGCTACCCTTCGAGCAATCCTTAGGGCAATCAGCTCATCTTCCGTTTCTCAACCGGCTCTTTCCTCCATTGAGGTGAATCAGCTGCGTGCCTGGATTGATCGGGAATGGGCGGCAGTCGTTAGATTCGGTGACACTGACGTGGTGACAGTGAATGGCCATTGCGGTTGTCGCGTAGACAATCCCGAGCCGAATGAGACGGAAACCATCATAGGAGTGTCGCTCCACGATGCGATGATGCATCTCGACGATGACGCCGAGGCGGCGAGCGCAGAAGTGAAGCGGTTTTCTAAATCAACGCACGAGGCGCCAGAACGCGTAGGCAAATGCCCCCATGACGGTCGCAGATATCTACACAAAGTCGATGATTTAGTTCGATGCATGAAAAATTTCTACGGGTTGAATTCTAGCGAAACCAAACGATTGAGAGCATTCCTGAAGACGAAAACGCGAGAACCATTGACAAAGTAGTTCGATGTTGTTCGACCTAGTTCGAGCAGCCTAGCCGTATGGTTTGATGAACCCATCGTTTCGATACTCACTCGATGGATTACCTCATGAACGCATACGTTCTCGAAATACTCTTTCCGACCGGATGGCGTCGGTCAGGCGAATTGCATTGGCGTTACGCCGACGCAACAGAGGCCGCAACTGTCGCCGTCTACCAGTCCGCTGCTCGTGCTGCCCGCGTCCTTCCGGTCCATGTCCTGGCAAACGATGTATTTAGCATCGAACGTCCTGCCAGCACCGGTATCGCTGACATGGAGGACCTAAGCGATGAGTAGCATTGAGATTCTTACAGCGTTATCCGATGACGACCGCGCGTCGATCATCACCGGCGTCGTCGCGGCTATCAGGCCGCTGCTCGATACCCGCCTTGAGCTGGTTTTCGCTGACACGGTGTCAGTGATTGGGGGCGTCAGTCCGGCAACGCTTGATCGGCTTCGAAAGTCGTGGCAACTGCTATCGGTCAAGACCGGGAACCGTCGGCTTTGTCGGGCTGCTGCGGTCATTGCTACCCCAGAGTCGATGAACATGGAGGGCAGTGGAAATGCGTAGCACTTCTGCAATTCAGCCGCAGTTACTCAGCGAACATGATGCGGCGAAATGGCTGGGCATCTGTCAACGGACGCTCTGGGGACTTAGGGCAACCGGCGAGATTCCGCACGTCCGGTTAGGCCGAGCGATCCGCTACGACGTGGCGGACCTATTGCAATTCGTGGCCCAAAACAAAAAAAGGGGTGTCGATCATGAATGATCGAGCAAAAGTGGAAACGTTGCCACCCACCTCAACGATAGCTCTATCATCGCTTGTGGTTGACGAACGCTTTCAGTCGCGTGCAACGATGGACCCCGACGCGATCGCTGAGTACGTCGAGGCGATACGCACGAAGAAATGCTGGCCGTTCCCACCGATCAAAGTGGTTTCCCAGTTCGTCGTCGATGGGTTCCATCGTGTCGAAGCGGCCAAGCAGGTAATCGCTGACACGGCGGCACCGGCAGTGCTACGCAAGTCGCTGCAGAGCATTTCGTGCGAGCGTGTACCCGTCGAGACAGTAAGCGACGACGTGCCCGCCGTGGCCTTGCGTCATGCATTAGCAGCGAACCAGACGCATGGGTTGAAGCGAACCAGCGAAGATAAGCGACGATCGGTTGAATTGGCGATTAGGCAATGGCCCGACGAATCGAACCGCGCGATTGCCAAGCTGACAGGGACGAGCCACACGTTTGTTGCGACCGTGCGCGGTTATCCGGAAGTGGCAACGTTGCCACCCTCAGAATCGCTGTGTCTTGCAATTCAAGCGCTCAGTGTGGGCCAAGGTCTGGAATGTTTTCATTACGACGACCAAGGCGAACTAATTGGGAACACCGTGATTGCTTACTTAAATCCAGACGATCCCTTTCATTGCTTCCAGGTCGCCGACTGGAACGGCCGACAAATTGCCTTTTCCCAATGGGGAAGCATTAATCGCGTACTTTGGGCGTTACGTCAACTGCGGTCTGAGCTAGAGGCAATGGAATTTGAACTCACGGAAAACGCCAGACCGTTGATGGAAATGGCGTACAAAAGATGGCGGGCCACATCACCCAACAAAAGTCGGGAGGCCGGCACATGATCCGACACTCCCGAAAAATTGGTGACGATGCGACCCGTCGACCAAATGATAACAACTCGGAACGCCAAGCCAAGACCATCAACCTGTTGATTGATGTGAATGTCAATTTGGATCTTAGCGGGTTTGGTGTCATCACCGGAACGATGTTTGCGAACATCCGGCAGGAGGTGACCGATGACAAATGACACGAAGTCAGCTAGCCCGCTGTCACGTAGGCTCATCCGCGGTTCGACTGCCTTCGACAAGATCGTCAACGGAATCAAGCAAGGCAAGAAAGACAAGCTGTTTGACTGCGGTTATGCACTACGCGGAATCGAGATTGGTCCTGGCATCCTGACCCTTATCGGGGCACCTCCAGGTCGAGGCAAAACTGCCTTGACGATGCAGGCGACCTACGAAGCGGTCCAGCGTGAACCCGGGTTACATGCGGTTGTCGCGTCACTAGAAGTGACAGAGGAAACCCTCATAAAACGCAGGATCGCGAAAGAAATCGGAGTATCGTTCGAGGCAGTCAGATTCAACAGGCTGACAGATCGTCAGCGAAGTAAGATCGCTGGGCTGAGCAAATTTCGCGAGATGTTGGACTCGATCGACTTCGTACCGGAGTCGGCTTGTGGGCTTGGCGATCTGAAGACGCTAATGACCGACAGAGTGAAACCGGGACTGTTGGTTCTTGACTACATCCAGCTATTCGGAAGCGAGATGGACGACCCCAAAGCAAGGGCCGCGTTGACCATGGCGACCGCACGTCGCTTCTGTGCGGAAGGCTGGGCCGTCGTGGCGGTGTCGGCATTCAGCCGGAATCAGAGCATCAGCGGACGTTCACGCACCAAAGGAGCCAGTCTTGAGTCCTTTCGCGATTCGTCTGCGATCGAATACTCGGGAGCCGCTGCCTACGCACTCGATGAAGCGTCGAACTGCAAAGGAGTCGACCCGCCGCCGATTCGGCAGATGAGTCTTCGGTGTTTGAAGAATCGCAATGGAGAATGCAGACACATCAACCTGTGGTTCAACGGGCCACAGCTGTCATTTTCTCGGGACGAACCAGACACTGACACAGTGTCAGCGAACAGCAGTCCGTCAGAGTCGCAAGGAGGTGTGTTTTGAGCCGTGCGAAACCACATCCGAGATCGAACAAGGGAAAGTCTGCCAAGCGCTGGGCCACTGGAGATACGCTCTCTGACCTAGTGCTGCCAACACTTCCCAAGCCGTCTCACTGTGCGATTCTCTTGGTGTGCTGGTTACATGCGAAGATTGGCGACGATGGCAAGACGATCTTTGATCTAACGAAGGAGCAGATTGCCACACGTTGCGGACTAAAAGAATCGACTGTCAAAGGACTCCTCCGAGAACTCGAAACCGGTGGCGTGATTCGCACGCGGAAGGATGGGTGTAACCAGGGTGGACGATCACTGGGTTCCGAGCGGATGATCACCTTTGAGCCATACCAGGAACCAACCAAAGGGGGGCGCCAGTGACCCCGTTTGCAGCAAGAAAAGGGGTGCGCCAGTGCTCCGGAACAGGTGCGCCAGTGCTCCGAAACAGGTGCGCCCAGGGTACCCCTCTCAATGTCAATGTCATTGCGTCACGACATTCGTGGTCGCTGCGCTACGAACGCCTTACGCTTACGAATCCACGAGATACTTGGATGGACGATCGTTGATCGGCACGAGTGCGAGGTGGACTAGTGATCCGGCACTCGCGCGGCGCAGTGCTGTTCTCCAACGGCGCGAATAACCACCTGGCAGCAGCGCTGACGATTGAAGGCGTGAAGTGCTTTGCCGGGTGAAGTGCCACCCCAGATGTACGTCCCGCACTGTCACGATGTCAGTACCGACCACACTAAAACCACTCACGTTCGCTTGCCTTGCGCGGCGATCAACACATACAGTAACTGTGCCGCGGCTAGGACCGTACATCCGAAAGCCAGCTTCCCGAACTGGCCTGCCGTGGCGATTTTTCATTCGGGACAAAGACGGGAGTTGAATCAATGGCATCTATTGGCAATGACGCTGGCGGGCGCAAACGTATTCTGTTCTACGCTCCATGCGGAGCACGCAAGACGATCCGGCTGGGCAAATGCTCGAAGAGTCATGCGGTCACGATGAAGACACGAACCGAACAGTTGTTGGCCGCAACGATCACGGGTGAGATGAGTCGCGATCTATCGTTTTGGGTTGCCGAGTTGCATCCGGCCACGCGAAGCAAGTTTGAAGCGGTGGGACTTCTGGAGTCACTGGATCCGGAGCCGGGTAGCGAGGAAGTGTCGACGACTTTGGACGCTTTTCTTGCGGACTTCATGGATCGACGTGGACCGCGCATGAAACCAGCGACACGGGTTGTCTGGGGGCAGGTGATGGCGTTGCTGCGGGAATACCTTCCCCAAGAAATCTTGCTTCGTGACGTGACGACCGGTCACGCGAAGCAATTCGTCGAGAGTCTTCGTGAGCGAGGCCTGGCATCGACGACAATATACAAGCGGGTTGGATTTGCCCGTCAGTTCTTCGAGGACGCATTGGACTGGGAATTGATCGAGCGGAATCCGTTTGCGAAGGTGACAACGCGTCAGTCATCGAAGAAGTCCAATGTCCATGTGCCGATGGAGACAATCAGCAAGGTGTTGCGTCACTGTGACGAGACTTGGACGCTGATCGTGATGCTGAGCCGGATCGGTGGGTTACGCTGTCCGAGTGAAACGCTATCGCTAAGGTGGGGAGATATCGACTGGGAGGCCGATCGAATGCACGTTCCCGAATGTAAGGTCGAGCATCACGAGGGGCGAGGTATTCGCGAGGTGCCGCTGTTCCGCGAGTTGCGTTCGTTGCTGGAGGTTACTTTCAAGGCTGCCACGATCGAGGGCAAATATCCATCACCTGATGCCTTTGTCGTCGACAAGCCCGCGTATCGGGCTGCCGCAAAGCGACCGGGCGGATGGGCTAACGCGAATCTGCGGACGCAGTATTTGAAGATTATCGAGCGTGCGAAGGTCGAGCCGTGGAAGCGTCTGTTCCATTCGATGCGTGCCAGTCGTGAAACCGACCTGCTGGCTGAGGGCTATCCAAAGCACGTCGTCTGTGCGTGGATGGGCAATTCGGTCGCGGTTGCTGACAAGCATTACAACCTTGTCACCGAGGCTGACTTCCAGAGAGCAGCCGGGCTCACTGACAGCGCGGCACCAAATGCGGCACGATCGGCCGGAAAAGCGGCACGAAATCCGGCACCGCAAGAAGCACGCACCGAGCACGCAGGAAACGAAAAAAGCCCGTCTTTTCCAAGTTCAAACAGCGTTGAACGCGAAGAAAACGGGCTTTCCGAAGTGGAGGATAACGGACTTGAACCGATGACCTCCTGCATGCCATGCAGGCGCTCTCCCAACTGAGCTAATCCCCCTTAAGGTCGACCAAATGTTAGCAGTCGGCTGCCTGGGTCGTCAAGCGTCCTTCGGTTCTGATTTTGCGGGTTTTACCGGAACTTGGTGAATGGGGCTGCGGAGACTATTCTGCCTCTACGCACTCTGTTTTGTTTTCTTTCGTTATTGGATAGCGGTTACATGAATCCCACGGCCCCCGATTCGGATGTCCAGGTCGGTGCTGGCCGTGCAAAACGCATCGCGATGACTCTGGTTAAATTTGCGATTCCTGCAGCAATCCTAGCGTTTTTGCTGTGGAAAATCACTCCAGAGCAGTGGGAACAATTGACTTCGCAGCCGAAAAACTACCCGCTTTTGGCCGCTGCCCTGCTGGTCGCCTTGGCGGCGATGTCTCTTTCGTTCGTCCGCTGGTGCGTCCTGGTTCGCTGCCAAGGCATTCCACTATCGATGTTGGAGGCGTTTCGGCTGGGGGCAATCGGCTATCTGTTTAGTTTTGTTTCCGCTGGCAGTGTTGGTGGAGATCTGTTTAAAGCGATTTTTCTGGCTCGCCGTAGTCCTGGTAAGCGGGTCGAGGCGGTCGCTTCGGTGGTTGTCGACCGTGGATCGGGGTTGTACGGATTGGTGCTGATCGTCTGCGTCGCCTTGCTGGTGACGGCTCCCCATGCCGAAGGGGAGGACGCCGAGCGACTGCAAAGTATCGGACGTATCTCCACAGGGTTGCTGCTTGTTGGCAGTGTCGTGTTGGCAGGCCTGGTGCTGGGAGGCAAACCGATCGACCGGATGCTAAAGTGGTTGGAATCGTTGCCTGGAGTGGGAGCCGTCGTCGCTCGCGTCGCGGAACCACTCCGGTCTTTTCATGCTCACCCCTGGGGATTTTTGCTGTCGCTGGTGATGAGTGTTGGAGTCCAGTCGATGATGGCGATCAGCATGTATTTAATCTGCCGTGGGATGTATTCGGCTGAGGCGAATCCACCGACTTTGGTCGAGCATTTTGTGATCGTTCCCGTCGGCATGTTGGCTTCGGCAATCCCGATCGCCCCGGGGGGGATGGGAGTTCTGGAAGCAATTATCGATTGGATGTATCGCGTCGTTCCGCTTGTGCCGACTCAGGCTTCTGGAACCGTCGTGGCCCTCGTCTTTGAAATTGTCAAAATCGCAATGGCCGTTTTAGGGGTTCTGTTCTACTGGACCGCTGGGCGTGAAATCAAACGTTCACTTGAAGCGGCTGAACAAGAGGCGTTGGCGGCCGAGCAAGCGTCCGAAAACGATGGCGAACCGGCAGCGGAGTAAGGACTGAAGCACTCGCTGCGGCGTCGCTACGTTCGCCAGCGCGTGGTCAAGTGAGCATTCTCTCCGTTTGGTGACGGTAGCTGCGATTGTTGGGACGCGATCTGACCGGTTATTTCTCCCAAATTCCCTACGCCGTTCTCGCTGGCGTCCGTTCCTGAAACGGATGTCCCATTTGTCGAAATGAAGCCTCGGCGATTTTCGGCTTGGATGTTATAACGGTTCTCGCAAATCTTTGGTTTGTTTGTACTTCGTTTATGTTTGAGTGAATGTCATGGATGTTGCGTTATCATCAAAGTGTCTTCCTATCTTTGATCGAACGGAAATGCGGTATGGAGCGGTGCTCGCTAAGGACGGTGATGTTGAGGTTCATTTCATTGGAGACCAGGGAGCACGCGGGGTTGTGGTCGGAGCTGGCTCAGGGGGTGACGACGTCACGGTGGCCGTCAGCTTTGCAGAATTAGAAGAAGCCAGCCTCCTGGGGGTCTACTGCGAGTGTTCCTTCTTCCGAAACGAAGCTGGTTGTAGGCACCTCTGGGCATTCTTGAAAACTATCGAAAGCAAAGTCGATCTTTCGTTTCCTTTGGGCTTAGAGTTTTTTGAAGCAGAGCTTTGGGAAATTGAACAAGGGAAACCCTTTAGCCAATCTAAAAACCGGAATTCTAATCCGACCAAGATGGCTCCTTGGCGGCAGCAGTTGCTAAGCATCTCGCATTCATTGGCCAGGAGTCATGACCACGAGCAAGTGGATCGTTGTGCGGAAATCTTTGCTCAAAGTCAAACATGGTTTGTGATCAATTTAGCGAAGCAGGTTGATTCTCCAACGCTTCGTCTCCGGGTGTTTCGTAGCACTCGAAAAAAGAATGGCGAGTGGGGCAAGTTAAAGCCGCAGTCGATAAGCTTGGAGGATTATTCGTCGTTGCCCGATCCGGCCGAACGGGCAGCGTTTGAATTGTTAGAGGCGGATTCAGGTTACTCCAGCGGATACTATTCTCGGTTCACCGCCAGAAGTGAGTTTGCGCTGCGTGAAGGAGTTGCCGCATCTGCGATGGAAGCTTTGGCGGCGACCGGACGGTTGGTCTGGACGTTGGACGCATCTGGCAGTCCCGTCGACCCGCAAGTTGTACGCTGGGATTCGGGAGCAGATTATCGGCTGACCGTTGCGATTGAACCGCACACGGGTGACGATGGTAAAAATCGAATCCGAGCACGCCCCTTTTTGCAAAGAGCCGAAGACGAGCAGGCGGTTGCGATTTCGGATGTGCTGGCCGCTACGGATGACGGAATCCTGCTGCTTGCCGATAGGGCCTGTACGGTGGACGCCAAGCAAGCGTCCGCGATTCGTCGTTGGCAATCGGTCGGGACGATCGAAGTACCGCAGAGAAGTCTATTGACTCTGCTGGATGAAGCCGTCAAGTGGACCGGTCTGAAGTTGCAATTGGATCCTGAATTGGATGTGACGGATAGCACGCCCGTGCCGCGGCCTTCGGTGCGACTGTCTAGCCAGGCTGGAAGTGCAAACTGGTTGGAAGCCCGTTTAGAAATGATCTATGGCGATGTTTCTTTCGACTATCAATCGAACGAAGGTTCTAATTGGGATCGGTCCACGAAAAGTTTGGTTCAGCGAGATCACCAAGCCGAAGATGCGTGGTTGGAGTCTTTGGACCCAAGTCATTTTCGCTTTAGTGGATTGGGAACGCTGGAGATTGCTCGTAGGCATTTGCCGGAATTGGTGCGTCACTTGACCCAAGCGGGTTGGCAGGTGACCGCCGATGGAAATGTCGTCCGCCGCGCGGGCAGTTTTAATGTCTCGGTGGAGTCGGGGCAGGATTGGTTCGACCTGAATGCGTCGGCCGATTTTGATGGGCAATCGGCTTCATTGCCCGAACTGCTTGCGGCTTTGAAGAAAGGCCAAGACTTTGTCGTGCTAGACGACGGGTCGCATGGAATGTTGCCTGAAGAGTGGCTTTCCAAGTTTGTTGGTTATGACAAAACGGGTGAAGTCGATGAGGATTCGATTCGCTTCGGAAAGAACCAAGCGCTGTTGCTGGATGCCCTGCTGTCTGACCAAGAAGATGTCTGTTTCGATCGTGCTTTTCAGGCGTGGTGCGACAAACTGAATTCATTCTCGGGGATCGGTCCCGCAGCCGCTCCAGAAGGGTTTCAGGGTGAGCTTCGCGAGTACCAACAGTTGGGGCTGGGGTGGTTCCACTTCCTGCAGGATTTCTGCTTGGGAGGCTGCTTGGCCGACGATATGGGGCTGGGCAAAACGATCCAGGTCCTGGCGATGTTGGAAGAGCGGCGAGCCAGCGGGAACGCTGCTTCTCCGTCATTGATCGTGGTCCCCCGCAGCCTGATTGTGAACTGGCTGGAGGAAGCGAAGAAGTTCGCACCGCAGTTGCGTGTGTTGGACTACACGGGGACGGACCGTGCATCGCTGGCCGATCAGTTCAAAGATGCGGACGCGATCGTGACGACTTACGGCACGCTTCGAAACGATATCGTTGATCTTCGTGAACACCCATTCGATTACATGATTTTGGACGAAGCCCAAGCGATCAAGAACCCTCAATCACAGGCGTCCAAAGCCTGCCGGTTGGTTCGGTCCGAGCATCGTCTGGCGATGACCGGGACCCCGGTTGAAAACCACTTGGGGGATTTGTGGTCAATCTTTGAATTCCTGAACCCCGGAATGCTTGGTCATACGGTCGGTTCGGTCTTCGCAAATGTGGACTCCGATGACAGCGAACGCTTAGCCCATGTCGCCAGTTCGCTTCGTCCTTTCATCTTGCGGCGTACGAAAGAGCAAGTGCTGACCGAGCTGCCAGAGAAAACCGAGCAAACTCTGTACTGCGACATGGAACCGAAGCAGCGGAAACTGTACAAGGAACTGCGTGATCATTACCGCGATCGCTTGGCCAGTAAAATCAAACAAGATGGTTTGGCAAAAAGTAAGATTCAAGTCCTTGAGGCGTTGTTGCGATTGCGACAGACCGCCTGTGATCCGCGGTTGGTGAACCCTGAATCGCCTATCAAAGGGGCGAAAATTGCTCGCTTGATGGAGCAGTTAGAAGAGGTGGTTTCCGAAGGGCACAAGGCGTTGGTCTTTTCACAGTTCACGTCGCTGCTGTCTCTGGTTCGTCAAGAGATCGACCAGCGGGGTTGGACCTACGAGTACCTTGACGGAAAAACCCAGAAGCGAGGCGACCGCGTCAAACACTTTCAAGAGGATGCCGATTGCCCGCTGTTCCTGATCAGCCTGAAAGCGGGTGGACATGGTTTGAATCTAACAGCTGCCGATTACGTTTTCATTCTTGACCCTTGGTGGAATCCCGCCGTCGAGGCTCAGGCGATCGATCGCGCCCACCGCATGGGGCAGACGAAGCCAGTTGTCGCGTACCGAATGATTTGTCGTGAAACCGTCGAAGAAAAAATCGTCGATCTGCAGACCTCTAAAAAGAAGTTAGCCGACGCGATCATTTCACAACAGAAGAGTTTGGTAAGTGATCTGACGAGCGATGATTTGCGAATGCTGTTCGAGTAGGCCTGCTTACTTTTTATACCATTCCAGGTAACGATCCAGTTTCAGTTTTTTTCTGGCACTGTCGCTGGTCATGTAGCGGACGCTTCCAAAGATCGGCCGTTTCGGCCCCCAGGCTCGATCGTAGCGACCCAGAGTCCAAAAGATCCCGCTGTAGGAATTCGGGTCGCGACCATCCAGTGCGTACTTGTTGTTCAGTTCCACCATGATCGCCAAGGCTTCGCGTGGATGCTGGGTCCAGTGGAGGATTTTCTTGCCCCATAACATTCGCAAGTAATTGTGAATGATCCCTTCTTGCCTCAGTTGTCGTTGGGCAGCGTTCCAGAGTTCATCATGGGTCTGAGCCGTTTCGAATTCTTCCAGTGTGTACAAGTAAGGGCGTGGATCGTCAGCATGTTCATCGAGTGTTTTTAGGGCCCAGTTCGGTAGGGTTTCGTACTGGTCATAGGTGTCGGGGTGCCGGTGGGTCATGTTGAATCCCATTTCTCGCCAGGTGACGACTTGATCCAGATAGGCTTCAGCCGCTTCGGACGTTCCCCAGAAACCACGATTCTTGCCGTTCGCTTCAGATAGTTTGGAGGGATTCCAGTCTTCTGCATCGAGGACGTCCGCAACCACCTGGTGTGCCGAGATGTGTCCAAAATGAAAGTAGGGGCTTAGCCCTGATGATGTTTCGGGCTGGTCGGGGTGGTTGCGATTGTCCGCATAGCCAGCGATCGATTTTTTGAGGAACCGATGTAAGTGCTTGTTCGCGTTTCGGAAACCGCCGGCGATTTTGCTGGGAGCTACCGAATGATCGATCGGGATCGATTGGAGCCCGCCGCTTGCGAGGAGTTTAGGAATATCGGCTGGGGGCCATCGTTTTTGAATTTTGCTTAATGCGTCTGGTTCTAATTTTGGCAGTTGTTTCCGCAGCAGCGGGTTCGGAGATGGCATGTGGGCAAGGTGATCAACGATCGTTTTCTGCATCCATCTTCGGTAGCTGTGCGCTACGGTAAACGTCCTTTCGGCGACGCTCAGCGGCATCACTCCATTGCTGTCCACTAATTCGAGCGATACCGGGGTCCGGTCCGCAACCGTTTTGATCAATGTGGGAAGGAAAAATGAGGGGTAATCATCCGTGATGACGGTGCAAGCTCGTTCTGCAAGCTTATGGAAGAGAGGCGTTCCCTTCCCCGGGGTTGGTTCGACGTATGGATAGTAGGTCACCGGTCGGTCGGCGAATGCCTTCTGGTTGTCACGCATCCCTTCGATGATAAAGCGGTGCATGCGGTCATTGGCCCAGCGGTACCGTGCTCGCAGTGGCTCAAAGATAACCAGTGGTTTTTTAAGTTGGCTGGCTTGCTGGACCGCGTGTTCCAAGGCGAAATTCCAGCCAGGGCGACGAAATGCGACCATCCAGTAAAGGACGTATTCGCCATCTGGGTTCAAACCTTTTGAGTTGGCGAGCCGTATACGAACTGCAGGGGTCTTCATCAATCTTCGTTATAAAGGTAAGGATGTGGGGCCGGTTGCTGAGGCAGTCCGTATCGAAATGACACCGGGAGCGATTTTTTCTTCTGCCGGCGTACCTGAAAGTTCAACCTACAAACCTTATTCTAGAGCCCTGCCAATTCCCCTCTGTGGCGAACCTCTTTGATTTCTCGGATATTTAGTTTCTCATGCCCAAACGTCGTCGCTGGAATTGCTTGCTGTGGGGACCGTTATTGCTGATTGCAGCGGTTGCGGTGTTGTATGTCGTGGGGACCTCGTTGTGGTTGTCTTGGGGATCCAAATCCTACGCCCCTCGGTTTGCGGACCTCATGATTCCTCGATTGATTGATTTGGTCGTTCTGGGATGGCTCTTTTGGATAAGTTCTGCAATCGGCAGTTTCCTGAATGTGGTCGCTTATCGGCTGCCTTTAGGGCGAGGTGTCGGCGGTTTTTCCGGTTGCCCTTACTGTCAGGCTCCGATCGCGGCTCGCGATAATATTCCTCTGTTCGGGTGGTTGGCGCTGCGGGGGCGTTGCCGGACCTGTCATTTGCCGATCGCTAGCCGGTATCCGATTGTGGAGACGGCCGTAGGGTTATCGATGTCGCTGGTCGGGGTGATGGAGCTGTACCTTGGCGGGGTTAATTTGCCGTACGTCACGACGCATGGTTTTTCGTTTGGGATCGCTCATCTGCCCAATGTTTGGTCTGAACCGTTTGCGATTGGGATCTACCATATGTTGGCCGTTGCTTGTTCGTGGGCTGTGGGGTTGATTCGCGTCGATAGCGTTCGCTTGCCTGGTCGGTTGATTGGGTGGTGTTTTGCGATTGTTGCTTTGCCCATTTTGGTTTGGCCACCCCTGCAGATTGTTTCCTGGCAGGTCGATGTGGAGTCAGGCTGGCAGGCGGGCGGTTACGTGTCAGCGATGCTGCGAATTGTGACAGGGTTGGCCGCCGCCGGAGTACTCAGTCGAGCGCTTGGTCGTTCTTTAACCCCTGCCGCTGATATCAAGCTGGATCCGCTTGGTAAGCAGACGGTTCGCCTATTAGATTTGATTGTGATCATGGCGCTGCCCGGGATGGTGGTCGGTTGGCAGGCGTTGTTTGGGGTAACCTTTTTGGCTTGTCTGATCGCGATTTATCTGCGGCGTTATTTACCGACGCGAGACGGATTGGCGCGCTTTGCCGTCGCGATGCCTGTCGCTCTTTGTTTGCAGTTGGCTGGCTGGCGATGGCTGGATGGAAGTCCCTACTGGCCTGGGACCCATGCGCTTCCAATCGTGATGATTGTTAGTTTCTTCGCCGTTTTGGTCTGCGGGCTATGGCTTCGAAATCGCCCCGCGCCGCCTCAGCGGGTGGGCCTGCAAAGCGACACGATCACTGCAGAAGCCGAGCAGGAAAAGGAGTCCAGCGGCGAATCGGTCTGATTCTGTCGCCTTTCGCTCGGGACGTGAAGTTTATAGGTGACCGTTTCAACCCTGCCCATCGGAGTCTGAGTGCAGTGCTTTTAGCCCAGCGGGCGGCAGATACTTGCCGTTGGCGTAAGCCAACGGAAACCTAGCGAGCGTACGCATTAAGCCCAGCGGGCGACAGACAAGGATGGTTCTGTCGCCCGCTGGGCTTTCCTTTTTGCGTTACCCACTCCGGCGGCTCGCGCCGCCGGCAAGTATCTGCCGCCCTCCGGGCTACGTGATCACTCGGCCCCATGTAGGATCGTCAACTGCTGCAAACCCTTCGTTTATCGATTTCAACCCTGCCCATCGGAGTCTGAGTGCAGTGCTTTTAGCCCAGCGGGCGACAGATACTTGCCGTTGGCGTAAGCCAACGGAAGCCTAGCGAGCGTGCGCATGAAAGCCCAGCGGGCGACAGACAAGGATGGTTCTGTCGCCCGCTGGGCTTTCCTTTTCGCGATCCCCGCTCCGGCGGCTCGCGCCGCCGGCAAGTATCTGCCGCCCTCCGGGCTACGTGTTCACTCGGCCCACGGTAGACCCGTTAACTGCTGCAACCCCTTCGTTTATAGATTTCACATCCCCCGCGATAGAACGCTCACAGGAAAGCGTTCCGGACGGACGGTTAGGCGATAATGTCGTGAACGATTTCGCCGTAGACGTTGGTTAGACGGAAATCGCGGCCGCCATATCGGTAGGTCAGCTTGGTATGGTCGATGCCCAGCAAATGGAGGATCGTGGCGTGGAAGTCATGCAGGTGGATGGCCCCTTCGACGGCCTTGTAACCAAGGTCATCGGTTTTGCCGTACGTCAGCCCCCCTTGAACGCCTCCGCCTGCCATCCACGCGGTATAGCCGTCGGCGTTGTGGTCACGGCCGATGGTTTCCTTGCCGGATAGAATCTGGGTTTCAGGGGTGCGACCGAATTCGCCTGTCCAGACGACAAGGGTGTCGTCTAGCATTCCTCGTTCGGCTAGGTCAGCCAGCAACGCCGCAATCGGTTTGTCGATCGTTTCGGCTTTGGGTTTGAACTTGTCCAGATTGCTGTGATGGTCCCAGCCACTTGAGTGGACTTCGACAAACCGCACGCCCGATTCGACCAATCGGCGAGCAAGTAAACATTGGCGGCCAAAATCATCCGTGTTTTTTGTGTTGACTCCGTATCGGTCCAGGGTCCCTTGTGTTTCCTGTTCGATGTCAAGGACTTGAGGGACCGCTTGCTGCATGCGTTCACTAAGCGCTAACGAATCGATCACGCCTTGGGCTTCGGTCGTTTGGTCTAGCAGTTGTTGGTTCATCATCTGCGCCAAATCCAGAGCCTGTCGCGCTGCGTCCGGGGATTGAAGATTTCCCGGTGTCAGGTTCTGCAGGTTTGCACCCTTGATCCCCTGCCCGTCCCAGCCCAGGCGAGTCGCTTGGTAGCTGCTAGGCAAAAAGGCGCTGCCGTAGTTCGAGGGCCCACCAAAGGTTCGTGTCGGTTTGATGGTGAAGAAGCCGGGGAGATTTTGGTTCTCGGTTCCCAGCCCATACAGCACCCAGGACCCGAGTGACGGGCGTTGGAATTGGAATTCGCCGGTATGCAGCAGTGGGATCGCCAGCGGGTGAGCGCGGCTGTTCGTCTGCATGGCGTTTAGCATGCATAGTTGGTCGGTCTGTTTGGCTAGGTGTGGAAAGGCTTCGGAAACCCACATTCCACTTTCGCCATGCTGAGCGAAATCAAGCAGAGGGCCAAGCAGTTTCTTTTTGCTCTTCCCCTGCTTTCCGTTCGCTTTCCTTAGTTCCGGTTTGTATTCGAAGGATTCGAATTGCGAAGGACCGCCGTTGATAAACAGGAAAATCACCCGCTTTGCCCGCGGGGTGAAGTGAGGTTGCTTTGGCGAGAGCAGACCGGCATCGCTTGAGGATGGGGTCATGCCGGTTGCCATTAGCGATCCCATTGCACAGGAACCGACCTTAAGCCATTGCCGACGGGAAGCGAGTGACGCCGAGGAGGGATTGGTCATGACGGAACGCTGGGTGAAAGGAATGTTGTGGGCAGTGGGTGACTGTCAGTATCAATGAATGTCAACTAAGTATCGGAACTCAGCCGTTGTGAATAGCGTTTGAAACCAAGCGGCCCACGCCGTGTTTTCTGCGTCGCTTTCCGTATCCTCTTGTGCAGCGGTACGGATTTGATTCACCAACGCCAAGGCTGCGGTGGCTTCCTGCGGATGTGGTTCACGGCCGAGAGACCACAACATTGCAAGCCGCACCCGCTGCGCATCATCCGACACGTTGGACGTGGCAAGTAAACGCTTGGCGGCCGCCTGTGATTGTTGGTTAACGAATGGCGAATTGCGGAGGTAAAGGGCCTGAGCCGGTACGTTGGTGACGCTCCGTTTGCCGCTTACCAAGCTGGGGGAAGGGAAATCAAACAGGTCGAAGATCTCGGGCACATAATCGCGGACAACCGGCAGGTAGACGCTGCGATGCTGGCTGTCAGGTTGGATTTTGGCGGTTGGGATTCCGCGGACCATTTGGTCGCCAAGTCCCGTTACGGTGGAGCCGGCGGGTCGATCGTTTTTCAGTTCGCCACTGACTTGCAGGATCGCGTCGCGAATCACCTCGGCTTCCAGTCGCCGTGGGGTTGCACGCCAGTAGGTTTTGTTGATCGGATCGATCTGCACGTTGTCTGGGTCTTTGTAGCTGCTTAGTTGGTAGGTTCGGCTAAGCATGATCGATCGAATGATCTGTTTTACCGACCAGCCGTTTTCCATGAACTCAAGAGCCAGGTGATCAAGTAGTTCTTGGTTCACTGGGGTTTGGCCGATCAAGCCAAAATTGTCGACGCTGGAAACAAGTCCGCGGCCAAGCAAGTGATGCCAGGTCCGGTTCACCATGACCCGTGCGGTCAACGGATTTTTTGGGCTCGCGATCGCCTTGGCCATTTCCAATCGCCCGCTATGTTCGGGTGGGATGTCAAGCGAAGCCAGGTGTGGAATCGCGGTCAAGAAGTTGCGAGGTACCGATTCCCCTTGATCACGATAGTTGCCTCGGATCGCTACCTTTGTGTCGGCCGGTTTGCTGCGATCGCGGGCACTCATCGCATAAGCTGGACGTGGAGGTTTATTGGCCTTGTTTTCTGCAATCTGTTTTTCGATCGCGGCCGTTTCTTCTTTTAGTTTGGCGGCGTTTGCTTTAGCTGTTTGAAAAGCGGCGGTCGCTTCTTCCAGTCCTTTGGTCGCTTCGGCCGTTGGGCCTGTTTCTAATGTTGAAGTTTCTGTTTTAACCAGTTTATCCGCGGTCGCCTGTTTCTCGGACGCGACTTTTTCCGCTTCGGTTGCTTTGGTTCGTTCTGCTTTTTTTGTCGCCAAAGACTTTTGTAGCTCGGCCAGTGCAGCGGCGTGTTTTTCGGCGGCCGCGTGTTTGGCTTTGCCGTTTTCACCGATGGGGATAAGGTCGGTTGGGTTGTTGCTGTATTTCTGTTTGATCGTCCCGTACAGCGGTTCGGTGCTGAGGAAAATCCCTGCCAGCGCGTAGTAGTCGGTCGTTGGGATGGGATCGAATTTGTGGTCATGGCAGCGTGCACAGGCAACGGTCATCGCCTGAGTTGCGCGAAAGACCGTGTCGATTTGATCGTCAACAATGTCCATTCGGAATCCCGTGCCACTTGAATTGTGACGTTTGGGGCCGAAGGAAAGGATGCTGGAAGCGATTTGCCGTTCCGTTAGCAGTTCCTCCGATTCGTTGCCTGTGGGAGGGATTAAATCGCCCGCAATCTGTTCGATCAAAAAAGTGTCGTAAGGTTTGTCGCGATTGAAAGAATCGATGACGTAGTTGCGATAGGGCCATGCGTGGGGGTAGGTGAAATTGAACTCCATTCCGCTTGATTCAGCGAAGCGGACAATGTCCAGCCAATGCCGTCCCCAACGTTCGCCGAACTGAGGCGATTGCAGTAATTCGTCGACGAGTGTGGCAATCGGTTCTGGATTGTCGCCAGTGGCGAACCGCTGGATCTGTTCGGGTAGTGGAGGAAGTCCAACCAGATCGAAGGTCATGCGGCGGACCAATGTTTGGCGGTTGGCGTCCTCGACGGGATGAACGCCTTCGCTTTCCATTTTGGCCAGCGTCCATTTATCGATTGCGGTGCGAGGCCAATCCGCATTCTTAACCGTCGGTGGCTCCGCTCGCAGTGGTGTTTGAAATGACCAGTGCTTTCGGCCTTCGGCAAGCCGTTCTTCTTTCGCCGTAGGCCCATCGTCGCGGCGAGTATCAGGGGCTCCCAGGCGAATCCATTCGGTGAAAGCCGCGATGGTTTCGTCGCTTAGCTTTTCATCGGGAGGCATCGGAGAGACGTCTTCGTCTTGCCGGATCATCTGCAGCAGTAGGCTTTTGTCGGGATCGTGAGGGATGATGACCGGTCCCGAATCCCCGCCGCGCATCATCCCTGTGGGCGAATCGAGCTCAAGGCCCACAGCAATATCCTCAGCGTCCTTGGCATGGCACTCGTAACAGTGTTTGGCCAAAGCGGGGGCGATCTGTTTTTCAAAGAGAGCTTGACCTGCATCGGAATCGGCAGCAGGGTCAGCGCCCCAGGCGGGAGACCAACCGACGATTGTCAGGAGTGCAGTTAAATAAATCCAGCGTCCCATGGTCTTATGGACTCATTGAAGTGGGAGAGTGGTGCGCGATGAAAATAACAACGAAAATCGGACTGCGGTGAACCATCCAAAGGAGGGTTTACCACCCGTTTCGAAGCAGCGTCTGAGGTGGGAATTCAAGGTGGGGAGACTCGCAGAAACCGTTCGCGACGCCACAAAGTGAGCGATAATCAAGAAAACGGTAAGCGCAAGCCTGCACCCAGACTACCGTTTGCAGGCGATGGTGTCAAATTTCGCCACGGTCAGAAGGCTCGCCAAAAGCCGGGGAGAGTGAATGATTAAGTGTCGCTTTTCGCGGGGACGTCGATTTTAGAAGTGCCGGATTTCGGTAGGGGGTACTTTCCCGTCAGAACGTAAATGGCTTTAGCGCAAGGATCCTGCTCGACGCGTAAGTTTGGAAGTTGTGCTATTCCGAGTTGGCTACTTTGCTCCCGCTAGCACTGCGTCCCCTCGTCGGTTTACCCGACAGGAACGAAAGATTTGAAATTAGAAGCGGTCAGCCTCAGCGTATCGTCTCTGGTTCGGCTTGCCGCTGAAAGCGGCAAGCCGAACCAGAGACGGGAGTTGTTCAATGCATGTGTTCTAATTTCAAATCTTTGCTTCATGCCAGGCAAGCTGGCATGGGGCCGATTCTGTATGGAGGCCTGCGAGCACTCGCTTGCCCTAGGGCGTCACGGTAATGTTGGGACCGGATTCAAGCTGCACACTTATCTGTTTGCAGGGCTGGGTTTGAAGCCATTTTACAATCGGTCCCGCTTCTTTTTCAAAATCTTGTGGCGACCAATTTAGATAAAATGTCGAATCCGTTTGCCGCAGGGTCAAATCTTTAAGCTGAAGATTGGCCTGCGCTAATGCCTGTGCATCGGACATCAATTTTGCGGCAACCGCTTCGGATTCGGTTGTGCACTTGAGCGTAATCGTCGGAGGTTGCGAGTTATCTCGATCGGCGAACGGCAACGTGTTGGGCGTCACGAAAACATCCGTCGTCAATTTGAGCGGAACAGGTAGTCCCACGTCATAGGTAAGTTCAACGAAATAGGCGGTCCAGCCTGCGGATGGCTCGTCGACGCTGCCCAGGTACGAACCGTCGGGTTGGGCGGTAAGTCGCTTGCTAGTGTACTTGGGACCAAATGTTTCCAGTCTGAAGTCACGGGCTTCCGGGTTGGTTGCTTGCCACAATCGTACTTCTGTCGGCGCATCGTCTGGAGAAACCTTGATCACTCCGTCGCTTGTCACCTGCCAGGAAAACTGCGGTCGCTCCCGATCGGCGACGATCATTGCATAGAAAGCAATGACGGATTCTAAAGCGTCGCTGTCATCCATGCTGTGATCTGTGTTGGGAACGTACCGCAAGTGTTTTTCGCCTTGCAGTTCGGCAAAATAGAACTGCGACGAATCGGGCAGAAAGAACTGATCGCCAGCTGCGTTGAGAATCAGCTTGGGCATTGTTAATCGATGACGATAAAAGTATGGATCGACCAGCTGCAGCAGTTCGTCCATCCGCGGGTCATCCATTTTCTGCATGATGTTGTGCTGGACGTAGTCGCCAATCGAAGGTGCCCAGTAGCCGTACGCGGCAAAGTGATGACGCAATGATTTGTTGGCATCGAGCACATCGATAACGATGGGGATGATGGCGACAACCCGATCATCAACGGCACCGGTCAGCCAGGTCGTCCAACCGCGTTTCGAGGCTCCTGCGACCACGAACCGATTGACGTCGTGATCGCCTATTTGCTTGGCCACCGCCGTAATCGTGTCCATCGCTCGGGCGGCGCTCTTGACCATTGCATTGCGCGCGAGCCAGCGGCTTTCCCCTGTTTTCATGAACTGTGCCCAGGTGTAACCGATCAGGTCGTCCTCTTTCCTCTCGACGCCGTCGCCATGAAAGACTAACCGTTGATTGGGAACCATCCGCAATTCTGTCACAACGGTTCCGGTCGCCTCGGCGATCTTAATGGTTTCCGAAGAGGCTGATGTAGGTGGCTGGCCACCGTTGCGGCCTCCGGCAATCATCAGGAATCCAATATCGGATCGCACTTTATCTGGGATCACAATAGTGACCCAGTGTTGCCATTTGGGCCGATCGACTTCCTTTGGGGTTAGCCAAGTTTGTGAAACCATGTCGACAACGACGGTCGTCGTGTTTTCGTTTTTGGTCGTGCTGACGATGTTCCATTCAAACGCAGCGTCCGGTTTCTGGACGTAAAGGTCCAAGTCGGTTTGAGCGGGAAGTGCGGTGTGCGAAGGTGTCGCAGCCTGTCCGCTCAGCGCTTCCTGGCCAAATGTCGGAATGCTGCCAGCAAGTCCCGCCAGTGCGACGCAGCATGCCGAGAAAATCATCTTCAGAGGAGGTGTCATTTAGTGAAACACTTAAGTGTGATTGGATTTGTTGCATGGGCTAACATCACGCGGTCAGCCACCCGGGTGCCTCGGCTGCCTAAAGCGCATAGGGAGGCAGCGTGGTCGTCGTTTCATCGATGACTGCGGATAGGGACGTAGCAGCTTTCGACGCATACTTTCCCTTCAGTAAGTCTGGTCCCGGTTCCGCGGTGCCCATCATGATTTCAGTCTGAGTCGGTTTCTTCGAATCATCCGGCCACCGCACGGTCACAATGTACTTGCCGGGGGCAATCCCCGGATTCATGTCTGAAACCAGCGAGAAAGTTCCCGAGGCGTCCGCAACTCCTGTCGCCGTGGACTGCTCAGGGTTTTCCGAGTGGAACATAATCACGGCTCCGGCAGCCGGTTTTCCTTTGACCGTAATGGAGCCGGTAACGGGCAGCAGGCCGTGCGAATCACCGCAGCCTACGAGACTGCATAAAAGCAGAAGGCCGAGGGACGATCCGTTTCGAAAGAATCGAGCAATACTATTCGTTAGCATATAAGAATCCCAAGTAAAATATTTGAACTCCAGCACGCTTCGGCATAACGCTGCTAAACGAAGTGACAGCGTTGTGCGTGGCGCACGCTTACATCTTTCCCCAGCGAGCGGGATTTCCGTTGCGGGTATTGAATTGGCCCGAGTTCCGTCGGGCCAATGAAGTGGGGCCCTAGTCCAGCGATACGACCTCGCCACCGTCGCGGGTTACCAAGCTGCCAAACACGGTGGCCGAGGTGGTTTCCGAAACAAATCGCACCGAGCCATCGCCCAGCACCACTTGGACTCCGCCGGGGTGAAACGCGTACAAACCGTTAAGGTTGTAGACGTTGATTGCCGAGCATCCCGGTTGCTCGGGGTCCGCGATTGATGCTCCGCTATAGCCGCGCAGTTGCCTGGCAATGTTCTGATCACCGTAGTATGAATTTAAAGTCAGTCCGCCATCCAGAAGGGTGCTGCCCGGCGTGCTTTTGTTTCGGAAGTACAGTTTTTGGCGGCCTGCTTGTTCGCCGAAAAGAATCGTGTTGGATAGGCCGTCGGTCACTTCGCTCATTTTGATAGACCACTTACGTTCGAGGTCTGTCGATCCGAGCATGCCATTGTTCGTAGAAACGTCTGGCATCCCCGCGCAAACTGCAAGGGTTCGATGCAGTCCGCGAATTGGCGAATAGTCTGTTCTCGGCGCGTTAAAGGATCCGCCCGGCAACCCGATCGATTCGAAATAAGTACCGTAATCTCCAGGGGGATCGCCCGGCGTGGATGGGCAGAGGTAAGCCGTTACAGGCGTGAAAGCACCAGGGTCCAATGTCCCCCACGGTGCGGGCATGTTGATCGGATCAAGATAAGATCGTTTAGGGTCGTACAGGTCGTAAAGGCTTTTCTGCTCGAGGTACGGCAGCAGGTGAAGCAGGGGGCCATGGGCTGCGTTTTGTCCAAGCGGATTAGGGGGGCTTGGGTAGTCTGCCGCTGCAATGTCTTTGCCCCAAGCCGGCATGTATTTAAAGGTGGACTCGTGATTGTGGATGGCCAATCCCATTTGTTTGAGATTGTTGGAGCACTGCATTCGACGAGCGGCCTCTCGTGCCGCTTGCACTGCCGGAAGAAGTAGCCCTACAAGAACTCCGATGATCGCGATCACGACCAACAACTCGACAAGCGTGAACCCAAACCTTCTACGATTATGCGTCAGGGGAAGCATCTGGAAACCTTTCGAAAAGCAACGGGAAAAGCATTGAATTGAAAAGCGCAGGAATTAGCTGCCGACACGCGACCTCCGATGCGCCGCGATGGTCATATCATACCAAGCGTAGGTCTCGGTCAGGCAATTTGCTCACTGCTCCAGAACATTAAATACAAAACACTACACAAAGTACTCTGAATACTCATAAATGCGTTTGGTATATGCAGGTTTGGTTAAGAATGTGTTTTGAAGAGTGTGCAAATGAATAGGTTCGTGTTCGTCCCAATCGCTAATTAGGACGATTGAGCCTTCTCGTTTTGCGACGAGGACTTGGCAGTAAAAGTTGTGGGACAGGTTCTTGCGTCTGTGTTCTGGCGTTTGCGAAGTCAACCGATCGACGGGCTTTGGCGAAGTGAGTTGTTTCGTGGGCCTTGCCGCTCCGTTGAATCAATTTGCTGCTTCAGCGGTTTGCAGTTGAATTGCCGTTGGCGCAAAGTATTGGAACCGTTCGCGAACGTGATCCCATTGCAATGTGTTTGTTCCGTTGGTCTTTGTTTGGTGGTTTAGCGATGTGCTTTGTCTGCGATAAAGTGAATGGCCTCTCCGCTACGGATCGTTAGCTTTATCTTTAATGTGTCCTTGTCGGACACGGTTTGGTTGCGGATGGCGACGTGGGTTCGTGTTTTGACTTTCGGATCGTGTTGGTATCGCCTTGCGGTGTAGTGGTTGCTGGACCCGAGGAAGTCCAGTGGTACTTCGATCGTTCGCGGTTGGTCACCGTTCATGGCTCCAAGGAACCAATTGTTCCCGCTCCGCCTGGCGATCACGGCGAATTCGCCAATGGCACCTTGGAGTACTTTTGTTTCATCCCATGCTGCGGGAAGTTCACGGTAGAATTCCAGTTCAGGCTCCTGGCCGATGATCCCTTGCCCGCTGGTTGGGCCATTGGGTTTGGATGCACTGGGGCGATCGTACCAATAGAGAAACTGCCACGGGCTGTAAAAACAGACGCCTTTAGCCAGTTGGTAGGCGTGGTTCGCGTTGCGGGTGACGCGGTTGTTGAAATAGCAGATCGTGTGGTCGCCCGGGCCCGCAATCATTCGCGTGAATAGGATACGCAACGTTTGCTCGTTGGAGGGAGCCGTCTCGTCGCCTCCGATTCCTTCCTGGGTCATCAGGTTCGGGTAGGTTCGTTCGTATCCGGTGGGGCGATACTCGTCATGGATGTCGACCATCAGTTGATGGTCTGCCGCTTTGCGGACAGCGTCATGTAACCATGTCGTCCATTCTTGCGAGCCCACGTTGACGAACCCGTATTTGACTCCCGCGATGCCCCATTCTTGGTACAGGTCGAGCACTTGGTCCAGCTGTTTTTCTAGGCTTCGTCGGTTGACATAAACGATGATTCCAATCCCTTGCGCTTTGCCGTATTCGATCACGCCGCGCAGGTCGAGCGGGCCAGCGGAGCGTTTTGGATCCAATGTCACGGTGGTTGCATCGGACGAATCGTCGTACTCATGTCCGTACCAGCCTGCATCGAATTCAACGTATTGCAATCCGTTGGCGACAGCAAAGTCGATGCACGCTTTCCCGCCGGTCGTGGTTAGCGTCACTTCGCGAATCACTTTGCCGGGACGGATCCAGTCAGTCTGTTCGATCGCACACGGATCGTTCAGGTTTAATGTTAGGAAATTATTGTTCAGCAACTGTGCAGGTGAATCGGCGACCATCACATACCGCCATGGCGTCGTTACGGTTTCGTCGCATTCGACCTTGCTTGCCAATTGAGCTTGCAATGCGTTTTCGGCATTGTCGATTGGCTGTAATCGCATGCGGGCATAATCGACCAGCCGCGCTTCGCCGATTGCAATATAGGAATCTGAATCCGCTGCCAGTACCAGCGGCCGTTCACAGTTACTTTTTACGTTTTGCAAATCGGTCTGTTGATAGATCCCCTGTGCCGTGTAAACAGGCCAGCATGGATGGTTTCCGGTGAACCGAAATTCCGTTAGTTCCTGTTCGATCACAAAGGGTCCCAGGCCTGCTTGCTTGGGGACGTGGTAGGCGAAAGCGACCCCTTCGTTGTAAGCTCGAACGCGGATGGTCAGGCGCCGCGGAGGAACTTGCGTATCGATCAGGTCGATTTCTGCTTGTCGGTAATGATCACGTACCGAGGCGCGTTCTCCGTAGACCGTTTTCCACGTTTCGTCATGCTCGGTGTTGCGGATGGCAACCACACGAAAATCGTGATCAAGGTCCGGTGCATCTTGTAATCTTAGCCCTAGCCGCGAGTCGGCGATGATCGTCTTCCCCGCCGCTTGAACCGTGTATTGCAAGAGTCCTTCCGAGCTATCGATTTGAAGGCTCAGTCGGCCGTCCGGAGAACGAACTTCGATTTGCTGCGCTGGTGTTGCCGTTTGAGCCTGTGTGGCCGACGCGTGCGAGGCGAACAGCCCGCAGACGATAATCCATGCAGTTACAAGACCAGCGCCATGCATATGAAAACCTATCGTTGCAAGATGGGGAATGGAAAGTCGCCTTTCACCACAAAGGTAAAAGGCGATCCGTATGCTTTTGTCCGTTCGAACCAAATGTTTTTGGTTTCGAAACCGGATTTACTCAGTGATTTCAAAAGGAGCTAGTTCGTTGTCTTCGGCTGAGGAGACCGTAATCTCCAACCCTGATTTTTCGAAATCGGAGTACTTCGCGGGGACAAAACTCTTTTCGGTCACACTGCCAGGTTCGCGGATTTCGCTTACCACGTTGCCGGAGCTGTCGACCATAACCGTTTTCTTGACCGCTACGCGGTGCGATCCTTCGGTCAGGCCATCACCGGCGTCAAACGTCATCGCCTCAAAACGTCCTTCGGCATCGGTTACCGCGGATCCGGCTTTCCCTTTGGGGTCGGTTGGCTGAAAAGTGACGGTTGCCTGTTCGAGGGGTTTGCCATTCAGGATGACTTGACCGGAGACGGGATAGACGGGAGGGCGATCGCGAGTCCAGCGATCACCGCCACCATCACAACCAACGGACCAAGCCAATGGCGCGACCAGCATCAGCAACCCGGCAAGCCGGGGGATTGCAAACTTCGACATCAAAAAACCTTGTAAAATAAATCGCGAATGGGATAAGGAGCAGGCTTACAACTGATTCACTTCGCCACCGTCGCGAGATCCCAGGGCACCCCAAACGCCGTAGGGCGAAGGTCCCGAATTGGTGCCGGGCAACGAGAGGTTTCCGGTATCGATCGTTTCTGCGATAAAGCGAACCGAACCGTCTGCGAGCACCACTTGGACGCCACTTGGGTGACGGCTGGCGGAGGTGTAGATGCCTGCACCGGCTTGTGAGCTGCAGGTTGCTTGGTTGGGTGGAAGGACGGTTGTGACTGCACAATAGCCAGGCCGTCCATCCTGCCAGCGTTGACCATGGCAACGAAATTGTGCAATCACGCTTCCGGAGGTGTACTGGTTGTTTACAAGGTACGCACGGCAAGCGAGCGGATCCGTCGTCGAATTCCCCACTGCGCGTCCAAGTCGCGCGCTGTTGGGGGCGACAATGATTTCGGACATCGCAAGCGTGTTGCTTAAGCCGTCCGTGATTGAGTTGAAGCCGAGGTAGCTTAGGTATCCAAACAGTCCACGCATGTTCTGGTCGGCGCGGCTGGAGTCGACCGAAATCGCATAGTTGTCACCCATGTTTAAACCGTAGTTCAAAGGTGAGTACATGGCGTTTCGGTCGGGACCCGTCGATGAGAAAAGTCCATCCGATGGGCAGACCAGCGGAGAAATTTCGCCGACATAACCTGAGTTGGCATTGCTATGCCAAGCATGGTAGCCACCGCTGGTGATCTGATCGTAGCGAGGTTGCTGTTCCATGTACGGTAGCATCCCCACAAAAGCGCTCCAGCGAGGTACTCCGGTTGCACTGCCGCCGGTCCAGTTCGGGCCACCTTGGCGAGCCGGCATGGCATGGTACGTGTCGTGGTAATTGTGCAACGCGATTCCGTGTTGCTTTAAATTGTTTCCGCAACTCATCCGGCGAGCGGCTTCACGCGCGGCCTGGACGGCTGGCAATAATAAACCAACCAAGACGCCGATAATGGCGATCACAACCAATAGTTCGACCAAGGTAAAACCGCTGCGTTGTCGCGGTTGGATCGGTCGGTCTTCCGTTTTGTGTTTGCAGAACATCTGCGATAACCCCTGTAAATAAATGAAACTAAAAGAATGGCGTAAGCCGATCGCTAGAAAGCCGCAGTCCAATCCGGTGAAGGCGCGCGTGCACTGCCCAATTACGAAGGCAAACGCTACCTGCGAGTGGATTGACTGGAGTGGGTGTTGCTTCTGGTAGGTGCAGTCAGCTTCGGATGTTGCATGGGGAAAGGAACTGAAAGAGGGTCGTTGAACCCCCTCCCGCGTTTTAAAGGATACTCCGCCCTTAATAGGTGGTCAAATGGGTGTAATTGCCCGCAAGCGGGAGAAGCACGGATTTCCCTCACGATTTGCGGTAAGAATTACCAGAGCGAGAAATCGCAAAATCAGTGGAAACATGACCTGCAAGTGGGAAAAGAGCTTCCCAGAAAGGGGCGTGGAGCTGGCTGGGGGGCGCGGTGGATCGCGGTCGACCGGTCCTGAGCTATCACACTCCTCCGCGATGGTCCCAGCGCTACTGCAGCGTCTGTGCGGTTTGGACCAGTTCGATGAACTCTTTGCGGAGTCCCCAGGGATCTTCGCCGAGAGCCGATTCAGCGACCTCTTGGACGGTGGAGAGCGTCCACTCCCCTGCGTGCGGGCTGTTGCGTAGGAGCATGCCAAAACTGGCGACGGCCGCGGCGAACTGGAAATCCGTGTCGCAGGCGGCAAATTCGCTGGTTTGGTTACTGACAGCGATTTCCTGCAGCGTGCTTTCATCCGAATCGGGAAGTTTGTAACGAAGTTTTAACGTTAGCAGTTCGCCCGACTTTGCATCCGACGTCGCTTCACTTGGCTGTTGGTATTTCAGGGGGCCAGCGTCCGGAAGGTCGGCAATGGTATCGGCGCCGGCAGGAATGATTTCGTACAGAGCGGTGACGGTATGCCCTGCACCGATTTCGCCAGCATCCTTTTTGTCGTCGTTAAAGTCCTCGCTGTTTAGCATCCGGTTTTCGTAGCCGATCAAGCGGTAGGCGGCGACTTCTTGTGGATTGAATTCGACTTGGATTTTGACATCCTTGGCGATCGTCACCAGCGTACCGGATAGCTGCTGAACGAGGACTTTGCGCGCTTCGTTGATCGTATCGATGAAGGCGTAGTTTCCATTGCCACGGCCACTGATCTGTTCCATCATCGAATCGTTGAAATTGCCCATTCCAAATCCGAGAACGGTTAATTCAATCCCGCTGGCCGATTCGGTTTCGACAAGGTCCAGCATCTGGTCGGTGCCAGTTCGGCCGACATTAAAATCGCCGTCGCTGCAGAGGATGACTCGATTGGTTCCTTCCTCGGCAAAATGTTCGCGAGCCACTTTGTAGGCAAGTTCCAGGCCTTCGCCTCCGTTGGTGCTACCACCCGCTTTTAGTCGCGACAGCGCGTTCAGGATTGTGTCCGCTTGGTCGGCGGGAGTGCTGTCTAGGACAAGTCCTGCCGCTCCGGCGTAGGCTACGATGGCGACGCGGTCCTTCGATCCCAGTTCGCCCAGCAGTAGGCGAAGCCCGCGTTGCAGCAGTGGCAATTTGTTTGGAGCGTTCATCGACCCGGAAGCGTCGACCAAGAGGACCAGATTGCTCTCGGGGCGTTTGCTGTTGCTGATTTCCCGACCCTTGATCGCAAACCGAGCCAGGTAGTGTTCAGGATTCCAGGGGCACTTTGCGAGTGTCACTTGGGTTGCAAAAGGATCGTCAGCTTTCTTGCCGGGGGCTTCGTATTGATAGTCGAAGTAATTCACCAATTCCTCGATGCGGACCGAATCGGGGCGAGGAAGGCGATGGTGATCGAGCAGGAATTGACGGACTTTGCTGTAAGAGGCGGTGTCTACGTCGATTGAAAAGGTGCTTAGCGGGTGATCGGTAACTCGCTGAAACGCGTTTTCTGTGATCTTGTCATATTTGTCGCCGCCTTGCCCTGCCCCTGTGCCTTCGTCGGGTGCAGCCATTCCAGCTGCGTCCATTCCAGGCTCGTTTAAGACGTTGGCCGAAGGATAGTCTTGCGTCTCCAAATCTGAATCCGCCGGCGACCCTTCCGTGGCAATTTTGGCAGGTTCGCTCCGACCACAGCCGATTGCAAGCAATAACATCAACACGCTCGCACCGGCCAATATCTTTTGTGACCGGGGAAATGGACGTGTGCTCATGGATCGTCTCCGACGTCAGGCTGGATTGTGACAAGGCCCTCGCATTACGCGATGATATCGTGGATCGGGGTGCCGTGGTCAATTTCTAGCCGTTTTCGTCCTGGGATTTCTAGCTTTCTTGAATCCAACCCCAGCTGATGCATGATCGTGGCATGGACATCGGTCACGTAATGCCGGTCTTCGACAGCATGGAATCCGATCTCGTCGGTGGCTCCGTGCACAACGCCTCGTTTCAGTCCGCCTCCGGCCATCCAGACGGTGAACCCAAAGATGTGATGGTCGCGGCCGTCAGCACCTTGAGAGCCCGGTGTGCGTCCGAATTCCGTGGCGAATACCACCAGCGTTTCGTCCAGCAGGCCTCGTCTTTGCAGGTCGGCCAGCAACCCGCCAATCGGTTGATCGACGGCCAGGGAGTGTTTGGTGTGGTTTGCTTTTAGGCCACCATGAGCATCCCAGGCTCCGGCCCCTCCGCCGCCATGCTGGATCTGGATGAATCGGACGCCTCGTTCCACCAAGCGGCGGGCGGCAAGAAGTTGCATTGCAAAATCTTTGCAGTGCGGTTTGTCGATCCCGTAAAGGGCTTTCGTTTCGGCGGTCTCTTGCGAAAAATCGACGACCTCAGGGACCGATTTCTGCATTCGGAAGGCAAGTTCATACGACGCGATTCGAGCCTCCATCGCTGGGTCGGCCGGGAACGCTTTCCCGCGATGAGCGTTTAATTGCTCCAGCAGTCCTTTGCCAATCGCCCTTGCTTCGGGCGGAAAATCTTTTTCCGGTTGGCTGTAATCCAAAGGATTGTTCGGATCGATTCGCAGTGGGACGGCATCATGCGATGGCCCTAGGTAGTGCCCGTCCCGTTTGTTCCAGTACTCGCGTTTACCGATTGATATGAATTGAGGCAAGTTGTCGTTCAGCGATCCCAGACCGTAGTGGACCCATGCCCCAAGTGTTGGGAAATCGCCATCGTTGCGATGTCGTCCGGAATGAAACTGAGTCTGCGCACCGTGGTTGCTGTCGGTCGTCCACATCGAACGAACGATCGCGAGGTTATCGGCTTGGCTGGCGACATGAGGGAACCAGTCGCTGATTTCGATTCCGCTTTCGCCATGTTTTTTGAAACCGACTTGCAGCGGGTAAAGTTTGTTGCGTTGGTTGCCGTTTCCGTCGGGCGCAACCAAGCGTTCCAAAGCAAGTTTCTTAGGGTCTTGAGTATCTGCAAACGGCGTTTCCTGGATCGTTTTGCCGCCATACTTGGTAAGCATCGGTTTGGGGTCAAAGCTTTCCATTTGGCTGACCCCGCCGTTCATGAACAACCAAATCACATTTTTGGCTTTGGGAGCAAAGTGAGGTTGCCCGGTGGGGGGAGACCAGTTGGTTGAAGCCCCCTGGCTATCCTGTTCAAGTAGAGCGGCAAGCGCGACCGCCGAGAGGCCTTTCCCGATGTCGGCGAGGAAGCGACGGCGTGGTTGTTGAGGAAGGAGCATTTCGGAAATCCGTAGGGTGCAAATAGTTGATCGCGAGGGTTCAGTAGCCTTCACTCTCCTAGGTCAAGGAAGGTGAAGAGCGTGCTGTATTCAGTCTTTGCGCTACTTTCGTGGAGCGAAAGGCGACTCTCTGGGCTCGGGTGTCCTGTTTATCTCAGCGTGACAAAGTCGTTGTGATTGATCAGTACCCAAACAAGGCGAGCTCGAGCCTTTTCGGCCGAGCCTTCGGGCAAGGCTTGCCATGATTCGAGGGCCGCTTCGCTGGCTTCGATTTCATTTGAATCGGCGTCGATCCCGAGGACTTGCTGGAACGCTTTGTTGATGAAATCGGCCGGTTTGTCTTCGGGTTGGCTTAACTTTTGAGCGATTTTTTCCGCTGCTGATAAAACAAATTCGCTGTTGCTAAGTGCCAACGCCTGTTGCGGCACGATGCTCTGTTCGCGTAAGTAGCAATCGGTGACCAAAGCTTCATCGAACATGGTTAAGAACAACGCGCGTTGGTTGTTCGAATGAAAGAAGTAAAGGCTTCGGCGTTTCGATTTCTCTTGCTGGGCAGCGGGGATCGAAGGCCCGCCGATGGTTGCGTCCAGGTCCCCGGCAAGCGACAAGATCGAATCGCGTAGCACTTGCGATTCCAGCCGGATTGAACTTCGTCGCCACCAATACTGGTTGTCAGGGTCGATGGCAAGGTTCGCTTCGGCGCCCGCAACGGTCGACTGCATGCGGTAGGTGGAAGACTGCACGATCAGGCGGTGGAGGTGCTTCATACTCCAGCCGCTATCGATCAGTTCACTAGCCAGCCAGTTAAGCAGTTGTGGATTTTTCGGAGCCGATCCATTGCGACCGAAATCGAACATGCTGGCGACCAGTGGATCGCCAAAGTGGCGAGCCCAGATGTGGTTGGCAGCGACTCGAGCGGTTAGCGGGTTGCGGGAGTCGGTGATCCAGTTGGCAAGCGCCGTTCGCCGCCCGCTGCTGGTGGCTGGGAACGCGATGGGGGGATCGTCTTTCCCGGTGTGCTGGAATCGGGTCGGGGTCCAGCGAGCTCCAGGGATCGGGGTGACCTTAGCGTCCGCTTTGATCTCTTCTGTAAGCGCGGCTTCCGCTTGCTTAACGGCCTTCTCTTTTTCCGTCTGCTTTTTGGTCAACGCCTCTTTTTTGTCTTCGCTGGCTTTGGCAAGTTGACCCTGGGCATTCAGTAAGGCGATTTTTGCTTCCAGTAGTTGAACCTGTTGTTCTGAGCGAATCGCATTCGATCGATTTTCTTTCAGGGTTTCCTCGCTGGCGTTGTCCCACTGGCTTTGCAGGTAGGCGATTCGCAGTTTCAGTGAGGCATACTGAGCCTCCGCCAACGATGCGGCCAGCACGGCACTTTCTGAATCAGGCGACGCTTCCAGTTTCGCAATCGCTTGTTGCTGTTTGGTTTCGGCGGCCTTTAGGTAGTTTTCCTGCACCCAGTTTCGGCGGTTTGGCTGCCACGCTTCGGGAGGAAGTTCGACCGTTTGGATCGGTGGAACCTCCGCAGCTGAATCCATGCCTGTTAGGAATTCTGGCATTCCGGGGGCGATGACCGTCGATTTGTCAGGGTTCCCCTCTTCGCCGCGAATAAGGCGGTAGGTCGGTGCGTCTTGGATCGCATCAAAGGCTCGGGGGATTCCGTCCTTGCTGAAGTCGGTCTCTCCGGGGACCATGTCTAAACGGACTTGGTAGGGTTCGAAGAAGGCGCGCAGTTTGTAATATTCGACCTGGGTGATTGGGTCGTATTTGTGGTCGTGGCATTTTGCACAGTTAAAGGTCAAGCCCAGGAAACCCTTGCCGACATGTTCAACGGTTTCTTCCATCCATTGGTTTCGATTGAATAGAAAAAAGTTGCGAGCCAAATAGCCCGACGCGCGAAGCGATTCGATGTCGTTCGGTTGCAGTTCGTCGGCTGCCAACATCAACCGGACCATTTCGTCGTACGGTTTGTCTTCATTCAGGGATTCAACGATCCAGTCGCGCCAGTGCCACATATGTCGTTGGCTGTTTCGTAGCTGTGCGTTTAGTCCCCACCAGTCACTAAAACGCCATACATCCATCCAGTGCCGACCCCATCGCTCGCCGTGCCGAGGATCGTTTAGCAATTGTTCGGTCGCCGCTTGGTACCATTCGTCGTCGGAGTCTTGGGAATGACGTTCGAATTCCTCTGCGGTTGGGGGCAGCCCAATCAGGTCCATGTAAAGCCGACGAATCAGCGCCGTCCGCGAAGCTTCGGGTTGTGGTTTGAGCCCATGCTTTTCGTGGCCCGCTGCTACAAAACTATCGATCGGATTTCGCACCCAGGATGTATTGGCAACCTCAGGAATCGGTGGGCGGGTGATCGGTTGAAAGGCCCAGTGGCTTTCGGGGTCGGCTTCGGGTTGTTCGTTTTCAGGAGCCTTGGCCCCTGCTTGAATCCAGTCCTTTAGCCACTGCAGGTGTTCGGCGGTGAGTGGTTCGCCCTCGTGTTCTGGAGGCATGCGCTCGCTGACGTCGGCGGTCGAGACCCGTTCGATAAGTGTGCTGTCAGTCGCGTCGCCCGCGGTGATGATCCCGCCGTCCAGCATCTGAGCAACCGTGTCGACTCTTAGGCCCGCTTCGTCCTTGAGTGCGCCGTGGCAAGAGAAGCAGCGTTCCCTTAGCAACGGTTTGATCTTGGTTTGGTAGAGCTCCGAGGGATCGGCTGCACCGCTCGGGAGGGAGCACGTGGCAGCCGCGATCAGCAGGATCACACGGGTAGCGGTGGGAAGGTGGGTACGCTTTAGCACTGGCTTTTTCTTTGTTGGTTGATGGAGGGACGCTGCCAACAATTGCACACCAGGAGCGGATGCTCCGTGGCGGCCGGAAAGGTGGGGAAGTCTGTGCAGGAATTCACAAGGCGGGAAACTTCATTCTAGTCGATGGAAGTCCTATCGGCATGTAAAAAAATAGGATTTAGTCTTCGCTGGGGACGCGTTTGTGTCGGGGGCCTGCGGTCGTTGAACGTATTTGGCTGAGGATCGGGTGGTTGTTGCAAATATGGTGAGAAAGCGATTTTCTTGCTTCCCGCCAGTCTTTGTTTATCAACGCATTCAAGATGGATTGGTGTTGCCGAACGGTTTCTGTCGCTGCGGCTTCGTCGTGATCTTCCCACTGAAACAGCAGTTGGTAATACCGGCCCTGTCGCTCGAAAAAATCACGTATGTATTGGTTGCCCGCTGTGGTTATTAGGTATCCGTGCAGGGATTCGTCCACCGTCGGGCGATCGCCGCTTGATTTTGCAAGCGAGTTGGCTGCAAGCATCTTTTTAAGGACTTGCGTTTCCAGTTTGTCTTTCGCTAGGTCCAGCGCCTTTCGCTCAAGAACCTCACGCACTTCGATAAAGTCTTGAAGGTCCTCTTGCCGGAATGGTCGCAGTAGCCAGCCATGGCGAGGAATATGGTCAAGCATCCCCTCTCCGGCCAAGCGATGGAAGATGTGTCGGATCGCGGATCGGCTGATGTCGTATTTCTCCGCACTCAGTTCTTCGCGAAGGTAGATCGAATCCCCTTGCAGGCTTTGCTGGACCAGGTCGTTGGCGATTTCCTGGTAGTAGTCCCTGGGAGGTGTCGGTAGTTCGACCTCGCTCCGGCCTTGGGCAGACGTCTGCGGAGTCGTCGCAGGGGCTAGTCGCCGATTGGCTCCCTTTTTCAGTAACCCTTCCTCCAGCAGTTCCGCGATCGCGGTGCGGACCGGAGTGAAGCTGACTTGGTAGTGTCCGGCCAACGAGCCGAGCGTCAGCGGCATCGGTAAGGCTTTGCCCGATCGAAGCCGGGCTGCTAAATCGTCTTTGATGTAATTTGCGATCGACATGTCTCCAGTATAGTTGTCTTTGTTGCCAAAGGCAAGTATCTTGGTGCCAAAGTCAAATCTTGCTTCGAGGAAGTGATGCCGCGGTGCGATGTCTCTTGCGTACAGTTTGTCCCCTTTCGCTCCGCGAGAGAGCGTTCAATAAAGCTGTTTTTGCGGAGTGAAAGGCGACAATCGCGAAACCGACAGCCCGTCACGCGGCGGGGTGAGGATTTGCGTTCAGGATAAAACAACGACTGAAATTAAAATTAGAACAACAGCCCGGATGGGTTAGAACTGCATGAAAATTACTGGGATCGAAACGGTTGTCTGTCACGCTCGGATGCGGAACTGGGTGTTCGTAAAAGTTCTTACCGATCAGCCGGGATTGTTTGGCTGGGGGGAAGCGACTTTGGAGTGGCACACTCGCGGAGTGGTTGGTGCCATCGAAGATTTGGCCGAGCTGGTCGTTGGCGAGGATCCGACGCGAGTCGAGCATCTTTGGCAGATGATGTGGCGTCAGCATTTCTGGCACGGCAGCGGAGTTGTTCGTTCGACAGCCATCGCGGGAATCGATTTGGCGCTGTGGGACATAGTGGGCAAGTTGCACGGAGTCCCCTGCCATCAGTTGTGGGGCGGGCGAGTGCGTGATTCGATTCGGTTGTATTGCCATCTTGGTGGCGGGAATCTGGACAGTTTTTATTCCACGCCTGTCGATAATGCGAAACGTTTTGCCGAATTGGCGTCGGAAGCGGTCAGTGAGGGCTTCTCGGCTTTTAAGTCGATGGCGGTCCCCCCCACAATGCCTCTGGAAGGTTTGCAGGCCGTCAAGTCTGCCGAAAGCTGCGTCGCCGCGATGCGAGACGCGGTTGGCGACGACATCGACATCATGGTCGATTGTCACGCACGTCCTTCGCCAGCGATGGGAATGCGTTTTGCCAAGGTGTTAGATCCTTACGGACTTTATTTCTTGGAAGAGCCCTGTTGGCCGGAAAGTATTGAAAGTTTGGCGGCCATCAATGCGGCCGTGACCACTCCGATCGCCACGGGTGAGCGGATGACCCATTTGGCTGCCTTCCGCGATTTGTTTGCGGCCCGCGGTTGCGAAATTTGCCAGCTTGATTTGACTCACTGCGGTGGATTTACTGAAGCTCGACGGATTGCGGCCCTTGCCGATGCCTATCGCATCGCCCTTGCACCGCACAATCCACAGGGGCCCGTTAGTACGGCTGCGTCGATTGAATTTGGTTTCTCGCAGCCCTCTTACATTATCTGTGAATCGGTTCATAGCGATGTTCCCTGGCGAGAAGAAATTGTCCAGGAAGGGTTTGTCGTCGACGCCGCCACACGTACGGTTGCCCCCAACACCCGTCCTGGGCTGGGGATTTCGATCGACGAAGATGCCGTAAAGAAGTATCCGTTTCAACAGGAGGTTCCGCAGCGAGTCTTTTATCGCGATGGAGCCGTCGGTGACTGGTAAGACAAACCTTATGCCTCAACCCAAAGTATTTGCCCACGCTGCGTTTCGTGGTCAGTTCGGTGTCGCCCGTGTGGATATAACGCCTCCGGTCGGCGTCTATGCACGCAACTGGGGCGCCGCCAAACACGACGTTGCGGAGTCGATTCACCGTCCTTTGAATTTGACCGCAATGGTTCTCTCGGAATCGGCAGACAGCTATCCGTTGGTTCTCTTGGATGCGGACTTGGGCTGGTGGAAAACGCCGCAGACTTTTCGCTCTTTTCAGACATCTCTGCTGGAGAGGTTGCAGCTATTGCCGTCGCAGTTGCTGTTCGCGCTTTCTCATACCCATGCCGGACCGCCATTGATGGAGGTCGACCCCTCGTTGCCGGGCAGCGAACCGTTGCAGGCCTGGATGGATGGGTTGCTCGATTCAGCGGTCACGGTTGTACGTGAGGCTTTGGACGCCAGTCAGCCTGCAAACCTTGAATGGCACGTCGGCAAGTGTGAACTGGCGAATGTCCGTGACCTCCGTGATCCCCAAGATGGGAATGATCGGTATCTGTGTGGATTCGATCCCGAGGGAAAACCTGACGATACGCTGTTGGTTGGACGCGTGACGGATCCAGCTGGTAAGACGCTGGCGACGCTGGTCAATTACGCCTGCCATCCAACCACCTTAGCCGCAGAGAATCGAGCCATTTCGCCCGATTATGTTGGAGCGATGCGCGAAACAATTCAGGATGTAACCGGAGCCCCCGCATTGTTTTTGCTTGGTGCGTGTGGGGAATTGGCTCCCCGTTATCAATACGTTGGGGACCCTGAGGTCGCTGACCGTCATGGACGACAGCTAGGGTTCGCCGCTTTGGCAACGTTGTCCGATATGGAACCTCCAGGAACCGAATTAGCCTTTGCGGAAGCTCTTGAATCAGGGGCTCCGTTGGCTATTTGGAAGCACCGTCCTGGGACCCCTTCAGCGAAACTTCGCGTCATCCAGCGGTCGGTTGAATTACCGCTAAAGGATTGGCCTTCGGCTGAGGAACTTGAGGATCAACGTGTCGCCTGTACGGATCGTGCGTTGGAAGAACGCTTAAGGCGAAGACGCGACATTCGCCGCAGTGTCGGCAATGGATCGGTATTTAGTCTGCCCATTTACTGCTGGCAGTTTGGGGATGCGGTGTTGGTCGGTTGCTGTTGCGAGCCCTATTCCTGCTTGCAGCAAGAGCTGCGAAAGCGTTTTCAGGGAACGACGGTTGTGGTGATGAATTTGGTTAACGGATCGCTGGGGTATTTGCCCCCTGCCCCGTTGTACGATCAAGATATTTACCCTGTCTGGCAGACTCCGTTTGAACGTGGGTCTTTGGAACTAGTTATTCAAGCGATGACGGGAGTGGTCGAAGATGTGCTCAGCCAGTAATCAAATCTTGCAAGGCGTTTTGCCTGTTTTACAGACGCCTTTCACCGAGGAAGGAGAAATCGATTTTCCGGTGTTGAGTGCGGAAATCGATTGGGCTTTCCAGACGGGAGCCGATGGAGTGGTCGTCGCGATGGTAAGCGAGATCCTGCGGATCGGTTATCGAGGCCGTCGGGAGTTGGCCGAACAGGTCTGCCAGATGGTCGGGGATCGTGGGACCGTGGTCATCAGTGTGGGCGCCGAAAGTACTGCGGAAGCGGTTGGGTTTGCAAAACATGCAGAATCGATTGGGGCCACTGCCCTGATGGCGATTCCCCCGGTCGCTACCTCCTTGGGGGCGGAGGCAAGCCGTGCCTATTTCGCGGCAATCGCAAACAGTGTTTCGATCCCCTTGGTCGTGCAGGATGCGTCGGGGTATGTGGGCGCGTCGATCGACCTGTCTGTCTACCTTGATCTGCTAAAAGAGTTTGGTGCGGAGCGAATTCTGTTTAAGCCCGAAGCAAGTCCGTTGGGCCCGAATCTGTCAAAGCTTCGCGATGCAACGTCGGGGAGTGCACGGATCTTTGAAGGTTCCGGTGGCATTCACTTGGTGGACTGCTACCGTCGAGGCATTGTCGGGACGATGCCAGGCACCGATTTGTTAGACGGGATCGTTGCCCTCTGGAAAGCGCTGCAGGAGGGTGATGAGGATCGGATCTATTCGCTGTCGTTGCCGATCAGTGGTTTAGTAGCCCTGCAGTTGCAGGCAGGATTGGATGGGTTTTTGGCGATTGAAAAATATCTGTTGAAGCGACGAGGCCTGTTCCCAAACACCTTGCAGGTTCAACCGGTCGCTTGGGAGTTAGACGAGGAGACGCAGGCGGAAGTCGATCGCTTGTATGCTCGTATGCAGGCAAGTCTTTAAATGGCAACGCCGGCCACCCAAATTCGATATCGTGCACTCGCTTGGCTGGCCGTTGCGGCAGCCCTTGCCTACCTTTGCCGGAGTGCCGTGGGGGTCGCCGAAAGTACGATCCGCGCCGACCTGGGTTACAGTTTGACGCAGTCGGGCTGGTTCATGGGGGCTTTCTTCTGGACCTATTCGCTATTCCAGGTTCCCAGTGGATGGCTGTCCGAACGATTGGGAACTCGGATTGCGCTCAGCCTGTTCGCATTCATGTGGTCACTGGCAACTTTTGGGATCGGAGTCGCTCCGCTGTTCTGGTTGTTGATTGTTGCTCAGTTGGTCATGGGGGTCGCTCAGGCCGGAATCTTTCCCGCTTCGTGTAATTCCATTGGGCACTGGATGCCGCTGGGGCAGCGATCGACCGCCTGCGGGATATTGGCAGCGGGGATGCAGCTTGGGGCAATTATTGCCAGCGGGCTGACCGGGTTGTTGCTCGCCCCTTTGGGGTGGAGATTTGTTTTTGTCGGCTATGCCATTCCAAGCGTTTTATGGACCGTCGGTTTCTATCTGCGGTTCCGTGATCAGCCTGCCGACGATCCACGCGTCAACGATGCCGAACGAGCGTTGATCGGGCCCGAACGAGCGACCGCCAAGAGCCCCGAGAATCAAGTCCAGCTGAGTGAGTGGAGCGAACTGCTGGCGATCATTCGTTCGCCGGTGATGTGGTGGCTGTGTGGGCAACAGATTTGCCGCGGGTCGGGGTACATGTTCTTCGCAAGTTGGTTTCCCACGTTTCTGCAGGAGACTCGCGGAGTTTCTGTTAGCGAGTCCGGGTATTTGCAAGGCTTGGTGCTGGCAGGAACACTGGGTGGCAGCTTATTGGGCGGAACGCTTACGGATTGGATTTGGCGCAAGACCGGTAGCCTGCGGCTTAGCCGGAGCGGAGTTGGAGCAACGTTTTTGGCCGCCTGTGCGATCCTGATTTTAGCCGCGTGGTTTGTTCAAAACGCAATGTTGGCCGTTGTTCTGTTGGCGCTAGGTTCCTTTTTGGCCGCACTGGCAGGTCCCTGTGCCTTTGCAGCAACGATCGATATTGGAGGCGCAAAGGTTCCTCAGGTCTTTGGCGTTATGAACATGACAGGAAACTTTGCAGCGGCCGCTTGTCCCGTACTGGTCGGTTTGCTCTTCCAGTGGACCGCAAACTGGAATTTGGTGCTGTTGTTGTTTGCTGCCGTCTACCTCACCGGAGCAATCTGCTGGGTGTTCGTAAACCCGAAGAAACATATCGATGCGTCGCTGTAACCTTGTTGCCGTGACCTTAGGGTAGGTCGCGACTAAACGATTTCGCAAAGCACGTTTGCGAGACGTTCGTATTGGTCCACTTGGTTGTAGATCTGGGCGGAAATGCGGAAGCATGGCAGTCCGCTGGATAGCTTGAAAACCGGGACTTCGATCTGGTGCTGGTAAAACAATTTGCGTTGCAACGAGACTGCATCGGCTGGACAGAAGGAAGCAGCAACTGGCAGCGGGATGGTTGCCAGGCTGCCCAGCATTTCTGAGGGGGCGGGAGAGGAAACGTTCAGTTTCTGCAGCAGCTGTTCTCGGCCGGCGAGGACTAGTTCGTGATTTGTCTGTTGCAGTCCACTTAGCCCTCTCGGATGTAAGCTTGTTATGAAATCGATCGCCGTTGGTAGGCTGAGGACCGGCGAAGGGTCGTAGGTCCCCGTCCAGGCAAATTCACTCTCGAAGCGAGACTGGGACTCGGTATCGGCGTTGGCTCCGTGGCTGATGATCGCCGGCCGAACCTCTTCTTGAAATTCAGGTTTCACGTGAAGAAATCCGGATGCCTTCGGCGCGCACAGCCATTTGTGATTGTTGGCCGTATAGTAGTCTGCGTTGATTTGCTGAAGATCGACCGAGAGCATTCCAGGGGCGTGTGCACCATCGACTAGAACTCGGATGCCGTCGCGATGGGCTCGCCGAACCAGTTCGTCGACGGGGAACACCAGTCCCGTTGAACTTGTGACATGGTCGACCACAAGCAACCGAGTCCGTTCGCTGAACATCGATTCGATCGACGCGACGACTTGCTCTGGCGATTCGACAGGGAACGGGATTTCTGCGACCTTAACGACGGCTCCAAAACGTTCGGCTGCAAAGCGAATCGCATTGTTGCATGCGTTGTAACCATGACTGGTGATCACCACTTCGTCGTTCTTCTCAAAGGGAAACGACCGGACCACTGCATTGACGCCTTCGGTAGCGTTGCGGATCAAGGCAATGTCTTTGGCGGGGGCGTTGATCAGTGCTTGTAAAACAGAACGAACGTGTAGAAGTTTTGTCAGCAGCGTGCGCTCGGGCGCCAGGAAATCGATAGGGTCTTTTTCAAGAAGGTCAATCCAGTCTCTTTGAGCGTTTAGGACGACCGTCGGGCATGCCCCAAACGACCCGTGATTAAGGAAATCGATGCGAGGGTTTAATCCCCAGTGTTGTAGGTTGGATTCAGGCATCGTGTGCAGTGCTTTAAGGAAGGGGGCATCGGCGTTCGCTCCGCGCTGGACGCTGTTCGTCTAGCCTGTTTTGGTGCGTGCGGTCAGGTTTTTGGGGGAGATGCCATAGACCCGTTTAAAGGCTCGCGAAAACTGAAACGCGTCCGCGAATTCCATTTGTTGAGCGACCTCTTTAACCAACATCTCTTCGTTCATCAATAGGCCGGCCGCGTAGTTCATTTTTCTTCGTAAGAGGTATTGGTAGGCGCCGAAGTCGGCAAACCGTTTGAATAATCGCGAGAGGTAAACTGGCGTTACATCGGTCTGAGCTGCGATCTGCTGGATGGTATGGAGGGCGAGGAAGTTCTCGTCGATATGGCGACGGATTCTCTCGTACGTTGCATACGACCGGGGGCGATCGTTCCCTTCTTGGGTGCGCGATTGTTTGATCTTTAAGAAGAGTAGTTCGGTGATCGTTTCGCAGATGCGGCTCGCTTGGCTCCCTTCGCTGGAGGCCTCTCGAAGCAGGATTTCAAACAGGTCGGTCAGGTGGTGCGGCGAATGGATGGCGATCGGTTGATGGGCATGCTGACTGGTTAACAATCCTGATTCTTTAAGGAGCCCTACGACACCCGTTCCGACAAAATCTAGATAGTATTTTCGCATCCCGTTGGTCGCTTGATTGCGAATGGAGTGCGAGGTTCTGGGGCCGTAAGAAAAGAGCGACCCAACCGATAAAGGGTATTCCTTGTTTTCGACGGTCAGCGTCCCCTCCCCCTCGGCGACCAATTCGATCGCATAATAAGGGAAATCGGTCCGTTCGACGAAATAGTCCGGACGCATCCGTTCGACACCGCCACAGACGATCGCCAGCGGTAACTTGCGATTTGGGTTCAGGTTCAGAAAGAACCGCCGCGCTTCGGTGACCTGCTGGGACACAAAAGCCGGAAGGGGGGCCGGAGGCTGGCTGTTGCTCATGTGTTAAGGTTAATAATTGACATGCAGAAGTCAACTCCAGCTATTCGTTGTGGTCTTCTTCCCCGGCACAATAGAGGAGCGGATTCAAGGAAACGATTTTGGTCCTCGCCGGCGATGCGAGCGGTCTGGTGCGTGAGAATCGCCGTGCGGAAGGACTCTCGCCCTGCCGCGAAGGGGGTGGGTGCGGGATTCGTTTTGTGCGATTTGCTGGAGGACCTGCACGCCAGGGGGCGGGCTTGCCAACCGAACATTCTATTCTCTTCTTAAGGCCTGATACCGATGGAAAAACGACCTCTTGGCAATACCGGTATGGAACTCACGAAGCTCTCTTTTGGAGCCTCTTCGTTGGGGCAGGAGTTCCGTAGCGTTGATTTGAACGAAGCGCTTAAGTCCGTCCGCGTTGCCCTTGATTCGGGAATGAACTTCATCGACACCGCAGCCTATTACGGTCGCGGAATGAGTGAAGTGCTGTTGGGGCAAGTGCTTCCAGACGTTCCACGCGATCAGTACTACCTGGGAACCAAGCTTGGGCGTTTTGCGCCAAAGCATTTCGATTTCAGCCCACGCCGCGTTGAAGAAAGTATCGATATCTCGCTTGAGCGGATGAAGCTGGACTACTTGGATATCGCTTTGTTGCACGACATTGAATTTGTCGATGTCGACCGGGTGATTGAAGAAACGTTGCCCGCACTGCGGAAGGAAAAAGAAAAAGGAAAGGTTCGCTTCATTGGGGTTAGCGGCTATCCCATGAAGATCTTTAAGGAGGTTTTGGCGAAAGCAGATATCGACGTGTTGTTGACCTACAATCACTACACCCTGCAGAACGACATGGCGACCGAGTTGGTTCCCCTTTGCAAAGAGAAGGGAGTTGGGCTGATGAATGGGGCTCCGTTTGCAGCGCGCCTGTTGACGAACGCACCGCTTCCCGAGTGGCACAAGGCGACGCCTCAGGTTCGCGAACTGGCGAAAAAAGCGGCTGAGCACTGTGCTGGTAAGGGCGTCGATATCGCTCAGTTGGCCTTGCAGTTCACGATCGCGAATCCGGACTTTGCAACCTGCGTGACCGGTTCAGCGAATCCGCAGCGAATTCAGCAGTGGGTGGAATGGGCCGCATTGCCACTCGATGAGCAATTGCTGTCCGAAGTTCAGGCGATTCTCCAGCCTGTTCACAACTGGTTCCATATTGAAGGACGCCCCGAGAACAACGATACGCCCGCAAAGGTGTGAGGCCGCGGTTTAGTGATTTCGTCGAATCGCGACAAACGCTAAATCTATGGCTGGCCTGCGCGTTTTAGTGCAAGCATCAAAAATCGATCCAATCCATTTACCGAATGAAAAGTGAGTAGTAAGCGATGAACGATAAACAGAAGTGTGTGACTCTTGGGCTGGCTCCTAGTTTTGGTTTTGGGGACCGGATTGGTTTGGCGACGCCGGGGCATGTGGAGGCGATGAAACGGTCGGGCAACGGGATCCTGCCGATCTATCCTCAGCAGTCGATTCGCGAAATGACACGCACTCAGCGTTCCGCACAGGATGTCATGGACGACGCGATGAATGGAGCCGCGGCAGCCGGTTGGGATGGGCCGATCGGAGCCGATGCGGATCACTTGAAAACGTCGCAGGACGTCGATGTTACCGCAGCGGTCGGGTTCACCTTCTTTACGATTGACCCTTCCGACGATGTTGATCAGAAAGCGGACGACTATGACGAAGCAACCCTGCGAGAAAAATTTGCGGCGGATCGAGAATCGTCGCCTTGGTTCGATAGCTATTTGGGTAAAACGATTTCCTTGCCCAGTGGAGCGACCATCGAACTAGATGAGCAGTCTTGCATGCGAGCGGCTGTTAAATATGGACCAGCGATCGAACGTGCGCTCGGCTTGGGTGAGTACATCAAATCGGTTCACGTAAAAAAAGGAGCCGACTACGAAATCGAATTGTCGGTCGATGAAACCGATCAACCAACAACGCTTGCCGAACATTACATCATCGCCGATCAGTGCATTCAGGGCGGAATGAAGTTGGTTAGTCTGGCTCCACGCTTCATTGGCGAATTGGAAAAGGGAGTCGATTACAAGGGAGACGTCGATGCCTTGGAGGCTTCCTTGAACGACCACGCGGCGATCGCTGAACTGTTGGGCCCGTATAAATTAAGCCTTCACTCGGGATCGGACAAAGTGTCGATGTATGGAGCTTTGGCTCGGGCAACGAAAGGACGCTTTCATGTGAAAACGGCCGGAACAAGTTATCTGGAAGCGCTCCGTGTGGTTGCACGGCACGATGAAGCGTTGTTTCGCAAAATTGTTCAGTTCGGACGGCAGCACTACGATGTCGACAAAGCGACCTACCATGTTTCGGCGACAAACGATGCGGTCCCCGCCGATGATGGGCTGGACGCGAAGCGTTTAGAACAGGTTTACCTCGAGTGCTGGGCGGATGTTCCGCAAGGCAAAGGTTTTACCGAGCCCGGACGTCAGATTCTGCACTGCACCTTTGGTTCGACGCTAACCGATCCAGAACTCGGCCCCGCAGTCCGAAGTGTTCTGGAATCGCACCCTGATACCTATACCGAAGTTCTGGCCGATCATTTCAGTCGACACTTGGAAGCGTTGACTGCAGGTATGTAAACTGGCAATTGGTTTTCGCACGATCGCAATCGATCGTGCGGCCCTATTCACCAGGGTGATGATTCTTTGTGAGGCCGCAGCCAACGTGGCTATAACTGTGAGATTACAAATGTCTACGAAAATGGTTGAAATGATCGACCAAATCAATGCGTTGAGGATTGTGCCTGTCGTTACGATTCCTAACGTTGATGTCGCCGGCCGGATGGCCGATGCACTTTGTCAGGGAGGGCTTCCCTGTGCGGAAATAACTTTGCGTACCGAGGCGGGGTTGGCCGCGATTCAGGAGTTGTCGGACCGGCCAGCCTTTTTGGTGGGAGCGGGGACCGTGCATAACGCTGAACAGGCCCAGCAAGCGGTGGATGCAGGAGCCGATTTTATTGTCGCGCCTGGATTCAATCCGAAAACGGTTCGTTGGTGCTTGGACAATGATGTGCTGGTCATCCCGGGGATTTCATCTCCGACCGATTTGGAGATGGCCTTGGAGTTCGGTCTGAATGTGGTCAAGTTTTTTCCCGCCGAAGCGCTTGGCGGGGTACCGATGTTAAAAGCACTATCGGGTCCCTACCCTGGCATGAAATTCATGCCTACCGGAGGAATTCGGCAAGACAATCTGCGTGAGTACCTTGATCTGCCTCAAGTCATCGCTTGTGGTGGTAGTTGGATGGTGGCGGAGGCGTATTTGGCTAAGGGCCGATTTGAATCGATCGTCGATCGGACGACCGAAGCTGTTTTGTTAGCGCGAAATGGTAGACCTTCGGACTTGTAAATAAAGCGATTGCCCGGGCCGATTAAGATGATGAATGATCGCTCTCGATTCATACCTTCTTTTGAGTGTTTTCTTATGAGTGTTAAAACGCGTTCCCGGAACCTGCTGTGGACAAGCGGACTGCTCGTATTGATTATCGCTAAGGGACAGGTGTTTGCTGAGGATTCGACAAGTTCCTCTGCGGTCAACAAGCCGAACATTCTTTACATCATGTCCGATGATCATGCTGCTCATGCAATCTCGGCTTACGGTGGGCGACTGGCGGAGGTTGCTCCGACTCCGAATATTGATCGCCTTGCCAAAGAGGGGGCGCTTTTTCAAAACGCCTTCTGCACGAATTCGATCTGTTCGCCTTCGCGTGCATGCGTCTTGACCGGCCAATACGATCACATCAACGGCGCTTTTGATTTGGGAGGCAAGGTCGATCCGGGCAAGCAGATGCTTGCCATTCAAATGGGCAAGGCTGGGTACCAGACCGCAATGATCGGCAAGTGGCACCTCAAGTCAGAGCCCGCTGATTTTGATTACTACTGCGTCCTGCCTGGGCAAGGTAAATACCATAGCCCTGAATTCCGAGTTCGCGGCGATCAGGAGTGGGGAAAAAATACCGTTCAGTATGAAGGCCAGCATTCGACCGATGCGATCACGGACATAACGATTGAATGGCTGCAGGAAGGACGTGATCAAGAGAAGCCGTTCTTCTTGATGCATCACTACAAAGCGCCGCACGATTACTTCGATAACGCGGAACGGTATGAGTCCTATCTGGCAGACGTCGCCATTCCCGAACCCGAAACTCTCTGGACGCGAGACCCGAAATTTGGATCGCTGGCAACTCGTGGAGCCTACAACGAACTGGTCCCTCACATCGGGACTTCGATCGGGGGGCGGAATCCAAGGCGTTCTTACCTGCAGGATTTGCCGACATTGTATCCCGCGGAATTTCCGCTGAACTTTGATCCCGCAAACCACACGGCCGAAGAGAATACGCGTTTGGCCTACAACGCTTATCTCAAAAAATACCTTCGCTGCGTCAAGGGAATTGATGACAATTTGGGGCGGTTGTTCGCTCATCTAGAAAAGACGGGTGAGCTGGATAATACGATCATTATCTACACCGGTGACCAAGGTTTCATGTTAGGCGAGCATGATTATCAAGATAAACGTTGGATGTACGAAGAATCCCAGCGGATGCCGTTTCTGGTCCGGTATCCCGCAGCGATCCCCGCGGGCCAACGTTTGGACAGCATTATCGAAAACGTTGATTACGGACCGATGATGCTCGATTTTGCGGGAGCCGATATCCCGCAGGACGTACAAGGACGTTCTTTTCGCAAGCTATTGGAAACGGGCAAGGAGCCAGCTGATTGGAAGCAGGAGGCATACTACCGCTACTGGATGCATATGGCTCATCATGACAATCCTGGGCATGTTGGAATCCGCACCAAGACTCATAAGCTGATCTATTTCTACGGTTGTAACTATGACGGTGGCTATCAGACTCCGCCCGGCTGGGAGCTGTATGATTTGGTCAATGATCCGTTTGAAACACAAAACCTATTTGCTGATCCAGAACAGCAAGATCTGGTTCAAGAATTGAAGGCCCGCTTGGCAGCGACCCGGTTGCGGGTCGGCGACGATGGTTCCCACTACCCCAAGTGTGAAGCGGTGTTGCAAGAATTTTGGGACTACGATGCCGCCGACCAAGCCAAGGCTAAAGAGTTGTCGCATCAGTTCCTGAAGCGTCGCCTGCAGGAACTGAAAGAGGGCAAGCGAAACGTGCGAACGATTCACGGCCAATAGCGGCGGTTTACTTAAGCCAGGTCGAGAAGTGTTCGCACATCATGCCGTTCAACGTTTGCGCCAACGCCGGGTCGTATCGAGGACCGATATCGCGCATGAATGCATGCTCGCCATTCACTTCGTGCCATGAGAACGAAGTTTCGGCAGCGGTCATCGTGTCGTAAATCAGCCGTCGACCTTCCATCGGAATGTGCGGGTCTTGTCGGCCCCAAATCATCATCATTTCGGCTTTGATTTCTGAAATCCTAGCCAGCGTGTTGTCGGCCATCCCTTTGCCTAGGCTGCCCTTGTGGATGTCGGTGGCATAGAAGCAGACGGCTGCTTCGACCTCTGGATTCATCGCGGCACGGAACGCGAGGTGGCCTCCTAAGCAGATACCGACCGCTCCTGTTCGTCCGGTGCAGCCTGGGTCTTCCTTGAAGAAATCGATGACCGCTCTCGCGTCGGCATCGTAATGGGCCAGTTCTTTGGTCGTCTTTAAATCGTTCCCGCGTTCGGTCCCTACCGGATCATACGCGAACGCTTCTCCCGGTTCGGCGAACTCGTGATAGACGTCCGGGACCGCGACCAAGAAACCATGGCCGGCGATCATCGCTGCCGTCCGAGCGATCGGTTCAGTCATCTGGTAGATCTCGGCGAACAAGATCACGCCTGGGAATCGACCTTCACGTTGAGGCCGAAACAGGTGCGTTCGCATCGGTCCACTGGCGGTAGGCAGGTCTACGTGGGAGAGAGGTTGGATTCGCATTCTAAAGTGGTTTTGAAACGAGTTTGAAAGGAAAGAGAGCAGGCGTAGACGAACGCCTGGCTAGTAGGGGCAGTTTTGCCCGAAATCGAATGAAGGTGCTGAATCCTTGCAATCGACTGTCGGTTTACGCTGCCGTTGCCGCGCGGCGATTGGCGAAGCTGTTAACTGGGAAGTTTTGTAGCTCCCGCACATGGAAGTGATTTATGAAAGCGTTCTTCTACGCAGCAAAGCTTGGCAGCATCTATTTCTATTTCTTTTTCTTGCTTGCCGCCTTTTGGCTCACTGGTTTCCATTGAGGTTTTGCCTCAGGTTGTAGGGCAAGTTGTGCGCGGAGTGCGGTAACGGTTTGCGGATTGTCCGCAGCGATGTTTTTGGTTTCCAGTGGATCCAATTGGTAGTCGTATAGTTCGACTTCGGCCGTTTCTGGGCCTGCCGCGGCGACTTTCCATTCGACCATTCGGTATCGCGGACCTCGAATGGCTCGTCCGATTTTCCCGCCACGCGGGTAGACGTGAGTCACATAGGGGCGAGCGTCGTCGCTGGGAGATTGAACCACATTTGCAAAGCTAAGCCCGTCGATCGAATCCGGTTGTGGCAGACCCGCTAGCTCGCACAAGGTCGGGTAAATGTCAACGGTTTCGACCATCGCATCGGTTTTGACTCCGCTGGCCTTTCCAGGGGCGGCAACGATTAAGGGGATCTTCGCGGCCTGTTCATAGTTCGTATGTTTGCACCACATTCCGTGGTCCCCAAGATGCCAGCCATGATCGCCCCATAGGACCACCACCGTGTTTTCGCTCAGTTCCAATTGATCGAGCGCGGAAAGGACGCGTCCGATTTGAGCATCCACATAACTGGTCGCCGCGTAGTAGCCATGGATCAAGTGACGAGTGGTCTTGGCGTCCACTTTTTTAAGGCCTTGCATGTCACTGTAATTCATCAGTTCCCCACCACGAGTCCCTGCGAAACTGGGGGCATCGACCGGAGCTACCTTTACTTCGGGCATCGGCAGTTGGTTTGGGTCAAACAGATCCCAGTACTTTTTAGGGGCGACGAACGGAAGGTGCGGTTTCGCAAAACCGACGGCTAGGAAGAAGGGTTGGTCTTCGTCTTTTTGGTAAGCTTCCAGGCGGCGGATCGCTTCGGCTGCGATCACTCCATCGCGGTACGTATCGTCTGGGACATCGGCAGATTCGGTGGAGGGCCCACGTTTCTTTCCCTTCGCGTCCGGTTTTATCGCGGCAACGTTTTCAGGATCTGCATAACTGACCGCTTTGCCTCGCCAAAACGGCGTGCTCCATGACCGTTTGTCATCAATGTTCCCATGACCGATATGGTAGATTTTTCCCAGGCCTGCAGCATGATAGCCAGCCTTCTTAAATCGCTCCGTCATCGTGATCGCATCGGGGGCAGCTTTTCGAAAATGAGTTGGCAGGTCGTAGACTCCGATCGTTTGTGGACGTAGTCCGGTCATCAGGGAGTTACGGCTTGGGGCGCAGACTGCTTGGTTGCAGTAGGCTTTTTCGAATAGCACTCCACGCTGTGCCAATGCATCGATGTTTGGGGTTAGCGCTGCGGAGTCACCATAGCATCCAAGCGTTGGTTTTAAATCGTCCACGCAAATCAGCAACACATTGGGCTTTGCGGCTTCAAGATTCTGGGGCACCAGAGCGAGAAGCATCGCGATGAAGAAGATCGCTGGAGTCGGATTCATGAGAAGCATTCCGCGTGAGGTTTGGTGAATGAGGGGCAATACGCGAGGGGGCCGGGGGTCGGAAGCGAGTCGTCTTGAACGAAACAAGCGGTAATCGTAGTCGCGAAAAAGAGAGGCTTCACGCCACTATATTAGCTGGAAATGGAACTCAGCCGGGAGGCCTGAGGCGTACACGCTAAAACGTTGCCCTTGCCCCAATCAACGCCGTTTCAAAAAACGCGTGCTCCGGTGTGACGAATCCGGTGTTAGCGGGCGGCGTCCGCGGTCGCTTGTTTGTGTTCCAGGCGGCGTCGGTTGTAGGCGGCGATCGTTTCCTTTCGCCGTAGGACACCAAGGATTGTTTGCGGGTCTTCGGGGGCGACAACCGGTAATTCGTCGATGTTCAGCGAAGTGAATCTTGAAAGCGCCGTATTCAGGTCGTCTTGCGGCGTGATCGTGATCACCGGGGTGCTCATCACATCTCGAGCATTCGCGATTTCCCAGATAACATCATCGTATAGGTAGGAACGGACGTCATCGGAAGAAAAGATGCCGACCAACTTCTCCTGTTTATCGACCACGGGAAAGTATCGCTGCGACGTCTTTGCCAGCAGGTGAACGATTTCGTTTAGGCTGGTCGATTCTTGGATCATCCGCAGTTTGCGATGATGCTGGTAGACATCTTCTACGATCATTCCTTCCAGCACATCAACGATAAAGTCGCCCCGGTGGGCTGGCGAATCCAGTCGGGTCGGCACCTGCTTGGCGTATAGGGTCCAGGGACGCATCATCAGAAAGCAAAGCGTCGATACCCACATGGTCGGCAACAGTAGTTGGTAGTTCCCGGTCATCTCGGTCACCATCAAAATGGTCGAGAACGGGGCTCGCGCACAGCCCGCAAAAAAGCCGGCCATTCCCACCACGGAAAAGGCGGCGGGTTGGGTTACGAAGTAAGGTGCAATCCCCTGCAGCGTCTTGCCAACCGCCCCACCAATGCAGCCGCCGATCACGAGCGACGGGCCAAAGACGCCCCCGGAACCCCCGGAACCGATCGTCAGCGAAGTTGTCAGCATTTTGATAAATGCGACAGCCAGTAACGTTGAAATCGCGATCTTCTCGGGCGCCGAAAACGCGGATTGCAGCATCCCGTAGCCGCCGCTGAGCACGGTCAATAATTGGGGGTTCTTGCCGCCCGAATAATAAAGTCCAAGGCCGACCAAGCCGGCGAGGAATGCACCGGTCGCCGTTTTGACGTACAGAGGAAGACGGATGTTCTGGAATCCTTGCTGGATCCAGTTATACGATTTGATGTAGAGGACGCCGGCTGCGACCAAGACCAACGCCAGCAGGCCGTAGGGAATCAGCTCGAGTGGCGAATTGAAAACGAACTGAACTTCATCGCCAAAAACCGGCACAAATCGAATTTCCGGTGGAAGCGAAAAACAGAAGACCGAGTAAGCGATTGTCGATGCGACCGCCGCTGGAATGATCACGTCCGATTCGAACTCGGCGTCGCGGTACAGGATTTCTCCGGCAAATAACGCGCCGGCTAGTGGAGCTCGGAAAATGGCTCCGACGCCCGCGCCCATTCCGGTGGCCAATAGGATTCGTCGGTCGCGGTCGGATAGGTGTAACCGTTTCGCAAGCCAGGAACCGATTCCCGCACCGATTTGAGCAATCGGGCCTTCTCGGCCCCCGGATCCGCCGGTACCCAAAGTGATCGACGCCGTGATGATTTTGACGATCGGGATCCGCGTCGCGATATCTCCACGCTTATTGTGGTAGGCATCGATCGTCGCATCGGTTCCCGGACCAGCGGCCTCGGGAGCAAACCGCCAAGTGAGCCAGCCGGCGACCAGTCCGCCAAGGGTTAGGACTGCCAGTAGGCCAAGCGGGGCCAGTTCGCCTTCGACATCGGGCAGTGGTGAATACTGTGCTTCGGCCTCGGTCATGATGAATCCGGCCGCCCGATTCAGTGCGAAGTGCTGGGCAGTGCTAATCATCGTTTCAAACAGAATCGCCGCCAGCCCCGCGAGCAACCCGATCAGCATCGCCAGCAGCATCCATTTTCCCGCGGCTGGCATATGAAAGCTACGCATCGATTGATTCCTGTCGTTCCCCTACTCCGATTATTCAGAATCTTTGGGGACGTTTTTGGATCTCCCTGTGATCGGGATGGATAAGGATGTTTTGAGGATAAGCCAAACGGGAACGCCTGCCTACCGACGGCCCCCGCGCAGCTAAGTTCGATTGGAAAGGTTGCCCGTTTCATCTAAACAGCCATTTTTTTTCCGCCAGCCAAGAAAAGCCAAGCGCGGTCGGTTAGAATCGATATCCCACCCAAATTTCCTACGGGACCTTCCAGCAAGAGGATTCTAATGCTCCCTCCAAGTCGTCGATCGTTTCTCAAGTCCGCTTCGATTGCAGGTGCCGCAGTTGCCCTGCCCGCTCTTCAATATTCACGCGTTTATGGAGCCAATAGTCGGCTAAGAATCGCCAGTGTTGGAACCGGCGGAAAGGGCTGGAGCGATTTAAACGGAGTCGCGGCCAGTCCTGAAGTCGATGTGGTGGGGCTCTGTAATATCGATTCATCGAAGGCCCATCTTGGGCAGGCCGCCGAAAAGTATAGCGCTGCCCGTACCTATGCAGATTGGCGAAAACTGTTAGACGAATCCAAAGACATTGATGGGGTAATGGTTTCGACCCCGGACTTCATGCATGCTCCGATTTCGCTGGCTGCAATGCAGTTGGGGAAACATGTTTTTTGCCAAAAACCGCTGACACACACCGTTTTTGAAGCTCGCCAAATGCAATTGGCAGCCAAAAAATACAAATCGGTTACACAGATGTGTAATCAAATTCAATCGCATTCGGCTTATCGAACCGCGGTGAACATCGTGCACACCGGTTTGATTGGGAAAGTCAAAGAAGTGCACTCTTGGCAATCGGGTTCGCCCAGTTGGCCAAGGCATATCCCACGTCCAGCCGGCAGCGATCCTGTGCCTGCGAGTGTCGATTGGGATTTGTGGCAAGGGGTTGCCGCAGAACGTCCCTACAAAGCTGGGATGTACCACGCCTTTCAGTGGCGCGGTTGGCAGGATTACGGTACCGGTCAATTAGGTGACTTCGGATGTCATATTCTTGATCCTGTCTTCAAGTCGTTGAAGTTGGGCTCTCCTAAGAAATTGACGGCTCAGGCACCGGGGCTGTTCCCTGAAACTTGGACCGACTGGGCCACCGTCCATTACACTTTCCCCGGAACCGAATATACCGTGGGCGACGACTTGTCTGTCACGTGGTATGACGGAGTTGGTGTGCGGCCACCTCGCGAGAAGTTGGCAGGGATTCCTGAAGGCTACAAACTGCCAGGTGCCGGTTCCGTATTGATTGGCGAAAAAGGGACATTGGTGATCCCTCACGTCGCGATGCCCAAGGTCTTCCCCGAAGCCAGTTTCCCAGCCGACAAGGTTCCTGTCGTCGAAGGTGTTGATCACTACACGCAGTGGGCCGACGCCTGCCGCGGAGTGGGCGAGACCACCTCGCACTTCGATTACGCTGGTCCACTTACCGAAACCGTATTGCTGGGCACGATCGGCATCCGATTCCCAGAGCAGGAATTGGAGTGGAATGGTGAAAAAATGGAAATCACCAACTTCCCACAAGGCCAGGCATACATCACCAAGCCTTATCGCAAGGGCTGGGAACCAACCTGGATCGCCTAGCACGTTCAGTACTAAGCCAAGCGTTCACGGTTTCCAAGGGAACCGTGAACGGTAGGTACCGGGACGTACGGTAAACAAGTTGCCAGCGAGTGACGCGATGACTTCACCCTCTCTTTTTAGGGAGGGGTGAATCTGCCAGCGGAAAAGATAGGGCTAGAAAACCACTCGCATCTTGCCAAACCGTCAACAATTCGTGTGCGGCCGAAACCAGCACACAGATATCGTAGGCACGGCGATCAAGTTTGCGGAGAACGTATTACTTACTTTGCGTTTGCACGTTTTGAGCGGCGACGCGCTCCACAAGCCGCAATTCCCATCACGCTCAAAATAGCCAGCGAAGTCGGTTCAGGAACCGTAGCCGCAGAGACTGCTAGGTTTTCGACGGCAATGAATGTTTCTCCGGTGGTAGCAGAATCAAATAACGGGGTGCCACCGGTGACCACTGAGGAATAGTCACCGCCGAAATAGTCAATTCCCGCGGTTAGTGGGTTGGGATAGATTTCGGCCGCATTGGCTTTCCAGGCAGTAGTTTTGGCGGGGTCAGCTGGGGCCGTTAACCGCATATTGCTTCCAAGCTTTTCAAGAATTTTGTTTATCGTTAGGTTCTCGGCAGGAGCGTTAAAGCCTTCGCCGATCAAATAAACGTTTCCACCAGCATTGAAGAAATCAGCAATCAGTGAAATTTCTGAATTGCTGAATAGCCCGTCTCCACCGGCAACCACCCAGTCTTGACCCGACGGGATTCCACTCGCCAAAGAGCCTTCGGTAAAATTAGCTGCACCCGCTGCGGCAATCATTTTGTTTTGAGTTTCGCCCACGTAAGACGTTAGGCCTGCGGGGCTGGCAAAAACTTTTTGTCCACCAAACATATTGGCATAGAAGTCTTCTAGATTGCTGCCGGAATCGTCTAAATTACTATCCCCGCTAAGGACAATCAGTCCTGCTTGGCTTGTCGAAGCCGCCAGCATCAAGATGCCTGTCAAAAGGACATGCGCATATCTCATACTATTCTCCTGTTCAGTTGTGGTGAAAGTCTGTTAGCGTTTCTTGCCCACATACCCCATCTTCTGCCGACTTGTAATCCTACCCCTGCCGGTGGGCGGTTGTAAGTGCCCATCTGACAGGTTGAGTTAAAGAAGGCGCCCTTCTGTTTAGCGAGTGAACTCGCTTCTTTGACTAGTTCTTGAAGGCTTAAAAGGGGGGCTTTGGTTGCGAATGCCGCCATAAGGTTGATTAGGTTGGCAAAACTTTATCGCTTGACTATCCGGTGTCTAGGCGTAGCGACAATATGGAGGCAGCGGAACCGAGGGGAGAGACAGGCCCAAGTCACTTCAGTTTTCTCTTTGGTTGGGAAGACGCTTGGTCAGCCCGTTGAGCTGCTAGCTTTTGATTTCCTCGGAAGGGGGCAAACGGTTGGTGGATCGTCCGGGCGGACGCCATGAGTTGGATTCTAGTTTGATCCCCAGCGGAGGGGCATTCTCTGGTCTGTGGATGAACCATTTTGCGAACAAGCTAAACCGTGCTTCTGTAGAAGCTGATTCGTGACAGACCGATAGCGGGGGGAGGGCTGGCACATCGCGGGCCCTGTTGCTATTGATCTCTGCCGGAAGGCGATTTCCCAAATTTGTAAAGCGAAACCTAATGCGATCTCTTGCCATTTAGCGTCATGCGACTATTTGTTAGCAGAGGGTTGATCGCGGCAAGTGGCGGGTTAAGTTAGGCAGTAAGGAACGTTCGGGATCCCCCGAAATGACTGTTTCCCTGCCTTTACCCCCACCTACCTATAGGGTCTCCCACCTATGATCTTTAAGTCACTCGCTGTTGCTGGCTTGTTAACTTGCATGGTCACTCAGACCGCGTCCGCCGGCTTTATTTTGTACAATATTCGCAACGGAGCTTCGGGCGCCGCGGGGGTCAGCGGGCTTCCCAATGGACCGTACGATATTGCAATCACCGAAGGAGGACAAAAAGTTGGCCTTGGATCTTCGGACATCGATGGTTCCAAGCTGAAGAACATTGGCAACCTGGCAATCACACGGACAGACGATAGGACTGGTATGGCAGCGGGCCCTTTCTCCGCGCCTTACCTGAATTTTTGGATTACCGACGGAACGAACTACGCCGTCGTAGCCAACGAGCCTTCCAATGCAGCGTTTCAGCCACTTTTCAATAACGGCTACGACTTGACCTTTGCCGATCTCGCTGACAAGACCGCAAAGGTCTTTGAGAACGCCGACACATCTTGGTTGCCCAATAATGGCGTCGGGCTGACTTTCGCCGACCTGGGGGAATTGGTCATTCAAGCTCCTACCATCGCTGAATTAGGCGTCGGTTGGGCCGGACTTGGTACTGGGGCACCTCGTGAGCTAGGAACCAATGTTGCATACGGTGTGAACTGGATATTCGGGGACACTTTGGAAAATTATGTTTCCGGGGGCCCAGGGTATGCAGTCAGCAGCCCTAGTGTCACGGCTGCTGTTCCTGAGCCCAGTTCATTGGTGATCGCCTGCTGCGGATTGGTAGCTGCCGGCGTGAGTTTTCGCCGACGCAAGCGTGCTGCCGTCGCAGCGGTTTAGTCGTTGCAAGGAATCGTAGAAGCCCGTCTCAGTACGGCCTGTCGATTTAATCCAAAGCGGCGAAAGATTGTAGCCTTTCGCTCCGCAACGGCGTAGCGTTAATTAGCGTAGTGGACGAGGCAACGAGTCCTGCAAAACGGGACTCGTTGCCTCGTCCACTACGCCAGCAATGAACTTCTAGCGTGGGAGGCTTGTCGAGCTCACGGCCTGAGTATTTTCTCCGAGTCTCCGAGTCTCCGAGTCTCCGAGTCTCCGAGTCTCCGAGTCTCCGAGTCTCCGAGTCTCCGAGTCTCCGAGTCTCCGAGTCTCCGAGTCTCCGTGTCTCCGTGTCTCCGTGTCTCCGTGTCTCCGTGTCTCCGTGTCTCCGTGTCTCCTAATCATCCAGCAACCTGATCCGCTTTACGTCTTAACCCCCAGCTTTCTGCTCGATCATCAGCTTGATCATGGCCCTGCAGAAATCGGGGAGGTCGTCGGGGCGGCGACTGCTGATGTGATGCCCGTCGACGACGACGCTTGCGTCTTCGAATAGGCCGCCGGCGTTGATCAGGTCGTCTTTGATTCCAGGAGACCCCGTGACTCGGACTCCGCGGTAAACGTTCGCACTGATTGGGATCCAGCCACCGTGGCAGATCGCTGCGATCGGCTTTTTCTGCTGATCGAACTCTTGGACCAGGCTTAAGACTTTCGGGGCTCTGCGGAGTTTGTCTGGCATGAAGCCACCGGGGACAAGCAACGCGTCAAAGTCTGTCGATTCACATTCCGCGATCGCGACATCCGATTCGCATGGATACCCGTTCTTGCCGGCGTAGGTTTGGTTCTTGGCGGGGCCAGCAACGGTGACGCTACAGCCCTCTTCGATCAAGCGTAGCTTGGGATACCAGAGTTCAAGGTCTTCATAGATTTCGCCCACGAAGGCAAGGACTCGGCAGCCCGCTAAACGTAGGTCTGTTTCGGTATTGGTCATCGATTTTCTTGTTTTCTAGTGCTAGTCAATGCGGGCTGGAACTGATTAACAGCCTTCCGCTTGGTCGATGATTATAGGCCGGGATCGCGGCGAGGGGATTTGTAAGAAAAAACGCCAGCGGTCGCTGTTTCACGCATCAATACAATGCCTGCCGAATCCGTCCACCGTGGAAGGCAGCAATCAATAAGTGACGGTTTCCGAGTGAGGTTACAAATCAGCGACGCGCCTCGTGCCCCCGCTACAGTAATGGAGCGAGAACCACCGTCTGGCGAGGGTGGTGAGGTAGCTACGCTCGCCAGAGCGTGGACAGGCGGCAATGCGTCACGGGTAAATTTCACGTCCTCCCCGCAAAAGGTCGCTCGACGCTCGCGGCAACTCACACCGTAATCATTATCTCGGTTAGACTATCCGCAATGGGTTTGGCGGAAGCATTTTTGAATACATCACACAGTCGTCGAGGGCTTAGAGCATGGTTGGTTTAGGGATTGGTTTGGGCGTCGTCGTCGTCTTTGTGCTAATGATGGTGATGTACGGTGTCGGCGTATTCAACACACTGGTCTCGCTGCGGGAAAGGTACAAAAATGCGTTTTCTCAAATCGAAGTGCAGCTTAAACGGCGATATGACCTGATCCCCAACCTGGTCGACACCGCAAAGGGGTACATGAAGCACGAGTCCGAGACTCTTGAGAACGTCATCAAGGCCCGAAACGCGGCATCGGGTGCCGTTCAGGCGGCCAGCGCCGCACCTGGTGACCCGGATGCCATGAAGGGGTTGATGGGGGCCGAGACGGCTTTGTCGGGGGCAATGAGCAAGTTCAGTGTCGTGATGGAAGCCTATCCGGACCTCAAGGCCAACGAAAACATGATGCAGCTTTCCGAGGAACTGACCAGTACCGAAAACAAAGTCGCGTTCGCTCGCCAGGGCTATAACGACGCGGTCACCAGCTACAACGTGGCTCGGCAAAAGTTCCCTGCGATCGTGTTTGCATCGATGTTTGGACATCCTGAGAATGCCGAGCTCCTTGAATTCAAGGATAGTGCTGAGTTCCAGGCAGCTCCCAAGGTATCTTTCTAGCCCATCCTCTTTTGAAATGGACAGGCAAATTTGTCGAGTGAATTCCTTGGAACTGGGTTTCTGACGAGATGGACTTTTTTGAACACCAGGATCGGGCGCGCCGAAATTCCAAGAAGCTCACTTTCCTGTTCATTCTGGCTGTGATTGGAGTTGTCCTCTCGGTCTACGTACTGCTTGGCCTCGCGGTCACAGGGTACAACGTCAAGATGGCCGATCAGGATAAGAACATTGACCTGATCGCGTTGCTTACCAACTGGCAAATCCTGCTGACGGTTGGGGGAGGCACGTTGTTACTGGTCGGGGGGGCAAGTGCCTATCGCATTTCGTCGTTGCAAGGAGGCGGACAGGTTGTCGCTTCCAGTCTGGGTGGACGTCCCCTACAGCAATCCACCACCGACCGTGACGAACGTCGCGTGTTAAATGTGGTTGAGGAAATGGCAATCGCTTCTGGGATTCCGGTCCCTCCCGTATTCCTGCTGGAAGAAGAGGGGATCAACGCTTTCGCGGCCGGTTATACCCCACAAGATGCCGTCATTGGCGTGACACGAGGGTGCGTGCAGACCATGACCCGCGACGAACTTCAGGGGGTGATGGCCCACGAGTTCAGTCATATTCTTAATGGTGACATGCGGATGAACATCCGCATGATTGGCTACATCTACGGCATCATGGTCATTGGATTTATCGGCTGGCAAGTTTTCCGCATCGCCCTCTATTCGGGAGGATCGCGGCGAAACAATAAGGATTCCAGTCCGATCCCGCTGATCGTGATCGGTGGTGGGCTGATTGCGATTGGGGCCATTGGAGTCTTTTTCGGAAACTGGATCAAAGCATCCTTCAGCCGGCAACGTGAATTCCTGGCGGATGCATCGGCGGTTCAGTTCACCCGTAACCCGCATGGGATTGCTGGTGCATTGATGCAGATCGGCGCCAGTCCCGTTCATGGTGAAATCAAAAATCCCGCCGCTCCCGAGTTCAGCCACATGTATTTCGCCACCGGCGCGACCACGATGTTCTCTGGCTTGTTCGCGACGCACCCGCCACTCGAACAACGAATCCTGCGCATCGAGCCTCGCTGGGATGGCAAATTCCCGAAGAGACGAAGTCCAAAATCGGTGGTCGCTGCATCCGATGCGAGTGCCGAGAAAGAAGAATCAAGGAAAAAGAAAATCGCAAAAGGAGTGACCATTCTGGCTGGTATTGAAGCGATCGGGCAACCGACGCCTTCGCACCTGTCGCTGGCACATAAGTTGATTTCTGAAATCCCCGACGCAATCAAAGAAGCAAGCCGTAACCCGTACGGTGCGCGAGCGGTTTTGTATGCGTTGCTGCTGAATCGGGAGCCCGTTGCCCGGCGGCAGCAATTGGCGCAGCTTGAACAGCACGCGGAACGTGGTTTAGCAAAAATGACCGAAGCCATTGCGGCGGAAATTTCGAAACTGGATGAGCAGCATCGCTTGCCGCTGGTCGACATGACGTTGGGGGCGCTCAAGTCACTCTCGCCAACTCAGTACAATGGGTTCATGGCCAATCTGGACGTTTTAATCAAAGCGGATAACAAGATTGAGCTTTTTGAATGGGTCGTGGTTCGCGTTGTCCATCATCATCTGGGGCCACCTGATCGCTCGCGGCCTAAGTACCACTCGCTGGAAAAAGTCTCCGCTCAATGCAGCATGTTGCTCTCTTCGCTGGCTTGGGCCGGTCAAGGCGAACCCGCTGCAGTCCAATCCGCCTTTGACGCGGGGGCTAACGCGCTGAACGTCTCTGGTTTGACGCTCCTACCGCCAGATAAAATGAGGCTTTCGGAATTGGGGAAGGCGCTGGACGTTCTGGACCTTGTCGACATGAGTCTGAAAAAGTCGTTGATCCAGGCATGTGCAGAGTGCATCGTTGCCGACCATCAAGTCACGGCTGGCGAAGCCGAGTTGATGCGGGCGATCGCCGACTCGTTCGGCTGCCCGATGCCACCGTTGTTTCCGCCCGGTTCATGATTTGATTATGGGAAATTACGGTGACTTTGTTAGCGTCTTAGCCGAGCCGACGCTGCAAAAATCGATGGCGTTAAATAACGTGTCTGATGGTAAGCGTCATTCGGCTCAGCGCCCGTTTCACCGAGGTATTTACTGAATGCTGCCTTACGTCGTTCCCATGCTCGCGTTCCTGCTGGTCCTTCAACTGGAAGGGGTTGCACCTGCGGATTTCGCCTTGTTGCTGTACGTGCTGCGTGTAGTGGCTCCGGTCGGAGCTTTGGCATACTTTTGGTCCCAAGGCTGCTATCGCGAATTGCGATTGAAGTTGAGTTGGATGACAGTAAGCGATCTGCTTGTCGGGGTGGCATTGGCCGCGATGTGGATTCTGCCTTACGTGTTGTTTCCGCAGCTTAGGCCTAGTGGTGCGGATGCCGAATTCGATCCAACGATGTTCGGCGTCGCTTGGGTATCGTGGGTTCTGGCGTTGCGAATGATCGGCTATGCGATGGTCACGCCGGTAATGGAAGAACTTTTCATGCGCAGCTTCGTGATGCGTTACGCCGATGTTTACGACGGCGACCAGGATTTTCGCAAGCTGCCCCTGGCGAGGTTTACCTGGCGCAGCTTCATCGTGGTGGTCGTCGTCTTTATGGGCACGCACATGATGTGGGAGTGGTGGGTCATGTTGCCGTGGGCCGTACTGACGAACCTGTGGTTCTATTATCGAAAAGATCTGTTCGCGATCATCGTGGTTCACGCCGCGACCAATGCTTCGATCCTGCTGGCGGCAATCTTTGCCAGCGACCTGTTCTCTGACGGCGTTGGCGGCAAGCTGTCTCTTTGGTTCCTCGTGTAAGACCGATGATCTGTTTTCCCGGGTCGGCCGGGGCGGCCACTAACTTGTGTAGCCAAAGGCCGTACAATAGGAGTGTTTGTTGCTACGGAAGAAGCGGGAAATATCGGTCGTCGCTACACTCGCCAGAGCGTGGAATCCACCTTCTGGCGAAGGTAGCTGCGTTTTAGATCCGACACTTGGATTCTGCTCCTTCCTCGCTGACATTCATTCGTTCCAAGTCCCCTTTTGGATCCAGGCCATGCCCTGCCAGCACCTACAAGAATTGTTTGATCTGTGTAAGAAACACGATTTGCACATCGCCGGTCGCGATGCGGTGAAGATCGTGTGCCGACAATGCGAACAGCAAGAGGTCTGCCCATCGTCATTGACCGATGGCGAGCAGGTCATCACCGAGATTCGGCAACCGATGGCGAGCCGAACGACCGATACAAAAACGGTTTCGGGCGACTCTTGATTCTTCGTTCTGGCATACGGTTCGGCAGCTTGGGCCGCTTCGGTTGAAGCCGTGCAGAATTCGTATGTGGCGAACTTTCAAGGCAGTTCATCGAACGTGTAGAACCGTAATCCCCGTTCCTTGGCTTTGCTGAAGAGACGGGCGAGCGCTTCGGGAGTCACGAAATTGCCGGTGCCCGTTTCAGAAATGCCGTGCGCGTACAGCACGATGATCTCTCGATTCTTTGCGGCTCGTTCAAACGCTCCGTCTATCTGCGCGTACGTGCGATCGGGCTGCGATGGCGTGTGGTCGATGCCCTTGCCGTAAAGGCACCCACGTTCAGCGATTTCTGCTGCCGGGACAAAAAATGTGTTGTCTTCACTTAAGCGTTTGTCGGCAGCGATATTCTTGCCCGTTCGCAAGTGCCGAAACACTTTCAGCAGTGCCTCGTCCGTCGCGGCATTGTTGCGGCTCATCGGATATGCAAACGATACCGGAGCGACGTCTGCTGCCTTGAATTCTTTCAGCTGCGGATGGATTTCACGATGTAGAAAAGCTTCCGGCGAGGCCTCTTTGAAATACTCAACCGCTTTTAGATGATTGACACTGTGCGACCCGATCGCATGCCCGTGATCCCTCAGTTGTTGAATCGTGTCTCGGGCTCGGGCATCGATTGTACCGCTGATGAAGAACGTCGCTTTGACTCCATATTCGTCGAACAATGGCAACGCCTTGATCCAGTCCTTGAAGTTGCGGTCATCGAAGGTCATCACGACACCCCCTTCGGTTAACGTCTTTGGCGTACGCGAAAGACGTTGATTCGATGTCGGCGGCGCATCGTCGCCTGCATAGGCAGGCGTCGATAGAACGGCCACTACCAGAGCCCAAGCGAATCGATGCACCAGGATGTCCTTCAACGGTTTACGACTTCACGCCGATGTTGATATAAGCGTGAACGTGCGGGGCGCCGCGGAAATGCCAAACCAATGACGGGCCTTCGACTCGCCAAATATCCCAGACGCGGTCATCGTCGATGTCCTCTTCTTGATAGAAGGCCATGTGCAGCTGATCCATTCCTCCACTGCTTTTCAGGATCTCCATCACCTCATCCACGTCGTCTTCTCGATAGGGCGCCAGCAAGACCTTTAGAGTCGATTCGACCAGCTCTTTTTGGTCACTGGCAAGTTTGTTGACGGCGATCCCTGGAAAATGGCCGCTAGGTCCTTGCAGTTGCACGGCCGATTCTTTGGGAGCCTTCGTTTGCAGTGCCAGTTTGGCTTGATCGGCATCCAGAGCCTGGAAAACTTTATTCGTCTGCTGGGTTTGGTAATAGAAGAGGTTGTCAGACGGAACTTCTTCGCCATGCCCATAAACAATCGGGCCGCCGAAGGCCGCTTTGTCGACTCGGTTGCCGTCGGCTCGCATCGTGAGGTGCCGTCCGGTCATTTCAAATTGGAACTGGTCGGTGCCCGGTTCGCCAAACAAGGCGAAGCTGTAGTTTTCCATACCGGCGTCGTCTTCATCCATCTGTCGGATCAAACGTTGGTAACCATCTGCGGAAGTGATGTTGCGCACGATCTGGTCGATCAGCGTTCGCTGTTGCTTGGAGAAAAGATCGTCCCCAATGGTCGCTTTGGTGATGTGCCAGTTCGGATTGATTTTACGACGGTCGGCATGATCAAACGGTCGCCAGACGATTTCTTTCTGTTTATCTGAGAGCGAGCCGTACAGTTCTGCGACGAAGGTCTCGGCTGAGGTTTCAGGCGATCCTGCGGAATGAGCAAACCGAGCGTCGAAGAGGCCGACTGAGGCAACCCCCGCGGCGACGGTTCCACCAAGTTTAACAAAGTCTCGCCGAGCAACTCGCTGGCCATCGGGACGATTCATGTTCATCGTAAAGCTCATAGAGGGAGTGAGGGAGGATCATGGCGGGCACCGCCAAAAAGTAACGGTCGAATCACTCCAACTTACCAAATCCGCCAGCAGCACACACGATTTTGCAGATTTCGGGTCGACCGGAGGCTGCTGTTAGGTAGGAGGCCGCTATCGTAGGCCAGCGTCTGGATTGGGGAGCCGCAAGGAGGTTAGCCGGCCGACGCGGGTTTTGATGTTGCGCTTTTGGGAGTTGGCTACTTAGCTTCCGCCGGGCTTGTCCCGGTCTGGGGCAACACCTGGCAGCTACCCCCATGCCTCTTTGCGATTTGGGGCTGCGGAGAAGCGGCCATGGTCCGGGAAAGTTTTTAAGTTCACCGCCTTTGTGTTTCTCTTGGCATTTATGGCTAAAAAAACACATGCCTGGCCAGTGTTGCGTTTTAAAGCGATCGCAATAAGCAATGACAGAAAACGTGACCGATGGGTCTTCCTTTCCCCTCTTCTTGATTTAGGGGCTTGGGTCCGTCACATTAGGGGACTCTTCTTCGCTGCGCTACAGGGGCTGTTCGTATGCTGGCTAGACTTAAAACTTACACGTTGCTGGGGATCGAGGCGATTCCGGTGGATGTGGAGGTCGATCTCTCTCCGGCCGCATTGCCAAAAACGATCCTGGTCGGCTTGCCAGATGCCGCGGTCAAAGAAAGTGCTCATCGCGTGGAGCGGGCCTTGGTGAACAGCGGTTTTGTTCGGCCTCAGGATCGAGTGGTTATCAACCTTGCTCCGGGTGACTTGCAGAAACAAGCAGCTGGTTTTGATCTGCCGATATCCTTGGGCGTCCTGGCTGGCAGCGGGCAATTGCAATCGGATCTGTTTGATGACTATGCGGTGATCGGTGAGCTTGCACTGGAGGGTCACACGAGACCTGTCAAAGGAGCTTTGTCGGTCGCGATCGAAGCGGCGAAGCAGGCAGGGCTGCGAGGGTTGGTTGTCCCTACCGCAAACGCATCGGAAGCGGCGGTGGTAGAAGACATCGATGTGATTGCCGTCGACACACTGGCCCAAGCGGTCGGGTTCTTTTCGGGTGAATTGCCGCTCGATCCAACTCCAAGTCGAATCCAGCAGTTGTTCGCGGAACTCTCGCAGTACGATCTCGATTTCGGTGACGTCCGAGGCCAAGAGATGGGTAAGCGAGCCCTCACGCTAGCCGCCGCTGGAAGGCACAATTTATTGATGTTGTAGCCAGTTTGCCTTCGCTAGCGGAGGTCGTGTATCTTGTACCAGACGCCAACTGTCTGCAATAATGCTTTAATTTCTCCTACTGCAGTCGCCGACTCAGGCATAGAATGCCCCGCAACCTCAAAAATGTAAAAGTCTGCTTCATTCACTCGTCGTACATCAAAGACATTAGGGTGTTTCTTAAGGCGATTCATCAAGGCAAGCCGTTTTGTTTTGCTAACTTTCGTAAGATCAACTTCAAACTGACAATAGGGTTTGGTCGATGTCATTTCATCGTGTTCAATTGACATGCCTAATGCACTTGCAAGTGTGGCAGGCCGGTTTACCTTAGCGTCCGAAAGTTTCCGTATCATCTGTAGCATTTCATCGATTTTGTCTTCCTCAGTTCGTTCAGGTGGGCTGACTTCTTCGTCAGGCTTGCTTGGCACTGCCTTGATTTGCACTTCCAATTTTTTCCACCAAATTTCAAACGCGTCTCTTAGCCGCTCGGGTTCTAAACCGGTTCCGTCCGGCAGTTCATTATTTATCGTCTGCACTAGTGAAAGCGTATCTTCTCTCGTTGAGTTTGTGTGTTGAAATTGTCCTAGCGGCTGTGAAATATCTGACGGTTCTAATTCGTGCAGGTAGGTGCAAACGTATGCGGATGACAATTTCGACAATGCGCCTGCCTCAAATAAAATCCAGGGTGCATTCAAATTCTCCGGTGTTAAACAAATGATGCCCACGGCTGCCGTCTCAAGTTCTTTAGCTATCTGCACGTTGCCCCGCGCCCCCTTCAAAATGTCCTGGGATGATATAAACGGACTCACAGATTGGATTACGCTCGGCAACCAATCTCGTAGGGCCGTAGCAATATGTTTGCTCCGTGCTCCAGACCAACTAATAAAGATTTTCACTCTTGTTACTCCAGGTGGTGTGTGATTGTTCAACTATAGCACACCAATATCTGACAAATTACTGTATTTCTTCAATTGCTTCCTGCTTTAAACTCCTCCCAAAGACCATTCAGGTCCGGCAACGTCCGCTCCACCGACATGCCCTTGCCGTCCTCGCCCCGCAGCACAGCTTTGCCGGTCGCAAGGCTGCCAGGTGGCACCAGGTCCTGTCTCTCGCCCGTCCTAAACCGCACCCGGCAAAACCGGCCCTCCCGCGACATGCGACGGCCCAGGACGTACTGCGCAAACCCCTTGGCTTGCTTGCGTGGCTTCAAGTCCAGCTCGTCTATCAATTCACCAATCCTGTCCACCTCGTCCCAGTCTGTGGAGCGTCGCGCATGTTGGCGACGGGGGCCGCGTGGCCCGTCCGTTACCTCGCCAGGCACCATGCCGCCATGCAGGCCTTTGTCGTAGGCAGCGGCAAAGCCGACGGGATAGATGGTGATTGTGTCGACAAATTCCCTCAGGTGGGCGTTTAGTTTAGCCCGTACGTCAGTTGCGTCGTCTGGCGCAATTGCAGCCCGCAAGGTGGCAATGTCTGCCTGCCACCGCTTTAGCGTCGTGGCGGTAGCGGTCAGGCGGTCTAACGCTGCCTTGTCGGTCGCAATCTGCGTTTCTATGACCGATTGCTCCGTCTCTAGTGCCACGGCCCTTTCCTCGTATTTATCACGCATCGTCTGGGACGGCGTGCGGGCAATTTGTTCGACCAAATTGTCTAATTGCTGCTTGGACTCGCCAAGTTTTGCCTGTCCAGCACTGATTCGCTGCTGCAGTGCCTTTGACTCCGACGACTTGGCCTTGTTGTCTGGCAGCACGTCAGCAGGTCGCAGCAGGTGGCAGTTGTCCAGCACGCACGTCAGCACCTCGTCATAGCGGACGCTATGGTAAGGGCAGCCCAGTTGCCGCCGTGCCCCGTCACAAACCAGCCCAGGTTTGGACCGCTTGCCCTTGTCCGTGTAGTGCATGGCACGGCCGCAATAGCCGCAGACAACAAGGTGCCGTAGTACGTTGCTAAACCGTCCTGTCCGTCCACCTTTCCCACGATTAGTGTCAAGTTTCTTCTTGACCGCAAAGAAAAGCTCCTCGCTCACTACCGCTGGGTAATACCCCTTTATTGGTTCGCCGACCGGCTTGCGGGGGCCGTCTCGCTTCACATGCGGCTGGTACTCGCCAATCACTGCCCGGTTGTTAAGTATCTTTTTGATGTAGCTGCTGCGCCAGCCGTTCCCCTGCTTGCCTGCTGCCTGGTCTGCGCGACGTACGGGTGGTGGTGACCATGTCGCGGTTTTGTTCATCTGCCGTTCTATTTCACCATTGCCTAGCCCGTCTCGCTTCATCTCAAAAATGCGTTCAATGGTCTTCGCTGCCTCGGGGATTAATGCAAACCTCGTCCCGTTGTCCGCAGTTGTCAGCCAAGCGGGGGCGCGCGACGTGACCATTTTCCCAGTCTGCCTGGCGTCGTCAAACGCCCGGTTCCGCGACGCCTGGATCAGGTCTGACTTGCGTTTCGACTCCGCTTGTCCGCGCTGGATGCCAAACAGCAATTTTATCCATGCAATATCGTCCTTGTTGCCTGGCGCAAAAGTGTCCTCAGGTTCAATTGTTTGCAGCGTAATCCCGTTGTCCCATAACTTAAAGCAGATCTCCTTCAGCACCTTGTCTGTTTCCTCGCGGCTCAAGCGGTCAATATTCTCGACCAATAGGATGCTTCCCCGTGGCACTTTGCCCGCTTCGATGTCATGCAAGAAACGTCCTAAGTGCCCTTTTTTTCGGTGGGTTCCGCTGTAACCAGATAGCCCTCGGTCAGTTTGCGTTTCGTATAGTGTCAGCTTGTTTCGTGCTAGCCAGCTTGCAGCCAGCTGCTCCTGGCGTTTTTCGCTGCTGCCAAACTCCTGCTCTGGCGTGCTGAACCGTAAGTAGCTGTAGACGCGCGGCTTGGCCTTAGATGCTGCCATCAATGTCACCCTGTCAAAAAAGTGTCACCCGTTAAGAAGTAGAAGGGGGCGGCTGGCCTGTCCGGGTGACGGGCAGTAAACGGCCCCACGCGGGTAATTAGTCCGCGTGGTGCCGCCCCCAGGGCTACAGGCGTGTTAGCCTGTCTGCGTCCAGTCGATCGCTGCCATAACCAACGGTCCGTCGTCGCGGCTGTGCTGGGCTGCCTGCTGGCTGTTGTGGACTTGGCCAGCGTCGGCATGCCCGTAGCCCCAGTCTGGCAGCAGCAGCGGTGCCTCGTCCGACTGGCCGCGTACGTTGGCAACCACCTCGTCTAGCTCGCCTGCTGCGTCTGCATGCCCATCGGCTCGCATTGCATAGGCAGCCCCTTCCAGGTAGTCAGCAACCAGGGGCGTGCTGCTGCCCAGGTTGCCGTGTGGCTGCGGTTGCTGTTGCGGCCAGCTGCTTGGTGCGACAACGGGCATCGCGTCGTGGCTGGCCCCCTGGTGGCTGCTGCAGCCACAGCCGTTGTTGGTCGGTGGACCAAAATCCATCGTTGGCATCAGTAGCGGGCTTTCGTCGTAGTCCATTTCGCTTTCCTTGTTCATCTGTAAAAGGCCGCAACCGTCAACAACCGCACACGCGCCCTTGCCTGTTACCAGCAGGGCTAGGTGGTCGGGTCGAAAGTTGGTGGCCACTTTGGTAAAACCAGCGTTCCCCTGTCCGCCATAGTTGGCTGAGGGGGCTGGTACGTTGTCTGTAAACAGACCAGTGCTCACTTCCATAGGCTTGCCTTGCTCCAATGCCGTCAGTACCGACGGGGCAAGCTGCCGTAGTCGCTCAACCTCCAGCCAGGCCTCCGCACGCAACTTCCGGTGGTCCCAGTGGGCGTTTCGGATCATGCCCACGGTTTGGGACGTTCCTACCTCAGCAACCGCCACCGGCACGCCACCTATTGCTGGGTGGCCGACCGTCACTGGCACGCCGTTCCACTGCCCCGGTCGCTTGGCAAGTTCTTCCTTGGTGTAAAGCAGCGCGCCGCCGCTGCCCTTGTGGACGCCAGGCACCAACATTGCCACCGGGGCAACCAGGTAATCCTTGCCGCCTTCGGTCGCTTGACGGACGTATTGGTTGTGGACGTTGTGGGTGATGGTTTCCATCTGCTTGGCCTTGGGTTGGTTTAGACTTTGATGTTAGATAGTTCGGTCTTGTAGGCCTCTTCTGCGGCTGCCCGCTTTGCCTCTGCTTTGGCCTGTTCTGCTGCGTCGGCCCGCGTCATGCCTCTGGCTGCCAAGTCCGCGTCCTCTAGCGCCACCTCAGCAGCCGCAAGTGCCTTATTGCTCGCCCGCACCGCATCCCTGGCAGCGGTCAACCTGGCAATGTTGTCAGCTGGGTCAGGGTGCGTGCCTGGGTTGTGGGTAAGCGACTCCTTCAGGTCATCAAACGCTTGCGTCTGGCGCTTGACGGCCAGGCGGTGGTATTGGCAAATGTTGGCGTAGCGCTCGCGGTCGTCCTCGGGTGGCGGTTCCATTTGTCCAAATCCGTAACGCTCATATTCCCGCCTTGCCCCCGTCGCGTAATAAAGCCACGTTCCCCCGCCATCAACTGGTTTGCCATTTTCCTGTTCAAACCATTCGATTCGTGCCTGTGCTTGGGCCTGGGCTGGGTTTTGGTTTGGCAACATCTCATTTCACCTTTGGTTAATTGATCTTCGGTCTAAAACATCGCGCCGACTAGGCGTACTGGCTTACTGGTCACAGCGGCAACGCCTGCCACCACGTTTGCTAGGTCGTCGTGGCCGCCGCGTGGGTGGTCAATAATGTCTTTCCCGCCAGCACGCGTCCGGCGTTCCAGGCTGGCCAGTTGGTCCAGCAACTTCGCTTGGTCCAACAGCTCAACGCAACCACTGCAAAGCAGCGGCAGCAGCTCGGTGTAAAGACCTGACTTCGGCTGCTCGGCGCGTTTGTAGCGGATGCCGTTACGGGTAAAGGCGGACGACACAAACTCCGCAGCGTAATTGTCACCTGTGACGCGCCTGCAGCCGTAGCGGCGTAGGTCTACGGCCATTGCGTCAACGACTGCCGACGGGTTAAAGGGTGGAGACCAGCTGCGTGCATAATCAATCACCACGTTCTGCTGTTCTTTGTGGGCAATCGCTAAAGCGGCGTCATCACCACGCCCACCAGACATATCAACAAAGGCCGTGTATTTCGTGCCCTTTCTAGGCATCCGCTCACTGCAGCCCTCGATTACCAGTGGGTCTAGTACGGCCCTGGTAATGTAGTCCGCAACATCATCTCGCCATTCGCCTAAGTACTCGCTCCGTGCTGCGTGCTTATCCTCAGCAAGGGCCGTTACCACCACGTGCTCGGGCAGTGTCGGGTTCATCGTCCGGCTGCTTGCGTTCCATACCAACACCTGCCCCTTCGGGTTTGCATGGTGGCGGACGTACTGTTGCCAACACCACCCTTTGCGTGCGTATGGGCTGCTAATGCAGACCAGTTTGCCCCCGGTGGTTGCCAAGGCAGGCCGGATCGCTCGCATCAGCTCCGTATCCGTTCTGCTGCGTGTCTCGGCATCAGTGCCAAAAAAACAAGCCTCATCAACCACCGCAGCTAGTAGCGTGTACCCGCGTATCGTTCGGTAGTCGCCCGCCAAGATTTCGATGCGTGTGCCGCACCGCAAGGAGAAGCCGCTTTTTGTCTCCCTCTCCAGTTCCCGCTTAAACAGCGGCGTTTCAAATATCGCCCGGCAGTAGTCGCGCACGATGCGACCCTGGGCCATCGTCGGTGCCACCACCGGCACAACCCCACGTTCCCCGGGTGCCAGTCGCGTGTAGTGACCAGCCAGCACCGCCTCGTATGCCGCCACCGTGGCGGCTATGCGGGACTTGCCGCTACGTCGGCCTGTTAAAAACAGGGCCGCATCGAAGCCACCAGGCGGCAGCGTGTTGACGTTGCGCCCCGTGCAGTCGGCAACAATGTGGCGTGCGGTCCTGTTGACGACCGGCAGGCCGTACAGCGTCCGCAGGGCGGCCAGCCAAGGCTGCCAGCTGGCCAAGTCCGTACCGATAAAGCTGCCAAGCAGTTGCGGGTCTTTGATTGCCTCGATGATGTTCATGCTTGGCGCTCGGCAAGGTAGGTTTGCAAGTCGGTGGTGTCCTTAATGACGCGTTCCAGGCCCAGGGTTCGCAGCAGCCCCAGCAAGGCGTTCGACATTTGGGTATACACGCCGTGGTCAAAGGCCCCGGTCTCCGCTGCCGTGCATTCCATCGTTTCAAGTTGTACGCTCATAAACACAGCCCGCTGGCATAGTAACTCCTTCTGGTAGCTGTCGGCCCCGGTGTCGTCCGCCAGCGTCTGGTAACGGTGGCGTACCTCCTTCGCAATGCCCGTGCGACCATCAATCATTTCCCAAAAACGTGGGACGAAAGTGGCCGGGACAGCAATCTCTTTCAGTCGTTCCGGTCGGCGTTTGGCCATGGTGTCTTGGTGGTGTCGTGGTGTAACTGGGTGGCAGTTGGTCGGTAGTCGTAGTGTGACCAGGGGCGTTCTAGGCGAAGTCACGGGGGAAGGTCAAACCTCTCAGGACCTGATTCCGGGCATTTAGGCAAAACTATTTTGTAGCAGCCAAGTATCGGGCCACCGTGGCCCGTGACACGCCCATAGCAGCGGCCACCTCGTGCTGCGTTAGCCCTTTGTTGCTTAGCCGCCTGGCCTTGGTGGGGCTGGCTTTGCGGTGGCCTGGCTTGGTCCCCTTGTACTTACCTTGGGCCTTGGCAACCTGGATGCCCGCTGCCTGCCGTTCGCGTCGTAGCTCCTGCTCCATCTGCGCGACACCAAGCAGCACAGCTGCAATCATTTGTCCCACCGTGCCGCTAAAGTCCAGCTGCTGGCCGACGGACACTAACCGTATGCCTGCCTTGGCCCAGTCGGTGATGGTGTCTATGCCGTCACGCATGGACCGACTTAGCCTGTCCAGCTTGTAGACCACCACCGTGCCCACCGTGCCGCTAAACACGTCCTGCTGCAGCTGCTTAAAGCCGGGCCGGTCCAGGTGGTCGCCTGTGTCCTGGTCGACGTACCAGCGCACAGCGTCCGCGTGGTGGCCGTGGTTGTTTAGCCACTGTTGGACCACGGCGCGCTGGCCCGCTTCGTTTTGGCCTGTGGTCGATACGCGGATGTAGACTGCGATTAGTTTTGCCATTGCTCTTGTCCTCTGGGGCAGGTGTTTGTTCGCGACGTGACCAAACAGGGTACAGCTCAGATGCAACAAGAAGCTAGCCCTCCGGGGCCCTGGTATTTGCTAGGGTTTTGCAGGTCCTGGGCGTCTGGGTGCAGGGCGACCCTATTTGCTACCAGGGCAGGTGGTGGGCTGCTGTCGGTGGCAGGCATTTGCGGGTAGGGGCAAAAACCGCATCAAGGGCGGGGGCTGTTCCTCGGGCCCCTCTGGGCCCCTGTGTTGCTTGTCGCCTGTTACCCGTGACGGGATGTGGGTGGTGCTAGGGGTTACCAGCTACGCATTGGCGGGTGTGCTACGTGGTGGCAGTTGGATTTGTTGCCGCCTATTCATCGCGTGTTGTGCGCTGCTAGCTACGCGTTGGTGGTGGTGCCTGTTACTGGTGGCGCGTGTGCAGTCATTGCGGGGCAAGTTCCAATCGGTGATAATCCGCTGCAACCGTTATCGCCCGTTATCCCTGCGGCGGTGGGGACAGTTACCATTTATGCCAACGAAGGAACTTGAATGACAAACCCGGCCAGAGCGTCAACACAATACGGTGATTGCGCTGGAACGATTTGTGTGGATGGATTCAACGGACTTACTATCTTCGATCTAATCGAATCCTCGGCAGCACCAAAGGGCTACTGGCCGGTCGGACTTCGCATTTATGGATGGGGGACCGAAGGACGTGATAGGGATGGCCAACCACCGAAGCTTTCCGCAAAAGTACTCTGCGTTGACACAGACCAGGTCGGGACTGGCCCCGACAAAATCCTTAATTATTGTCGCAATAACCCGGAGCTTCATACGTTTGAATTCGACGCAGAGATTGACATTCTTAAACTCCTGTCGCAGCTAAAGCGATTGGACATCGTCCTGTTGTCCAGGGTTGTTGAGGATGCTGAAGTCAGGATCCAGCCGGTTCAAGATTAACAGCGACGCGCACCGCTACCGGCTACGCGTTGCAGGCTGTGTACCGGCAACCACGGCCGGGCTGCCGGCCGGCGGTCTAGCTATAGCCCTGTCTCGTTGCGCTCGACGCCGTCTCGCGGCCGTTCGGGGCTGCCCTGGTGTCATCAGACCCTCGGGCTGCTTGGTGGCGTCCTGGGGCCAATAAAAAAACCGCGGCGGTGGTGGTCCGTTGCGGGGCGTGGTGGTGGCATTATGCGTTGTTAAAAAAGTCCGCAAACCGGGCTTGGTTGTCACCGTAGGCCAACCGCTCCAACCAACGGGCCCTGGTGTTGGCGTACTGGACCCGGTCAATGTCAAATTCCAACGCAGGCCCAATACCGCCCACGTAGTCGTCTCCCAGGTACATCAATAGGTAGTCGCCCTTGGCTGTCGCCTTGGTGTAGCGGGTGTGGTGGATGTGTCCCTGGTGCTCTGGGAACATTGGACACCACCGCAGGCTAGGGCCGTCGCCGTCGTCAGGTAGCCATTTTGCAGCGGCAAGCCAAAAGTCCCCGCTGACAGGCCGCAGCAGGCCCAGCACCGCGCCACCGTCTAGCAGCTTTGTTAGTAGTTCATCCGTATTCATTTGTTCTAGATTCCAATTGGTTGCAAGGTTGGCAAAAGTAAAAGCCCGCCCCGGTAGGTCCGGCGCGGGCTTGGTCGTGGTGTCGGTTGGTGGCGGCGGTTACGCGATGGCGTCGGCAGCCAGGCCCAAAAAGCCACGGGCAGCGTGGTGGGCGTTCTTTAAGCAAAACTTCGACTCCACCGGGTTTGGCTTCCCGTAGGCCGCATCCAGCTCCGCAACCATTGCGTCTGTAACGCCTGCCGCTAACCCGTGCTTGGCAACGACGACGCCCGCAAGGTAGGGCCGCGTCCGCATAGGTCGGACGCCGGGCAGGCTGGGTGGCCCTTCGTTGGGTGGTGTCTGCCTAGGTGCGGGGGCGGTGGTGTCGTCGGTCGTTGCGGCTACCTTGGGGTTTTTGCCAGCCTTGTCCTTGGCGGTGTAAAAGGCCTTGGCCGCGTGGGCGTCGTCAAAGGTTTTAGTACGTCGCTGCCCTTTGCTTCCCCAGTCGTAGCTCACGCTCACGGTGGGGTCTGGTGTCGCTAGTGGTTTCTTCTTTCCCATCAGTCTTGGTCCTTGGCAGGTGGTTTAACCTGGGCAGCTGGGTTGCTGTCCACTGCATTGACTCTAGACAGCATCTGGTGCGGGAGCAACTCGATGAACCGGAGCAGGCGGCTGGTTTCTGGGATAAAGTTTTTGGGGGCGTGCGGCTGGTAAGGACGGGGCATGTGGCTAAGTAGCCAGGGCAGCCAGGGCAGCCAGGGCAGCCAGGACACTAGGGGTTTACACAATGCGCCCAACGTGCGGCTATTGGCGTTTCGCGTTGCAATTTACTGCACTAATTGTGCTGGTGGCCCTCGGCGATAGGTGAAAATGGCGCACCCCAGCGACGGACCGTCGACTCTGGCTTTCCTAGCACCCTCGCAATTTGCCGGTTACCCATTCCAGCCAATCGCATCCACCTTACCTTTGGCTCTGCCTCCAGTCGCTCACGTTTCTTGCTTCCTGGTTTCGATTTGCGTGGCCGCCCGCCGCTACCACCTTTCGCGGCTTGCCCAATTTGTGACAAATGGCGATTCTCTTCTTTTGCGCTAGCACGCGGCTCAAGGTGTGTGACCAGCGTGACGCCATCAGCTATGTGCATTAGACCCGCTAAAGTGTCTTCATCAGCTTGGACGTGCTGGCAGGTACGCGCGCCAAAGCCAGGCTGGCGTACAAACCGGTTTGGTGTGACAGCCAGTAACACAGCGTCATGGTGCTTTGCCAGTGCAACCGACGAGCGTAACGACGACAGGTCCACGCCGCTGCCAATGCGTTTGTCTACGGCAACAACCTTGCCGCCCACCGTAGTGACTTGTGCGCGCAGATAGGTTTCGTGGTCGTCCAGGTGGCTCTTCTGTCCAGCGGTGCTGACCCGCAAACGCAATACAACCTGCATGCCGGGTTGGATAAAAGTAAACGGTTTAATCGGCGTGCTAGCAGCCCTCGCCAGTAGAGCACGCTGGCGTCGTGCAGGGTTGCGGCGTCCGCGTTTCGGTTTGATTGTATTCATAAATTCCCAATGTGTTGCGACTTGGGCAGCCCCGGCCGTCCGGCGCATTGGGACACGCGGACGGCCGGGGCAAGGTGGGGGATCAGTCCCACAAACCCATAGTCGGTCAGTATTAGCTATCGTCGGTAATTGTCAATTCAATGGGGGCATGACTGGGGCCAAAGCCGGTGCAGGCAAACTGGCGACAACCTGCTGATGATCGGGCCGCCAGGGAGCGGAAAAACGATGTTGGCGAAGCGATTGCCGACGGTTCTGCCGGAATTGGTAGCCGGTGAGTCGATCGAAACGACTCGAATCTATAGTGCGATTGGGCAGTTGCCCGCCGGTCAGCCGTTGCTTGCCAGACGGCCCTTCCGCAGCCCTCATCATACGATCAGTGATGCCGGCTTGGTCGGCGGAGGCAGTCCACCATCGCCGGGAGAAATATCGAAAGCGCACAACGGGATCCTTTTCTTGGATGAACTACCCGAATTTAACCGCAAGACGTTGGAGGTGATGCGTCAGCCTTTAGAGGATGGAGTCGTTACGATCAGTCGAGCGCTTCGAAGCACGACGTTCCCAAAGGACTTGCCAACTCTTGCGATACAGGAACCGCCCACGCTGGGAACGATTCGGCACGGAAGTAAATCACCCCGCCCCGTAGCTTGTGCGACGACCGCTTGCCGCATGGAACCCGCTCGATGTCAACGTCAACCCGCTCGATAAACTGCCCTAGCATCTCGGCCAATACAGGGGGATCGTATTCGGTGCCCACGATGGCCTCCAGTCGATCAAGCCAACGGATAGCGGAATCAATGCGTTCCTCTGCCCGTGCAATCTGCTCTGCGGCTGGGGCGGTTGTTTTTGCCAGTCGGTCGGTCAGCGTGTCGCGTTCGTCTTGGATCGTCCTAACCCGCTTCTCGACCAATGGTCGCAAGTCTTCGGACGTCGATAACATCGCGTTGACTGCCTGCTCAAGCTCGCCCTCTGTCTCTGCCAGTCTTTGCCGGTCGGCTGCGCGGTTGCGCTCAATGTCCCCGCTGCCTTCTAGCAAGATTTCCCGCATCTGGTCTTTGATGGCTTCACGCTCAGCGGAGCCGAAAAACTTATCAATGAACTCGGTACGGATCGCTTTAAGGATTTCCCCTAAAACCAAATCCTCCTTAACGGTTCGCCGCTCGCATGTCCCCCGACTGTTCTGGTAGTCGATGCAGATATAGCGTTTCACATTCTCGCCCTTGGCAGACGTACCGCAAAGACGCGAGCCGCAATTCTTGCAAAACAGCAACCCGGTCAGTGCGTAACGGTTTTTCGACTTCGGGCCGGTCATGTTCTTGTTCTTGGCTTTGCGTTGATGGCATCGGTCGAATAACTCTTGGCTTACCAATGGCTCGTGACAATTCGTGATAACCGACCACTCGCTTTCCGGTCGGTTGATGCGGTCCCCACTAGGGGAGCCGTACGGCAGATACTTCGATGCGGTCGACTTTCCGTAGGCGAGATGTCCCCGGTAAACAACATTGTTCACGGTGTGCCGTATGGACTGCTGCTGCCAGTTGTTCCCCCGTCGCGTCTTGACTCCCTGCGATGTCAACCACGCCGCGATTTCACGATAGGATTTCCCTGCCGCGTATTGCTCGAAAATGGCCTTCAATATTCGGACTTCCGATGGCTTGGCGGGAATCAGCTTGCCGGTCTCGCTGTCGACTTCATAGCCAAACGGAGCAAAGCCACGGGTCCAGCGTCCCAGTTTCTCAACTCGGTCTTGTCCACGGCGGACGTTTGCGGATAAGTCGCGTAGATACTGCGCCTTGCCCATCTGGCTTGCCATGTAGCCAAGTTGCCCCGTCAACGTCGTCCAGTCGATGGCCCCGGCGGTGGTTGTGACAAGGCTAACTCCTGCGCTGCGTAGCGGCTCGATCCACTTACCGGCTTCAATAAGATCGAACCGGCCGAACCTGTCTTGGTCCCAGCATAGGATAGCTTCAAACTTTCGCGTTGAACCGTCCGCAATCATGCGACGGAAACCGGCCCGCTTCTCGGTATTATTGCCACTTACCCCCAAGTCCTCGTAAGTCGCAACGATTTCATAACCATGCTCGATGGCAAGTTTCGCGATTGCTTCACGCTGCTGCTCTGGGCTCGTTTCCTGCTTGTCCGTTGACATGCGGACGTAAGACGCTGCCGGTGTTTGCTTCGGCTTTGCGACCATGCGACACTCACTTTCTCGGTAGTGGTGATTGATTCTCGAAAATTAAATAGGGCAACCAGTCGAGAAACTGGCTTTCGGCATGGGTAATTAGTCCGCGCCTAGCCCAGCTTTAGTTATCGCTAAGCCGGGCGTAAAAAGCAAGTAAAGCAACCGCCTGTCTAGGCACTAGCGGAGCCAGTGTCAACTTCTCAGGCCGATGAAAACAACGGGAGTCGCACAGAAGGGGCATCGGGACCATAAAAAAAGCCAAGCTTTCGAAAGCTTGGCTTTGGATCGAACGTGACTGCAACCAAAAAGGCTGTAGTTAAAGTGTGCGCACATTTGATTGCCCTTGACCGCGTCTCAATCGTCGCACGTGATGTTCAGCATGGCGTAGATAATCCGTCGTCAGAGAGCGTCCCCCCAACGACGAACTACCTCTGAGCAATCCAAAAGTGCGTACGCCCTCACCCGCTTCGATTTGTTGGATGCAGGGTCCGGGGTGACGTTGAGATGGGCTTTAATCCCATCTTCCTCAACGAACCTTGCTTGAAAGCCGCTATTTTTAACATCTTGATAAAGCAGCCTTATTATCCCATATGGCTGCGGCCCCCACTTTTTGCTCGCATACTCAAGTGCTGCATCCGCATCGTGTTTACGCTCCAAGAAAGCAGAGAACGGATTTTTCTTGTAGTAGTTGGAGGCAGCATTATTTCGATCCTTAGACCAAAAGTTGGAATTGGTAACTATCCAAATCAGATGATCTTTAAGATCAGGCTCCTCTCCCTGGACGCACACTCAGTCACCGCCCCGTTACCCAAGAAATTAGCGAATTCACCTTCTGGTCATCTTCAATCGTAATCTCGCCTTCAACAGGCTCAGCCCCATTTCGATCCCAGCAAATATAAACCGGCTGGCCGTTAGCTATGTCGAATTCAATCTCAAGGCTTCGGTCGTCAACGTGCCACTCGAGCTGGACGCCCCCGTCAGAGGTTGGATTCGCTTTTGGCACGGGATAGCTCACAGAGCGTCGGCAAAACATCTTAGCGTAGCTAATGCAGTCACTATTCACTGCGGAAGCGCCCTGGCCATCCCAGTTTTCATCCATTGCCTGGATTTCATCTAGCCGCCTTGCAAGCTCTTCTTCTGCGCATTGGTCATAAAAGCTACCGCCCGACAACCAATTTGGTTCAGCCGCTTGCGGGGCAGTCTGGGTAATTCTTTCGGTGGTTGTTTCTGGCATATATGTGGTCCCTTTGTTTCTGCACTTTCTCTATTTAAACTCAAGAGTCCAAGCTTCTTCGAGAAGTGTCCTTAATTCTAAAACTGCGTTCGGAAAATACTCTGCAGCATCGGCAAGCATTCTTGCGTCCGTGCCTAGCACTTCGCGATTTCCAGTCGCTTTAGTCATTCTATCAAACTGTTCCAAGCCAATTGTCTGGCTTATCCCTTCACCAACTTCGAATTTAAGTCCGATTGTTCTTTTTGCGACTTTCTTCCCCCCCACATCAGAAGGAAGTTTTCTTAAAGGAGGGATACTGCCTTCAGCAATAGTGCTTTGATAGCCCACGTTTGCGCCCATCGCAAAAACAGGCGTCTCCGGGAGTGTACGCAAAATCTTCGCAAGCACGTTACCGCAGTTAAAATCTGAATCATGAGTGGAAACCTCGATCCGATGAGGTTCGAGCGTCAACCACGCCCCCCCCAAGTTTACTCGGAAGCCGGGGCGAGCAAGCGCAAATTCAATGTTCCCTGGCTCTTTCTTTGCAACGCCACACCGCACTATCCAAGGAGGAGTGAAAATGTGAATATTGAAAGTGCCGATAGCCACCGCATTCGCAGAATCAAAGACGAACGGGTTCACGATCTTGCCAAGCTTTGTGATTGGGGATGGAAACTAGTGTGGGTATCCCGGAATAGGATAGACCATGTTCATGCCAACGGGTTCACTCTGCGAATTTTTGCAAATGTTACGAAAAATGCAAGGCAGCGCCAATCGGATTCCGCTGGGAGGTGCAACCGGATAAGTGTCGCTTGTGTGGGAACTACCCTCTGGTTATCGGCGTAGTTCCTACCGAAGTTCTTGCTAAAACAGTCATTCATTCTACTTAAAGCAAAAAGCAGTGACGGTTCTGTCATAAATGAGTTACTTTTACTGGCATATTGGTAAAGTTTCCCCTAGTCGGAGGAACTCTCAATCTAGTTACCATCCAGCCAAATGCCAGAAACTTGCCCCGGTATCTTGCTCGACACTGAGTTCGTTTGAGTCTGCTTAGAATCTCTTTTGTCTCACAGGCTTTTCTATCTCGACTGTTTTTTTGGCAGGCAGCTAGCAAATTGGCGACGCTCGGGATTTTCAATAGTCATGCTCGACTCAGTTCCCGACAGCCAGCGACTTGTGTGGAGCGGACTTAAGTGACCCTGAACCAACGTGAAGGGCAATGAAAAAACAGCCGATCCAAAACGATAGCCAGGGGGCAGGCTGACCTACGAATCAAAACCGGCTGCATTATCCAGTCTAACGGGGGGATGGATGCGAATGCAAACCTATTAATCGCAATCGTCTGTATCGGTGTCGACAACGGGAACGGCAACCGGGGCTGCATACGATACGCGAGAACCGCCGCACCATCGCCTAGCACGCTCCGACTCGGTCCAGGTCGCCCTAATAGCTGCGGCTCGTTCTGCGATCTCCTCGGGCGTCGGAACTTTCGCCGGGGTGAAATCGCGGCGGTGCCCCTTCTGCTCGGTCGATGATTCGCTTGCCAACTTGAATACCAGCCTTGCGGAAATAAGAAAAGGCAACCGGCCCGCCGCCCCAAGGGGATTAGCACGACGGACCAGCCACCGGGTAGGATCACTCTGCCAACGCCTTAGCCTGGATGGCCTCATCGTTCTTCGTGAGTCTCTGGATTTCAGCTTGGCATGCGGCATGGACGAATTGCCAGTCTCCGAGCTTCACCGTCGCGATCGATTTATCTTCGGCGGCTGGAATCCTGCGGCGAATGTGATCCTCTGCAAGCGATAGATTGTGTGCGTTTATATCGACGCACCGCTTTGCTTCTGCTAGAGCGATTTGCGCTGCCTTCATTTGCAGCGAATTTAATAGCCGTGCTTGCCGCGTCTTAGCGGAAGCTAGGTCAACCAACTTGCTCTTGTCGGCGGCGGTCAACGCAACCGCCATCGTGATTGCTGAGATCTGCTTTGCTATTGGCCGCTTGGAACGCTTGTTGGCTTCGCAACGGATTTCAAGTTGTGTGTTCAAGTCCGCCAACGCCTGCAAAATCTCGCCTCTCCGCTGCATCGCCTTACTTGTCGATGTCTTGCCAATCAGCAATGCGTCAACGTGCTGTTCGTCCAGCTTGTCCAGTTCGCTTTGCAATTCATCAGCGGCGGCGGAATGCTCGGCGGCGGCTGCGTCGCTGTCTGCATCAAGCCTCTTGGCAATATCTTCAAGTTCGCGAAGTCGTTCCTTCTTAACCTCGGTTTCGGCAAGTTTTCGCTTTAGCTCCTGGCGATGTGCTTCGCGACGTTCTTCGTCGATTGTGTATAGATTGGCGTTCATTCTTGTCCTCTCATTAGTTGTTTGATTTCGTCGCCCGTGACTCTTCCATGAATAAATAGACGCTTTGCAATCCGAACGATTGCGGCTTCGTGATCCCGAACGATTTCAGCAGCAACTCGGCGGGCAAGTTTGATTCGCCGTTCCCATTGCTCTGGGTACTGTTCCACGCCACCGATAGCCCATTCTGCTAGCGATCGGTCGTCGCTTTTTGCCGTGCGCAACCCGCCTTCCACGTCAGCGAAACCACACGACCAGACGAAACTCCGGTCTGTGCCCTCGGGAAATTCGGCGGTTGCGATGTCCTGATAGCTCGCCTGCGGTGTGTCGGGCGCTTCGTGATCTGCTGCCAACGACTCCGCTGCTGGTCCTGCGGCAACCATGAAGGCGTGAGAATCCGGCGACAACTCATCGACGTGAGCCAAGCCGCCATCCGCTACTAGCAAGATTCCACCGACGCGACCGCCAAGGATAATCCCCGCTGTTCCATGCCCAGACTCGTGGAGGCAGATGGTGAATCGTTCGTCACTACGGTTGATAGTCATAATCGCAATCGTCCTCCCAAGGTTTGTTTTGTTCGCGCTCGGCGGCGGCTGCGGCGGTGTCATTCATCCTGTTAAAGAATGCGTCCCAATCGAACTCCTCTTCTGGCTCGACGGGGGCAAACTGCGATTCGCGATTCCGTAGATACTCGATGCCTTGGGCCGTAAGTGGCTCGCCGCCCATACCGATGTCTGCCTTGATTTTGGCCTTTGCGGGTGCGTGAATCTCAACCGTCCCGCTTCCGCCTTGAACGTGCTTGATTGGCGGGTAGTGGCCGTTGACCGCCTTAAACTGCTCGGGGGACTGCAAGGTTGATGTCCCGTTAAGCTTCTCGGGCGGCTGTGCCTGGGCGTCTCCGGTGATTCCGCGAATCTTGTTTTTCAGTCGTTGAAACATCTGTCTTCCTTTCGTGTTTGAAACTCGGGTGTAATATAGTGACCGCGCTACCTGTTCCTGCCAAATCCTGGCAAAGCATCCTCTGGCGGCTCGATCGAAGCTATAAATCTGCCACTGCATGACCTGCAGACGCATCTGCGTGTAACGCTCCCATCACCTTCGGCTTGCGAGCGAATGATAATCGGCTTGGTCGTCAAGCAGTTTGGGCAAGCGACCGCTTGCACGAACACGATTGGACATTCCGACCAACCTGGCGTTGTGTTGTTTTTCATCGTGTTGCCTTAGCGGTTGATGGATTCGCGAAGTAGATCGTCGATGTACTTTTGGGATCGCCACGGACCAAGCGTTAAAAGCCAACGAGTAATTCGCTTGTAGCAGTAGCTCCCGTCGCTGCCCGGCATACCCTTTCGGATCCAATCGGATACGGTGCTGCGCTCGACTCCAAACGCCCTTGCAACATCGGCTTGTGTGCTCAGGCGAAACCTGTCGTCTGTGGAGCCCTCAGCGGTCGCCTGTCGCGTCGTGGCGGGCTTCGGGCGTTCGGTCTTTGGTGATGCCTTGCGCGCCGTCCTGGGGGCGGTGCGGGGCTTGTTTGGCTTGGCTGTCATGTTGTTGTGTTGGTCCGGATCAAATAGCTGGTGTGTAAAAGTATTGGAGTGGGTAGGTTGGCACCTGCGTAAATAGCTTTTTCCTAGGACCCGCATGTGGGGGATAGGTACGGCATGGACTAGCCTCCTGTCGCCCTGCCTAACGCATTGTCTGCCGTCCGCGACTCAGTTGTCGCCGCCACTCCGTTGCGTGCGTGTGCGTGGCTGTGCGTCGCTGCTCGGTTCTGTCTTAGGCGTGGTCTCGATGTTAATGCAGGTCAAGTGGTAGCCTCGAAGCGCTGCCTTCAGCCATCTGCGAAGTCCTCTCAAAGTCTTCTTGTGATCGGCCCCCTGTTCTGGCCTCAAGTGAATGATGTAAGTGATTCTGTCGTCCATGGGTCTGTCCTTTTTCCTGTGTTCTTTATGTCAACGTCTACACAACCTCTTAAATCCCTGGTTTTTTGGGGGTTATGTAGACGTAGACGCCTGACCGACTCGTAAAACTCGCTTTGGTGCTCCGCCTTGTTCGCCCGGCTCGTAGGTATGCCATGCCGCTATCCTCGCCCGCACCATTTGGGTTCCGATCTCATTCGCTGCGTCAGTGTTCACAATTGAACGCTGTCCTTGAACCAGTTCTCGCATGGTGCATTCCCCGTTCTTGGTGCGAGTGATCCAGTCGGCCAGCGCTCGGAGCTCCCTGGTTGCATCGTCGTCGTCGATCGTGGCGTATAGACGCGACGCTTCGAATTTGAACCATTCCACCAACCCGATAGCGTCCTGCATCGTCGAAGCGTCTACCGCAACCTCGATGTCATCGCCAGCGTTTACCTGTTTGACGATATGAATCAACAGCGCCAGTCGTGGAACGTATCCCAGCAGTTTCGACCATGCGGCTGCAGAGTCTCCGGTAAGCTCCGATTGCTCTTGATGGTGGTAATTGAAGAACGTGATGAACTCTCGCTTTGCAGTCGCATCCAAGCCGATGTAATGCGGTTCCGATACGCCGTCTGCAAACTGGATCCCTTGCAACGAAAGGAACAAACGGTCAACCGCCTGCTGTGTCGACTCGCTGACTTCTTCGTCCGTCCAGAACTGCGACTTTCTTGGCGGGGAAGCGATAAGAAAACGACTTGCCATCCCTGACGCGCGATGTTCTCGCCCCATCGCTTTCGCCAAGACGGACGGCTGAATCCCGCCGGTGATCGAAACCAAAGCCGTCTCGACAAACGTCGGTCGTGTTCCCTCGCCCTTTCGGTCAACGGTCATCGACTCGCCGTCGAACATGCTCAACCAGTGCGCTTCGTCCGCACCCTGCGACGACTTGTAAGCGTTGAATCCTCCAAGCCATCCTGACAGTTCATCCCGCTGCAACAGTAGCCCTCTCGGGTTCTGCTGTAACAACGGTGCAAGTGCCTCGACGGTCGTATCGCTTACCACCACTCGCTCCGGCTGCGGATATTCCGGCTGCTCTGGTGGCGGTTCGCTCGACTTTGAACGCTTGTGTTCCTTGATAGCTGCGTCGTACTGCTGTTTCTCTTGTTCGTAGCCATCCAACGCGACCGAATGTTCGTCAAGCATCGCCTTTTGTTGTCGCTGAATCGGTCCCTTCGCGACCTTGAACGCCGGGGACTTTGCGGTCCCGCTCTCACCGACAATCATGGTCCAGATACAGGCAGGAGGCGTCCAACCTTTTTTGACTACGATTCTCGCTGTGTTGCCGATCGTCGCGCCGACACAGCTTAGAAGCGGCAGTGCAACGAAAGACTCATCGCAACCGATCGCCTTTGCCCCCTCGGTCACCAATTCACGCAAGGGGCTCGGCAGCTTGTGGGCCGGGAAAAGCTGGTAAGCGTCTCGCTGCACGGCAGGCTCCGGTTCAGGTTCATCAAAGGAACCATCGCGAAGGTACCGCTTGATAGGTTCGGCATGCGGCTTTAGCTTTCGGTGCCAATCTTCCGCTATGCTGCCACCCAGCTTCAATGCTTTACCATCCAACTCGAACGTCACTCCGTCCGCCTCTGCCGCGTTCATTGCAGCCATCGCTTTCCTTATAGCGTCCATGTGGGAGCCTCCTGCGTCATCGAATTAGCGGCTCGCAGCATCGACAGGTTTATCTGTCGGACGGCAAGGTCTGCTGGACGGATCTCTTCGACAGTCCCGGTCTTTCGCAGCATGCCGGGGAAATAGATGTCCCTGTATGGCATTGGCAGAGAGAGCTCTAGAAAGTCCTCGGCAGTGATCTCGCCAGCGACATTAGATGTGGCGGTCATGTTGGCGATGTGAACGTCGATGTTCTCGCCGAAAACCTCGATGTATCTATCGGCATGGGTGACAATCAAAACTTTTTGTCGTTGCTGACGTTTGGGTGCAAGCCAATTTTTCGGCTTGCCTGCCTGCGTTCGATCGTCCATAATCTCTGTGTTCCTTGTCTGTCTGACTTGTGAAAAATGATGCCGGTTGTCGTCGGCTGAAAACTCGAAAGCGTCCTCAGTTACTAGCTGCAGGGCGTTTTTCGTTGTGCGGCTGTCGCAAGGCTTGGCCCTCTCGCGGCTGCTTCGGTCAGTAGCCTGCGGATGCTCTCCGCTGTGGTAGGCGATGTCATTTACTCACCTCCGTCTCTTGCGGAAGTGACAGCAACAACACCGCGATTGCTCGGGCCTGTTCTTTGGTGATGGCTCCGCTCATTTCGGTCCCCCGTTTGGCTTGGTCGGCCTAGTGAACCGAATAACGATGCCAAACTGCTTTTCAAGCAGCCGCTTTGTCGATTCAAGCAGCGGCTTATCGCCAGCGACATGGGCAGCGTTCGCCACAGCAACTAGCGAACTTGGTGAAGTGTTTCCTTGTGACATTGCAACCTCCTATTGGTTACTAATGCACCGAACCGGACATGCAACCGGACATGTCCGCGCATAAAAAAACCGTTTCCTCTAGAGAAAACAGTTAAAAAGTTTTTTTAGGGGTGACAGTGTGCGCCGCTATGTCCGCTTTTCGCGAAGGCTTTTTTTCGCTTCTTCCTTGGCAGATTGCAGCGCTTTCCACGTTGCTAATCGCCTGACAGTCCGTTCGTTGACATCAAGCAACTCAGCCCATTCCTTTGCCGTAAATTCCCTCCGTCGCGGATCTGCGTCCAGTAAAACCAGCATGCGTTCATCCGCCGTGCCGAAGGTGCCTTCCGTCTCCTTTTCATCGTCCCCGTTCGGGTAGCCGCCCCTGGTGCTTTCGTTAGCCCGTCTCGCAATCGCCCATGACTTGATCGACTCAGCCACCCGATTGTAATCGGCGAGGCTGAGCGACTCACCTACATTTGCTCCGCTCGCGAGCGCGGCGGCTCGCCACTCGGTGTGATGACCAAGCGGCGGCAGTCCCGTCAGCGCGGTCCACTCTCTATTCTGCCTTCGGTGTAGGTCAGCAAGCCTTGGGTCGCTCGCCATCGTGCCGTTCATGTAGTCGCCATGACTGGTGATGAACTTCAGTTGTGATTCCTGTGATTCAAGGGGGTCGTTTTTCGCCAGTCCAGCGAAAGCTTTAATTTCCTCAGTGATCCAGGGGAAAACATCGCGGAAGATTTCTAGTCGTTTTCGCCAGATTGCTTTACTTTGCGTTCGATACAATTCTGTGTACTGGGCCTGCTGCTGGTCCGTTGCTTTCTGCCGCTCTTTCATCGTCTCACCTTTCGAAAAACGGGGTTCGGTCCGACCGTCGCGGTGAGATGCGAAAGCCGAACCGAACGCGCGGGTAATTAATCCGCTCCCGGTGTTGATGGCTGACAACTCGCCAGCCTATGAACCCAATAGTAAGTCTACGATGCAACCGTTAGGCTGCCAACGCTACGGTAAACCGTATAGCAAATGCTGGTTTGCTGTGTTCGTTAAGTTGGCAAGTCGGCACCTGCTGACTTCATGTTAATCGCCGCTGCGAATCCGTGTCCCTGCGGGTACCGAAGTGATCCAAGGCGGAGTTGTAATTGCACTCCGCCTCAGATTGAACGCTACATGGGAAAGATCTCGGGACCGCTCATGGACCGGATCGATATCCATATTGAAGTCCCTGCGGTTCCTTTTGAAGAATTGTCCAATGGTTCAAAAGGGACGGACAGCGAAACGATGCGAGTCCAAGTCAATCAAGCGCGCGAGATTCAGGCGGAGCGGTTTAATAAATCGGTGACGCGTTACAACGCGCTGATGAGTAGCCGTGATGTGCGGCGGCACTGTGCGCTTGACCGGACATGCCAAAATCTGCTGCGGCATTCCGTCGAAGAGATGGGCTTAAGTGCAAGAGCCCATGACAAGATCCTCCGAGTCGCTCGGACCATCGCTGATATGGAAGCAAGCGAAGCGATCACAGAGCCTCACCTGCAAGAAGCCGTCAACTATCGAACGCTCGACCGCGATCTTTGGACGTAGGGACGAGCGGTATTTGAGTGTCGTCCTTCGCTCCGCGAAAGTAGCGCATGGGCGCGTTCTTTCGTTGGGGGCGTGCGATTTACAAGCGGAAGGTTTGCAAGCGAGGGCAGGCCCCATGCCAGCTTGTCTGGCATGAAGCCAAGATTTGAAATTAGTTCGCATGCCCTCAAAAGCACGCAACCGGATCGAATTGCCGCCGCAGGCGGCAATTCGATCCGGTTGCGATAGCCTGGGGGTAACCTACCTCTAATCTCAAATCTTGCGTTCCTGTCGGGCGAGCCGCCGAGGGGGCGTGGTGTTCGGACGTCAGCACGGCTGCCAGTTGCAGCCTCCCGCGGCAAGCCTGGAAACGAAACTTGCGGTATCGAAACCGGTTGCTGCTTACGTCGTGGCGACTAAGCGGCTCTTCTTTGGTTGGCGCTGTAGTGCTGGTTGTCTTGGTAAAGATGTTCGCGGGTTGGGGGCATGCCGGAGGGTTCTTTCTTGGCCTGCTTTTCTACTAGGACTTGGTAGAGTCGAGCTCCTCCGTTTTTGAAGGCTAGCGAACAACCGGTTAGGTAAAGCAACCACATGCGGTACTTCTCTTCGCCCACGAATCCGATCGCCTCTTCACGGCGTTCGTGCAGGCGTTGGCTCCATAGTTTGCAGGTTTGCATGTAATGGTTTCGCCAGCCTTCGACGTCGGCGACTTCGAATCCGTTGCACTCCAGCGACTGGATCATGTGTCCCACGTGGTCCAGTTCACCACCCGGGAAGATGTACTTGTTTAGCAGTCGGCGTTCGGCGTTTTGGCGGCGGAACTTTTTCATTGTTTCCTTCGCCGGTCTGGTGATTCCATGCAGCATGAAGAGCCCGTGTTTGGGCATCAAGCTGTTGACTCGCTGCACGAAGCCGTTGAGGTTGTCGATGCCGATGTGTTCGTACATGCCAATCGATGCGACTTTGTCGAACTGCCCTTCCAGGTCTGCGTAGTCTTTCAGTTCGACCGTGACTTGTCTTTCAAGACCTTGTTCACGAATCTTGTTTTCGGTGTAGCTGACTTGGTTTTCCGCTAGGGTGACTCCGTGCGCCTTTACGCCGTAGTGTTTCGCGGCGTGGCAGAGCAGGCTTCCCCAGCCGAAGCCGATGTCCAGAAAAGTCTCGCCCGGTTTTAGCTGCAGCTTGCGACAGATCATGTCCAGTTTGTCGAACTGCGCTTGCTCCAGCGAGTTGTCCCAGTCGGTGAAGTAGCCGCAGGTGTAAACCATTTCTTTGTCGAGGAACAATTCGTAAAAATCGTTGCTGACGTCGTAATGGAATTGAATGAAGTCCTTGTTTTCGGCTTTTTCTCGTTTTCGGCCGGTGATGTCCCCTTGGTACTCGTGGTCGACATCGACGTTCTTGGCCGATTCAAACAGAAACGGAAGCAGCGAACGAAAAAGCGTTGACTTGCGAATGTTCCTCGAACGTTTGCGGGAATCGCGAACGTAGAGCGCTTCGATGAATGTATGTAGGTCCGCACCGTGGAAGCCGATGTGGCCTCGGGCGTAATGCTTTAGCAGGTTTTCGGGCGTGGGGCGGCGGACGAGTGATCCGATCACTCCCGGACCACTGATTGAGAGATGCAGGTTCGGGTCGACGTTTTCTCCCAATGGGATCATTCGGCCGTCCCATAGTTTGACCGAGACGCGACTGTTCAATTGACCGGCGAGTTGTTCGATCAAGTGCTGTGCGGCTGAGAGTTGTTTTTCGCTGCGACGGTCGCGTCCGAACATGGTGAGGTTCCGTGTGTCTGACCGCTTTGGCAGTCGCTGGGAATGTTGGCCGGGAAAATTTCCAGGGGTTTCTTCTTCTCGATTGGTGGAAATCGATGGATTCCCCTCCTTTAGCAGGGGGCGGCGGCAGAACGCAATATCGATTCTGAATCCCAGGTTTTTGAAAAGAATCGAAATTAAGCCGTAGACAGTTATCCCGAAACGAAGTTTAATGTTTATCGACCGATGGTCGATAAATAGCCGACCGGTGGTTGGTAATCCTTTGAGCTGTTGTGGAGAAAGGAAAATCATGGGGTGGCAGCGAGCCAGGCAACCGGAGCAAAAGAACGCGCGGATCGCAAGTATTTTGCTAGCTGCGGGCGAATTGTTTGATGAGCGCGAGGTGACGGAGGTTTCGATGCGGGACATCGCAGCACGCGCCGGCATGGGGAAAGCCAGCCTGTACCACTATTTCAAGACAAAGGAAGAGGTTTTCCTTGCGATGCATGGCGACGAGCTAGTCCTCTGGCTAGAGAGCCTGGAGCGTCGTCTGGGCCGAATGCGATCTCCGACGCCTAAGCGAGTCGCCGCGGCACTTGTCAAAGAGCTGCGGGATCGGCCTCGGTTTTGTCGGCTGATGGCGATCCTTTCGTCGGTTCTGGAACGGAACTTGTCCGATCAGGCGATCGCGGATTTCAAAGAATCGTTGCTGATACCAAAAGAGCGATTTGTGGCTGGGATCCAGCAGGCCTTGCCTGCCCTAACGGATCGTGAAGCACGAGATTTTCTCTTTCAACACCATGCCGTCGTCGCGGGAATGCGGCCCATTGCCTATCCAACCGAGCAGATGGCGGCGGTTCTAGAAGAGCCAGAATACAAAGATTTTCGGATCGATTTTTTTGGTTTGCTGGAGCAAACATTTATGAAATTGTTACAGGGATCTGTGGAGGATTCGGTTCGTGGAAAATAAACATCGAAAACAAGTCCGATCAGGCATGGTTCATGGACTGTGGATTCCCATTTTGGGTGGGTTGCTGGCGCAAAGTATCGGGTGCAGTAAACCGGTGCGTGAATTCCCGCCGAAGGCTCCACAACCTGTGACGGTGATGTCATTGGAAAAACGTTTGCCGCCGGTCTCCTATTTCGCTTCGGGAAGCGTCAAATCGTGGAAGAACGAAAAGATCGGCTTCGAGGTATCCGGACGGGTTCAATGGGTTTTGGAGCCTGGTCAGGACATCGACGGCCGAGTCTATGACGCGGACAAAAATCTGATTCAGAAGGGGACTCCTCTGGCTCAGATCGATCCGGCCCACTACGTCATCGCGGTGAAATCGGCCAAGGCGAATCTTGAGATGGCCGAAGCGAAACGGGATTCGCTGAAAATCCGCCTCGAAGAGTCTTTGGTAGCTGACGTGCAATCGGCCGAAGCCGAACTGGAGCTTGCAGGAATTGAATTCGAGCGAGTCAAAGGACTGAAGGAGCAAAACGCGATTTCACAGGCTCAGTTCGACCAAGCCCGGATCCTGCAGAAGACTCGTCAGGCGGCTTTGCGTTCATTGGATGCGAGCAAGCGGCAAACAGAGACGGAACTGAAGTCGGCGGCAGCCGAAATCGAGGCTGCCAAACAAGCTTTGCTGGATGCGGAACGGGATGTGGAAAACACCACCTTGTATGGTTCCTATCAGGGACAGATATCCGAGGTGATGGTCGTTCCCGGGAGCGTGGTGAATGCCGGGGACCCTATCTTAACTTTGCAGATGACCAATCCCATTAAGGTTGAGGTGGAGTTGTCGTCGCAGCAGTCTAGGCAGCTTCGTCGCCGTCGTGGTTTGCCGGCCTCTTTCCGGTTGCCCGATGGATCGATGCGGCACGAAAATGCGTTTGTGTACAGCATGGATTCAAGTGCGGATCCGACCACGCGGACATTCACGATGACTCTGCTGATGCTGAATGAGAAATCGAGCACTTTAGGATCGACGGCGGAGGCTCCTATGGGAGCCGTTTACTCCGAGGATATTTGGCCCCTGAAATTGAATCGCATGATGGGGACCCCTGAAAATGTGGTCCTGGTCGAGGAGCAATCGATTGTGCATGAAGGGGACCAGACCTTCGTTTACTTGGTGACCAATACGACGCGGAGGGATCTGTTTCCGGAGGTCTTGAAAGTTCGCAAGCAGATGTTGGAGGAGTTAGATCTGCGTGTGCCGTTTCTTGGTAACTGGTTTTTCCGATCGGTCCAATTCAAAGACGATGATGGGAAAACGATGCCGGTCGACGAGGACTGGATCTATGTCGGCACCTTGGAGGGAGGCGAAGAGACACTGGCACATTGGGACGGCGAATCGGTGGTCTTGAACAGCCACGCCCAGTGGATGCACCGCCCCGGAGATTTGGTTGCCGTGAATTTGGCAAGCGACCAAGCTGAGGAAGGTTTTTACGTCCCTATTGAAGCGATTTACGAAGAAGCCGAACAATGCTACGTGTTCGCGATCCAAGATGGGAAAGTAAAACGTTTGCGAGTCGATCGCCAAGGGACCAAGAATTTGGATGCGGGAGCTTTGTTTGAAATTCGGTCCCCGGAACTGGTCAGCGGAATGGAGATCGTTGTTGGCGGAATCCACTTTTTGCGCGATGACCAACCGGTGCGAGTGATCGCCAAATTCGACGCGAGTTCGCTGGAGCCTACCCAAGTCGCTACGGAGGCACTGTAACGCAATGTCCTTGCCCGCAATCGCAGTAAAGTATCGGCCCATTGTCCTTTCCGTCGTGGTCTTGGCCATGGTTTGGGGAGGGATCACCTATCTGACCATTTCACGGCGTGAAGATCCTGAATTCACGATCCGGGTTTGCGTCGTGTCGACCACGTGGCCGGGAGCTCCGGCCGAAACGGTCGAGGAATTGGTGACCGACAAGATCGAACAGGAACTGATCAGTATTGAAGAGGTCAAGTTGACTCGGTCGACGACGGTGACCGGTCAGTCAACGATCTTTGTCGAGCTGGAGGATAATGTTTCACCGGCCGACATTCAGAACGTCTGGGACAAAGTTCGAGCTCGAGTCAATTTGGTCTCGATGCCGTCCAGTTCGGTTCGTCCGATTGTGAATGACGAGTTTGGGGATACGTCCGTTCTATTGTTGGCGGTCCATCAAACGCCTTCTCATCAGCGTGAGCAGATTCGCGAAGAAGATCTGTATGCACCCCGGCAGTTAGAAATTTATGCGGAAACCCTGCAAGATTCACTGCGTCTGTTGCCCGGGGTTGCCAAGGTGGAGATGTTTGGCGAGTTAAACGAAGCGATTTATATCGAAACCGATTTGGCGAACTGGTCGCAGCTGAAACTGACAACGGCTGAATTGGAATCTTTGGCTAGGGATCGCAACATCATTGAAGCGGGGGGCGAGCTGGATACAAAATCGGGCCATTATGCGGTGCAGATCGGCGGCGAATTTAATGCCGTGCGCGAGATCAATCAGATTGCCAGTACGGTCCGAACGGCGGGCGGAGACAACAGCGTTCCCCTTTCGGAACTGGGGCTGGCGGTGACTCGATCGGTAGAAAGCCCTGCCAGCTACATCTGCCGCTATGGAGAGACAACGGGTAGCACTCCCGCAGTGATGCTGGGGATCACGATGAAGTCGGGTGCGAATATTATCGACGTTTGCCAAGCGGCTAGGGATCGCGTCAATGAACTGACCGAAGTGTCGCAGCAGTTGCCACCCGATATCGCGGTGACGCCGGTTTCCGATCAATCCGAAAGCGTTGCGAAAAAGATTAGCGATGTGATTGTGAACGTGATTGAAGCGGTTCTGATTGTGGTGATCGTGGTCTACATCGTGGTCGGATTTAGGACCTCGTTTGTGATGGCTGCCAACATTCCAATTGTGGTGGTAATCGCGATCGGTATGATCACGATCGCCGGAGTTGAACTGGAGCAAATTTCACTGGCGGCATTGATCATTTCACTTGGTCTGTTGGTCGACAATGCGGTCCAGGTCTGTGATCAGGCTCGTACGAATCAGATGGCTGGGATGAAGCCCTACGCAGCGGCAATCGAAGGAGCCAATACCTTGGCGATTCCGATGTTGGTGGGAACCCTGACAACGATGGCCGCTTTTGTGCCGATGTTGTTTGCCTTGGAGGGGGGCGGCAAGGAATACGTTTACAGTTTGCCGGTTACCGTTTCGACGACGTTGGCGCTCAGTTGGCTGTTGGCGATGACCTTGTGTGTCATTCTTGCGGGGATGATCATTCGCGCACCTCGCGAGGGTCAGCATGGTTCGCCGGTTGTCGATTTGTTCTCGCGAATGGCGCGTCCGAAATTCTTGCCGCAAGCGTGGGGCCGCAGCAAAGGAACGGACGTTCATCACGAGAATCTTGCTTTCCGGATTTATGGTCGTTTAGGCCATCTTGCGGTTCGTTGGAAATGGGGGACTTTGGTGGCAACCCTCGGGTTGTTGGTTGCAATTATGACCCTGCCGGTCAGTTCCGAATTCTTTCCTGATGCGGATGGGACTCAGTTCGCTGTTAAGGTTGTGCTTCCTGAAACGGCAACCATTGAACAGACCGATCAGACGGCAAAGAAAGTCGAGGAGATTATTCGTCGTTTGAGTACCGAAGGCGACGGCGCGGAGCGACTGCGATGTTATCGAACGATGGTTGGAGGAGGCGCATCACGCTGGCATCTGGGCTGGGAACCTGAACCGAAGAATCGGGCCTTTGCGGAGATTCTTGTCGCCACGACCGGAACTGCGGTGACCAAAGAGTATGCCCAGCGCGTTCGAGAAGTGGCGGAACGCGGTGACCCCGAATTGGGCCTGAGCCCGATTGTGGGGGCTCGGGTCGTTCCTGTTCGATTGGCGCTTGGGCCACCCGCTGATCCATTGGTCTTTCGGATTTCGGGTTCTGGGTTCGCGGACCCGGTGGTGCTTCGCTCGGCGGCAAAACGCCTGAAGCGGATCGTCAACGATCAACCCGAAACCTGGGATGTGAATGATTCCTGGGGAGGCGACGGGTTTCAGGTTCGTGTGCGTGTCGATCCTGATCGAGCGGTGTTGGCAGGGGTTACCAATTCTCAGGTCGCGAAGACCTTGCATTCGTACTATTCGGGCCTGCGTTTGACCACCTTTCGCGAAGGGGATCATGAAGTGCCGATCTATTTCCGCTTGAAGGAAAGTCAGCGGCAGACGGTTGGTGGGTTGCAGGAGTCCTTTGTTGAAGGGGATCGTGGCAAGGTTCCGTTGGCGTCCTTGGCCGATTTGGATGCAACCTTTCAACTGGCTCGGATCGAACGACGCAATATGAATCGAACCATTGAGGTCAGTTCGCAGATGGAGCCGGGAGTGACGGGGAATGATGTCGTCTCTCGAGTGCTGCGGTCGAACGAAATGAAATCGCTGGAGGACAATCTTCCCAACGGATACTGGATCGAACCGGGGGGTGCGTTCGAGGAGAGTGCGAAAGCGGGCGGGCAGATGATGACTTCGTTTGCGACCTCGTTTGTGTTGATCGTGTTGTGTCTGATCTTTCAGTACAACGGTTGGGCGAAGCCGTTAATCATTTTGTCGACGCTTCCGCTGGCACTTGTAGGTGCTTGGCTGGGATTGTTCTTGTTTGACAAGTCCCTTGGATTTATGCCGCAGTTGGGGATTCTTGCTTTGTTCGGGATCGTTTTGAACACCGCGATTATCTTTGTTGAATTCGCCGACATTCTGATTGCTGAGCGAGTCGGTAAGAAAGCCGTTGAGGGGACGGCGGGCGGACCCTGCGGCGGTCTGACCGTTGGGGAGTTCCGAAGTTGTTTGATCGATGCAGGGAAGCAACGGATGTTGCCCATTTTTCTAACGACCGCAACCACCGTCGGTGGGCTGATTCCATTGGCCCTGAGTGGTGGGCCGCTCTGGGAAGGGCTGGCCTGGTGCATGATTGTCGGGTTACTGTTCACAACCGTTTTGACGCTGTTTGTTGTCCCTGTCTTCTACGCGATTCTGGTCGAGTCCTTGGGGGTCAGTCCGGTCGCGTTAAGCTCGGTGCATGACTAGCCGTTTGTTCAGTGGATTTGGGGGAGGGATCTTAGTGGCGGGGCGAAAAACGGTTAGTTGAACGGGCGGGGGGTATGGACTATTCTGATTGGGAATGTGCGGGCTGGTATAACTAGGAAGTCTGCGAAGATTTAGTCCCGTCTGTGTCACAAGTAATTGGATCCATGAAACGGAATAAGCAAATGAGACGTCGTCCACTACGTGCTGAAGCCCTGGAAAATCGCAACCTTTTGGCCGCTGGATTTGGCATCGAGCACAATTTCGTTGCCCCGGAAGACGTTGATGGCAGTGGCGGAGTGACCCCTACGGACGCTCTTCGAGTCATCAACGGTTTGAACCAGCAGGTCCGTGGGGCTCAGGGTGAGTCGCTTGGAGAGGGCGGGATGATCGACGTGAATGCCGATGGCATGGCAACCCCGAGTGACGCATTGTCCGTCATTCAGTACCTGAATCGCTACGGCATCGACGCGGAAAGCTTCGCCAGTACGGTCAATCTTGGCGATCGAATTGAGCACTTAGAATCAGCGCTCGAATCGGCTAGTTTGCCCGTCTGGATGGGCCTTGAACGTGCACAGAGTGTTTTGGATGGATTGCGTGAAGGGATCCTTCCTGAATTGAACCAGTCGCTGCGCTCGGAGGTTTTGCAAGGGTTAAGAGTGGCTGGGGTGCAGGACGAACTGGCTGGCGTGCTGTCTGCACTTGAGTCGGCAGGAATCGATCTTCCCGGGCTTCGTGATGCCATCACCGATTTAACTGGAGCTGTCTCCGGCGGAAGCAGTGGTTCGGATGACTCAGCCGGTAGCTCGGATTACCCAGCCGATGGTGAGGGGTATCCAATCGGTAGTGATCATCCTGGCTGGGGGATTGTGTATTGTTTGAAGACTGGGAATCCGGTTGCACCTGATGTTGGGGGGGACACTGGTTCTGGATCCGAAGATTCCGGCTCGAGTGATTCCGGGGATCAGGGTTCCAGTGATGAAGGAAGCCAGGATGACAGTTCCAGCAACCCACTCGATTTGAATGAGATTCTATCTGGCAGTTTGTCGAAAGCTCTGAGTGCCATCGAAGGGGCCATTGGGGGAAGTGTTCTTGGTCAGTTGGAAGGTTTGGTAAATCGTTTGGGTTCAGTTGCCGGCTCTTCCAGCCCGATCGATTCGGCTTTGGATCAGATTTTTGGCGACAATGATTCGGTCCAAGAAGTCCTGTCATCCCTTCCTGATAGTTTGGACCGGATCGGCGATCAGATCGCCGACGCGGTGGATCAAGGAATCTTCAGCAACCTAGACGACGTCGTCGATCAGGTGGCCGCAGCAAACGCTCGAACCGAGGCTATTTTGCAATCGGTCGGCAGCTTAACCGGCGACATTGGATCGGTATTGGATTTCGATCTGGATGATTTGATTGCTTCGCTCCAAAATTCGGATTTGGATATTGACGATTTGGTGGCGGAAGCCGAATCGCTATACGGCCAGTTCATTGATTTCTTGGAAAACGCAGGCGTTTCATCGGAAACGATCCAAGTCGTTACCAATAGCCTGGAAAATGCTCTAGAGCATTTGGCCGGTCAGCTTCCCTATGGTTTGCTTGATCAGATCTTGGGTAATCAATCGCCGCAAACCGCGTAGGCGATTTTAAGTAGAGTGGTTTTTCCATATGAAAAATGAGGGCTTGCACCAAAGTGCAAGCCCTCATTCGTTGAATCACCCATTTGCGCGCCGTTTGGGTAGCCGTTACGCGTTTAGGTTTTCCGTCACGTTGGTGCGGTAGGCGGCGACGGCTGGTAGCAGTCCAGCCATTGCCGCGAGGCCCAAGATAAGCGGCAGGATGTATAGCTCGTAGGTTGACGTCGTAAATAGTCCGGGACGAACGCCGGTTTGGGCTTCGATGGTGCCCCCAGCAATCCAGATCCCTACGTGGGCAAGCAGCCATCCGCAGGCACCACCGATGGTTGCGATCAGTAAGCTTTCCACCAAGATGACTCCGGTAACGGTGTCACGTCTGGCTCCCAGAGCCCGCATGACCGCGATATCTTTTTTGCGGTCATTCATCGAATTGTAGATGCTGACCAGAACGCCTACGGCGGCAACCACGCAGGTGATGATGGTAATAACCATCAGGGCTTTCAGCAGCGGCGCGACGATCAGTTCCATCAGTTTCGTGATCTCGGCGATCGGTGCAGCGGCTTGGGCATAGATATCTTCGTTGATTAGGTTCTGCATTTGGGGGCCGTAGAGCGGCATGCCCGTTCGGACCAGAATGCTTGTTACTTCTCGGTTGCGGATGGGGAGCGGTTTGAATTTTGGAGTGCCTTCGGTAACAACTTCTTCGCCGTCGGCCACCACGACTTCCTGGTCTTTGGAATCGTCGACGGCTGCGACCACTTCGGCTTCCGCTTCGTCCTCTTCCATTGGCTTGGCATGTCCGTCCATCAGGTAGAAACCTTCTAGGTTGACAAAAGCCGCCCGGTCGTTGGGGGTGCCCGTCGGTTTCATGACTCCGACGATGGTGAAGCCCAGATCGTGTCCGTGCCCGCTTGGGTCACCGTGTGTAGGGAAGAATTGGTCGCCGACACCGACTTTCATTTCTTCTGCAACGCGTGAGCCGACAACCGCTTCGAAGTAGCCATTTTCTTCCGAGTTGTATTCGAAGGGGCGGCCTGCTTGGAATTCGAATTCTTGGTCAACGTCCAGGCCGTGCCGCAGGTCCGCAAAGAATTGTGGGGTGGTGCCGACGACTCGGAATTGACCGAAGTAATCTCCCAAGGCAAGCGGGATCGCGAACCCACCACGCACATAAGCGCTGAAGGCTCCGTCTCGCTCGCCAAGTTCAGCCGGCCCGCCGTAGAGTGCAACCTGTTCGGCCCGCTGTTCTTTGGTCATGAATTCCATGTACTGCGTGTAGGGCAGATTTTCGATCGGTTGGCTGAGGTAGTAGACCGAATTGAGAGTTAGCTGCAGCGGGCTGCCTTCTGCGCCAACGACCAGGTTGTAGCCGACCGATGCGTTCCTTTGGAACGCATCGGAAACGATCCCGTAGACCGCCAAGACGGCGACCGTCAACGCGACGCCAAGGGCGAGCGAGAGGGTGGTCAAAATGCTGGAAAGCGAGCGTTGCTGGAAATTACGCCAGGCGATTTGAAGAATATTCATGACTGAGATGCTCCGGTCGCTGCAGCGAATGCAACGTTAATGTCAGCGAGATTTTCCACTCGATCAAATTGGTTGGCGACCTCCATCGAGTGGGTCACCAGCAGCAACGCGACCTCTTCGTCTTGGCAGGTCTGACGGATGAGGTCGATCACTTGTTGTTGGCTGGCGGGGTCGACGTTCGCGGTCGGTTCGTCAGCGAGCAGAAGTTTGGGTTTGGACGAGAGGGCTCGCGCGATTGCGACGCGTTGCTGTTGGCCAACGGATAATTGAGCCGGTCGATGGTTTTCTCTGTCGGACAAACCAACGCGATTGAGTAGTTCACGAGCGCGGCCGATGTCGTGTCGTCCGCTGGCGAACGACATTCCCAAGCGAACGTTTTCCAGCGCCGTAAAACCAGGTAGAAGATTGAAGGTTTGGAAAACGTAGCCCAACATCGCGGCGCGGTATCGATCACGTCCCGCTTCGCTTAACTCGGTCAGTTCGATATCGCCGACACGGACGGATCCTGCATCCGCGGTCGTCAGTCCTGCAATGACATGCAGCAGAGTCGTTTTGCCGCCGCCGCTACGTCCGATCAGGACCGCCTGTTCGGCTGCCGCGATCGCGTAATGAGGGATATCCAGCACTGGCATGCGACCACCGCCGGGTTGGTCAAACGACTTTTTAAGTCCGTTGATGTTGAGCATCGGATCGATGGGAGTTTAGGTGGGGGGATGGTAGCGGCGAGAGGCCACTCGGTTAGGCGTTTCGTTTTTTCCGCGATGCCACTAGGTGGCTTGCGGCGTGTTGATTGTCGCCTTTCGCTCCGCGAAAGAACGCTCCCTTAAAGCTACTTTCGCGAAGCGAAAAGCGATAATCTTTCTCCGCTTTCGATTAAGTCAACAAGCCGCTTACGCGGTCCTGCTGGCAAGCAAATAAACGGCTGCCTATCGCCGCCGCATTGCACGTTGGAGGCCCCGTTGGGTGTCTCGTTCTTTAATCGTTTGTCGTTTGTCGTGCAGTTGTTTCCCTTTGGCCAATCCCATCACGCATTTCGCGATCCCACGTGCATTGAAGTACACACGCAGCGGAATCAGGGTAAGTCCTCGTTCTTTGGCTTTGACCGCAAAGGCTTCTCGTTCGCGGCTGTGAAGCAACAGTTTGCGTGGGCGACGCGGGTCGTGGTTCCACATTCCAGCGTTGGCATAGTGGCTGATGTCGGCGCCGATCAGCCACAGTTCATTTTTTTGGAAACGAATGTAGGCTTCATCCAGCGAAAGCTTGCCATCTCGCATCGCTTTAACCTCGCTGCCCATCAAGATCATCCCACATTCAAGGGAATCGATGATCTCGTAGCGATGTCTCGCTTTTCGATTCTCCGAGACAATGGTGGTTGTCGGCTGCTGGCTGGAAGCCTTCCCTTTTTTGCCACTGGAAGCGGACTTCTTTGTGCGATTCTTTTTTGGCATCGGGAGGAATGTCTGGAGCACGGATCAAAGGGACAAACAATCGATTGTAGCTGCCGTGGCACGGTTCGCCGACATCCCTCACTACGGAGGCTTGTCGGGGGTGGTTCGGTTTTTCTTTAATCGGCCTGTTTTGGTGTTCCTTTGAGTTGCCCGGAGGCCCACCCTTCGAGTTTATGGTTTGGGAGGTTACACTTATGCTTAGGAAAATTGTTTAATTCCTGCTGATTTTTCTTTTGACTGCTCCTTTCACGCCGAGAAATCAATGGCTTTTCGTTTGCCAGTGGTAGCCGAACCTGAAATGCCCGCCGGGACAACGACTTCCGCTTCCGGGCGGTTGCCGCGTTGGTTGAAACGCCCTGTTCCCAAAGGAAACCTGAATCATAAAACGTCAGGTTTGCTGGAGGAATTGCGTTTGGAGACGGTGTGCGAGAACGCAAAATGCCCCAATCGGATGGAGTGTTACAGTCAGCAGACCGCCACTTTCATGATTCTAGGCAACGTTTGCACGCGGCCATGTGGTTTTTGTGCCGTGCATCGTGGACGTCCTCCGCAGTTGCCTGAAGCGGACGAACCGGAACGGGTTGCCGAGGCCGCCTATCGACTGGGGCTGAAGCACGTCGTGATCACAAGTGTGACACGCGATGATTTGCCCGATGGGGGGGCTGAGCATTTTTACCAGTGCATTCTGGCGGTTCGTGAACGGACCGGAGCAAGCGTGGAAGTTTTGACTCCCGATTTCGTGCAGTGCAAACCCTCACTGGACCGCGTGATCGAAGCGGTTCCTGAAGTATTTAATCACAATATGGAAACCGTCCCCCGTCTATACCGTCGGGTTCGTGGCCCCAAGAGTGATTACGCCTGGACGCTGCGGATGTTGCAGCACGTTCGAGAATTGAATCCTGTTGTCAAAACCAAAAGCGGATTGATGCTGGGATTGGGAGAAGAACGAGGCGAATTGTTAGACGCTCTGGCTGATTTGCGAGAGAACAATGTCGATTTCCTGACGCTCGGACAATATTTGCAGCCCGGCGAGAAATATTTGCCAGTGGTTCGCTATGTTCCACCCGAAGAATTTGAAGAACTAGGCGATATCGCCAAGCAAATGGGCTTCAAAAAGGTTGCGAGTGGGCCTTTTGTACGAAGCAGTTACCATGCTCGTGACATGGCGGAGACCGAGTAGCACAATTGCGCCGCTTCCCTTGAGTGCCCGGGCGGTTTATCCTAGCCGATTGGGCCTGTCAAGTTTTTTGTACGGTATTTTGTGTCGCGGCCCACCGGGACTGGCGATGAGCGAATTCCTTCTGCACTACAAACGGCCGGACCCAGCCACATGGGTCTACCTCTCGTCATTTCTGACGATTGGGCTGTTTTTCGTTTTCCATCGCTTCTGGAGCATCCGTAATCTCGACATCTTGTTGCTGATCATGTTGGCACCAGGGTTGTTGATGGTTTATGGCGGACGCCGAGACGCCTTCCATGCCAGTGAACTGGTCGCCGCTGTGGAAGGATTGGAAGCCGGGCGTGAAGAGGCGGCGATGCTGCCGCCGGGGGAAACCCCGTTGAGGGAAGTGGATGATTTGGTCATCGCTTCCGAGTCCCAGGAGATGTCGGTTGAGCTGCCAGGGACCGAATCGCCAATGGTCGCCCCTCGCGGGACGATGCTTGAAAACGCAGAACGCGTGAGAGCCTTAAGCGATCAATTGGAATTGTTCGGTGAGCATGAAGCAGGAAACCGGCTGCAGCTGCGCGGATTTATTTGGCTGCTGGGAATCGAGATGCTGATCCTGCTGCGGTTGCTGCTTGATTCTGCAATGGTCCGGCGCCCTCTGCTGGCCCCTAATCTGACGACCGGCGGGTTGTTTTTTATCGGTGGATCGCTGCTGGTGTTTTTGATGGCCAACGTGGTCACAAGTACTGCTAGGCAGCAGCGGGAATTAGGCCCAGAGATGAGTCCCGCTGGTTATCCGCTGATCCAGGCGCTGCCAGCGCTTCCAATCCGAGCGGACGCTTATGAACGTTTGGACGCGCCGATCACTTCTGAGTTACTGGCGTCCAGCGAACCGCCCTCGATCTCTTCATCCGTGTTGGCTCGGGTGCTGGTGATCTTGGCCCATATTGCGGTTTTGGTAGGGATTGTGTTGATCGGCTATCGCCACTTCGGAAACCTACGTGCTGGAGCGGGGTGTGCGCTTTTGTATTTGCTGTTGCCTTATACCGCTCAGATGACCGGGAGGGTGGACCATGTCCTGCCGGCGGCAATGTTGGTTTGGGCGGTCTTGTTCTATCGGCGACCGCTTGTTGCTGGGATCTTTCTGGGGCTGGCTGCTGGCTTGGTTTATTACCCGCTGTTTCTCTTGCCGTTGTGGATCGGTTTCTATTGGCAACGTGGACGAAAGCGGTTCATTGGGGGCGTGGCGATAACGATCGGTTCGCTGATGTTATGTCTGACGCTGGGCGGATGGTCGGACCTTGGTGACCGAGTTCAACAGATGTTTGGGTTGTGGTTACCACGTAGTGAAAATCTGCTGGGCGTTTGGGGGCTGGGGTGGTTCCCGATCTGGCGACTACCGGTTCTGGTTGCGTTCTTGTTGCTGTCCGGTTTTTATGCCGTTTGGCCGGCTCAGAAGAATCTGGGGACGCTGATTAGTTGCTCGGCAGCGTTGATGGTGGCGTCCCAGTTTTGGCATGGTTATGGAGGAGGGATGTATATCGCTTGGTTCCTTCCCTTGTTGTTGCTGACAATCTTCCGTCCCAATTTGGAAGATCGAGTCGCCCTGAAAGTAATCGGTGGAGCAAGCGTTTCTAGCAATCGTCGAATATCAGACTCACAGATCGAGGCCGCGTAGGTGGACAACAAGGAAGTTTCTGCATCAGCTATTTCTGGCTGTCAGGCAGCCATGCAACGTTATGAAGACCGCTTGCAGGTCCTGCAGGAGTCGCGTGAAGCCTGTAAGCAGGTCGATCGCCGTTGGCATATCGCTCGTTTGTTGGCTTTCTTTTCGGCGCTGGGGTGCCTGTTTTTCGGGTATGTCAGCGAAGGCTTGGCCCCTTTGGTTTGGATCGGTTGGGGATCGGTGATCGCCTTCTTGGTCATCATCACCCTTCATCAACGGGTGCGTGATGAATTAGAAGAGATTCGTCGAGCTCGTTCGATTGTTCGGCGTTTGCTGTCGCGTTTGCAGCGTCGCTGGGATCGACTGCCTCTTTGGGAACCGAGCGAATCGTGGATGGAATCCCATGGCGTTTCGGCCGATGTCGCCGACGATTTGGACCTGTTCGGTCGAGGATCTCTGTTTCAATTGGCTTCGGTTGCATCGACGGGGCCGGGATTGCGCACCCTGGCGAAGTGGCTGGGCGGTCCGGCTGAAGGAGATTCTGCCGATGCACGCGCCGATGCTATCGAGGTTCTCGCGCCGCTGCGTGAGGAACGCCAGACTTTTTACCTGCTTGCCAAACGAGCCGCCGATGGAACGGCAGAGCCGGATCGATTTGTCGAATGGGCGGGGGGGGAAACCTTCCTTGATAGTCGACGCTGGATGCTCACCTGGGCTCGGCTTTCACCATTGGTCTTTGTTGGCGTGTTTATCGTCGCCGTTGCGATGGGAAGCTTGCCGGTGCTGCTGATTGGATGGGGAGCCGTTGTCGGTATCAACGTCCTTTTGACAGTGCTGCAGTTGGGACCCGTTCAAGATATTTTTTCGGTCGCTTTAAGTGGTCGCGGGGACGTCGAAGGTTATTCGCAGTTGTTTGCCACCGCGGAACATTTGCCCGATTCACCGGAAAGTCTTGCTGCGATTCGCAAAACATTGGTTAGCGATCCAGACCGCAGTGCGGTTGCCGGAATGCGTCAGTTGCAGACGGCCGCATCGATGGCTTCCCTGCGGCATTCGGGGATCCTTTTTATTGCCTACGTGATCCTGCAAGCGGTCGCGCTGTGGGATGTGCATGTTCTGGCAGTGCTCGAAAAATGGCAGGCCAAGCATGGGCCGCAAGTGACAGATTGGTTCTCGGCTCTGGGGTCGATGGAAGCTTTCATGTCGCTGGCAGCACTCCGCGATGAGTATCCTGATTGGGGGCGAGCGACTTGGCTGGATGCGTCGCAGGCGGGGACGGTCGAAGCCGAACAACTTGGCCATCCTCTGTTGACCGATCAGGCGAGGGTTTCTAACGACGTTTCGATCGGTCCACCTGGAACGGTTCTGTTGGTCACGGGATCGAATATGTCGGGCAAAAGCACAATGCTCCGCTCGGTCGGGTTGAACGTGATGCTTGCCTCGGCAGGAGCTCCGGTTTGTGCAAAAAAATTCCAGCTTCCGTCGCTTGAACTATCGACCAGCATTCGGGTTCGAGACAGCGTCCGCGAAGGTGTGTCGTTTTATATGGCGGAACTGAAGCGGTTGCGGGCGGTGGTTGAACATGCCCGGCGGTTGCAGTCGATGCCCGAACGCAGGGTGCTGTATCTGTTGGATGAAATCCTTCAAGGGACCAATAATCGAGAGCGGCAGATTGCCGTTGCTCGGGTTTTAGGGCACTTGATCGATACCGGTGCGATCGGAGCGATCAGCACGCACGACCTTGATTTGGCCGATGATCCACTTCTCCAGAGTGTGGCAGAACCGGTTCATTTTCGCGAAACGATCGAACAGGATGCAGAAGGACGCGATACGATGACGTTCGACTACGTCATGCACCGCGGAGTCACTCCGACCACCAACGCTTTGCGTTTGTTGGAAATGGTCGGGCTGGGCGAGAAGAAATAGCCGACCGGAAAATGCCGGATTCTTAGCGACTGGTGAGCGAACATCATGATTTTTCATCGAATAGGCGTGTCTCTAAGACGTTTTCTAACTTCTCCGCTCGCCAGCCTGTCGGCAGGTTTGCTGTTCTGGATTGGGGCCTGCGGGCTGACCGCCCAGGCGGATGACTGGCCGCAGTGGATGGGGACGCATCGCGATAATGTTTGGCGAGAAAACAACATCGTTGAATCGTTTCCCGACGATGGACCGTCGGTCGTTTGGCGAATCCCCGTTGCAGGCGGGTATGCAGGCCCAGCGGTCGCGAATGGTCGGGTCTATGTGACGGACTACGTTACCGCGGAAGATGTGCAGACCGATAACTTCAATCGTGAAACCTATTCAGGCACCGAAAGAGTACTCTGCCTGGATGAACGCGACGGGCGATTGATTTGGAAGCATGAATACCCGGTGACGTACGGTATTTCGTATCCCGCCGGTCCACGCTGCACGCCAACGGTCGATGGCAACAACGTCTACACGTTGGGTGCGGAGGGAGATCTGTATTGTTTCGATGCGGCGACCGGAGAGGTTCTTTGGAATCGATCTTTGCCAACGGATTACGATGCAAAAACTCCGCTATGGGGATACGCGGCACATCCGCTGATCGATGGCCCAAGATTGATCACGTTGGCCGGAGGGAAAGGCAGTCATGTGGTGGCACTGGACAAGCAGACCGGCAAAGAAATCTGGCGACACGGAACGACTCGCGAACCGGGGTATTCCCCGCCAACGATTATTCAGGCAGGTGGAAAACGGCAGTTAATTTTGTTGCATCCCGAGGCGATGGAATCGGTCGTTCCCGAATCGGGGCAACCTTATTGGTCGGTTCCCTACACGGCGGATAACGGATCGATCATTATGTCTCCGGTACAGTCGGGGGATCTGTTGTATGGCGGTGGATTCAGCCGCCGTAACTTGCTGGTCCGGTTATCCAAGGATGGACTGGCTGCTGAAACGGTTTGGCAGGACGAACGTAATAAAGGATTGTCGCCGGTGAATGTACAGCCCTTCGCCGAGGATGGCATTTTGTACGGAGCCGATCAGGATGGCACGTTCTACGGGGTGCAAATCGAAACCGGTGAGCGATTATGGAAGTCGACCGCCCCCTTGGATGGTAAACGTCCGCTAAGGACCGGCACGGCAATCATGGTGCGCAATCAAGGACGAGTTTGGATGTTCAATGAGCGGGGAGAATTGGTCATCGCGAAAATGACTCCCGCGGGCTATGAAGAAATCGATCGCGCGAAAGTGATCGAACCAAGCAATACCGCCGCGGGGCGATCCGTGGTTTGGACCGCGCCGGCTTGGGCAAACCAAAGCGTTTTCATTCGCAATGACAAAGAGTGCATCCGGGTGGATTTGAGCGCCGACTAAATGCGGATGTCGGATGGTTGGAAAACGTGGCGAGCATTGGTCGTTTGTGAAGCCCATCAAGCGATGGCATCGGCGGCCGCCCAGCGGATTCAATCGAGACCGCGCTTCTGAAAAAAGTGAATTCTGCAGACGGCGTTCGTCCTTCCGCGTTGCTTGAATTTCGTAACTGAATGGTGGACCGATTCTCGTTTTAAGAAAGCCAACGTGGTAATTGCTCGCAGTGAATTCGATGTCGTAGTGATCGGCGCCGGTGCGGCCGGAATGATCGCCGCAGCGCGCGCCGCGGAAGCGATGCGTTCATCGCTGGCATCTTCTTCTTCCGGCGATGCTTCGGTGCTGTTACTGGAGAAAAATCGCAAAGCGGGTGCCAAAATCTTGATGTCGGGTGGGACCCGCTGCAATTTGACCCATGACTGTGGAAACGCAGGAATCATGGAAGCCTTTGGGAAATCGGGACGGTTTTTGCGGCAGGCCCTCGATCAATTATCACCTCAGGCAACGGTCAAAATGTTTCATGACCTGGGGGTCGCCACCAAAATCGAATCGACCGGTAAGGTCTTTCCCAAGAATGATCGCGCGGTGGAAGTCCGCGATGCGTTGCTCCGCGACGTACACGCTCAAGGCGTGCAGGTTCGGTTGGGGGCGGGCGTCCAAGGCCTCCAGCGTCAAGAAGGCTGCTGGGAAGTGCAAACGGATTCGGGAACCGTGTCTGCAAACAAAGTCATCGTAACGGCTGGTGGTCGCAGTTGGCCAGGCTGTGGGACGACTGGTGATGCTTACGAGTGGTTGTCGCAATTGGGGCATTCGATTGAACAGACTCGGCCCGCTTTGGTTCCGCTGACCGGTGGGGCCGATTGGTCCCGCGAGTTGAGCGGGCTAACATTGCCTGAAATCGGTTTGGAAGTCTGGGCGAGTGCGAAACCGCATTCATCGACCGGTAATGGCGGCCGACGTAGCGGGAAAAGGAAAAAGCCCTTGATTCGACGTGAAGGAGGATTCTTGTTCACGCATCGCGGTTTTTCGGGACCGGCTGTTATGGATGTGAGCCGTTATTTGACGACACCCGATGGGGTAACCGATGACCGACTGGTCATCGATTTGTTACCAGCGATGTCGACCGCTGCGGTCGAAGACTGGATCGCGGATATCAAACGCAAAGGGGGCGGTCAGACGCTTGCCAATGCATTGACCAAGCTCCTCCCCAGTCGGTTGGCTAGTGCGATTGCTCAGCTGGCCATTCAGGGAACCGATGTTCCGCGAGCGGGTGCGGCGGATCAGGTTTTCCCGCTTGCCGAATTGAAACGAGAAGTTTGGTTAAGGCTATCAGGGTTCTTGAAGCAGCACGAATTGCCGGTCCACGGTTCACGAGGATTCGAAAAAGCGGAAGTGACAGCCGGCGGGGTGCGGTTGTCCGAAGTCGATCCGCGGAGCATGCAAAGCCGTCTGGTGGATGGTTTATATATTGCTGGAGAAGTGCTTGATCTAGATGGATGGATTGGCGGGTATAACTTTCAGTCCGCGTTTAGTACTGGGGCTATGGCAGGTTTAGCGGCTGCGGAGTCGATTCGGAATGGAGAACATTGATGTTGGAATTGATCGCTCAAGGACCTCGCAGCAGTGATCGCTGGAGGCGTGGATTTCCCACCCCAAAAGACGGGAGCGGGTTGCCTGCAGCGGTAACCTTGGGACGTGTTGAAGGGACATGGAAAACCGATTGGGACGATCGTATTTCGCGTCAGCATGCGGTTCTTGCGGTGCAAGCGGATGGCATGGTCAATGTTCAGAAGTTGCCGACCGCCCAGAATCCCATCTTTTTTCGCGGTCAAGAACAGGATCGGTTTGCACTCTCTGCGGGCGAGCATTTTGTCATTGGGCGAACCACGTTCACGCTTGCTCGTCGCACGGCGGCCCGACCAGCGGCCGGACCGCTGGAAGTCACCGAGCATGCTTTTGATCGAGAAGCCCTTCGTCGTCAACGATTTCGGGACGCGCCTAAACGAATCGATATGCTCAGTCGCTTGCCCGATCTAATTTCGGGCAGCAATTCCGATTCGGAATTGTTTGTGCGCGTGGTGGGGATGATGCTGCAAGCGACTCCGGGCGCCACCATGGTAGCAATCGTCTGCGTGGATGAAGATCTTGAGGGCGAATCGGACCAGGCCGACGTTCAGGTTCTTCATTACGATAGCCGATCAACGGTTGATCAGGCTCCAAATCCTAGTGCTCGCTTAGCCCGCTCCGCCGTCCAACGCGGTGAGAGTATTCTTCATCTGTGGGGCGGAGCCGGTCGGAGGGAAGGTCAGGCGGGCGCTTACACCGCTAGTGAGGATGTCGACTGGGCGTACTGTGTGCCGATTCTGGCAGAATCGTGCCGGGGTTGGGCGTTGTATGTAACCGGGCAGTTGGACGTGACCGGAGGGACATTCCTCGAGCAGTCTTTGATGGCGGCCCCTTTAGACCTGCAAGATGATGTGAAATTCACCGAATTGGTCGCTACCACGATGGGGAACCTTCGTCAGGTCCGCTCGCTGCAACGTCGGCAGGCGGGGTTGCGACGATTTTTTGCTCCTGTCGTGATGGAGGCACTGGCAACACGGGATGCCGACCAGGTGCTGGAGCCGCGGGAAGCCGATGTTTCCGTTCTGTTTTGTGACCTGCGGGGATTTTCGCGTCGAAGCGAGGAAGCTTCGGACCATCTACTGGATTTATTGAATCGAGTGAGCGAAGCGTTGGGCGTGATGACGCGTCACATTTTGGATCGTGATGGGGTTGTCGGCGATTTCCATGGGGATGCGGCGATGGGGTTTTGGGGCTGGCCGCTTGATCAGGTCGATGCACCGGGGCGAGCCTGTCGTGCGGCGATCGCGATTTCGGAAGAATTCCTTGCGGCCGCTACCGGTGCAAATCGCCCGATGAGTGGTTTTCGGTGTGGTATTGGAATCGCCACCGGGCGAGCCGTGGCGGGACGTATCGGAACCATCGACCAAGTGAAAGTAACAGCGTTTGGTCCTGTCGTGAATCTGGCCAGTCGTCTGGAAGGGATGACCCGACCGTTAGCGGCAGAAATCCTGATCGATGAAGCGACGGCCGACTTCGTACGCAATTCGGTTCCGTCTAGTTTGGCGCGGGTCCGCAGGCTGGTGCGTGTCCGTCCGGCAGGATTTAGTGGAGCGATTGACGTCTGCCAATTGTTGCCCCCCGAAGGTCCGCAGTCGCCACTTGCAAACCGAGATCTATTGCAATATGAATCCGCTCTTGATGCACTCATTTTGGGACGTTGGGACGAGGCTTTTGCGGCTTTGCATGAAGTGCCGGCTGAGGATCGAGCCAAGGATTTTTTGACCGCGACGATCGCACGCCACGGGCGAGTCGCCCCCACCGGTTGGGACGGCGTGATCGATCTGCCAAAAGGATAATCAGGATGAAAGTATTGGTAACAGGATGCGGGGGGTTTTTGGGCTCCAATATTGTCCAGCAACTGCTTCGCCGCGGCGATCAGGTCAAAGGGCTTGGGCGAAGTGACTACCCCGAATTACAACGCGCTGGAGTCGATCTGGTGCAGGGCGATGTGCGCAACGCCGCGATCGTTCAACAGGCTTGCCAGGGGGTCGATGCGGTCATCCATACCGCTGCAAAAGCCGGGATTTGGGGGCCGTGGAAAACCTATCACGAAATCAACACGGTCGGAACCGAAAACGTGATTGCGGGCTGCCGGAAAGCCGGGGTTAAAGTGTTGGTGTATACCAGCAGCCCAAGCGTAACGTTTGACGGCGAAGATCAAACAGACGTCGATGAATCGGTTCCCTACCCCCAGCATTGGTTGTGCGCTTATCCACAGACCAAAGCATTGGGTGAGCAGGCCGTTTTGGCGGCTCATCAGCCTGGTGATCTGCACACCGCGGCTCTTCGTCCCCATTTGATTTGGGGTTTAGGGGATCCGCATCTGTTCCCGCGGTTGGTGGCACGCGCCAAAAGCGGGCGTTTGCGGATCGTTGGAGATGGCAACAATATGATCGATACGGTGCATGTGACCAACGCTGCGGCCGCTCATTTAAATGCACTGGATCAATTGACGCAGTGGGATGATCCCGACGCGGGAGGCAAGGCGTTTTTTATCACTCAAGGAAAACCGGTCAATTGTTGGGAGTGGATCGCTAAGGTTTTAGAGGTTCATGGCGTGACGCCGCCGACAAAGCGGATCGGTTTCGAATCCGCTTGGAAAGCGGGCGCCGCTTTTGAGAAATTCTACAAATTGTTTCGGATAAAGTCCGAGCCGCCGATGACGCGATTTGTCGCCGCACAGTTGGCGAAGGATCACAGTTTTGATATCTCGGCAGCTCGTAAATTGCTCCGTTATCAGCCGACCGTTAGCGACGAAGAAGGGCTGTTGGAAATCGCAAAAAGTTTGGCTTAGATCGGTTGCAAATGGGGTCCTTTCAGCGGGCATCAAAGGAAGTAGTGGTAGATTCCTTTGCTGGCCCACCAAACGATGCTGGTCACGGTTAGCCCACCAAAGACGAACAGTTCAGGAATGATTGTGCTGGTTGGTGGTCTTCCGATCTGAATCCGAATGCCTTGATAGATTCGGAGCGGAATCAGCAGCAGTAGGAATGCGAAGGCCAGGGTTCCGGCGGGATGCATTGTCAACGCTTCCTGCCAGCGACCGTGTGCGGCCAGGATGAAACTGCGGGTCAAGCCACAGCCCGGGCAATCGATTCCGAAATTGCGTTGCATGCCACAGGTTTCCGGAAGAGCCGTCTGCAGCCAAGGGAGACGAACAATCGCTGGCGGTTCGTATTGCAGGAGGGCTGCGGCTAGGACGATCATCGTCAATCCGACCAGCCATGCAATGACGGTGCTCATTGCGATTGGATTCGCCGCTCGCACTATTCTGGATTCGTTTCGTTAGCGGCTTGAGCAGCCTTAAATTCGATCAGTTGGCTGATAAGGTCGGGATCGCCCAGCCCCAGAGCGACGGCCTTGGTCTGCACAGCAATCGCTTCTTTCAGTTCACCGACCGCAAAATGACAGCGAGCCAGTGTGTCCAAGTACATCGCACGGTCCGGTTGAAGTTCTAAAGATCGGAGGCTGTATCGTAACGCTTGTCGTTTATCGCCTGCGGTGTTGGCAACCAGCCATGCATACTGGTTTAACGCCGATGCCAAGTTTTCGCTGCTGGCAGCGTCGTTGTCTCTACGATGGTTATGTTCGCGGGACGCAACAAATTGTTCGTATGTTCGAGTCATTTTTTCGAGCTCGCGATTCACTTCCTTTTGCCACTCTTCGTCCCCCTGCAAGCGAAACATGGCGATGACGATATCCGCATTCAGTTTCGACGAAAGCAGTGCTTTGCGGTATAAAGCCTGAGCTTCCTCTATCTTCTTTTCCTGGGTTGCCAGTTTTCCCTTTAGGAAATCGATCCGGCTATCTAACGCGGTTGGCCAGATTTCGACGCCTCGTAATTGCCGTTCGTATTCTTGGTCCTTCCGTAGACGTTCTTGAATGGGCAGCAGAGCATCGATCGCGGCTTTGTACTGCCCTAGTCCTTGGTGCATCCTGGACAGGTCATCCCGCGTCGTCGCCGAAACGATGATTTCGATGTTCAGTCTATCAACGATGTGTTGGTATTCACGAATCGCCCATGGGAACTGTTGACGTGCTGCCAGCCAAATCGCGATCTCACGGTGGCGAAACGCGAGGTTTTCCTTATCGTCCTGCGTCATCTTTTCAGATTCGATAGAATCCTTCAGTGGCAGAGGAGCAAGTTTCACAGCCCGTGCCGCGATGGCTTCTGCTTGGGAATCGTTTCCTCCGTTTTGATAGGCTTCCGCGGTTGCGTACAGCAACAGTGGTTCCTTCTCAAAGGGGACGGGCTTCTGTTGTTGCATCTGTTTCACGACTTCAAAGAAGCGATGGTCCAGGGCCCAGGTGACCGCATCGATCAAAGCGGTGCGGCCAGGTGGAATCAGGTCAAGCGATTGCAACGCTAAGCGGTTTGCTGTTTCGGTATTGCCAGCAAGAAGAGCCCGCTGGGCACAGGTTCGGATCAGTTCTAGAACCGCATCGTTATCGGTCTGCAGGTCACGGCGCCCGTCGGCGAGGGTTCGTTCACTTTCGATCAGCTGTTGCCATCGCTCCGCGTCATAGACGCCACGTCGCAGATCATCCGCGTAGGCTCGGAGCCATACCGACGGTGACCGTTGGTTGGCCCCTAAGATAGAGAGGATTGTGTTGGCAGCTTGGTTTCGATCGGATTCGCTGGCGTCTTCTTCCTGTTGCATCACCAACAGAGCGGCTTCGCGGCTGATCCGTTGATTGGATTCGAAACGAACAAATCGACAGAGAGCGGCCAAGCCCGCTCGATTGGGAATCTGAGCCACGCGTGTCAGCATGGTCTTCTGTTCGGCCTCGTTCTGAATGTTCCCGTAATCGGCCAGGATTTCGCGAACTTCAAGAGAATCCGAATCGGACGCCCAGCTCACTTGCAGGCTACTGACCAAGTGGCGTGCCGCGATAACGACTTCGCTGTCTTCATGGGCGCTCGCTTCGTGGAGCAGATCAAAAGCCATCAAGCCCATCCGGCGGAGCTCCGTTTCGGCTCGAGCACGTGCCGCGTAACTTTCGTCTCCCAGACGCTCGATCCATTGCCGGATTTCGTTTTGTTGGTCGGTTTCTGCCTGGACCGCCTCGGCGGAGGGCGAAAGATCTTGACCCATCCCAGGGCCGATGGCGACCAGAAGTAGGGCTACAGGCAATCCGAAACGTGATAACATCTTTTGTTTAAGCCTGGCTCACGAGCATAGAGGGTCCGAAGTGCCGCGCTATCCATCCGATTGAAAGCACCGGTCGCTTCGGGCATTCATCAGTATATCGTAAACCGGCATGTTGGCTGAAGTAAACTGACCTGTGTCGTCTGAATCCCCCTCCGTTTTCTACGTCTGGCATTCTATGTTCCCAAGAATTCGAATCTCTGACTTGTTTTACCAACTTTCGAAGCCGCGCCGGCTATCGTCTGGGCAGGCGAGTCTTCTTCTGGGGGGCCTGGTTTTGGGGGCTGCCGTCGGTTTTTTTCCAGCCGTCGGTGAAGGTGCGGAGCCAGCAAATTCCCCAAATCCCCGAAGGGATGTGGCTGCGCTGCAGGATTTGTTGGACGAAGTTTGGGACGCCGAACTGGTTGCCGATCCGTTGCTGGCGACGGATGCGGCGGATCCACGCGGTCAGGATCATCTGGCCGATGATAGCGTGGAAGCGATTTCGGAGCGTACGACGCAGCGGGCCGAATTTCTGAAACGCTTGGATGGGTTGGACGCTCAGGCCTTGCCTGGACCGCAGAAGATCGAGCTGGAGATCTTAAAACGGAGGTTGCAAGGGCAGCTGGACCAAGTCCGGTTTTCGGCCCATTTGATTCCGATTACCAACCGTGAAGGGTTCCACATTACCTTTCCCGAACTTCCTCGAATCATGCAGCCAAAATCCAAGTTGGATTTTGAAAACTATAATTCACGGCTTGCGGATTTTCGACGTTACGCGGAGCAACAGGTAGCGCTTCTGCGATTGGGGCTTGAGCGGGGCGTTACACTTCCAGCGGTCGTGCTTCGCGAGGTAGACGATCAGATTTCGCCTCATGTTGTGGACGATCCCGCAGAGTCATTGTTGTACCAGCCCTACAAAGATCCGCGACCTGCCGGAATGAGCGAAACCGAGTGGGACACGCTTGCCGCACAGGCAATCGATGCGATCGAAACGAGCGTGGTTCCAGCCTATCGCGATTTTCAAAAATTCATGCGGGAGGATTATGTGCCCGGCTGTCGAGGGTCGATTGCGGCTCGGGCACTCCCCGAAGGGCAGGCCTATTACGCCAATCGAGTTCGCTGGTTCACCACGATCGATGTCTCGGCAGACGAAGTCCATCAGATCGGGTTGCAGGAGGTCGCTAGGATCCGCGCCGAAATGGAAAGCGTTCGTGAATCGGTTTCGTTTGAAGGCGATTTGGATGCGTTCCTAACCTTTCTGCGAACCGATCCACAATTCTACGCAAAGACGCCTGGAGAGCTCCTGCGGGAGGTCGCTTACATCCTGAAAAAAGCGGACGGAAAGCTGCCCGAATTTTTCGGAAAACTGCCTCGGACTCCGTATGGGATTCGCGAAGTCCCCTCGTATGTGGCGCCGCAGACGACCAGTGCCTACTATTGGCCTTCGTCGGCAGACGGGAAGCGAGCTGGGTTTTACTACATCAATACCTACAACCTTTCCGCTCGGCCGCTGTATCAGTTGGAATCGCTTTCGATGCACGAAGCGGTTCCCGGGCATCATCTTCAACTCGCTTTGCAGACGGAGATGCAGGACCTGCATCCGATCCGCCGTTACAGTGACTTCACCGCTTTCATCGAAGGGTGGGCGCTCTACTGTGAATGGTTGGGGAAAGAGATGGGATTTTACACCGACCCTTATCAAGAATTTGGACGGCTGAGTATGGAAGCTTGGCGGGCGTGTCGATTGGTTGTCGACACGGGGATTCATCACAAAGGTTGGACCCGGAAGCAAGCGATCGATTTCATGACGGAGAATACCGCACTCAGTCGACATAACATCGTGGCGGAAGTCGACCGTTACATCGCTTGGCCAGGCCAGGCGCTGGGGTACAAAATGGGGGAATTAAAAATCCGTGAATTGAGAGCCAAAGCGGAGCAGGCACTGGGGGACGATTTTCAGATTCGTGATTTTCATGATCAAGTTCTCGCCGTTGGTTCCATCCCGCTGCCAGTTTTAGAGCAGCGAATCGATGCCTGGATCGCCGCACAAAAGCAGTAGCGACCCTCCGTTACAATGGACGCCGGCGATCTGCGTGGATGCCGCCCATTCACTTTGCCTGAGTACCCGTTTCGCGACCCCTTTGATAATAAGCTTGAAATAATCATGAGACGTACCCTGCCCTTCATTTTGTTGACTGCTGCGATGATATCGATTCCCACGGCTGCGATGGCTCAGAAAGCGAAAGAGCGTTTTGCTGCAAAGGAGTACAAAGATGCCGACGACAATCAGTTGTTGTATCGAATCCTGAAACCGCAAGATTACGATCCAAAGAAGTCTTACCCGCTGGTGATTTTTTGGCACGGTGCTGGTGAACGGGGCGATAATAATACCAGCCAGTTGGTCCATGGGATGGATGATTTTGCAACCGATGAAATGATGGCCAAGTATCCAGCGTTTGTCGTTGCGCCGCAGTGCCCTACCGGAGAACGCTGGGTAAACGTGTCGTGGGCCGCGGATTCTCACCAAATGGAAGAGAAACCCTCCGAATCGATGCGGATGAGTTTCGAATTGATCGACGCACTGCAAAAAGAGTTTTCAATCGATGCCAATCGCATTTACGCGTGTGGGCTTTCGATGGGCGGGTTTGGAACTTGGGATGCTTTGCAGCGACGGCCCAATCAATTTGCTGCGGCGATTCCCATCTGTGGAGGCGGAGATACTGCGGAAGCGGCAGAGTTGGTGAACACGCCGATCTGGGCGTTTCATGGCGGTGCCGATACGGTCGTCAAAACCCAACGGTCCCGAGATATGATCGAAGCGATCAAGGCTGCCGGAGGAAAACCGAAGTACACGGAATATCCAAACGTCGGACACAACTCCTGGGCGCAAACCTTCGCCAATCCCGAAGTCTATGATTGGTTGTTCGCACAGCATCGCGAATAAGCTGTCGCACAGCCTGCCAGCCTGTGAACAGCGTCCGTCCAGGACGGACGCTGTCTTTAAGATTTTCACTGTTCAAGTGAAAGCGATAGCGCCACCAACAAACTTTGAAGTTTGCAGGCAGGAAGCCTGCGTTACTTGATTTGTGTGATTGCGATCCCTTTGTTTTTTACTAGTGCCAACAGGGCTGGCATGTCGCCGTATTTGGCGGCGCCCGGTGTGAATTCTGGGTCCCGGTAAGATTTCAAGTTTGCAAAACGGAAGTCGTTGGCCTGTAGTTGCAACTCTTTCGCTTGTGAATCGCTGACCGCCAATGCGGCTGCGGCAATTGGTTCGGCGCCCGATGTGGCCGAGAGGATGACCTCTCCGGATCCCTGTGCGTAGGCCAATAGGGTTAGCACATCGTGGACGCGATGGACAAACAGGGATGGGTTGTACGTAAACGTATAGCCTGCATATTGCCGTGGATTGGAGACCACGCGTTGTTGCTGCGTGGGATTCCCGTCCTCGGTAAATTCGCCCTGTCCTAGCAAGTCAGCCGCTAGGATGGTGGCTCCCTGGTCAAGCCACTGTTGGGCTTGCTGGCTTGGGGCACCTTGCTCGTTCAGCAAACTTGCTTTGCCGTTGCCGTCCAGCCACAGAACGGTGGTCCCGTTTGGCTTCGATTTTGTTGAACGTAATTTGACCACAGGGATCGATTCGTCTTGGGTGGTCAATCGAACCAGCATCTTTTCAAGTTTGGCATCTTTCAGCGAAATCGTTTCGACAGCGTCCGATTCGATGGCATCCTTGTTGGGCAATTTGCGGCCGATGATGGTTTCCCAAGCTTTGCCGACCAACGCCTGGAAAGGCTCGGGGTTCTCCGCTGCATTTTTTAGTAGCGGCTGGATCTTCGCCTGGGCTTGTTCGGTAAGGAAACGGGTAACCGCTTCTTCATGTTCCGGTCCACCGGCTGGTGCCGGGTGTTCATCGGTCCAGACGAGGGCCTCTTCTTCCGTAAGCCCTGGCCAGTCTTCTTCGACGATCGGTTCAGGAAGTTTCAGCTGGAGATGTTTATTCATCCAGTGGTACATCATCGCCCGCGAGACGTAATTGAAGTTATGCGGGAAGTAGGTGAAATCGCGGCACAGCACATTGTCCTTTTTGCCATACAGTTGGTAGACCTGCTGAAGTTCTGGATAGCCATCGGTCATCATGTCGATGGTCCAGTCGTCGGCCGCTGTCATCGCTTGAGGACGCGGGGCCATCAGGGCGGCTAGTTCAACGTTGCCGGATCCGACTCGCAGCAGCGAGCAGTTTTCGCAGGTGCATCCACCTTGCATCGAAACGCTAACCATCCCATTCGGAAAGGAAACAATCGGACGTTCATCAAGGGCGCCCAGTAGAATCGTTTGGGTTCCTCCGCCACTGTTGCCGGTAACCGCTAGGCGTTTTGGATCGACTTCGGGTAGTTGTTCAAGGAAATCGAGAGAGCGGATGGCGTTCCAAGTTTGCATTCCCATGATCGATTGCAAACGGGATTCGGCTTGAACAGTGAAAAATCCCCAGCCCCCGTCTTCGCTAGTTTTTCCGCCTGCATAGCGGTCGCGAGGTTCTCCGTAGCGATGGGCCAGGTCATAGGAGAGCTGTTGGCTGTCGGCGTACCCAATCATGTCGAAGATGAAAACAACGCAACCCATACGAGCGAGTTGGGCACAGCGAGCCAATTTCGGACTGCGACCGGAATCTTCGAATCGCTCTTGTCCTAGCGTGATCTTCCTGCGGACATCTTCGACGCTGTACATGTGCATTCGCCCACCATGTCCGTGGGGGCAAAGGATTCCCGGGACCTGTCCGTTAATGGTTTCAGGACGGAAGAGGAATCCGGAGACAAAGTGTCCGGGGATGCTTTCGAAGTAAACTTTTTCGATCGAAAAACCATCGCGAGCGACCGCCCCGTGGATGACGGGATTTAATGGCGTCCGCTCTGGCATCGGCCATAGGCCGGTTGCGATTTGTACCTGTGTGCGAAGATCTTCCGCACGCGCTTCCCAGGCTTCCAGCGTTTTCGGGGGATCAAAGTGAAAATGACCGTTCAGGTCGGTCAATGGTTGACTGCGACTGTCTTTGTGGACCGCATCGCCAGAGACAACTTGTGTTTTTTGAAAAGCGGGCGTTTCCCGAGCCGATTTGGTTGCTTCCTGCGCCATCGCCAAGTGGGCGGGGGCTGTCAATGCAATTGCGGTTGGCAAGAGAAGAGCCGCTAAGGGATATCGAAGTTGCGGCGGCCAAGACAGTCGTTTCATTGTTGGTTTCCTGAAGGGGAGGAACTTAGGAGGGATTCCTATTGTATCCTTCAAAAAACCAAGCGGGGGCGTTTGGGGGATCTGGCCGATTCTCAGCGTTGGCTGATCAGTTGGTCCAGTTCCTTTTTCAGTTGGGGCAGGATTTCGTCGTACCCAAATGCACCAATCGATTCAGGCCCTCGCTTTAGATTGACGACTTTAGGGCCACACCACAGCCCGAGATCTGCGTCGTCGGTTTCGCCCGGACCGTTGACCCGGCAACCCATCACGGCGATCGTGATCGCGTATTGTTGTGCGTAGCGGGTCATCTCTTTGACGTCGGCGGCCAGTTCAACAAACGCTTCGTTTTCGACTCGGCTGCAGCTTGGACAGCTGATGATGTTCAGCTCGTTGGGATTCAGCTGCACGACGCTGCGAACGCGACCGGCGGCAATATCGTCCAGGATCCCCTGCCCTGCGGCGATTTCTTCCGGTTTGCGATTGTTGGGGACGGTCAGCGAAACGCGAACCGTATCGCCGATGCCCGTTCCAATTAACTGCTCAAAGGCAATCCTGGTTTTGATGATACCGTCGGGAGGCAGCCCTGCTTCGGTGACGCCAAGATGCAGTGGGATATCGGGGCGTGCTTCGGCAAATCGGCGGTTGACGTCAACCACTTTCGAGGGATCGCTGTCCTTCAGGGAGACGACATAGCGGTCGAATCCAAGGGAGTCGACGAAGGCACAATGTTCCAGAGCACTTTCCAGCATGGGCGTGATCGAATCGTCCGCGTCGTATTTTTCCTTTTTGGCAGGGTCGACGCTTCCGCAGTTCACTCCAATCCGAATGGCACAGTCATGGGCTTTCGCTTGGTTGATGATGAATTCAACCTTTTCCTGCCAGGGACGGTCTTTTTGGTGATGGTAAAGATGCCCAGGGTTGTAGCGAATCTTGTTGACGTGAGGTGCCACCAATTCGGCCAACCGGAAATTCTCTTGCAGGTCGACTGCGAGGTTGGCCTTCGTTAGTTTGCGAATTTCCGCCAGGGCTTCTGCATCCTTGGGGCTGTCGACCGCGATTCGTACGACGCCTGCTCCCGCTTCATACAGGGCGTTTGCCTGAGCTGCCGTCGCTGCGACGTCTTGGGTCTTGGTGGCCGTCATGCTTTGCACGGCGATCGGATGACCTGCACCGACTGCAATGGTGCCGATACGGACGGAGCGAGTCGGATTGCGTTCGATGGTCATGCGTCGTTGGGGAAAAAGTAGAGTCAATGGTTGCCGGACGGAGGATGCCACCCAGTGCAAAGCAGGTTGAAGGCTATTCTAGATGGATCGTCATTTTTTGGAAACGTGACCGCCGTTTGACTTGCGAAGTCGCTGGCTGATTCGATCAAGGACTTTGCGATCCTCTTTGGGAAGCTGGCTGTAGCTGGTTTGCTGTAAGCGATCCAGGATTTCGTCCAAGCGGTCTGCATCGACCGCTTCGAGGATCTCTTCCTCGTGCGCCGCTTGCAGTTTTCGGCGGTTCTTCCAGTCCTGCCACGATTGGCGAATGGAGACTTCTTTCGAAAGGTCGCCAAGGGTTTCCAACGGTTTCGAGCCGTTGCCGGGATCGGCAGGGCAAGCGAGAAGCGTGTGGCTGATGTTTGCTGGGAGCGGGGCACGGCGGCCGGCCCAGCAAGCGATTCCGATAAAAATCGGCCATGGCCAGCTTGCGATTGGCTGTGAAACGGCGGTGGTGTCGGCTGCCGAAGTGAATTGCCACAGCAGCATAAATAGCCCTGCCATGATCCAAAAAATCGCAAAAATCCCAAGCGTTTGCCGGACGGTTCGTGTTCGCGACCATGTGGGATGCCGCTGGACGAACAGGTCGACCACCGCGATCAATGCTTCTCGGCCGTGGCAGCCCAGCAGGGGAAGCGTCTGAGCCGTCGCATGAATTGTCAAAACCCAAATGCAGGCGATCAAAACGGCCGCTGCATTCAGATTCCCTGTCAATTCCGGTGGAAGCAAGCTAATTCCCTGCCAGCCGATTCCGTGAGGAGGCATCACGGCTAGACCGACGGCCAGACACATCGTCAGGGCGGGAATCGCAATTCCCAGCTGCAAACGGAGCAATGCAGGGGCGTTGATGACTCCCCAGCCGCCGAGTGCGTGCAACGAAACCTCTGCCGGAGTGACTCCAAAGGCTTTCGCAATCCAGACTCGCAAAGCGGCCTGGAAGCAGGCGCTGCCAACAATCGCGGCGGCGACGATCCCAGCTAAAACCGGTAGATCACCATCCCCTGGGCGGCTTCCGAACCACCAGCCGCCGACCAATACGGCCAAGCAGGTCAGCACAAGGCTCCAGCTGACGCGGACGCGGACTGCACCCCAGTGCCCAGCAGGCAGGGGACGCACCCAGTTTTCAAGACGCTTCGTGGTTGGCCGTTTGTGGGGGGGATCCGATCGGTTGGTCACGCCTGGCATCAAGCTCGACTCGCGGAGTGAAAGGAAGCGGTGGTTGCTTCCATTCTACGCAGGTTAAGCGGACTCTGTTTGCCGATTGCGGCGTAATTGTCCACATGCCGCATTGATCTCGCTTCCCTTTCTTTGTCGGAAGTGCACGTTGACCCCCGCTTTTTCCAGCGTTTCCCTGAAAATTCGAGTCTGTTTGCTTGTCGGCGTCTTGTAGGGTAACCCCGCGACCGGGTTGTAGGGGATCACGTTTAGTAAAACGGGGCGTCCTCGCATTAGGCGGGACAGTTGTTCGGCACACCGAACACTATCATTAATTCCGCCCAGCAAAACGTATTCGAACGTCAGCCGACGACCACTCGATTCGAAATAACGGTCCGCGGCATCCATCACCGGACGGACTCCGATTTTGCGGTTCACTGGGACCAGTTGAGTGCGGAGTTCATCGGTCGGGGCATGCAGGCTGACGGCCAAATTGTAGGGGACCCCCTGTTTCGCCAGTCGGTCGATGGCCGGTGGAAGGCCGACGGTGCTGATCGTGATGCGTCGCGGACTGATTCCCAGGCCGTCTTGGCTGCGAGCCCAATCGAGTGCGGGGAGGACTCGGTCGAGGTTGGCGAGCGGTTCTCCCATTCCCATCATCACGATATGGCTAAGCCGTTCGTCGTCGGGCAATCGAGCCTGCAGGCGAAGCATCTGCTCCAGTATCTCGCCGTGCGTCAGATTGCGGTCGACGCCGTCCAGCCCGCTGGCACAAAAAACACAGCCCATTGCACAGCCCACCTGGCTGCTGACGCAGATGCTGCGGCGAATTCCGTCCATCAGCAGGACGCATTCGATTTCTCCGCCATCGGCCAGCCGTACCAGTAGTTTTTCGGTTCCGTCCGGCGAGATCTCTTCTTTGGCGATACTTCCGCGAAAGATAACGAATTGGCTATCCAAAGCCGTGCGAAGAGCCGCTGGCAGGTCGGTCATGCTGTCGAAATCGGTGGCTCGTTTCTGGAAAATCCAATTCCAGATCTGGCGGCCGCGAAAGGGTTTGTGCCCCTGCTCGGAAAGCCATGCACCCAGTTGTTCACTGGTCCAATTCAGTAAATGCTCACGACCGTCCGCGGTAGAGGAAGGGCGTGAGACGTCGGATGGGTCAGCAATGGGAAGCGATGGCATCGGTTGGCAGCATAAAAGAGGAGGATGCTCTAAAATGTATCGTTTGCTGTTACCTTACGTCACCCTGAAAATCTTCTGCAGGAATTCTGCCTGATGCCAACTTCGTTCGATCAGACCGCCGCACTGGACCGTTTCCTTCAACTGACGGCTATCGAAGGGGCCAGTTGCAATGAGAAGCAGGTGGCAATGGAAATTGTCCGGAGGCTGAAAGCTGCTGGAGTCCCGGATCAGGCGATTCAGTTTGATGATGCTCATCAGAAAACGCGGCGGTTGGGGCAGGTTGGGAATTTGATTGTTCACCTGCCGGGGACCGGACCCGGACCGACCACCCTGTTGACCGCTCATCTAGATACCGTTCCGGTTTGTGTTGGAAGCCAGCCAACGGTCGACGGCGACGAGGTTTATAGTGCCGCCCCCGGGACAGGTCTAGGAGCCGACAATCGAGCTGGCTGTGCTGTGATTTTGACCGCGGCGCTGGCTCATCTGGCAAGTGAAACCCCCGTCCCTCCGCTGACGCTCTGCTGGTTTGTGCAGGAAGAAATCGGCTTGGAAGGATCGCGGAACATGGATGCCACCAAAATTGGGGCTCATGATCGCGCGATTAATTTTGACGGGGGAACGGTCGAAAAATTGACCATCGGCGCTATCGGAGGGGAACGAATGGCGATCGAATTTCGCGGTATCGCTTCTCATGCCGGCGTCGCCCCAGCCGACGGCGCAAGCGCGATCGTGATGGCCAGCAAAGCGATTGCCAGCTTGTATGACGAGGGGTGGCTGGGACAGGTGGAACGCCCCGACGGCGGCCAGGGCCGTTCAAACATCGGAGTTTTTCAGGGGGGAGACGCAACCAATGTCGTGACGCCCAAAGTGCTGCTTCGCGCTGAAGCCCGCAGCCATGATCCCACCGTCCGAAACGCCATCGTTGCCGCGATCCGGCATGCCTGCGAAAAAGCGGCTGCAGAGGTTTGTAACGCTGCCGGAGAATCGGGCAGTGTCGAATTCGAATCGCATGTCGATTATGAAGCGTTTAAGCTGGACGAATCGGCGGCGTCGGTTCGTGCTGCCCGATCGGCGCTGGAGGCGGTTGGTCGTTCGCCGCAACTGACCATTTCCAACGGAGGGCTGGATGCCAACTGGATGTTCTTGCACGGTATTCAAGCCGTCACGCTGGGGTGCGGCCAGCGAAATGTCCATACCGAAAAAGAACGGTTAGATATTCCAGACTATTTGGACGGTTGCCGGATCGCAATCGCTTTGGCAACGGGGAATTATGCATGATGAAAGATGACGACGAGCTGTGCCTCTGCTTTCATGTCAGCAAGCGAAAAGTGGTCAACTATATTCGTTTGCATAAGCCCAAGGTAGCAAGTCAGCTGAGCGAATGTTTCGGAGCCGGCACCGGTTGTGGCTGGTGTCGTCCCTTCTTGCGAAAGTTGATGCAGGATGCTGCACCGGAGACGGTGGAGCTGCCCGATTCAGAAGCCTACGCCCAGTCACGTAAAACCTACCGAAAGCAAGATTCAGAGTAACGGGGCATAAAAGCGCGCAGGTGCAAACAGAGTTCCCAGACACGCAAGCAAAGAGGCACCATCAAACCTGAAAACCTCAATATTTCTTGAATTGTACAGCAAGGACTGCTATCGTCAGGAAACAACAGCTCTCCGTGTCTCCGTGTCTCCGTGTCTCCCACCTCCCACCTCCCAACTCAAAACTCCCAACTCAAAAATGCCCGATCCTGCTCGAGAAAGTTTGCGACGTGACTTTCTCGCTCGAGCGGGTGGTGGAGCGGGGATGTTGGCGCTGGCGACGCTGGCGGATGCCAAACCGAAACCGGTTCTTCGGCAGCCTCGCGCCAAACGTGTGATTTGGTTGTTCATGCATGGTGGCCCCAGCCACGTCGATCTGTTTGATCCGAAGCCGGCGTTGATCAAGCACAGCGGCAAACCGTTGCCTGACAGTTTTGGCAATGTGATGACCCGCCGCAATGTCGCCAAGAATCCGTTGTTGGCACCTTTGCGTCCGTTTCGGCCGCGTGGCAAATCGGGGCTGGAAATTAGCGATTTTTTACCGCATACCGCCGAACATGCGGATGATCTGTGTGTGGTTCGTTCGCTGCATGGCGAGAGCGTGAACCATCCGCAGGCGGTTTATCAAATGAACACCGGCAGCGTCCTGATGGGCAACCCTAGTGTGGGGAGCTGGGTCGCTTACGGTTTGGGTTCCGAAAATGAAAACATGCCAGCGTTTATCGTTCTGCCTGATCCAGGGGGCGGTCTGAAAGGAGGGCCGCCGGCTTGGGGAAGCGGGTATTTGTCGGCTGCCTACCAGGGCGTCACGATGCGTCCGGGGAGAACTCCGATTCTGGATCTTCGCCCGCAGCCGGGCGTTCAACCGGAACAGCAGCGAATCGACCTGCAACTGATCGATTCATTGAACAAAAGGCATTTGCAGAATCGAGATTTCGATGATCAATTGGCCTCGCGGGTCAAAGCCTACGAACTGGCTTTCCAGATGCAGGCCGAAGCGCCGCAGCTGGTTGACCTTGCGGACGAAACCCAGTCGACGCATCAGATGTACGGAATCGACCGGCCTGAAACGAAGGAATTCGGTCAACGTTGCTTGTTGGCTCGCCGGATGATTGAAAGTGGGGTTCGGTTTGTGCAGCTGTATTCGGGGGACACCAATGGATGGGACGCTCACGCCGACGTCGATAAAAATCATTCCGAGTACTGCCAGAAGACCGACAAACCGATCGCTGGATTATTGGCCGACTTGAAACAACGCGGACTGTTCGAAGATACGTTGGTGATCTGGGGCGGCGAGTTCGGACGGATGCCGATGAGTGAGCAGGGAAAGGGACGAGACCACAATCCATGGGGCTATTGTGCTTGGCTGGCAGGCGCCGGAATCCAAGGGGGACGTGCTTACGGTGCGACCGACGATATTGGATTGCGAGCTGTTACCGACAAAGTTCCTGTGCGTGATTTTCACGCGACGTTGCTCCATTTGCTGGGAGTAGATCATTACGATCTGACCTTCTTGCACAACGGACTGGATAAGCGTCTGACCGGGCCTAGTGATGCGGAAGTGGTTCATGCTTTGATAGGAAATTCCTGATGGCCGGTTGTGCGATTCCGCGTTTTTGGGCGTGCGGTTTTCTGTGCAGCCTGTTTGCCCTTTTTTCGGGTATTGGATTTGCGGAAGAACCGGCGACCGAACCTGACTACGTTGAACTTCCGATCACGGCCGAGGACCGAGAGCACTGGGCCTTTTTGCCTCGGCTGAAAGTCGACCTTTCCGGACATCCTCGCCATCCTTGGGCGATTAATGAGATTGATGACCTTGTCTATCGAGAACTGGAGCGAGCTGAATTAATGCCTCAGCCCGCGGCGACGAAACGGGATTTGATTCGTCGCTTGAGCTACGACCTTACGGGGCTGCCGCCGACGGCGGAGGAAATCGAAGCTTTCGTAACCGATCCGCATCCAGCGGCTTATCTGCGTTTGGTTGATCGTCTGTTGGGGTCGCCTCGATACGGTGAACGCTGGGCGCAGCATTGGCTTGATCTGGCACGGTTTGCCGAAACCGATGGATTTGAACATGACAAAGTCCGCGGCGAAGCTTGGAAGTATCGTGACTGGGTGGTTTCGGCGTTGAACGCGGACATGCCCTACGACGAATTCTTGACGTTGCAGTTGGCTGGAGACGAGATTTCGCCGGACGATGATTCCGCGGTCACGGCGACGCGGTTTTGTTTGTCGGGGCCCGATATGCCAGATATCAATTTGACCGAAGAACGGATGCATACGGTCTTAAACGAAATGGTCTCGACGGTTGGTGAAGTGATTTTGGGTTTGCAGGTCGGCTGTGCACAGTGTCACGACCACAAATTCGATTCGATTAGCCAGGCTGATTTTTATCGATTGCGAGCGATTTTTCGGCCTGCGATTCGCTTGAAAAAGAACGTGTCGCTTTCGGTGTTTCAAGAGGACCCCGCTTTCGCAAAACCAAGTCATTTAATGTTGCGAGGGGATTTCCGCCGCCCTGGCCCCAAAGTCCAACCGGGCGTGTTGAGAGTGATCGCCGAAGACCTTGCGGATTTTCAGCCTACGGTAACCGACAAGAGCAAGGGGCTGCGGACCGAGTTCGCAAAGTGGCTTGTCGATAGCAGGAATCCGCTGACCGCGCGAGTGATCGTCAATCGTGTTTGGCTGTACCATTTCGGACAGGGGATCGTGACCACGCCAAGCGACTTTGGGGTCACCGGTGAGTACCCCAGCCACGATGAATTGCTTGACTGGTTGGCTGACTATTTGATCGAGCAGGATTGGAGTCTGAAGGCTCTTCATAAAAAGATTGTGACCTCGGCAACCTACCGACAGCGAAGTTTTTTGCCGGCGGACCGATCGGATGTGGAACTGGCAACTTGGCAGCGGTCACTTGAACGGGATCCATCCGGTGCGTTGCTTTCGCGGTATACGCGATGGCGACTGGAGGGGGAAGCGATTCGAGACGCGATGTTGTTTTCCGCGGGCGGTTTGTCCTTCGATACGGGGGGCCCGGGCGTGCGGCCTCCGCTGCCCCAGGAATTGCTCGAAACCTTGCTTAAGAAACAGTGGGATGTGACGGAAGATGTGGGCGAACATCAGCGGCGCAGCTTGTATGTTTTTGCCCGTCGTAATCTGCGTTACCCCATTTTCGAAGTTTTCGATCGTCCCAGTGCAAATGTCAGTTGCCCTCAGCGGGGAAAATCAACCACCGCACCTCAATCGCTGCATCTGCTGAATTCAAGCTTCTCGTTTGAAATAGCCAATCAACTTGCCGCATCGATCGCGGCGGAACAGGAGGAGCCTCGCGAGCAAATTGCTGTCGCGTTCCAGCGAATCTTGGGGCGTCAACCAACTCTGGCAGATTATGATGATGTGGATCTTTTTTGGAATCAGCATCATCCGTTGGCTGGAAACGACCCCAATCTTCCGCTCGCTCATCTCTGCTTGGCGTTGTTCAATTGCAATGAGTTTGTGTTTGTTGACTGATTGTTTGCCAAGCCTTTCCTTTTGACCATGATTTTTTCGACGCCCATGTTTTCATTGAATGTTTGTCATCGGCTGAGCGAATCCTCCCCATCGCCCAGTCGTTCCTTGCAACCTTTTTCGGCTCTTTCCGTTTTTGCTCTGACGGTATTTGTTCACTGTTTTGGGGCGGCGACCGAAAGTTGTGCAGCGCCAGCCGACCGGAGCGATCGGCCAAACATTCTTTTCATTCTGGCGGATGATTTAGGATGGCGGGACTTGAGTGGTGAAGGTTCAAGTTTTTATGAAAGTCCGCATCTGGATGGCCTAGCCGAATCGGGGATGCGTTTTACGCAGGGTTACGCCACCTGTCAGGTCTGCAGTCCTTCGCGGGCGAGTATTATGACGGGGAAATTTCCGGCTCGACACGGAATTACCGACTGGATCGGGGCGGCGTCTGGAACGAAATGGAAGCGGAATGACCGAATCCTGCCCTCTGAATACCAGCACCAATTGAATCAAGAAGAGACAACGATTGCGGAAGCTTTTAAGGAAGCGGGCTATCGAACCTTTTTTGCCGGTAAATGGCATTTGGGCGACAAGGGGTCGTTCCCGGAAGACCATGGTTTTGAAGTCAATGCCGGCGGACACCATCGAGGCAGCCCACCGGGTGGATATTTCTCTCCTTACAAAAATCCAAAATTGAGTGACGGTCCTGCCGGAGAATCGTTGCCAATACGTTTGGCGGACGAAACCGTCACGTTTATCGAGCAGGTTCAGGAGGAAAACAAGCAGCCGTTTTTCGCGTTCCTTTCTTTCTACAGCGTGCATGGACCGATCCAAACGACGCAACCGTTGTGGTCGAAGTACCAGCAGAAAGCCAAGCAGGCAGACGATCCAGAATCTCGCTTTCTTATCGATCGAACTTTACCGGTTCGGCAGGTCCAAGATTGCCCGATCTATGGAGGGATGATCGAATCGATGGACGATGCGGTAGGTCGGGTTTTGACCGCGTTGAAACGATTGGGGATCGATGAAAATACGATCGTCGTGTTCACTTCCGACAATGGAGGTGTTTCGTCGGGCGATGCTTACAGTACCAGCAACCTGCCACTTCGCGGCGGCAAGGGACGGCAATGGGAGGGAGGGATTCGGGAACCCTTTTTTATTCGAGTTCCCGGTTTAACAGAGGCGGGGGCTGTAAGCGATGTGCCGGTCACTGGAGCCGATTTCTACCCCACGTTACTGGACCTTGCAGGGGTACCACTGATGCCCGGTCAGCATGCGGATGGGCAAAGTTTAAAACCGTTGCTAAGTGGAGGCGATATTGCGGAGCGGCCACTCTATTGGCATTACCCGCATTATGGAAACCAGGGTGGTGAGCCTTCATCGATTCTTCGCCAGAATGAATGGAAGCTGATTCACTACTACGAAGATGGACGTGACGAACTTTACAATCTTCGCAAAGATCCCAGCGAGCAAACGGATGTCGCAGCGGAGAATCGGCCTCGGGTGCAACAGATGAGCAAAAAATTGCAAGATTGGTTGCAGTCGGTCGGGGCTCAGATCCCCCAGGCAAACCCAAATTTCGACGAAGCCGAAAAGAAGCAATGGCATCGTCAGATCAAATCGATGCAGTTGCCTCGGCTGGAACGAAAGCACGCCGAGTACCTCGAAGAAAATTTCCAACCAGGAAAAGACTGGTGGGGAAGTCTGGTCGACCCTTCTTAGCGGAAACCGCAAGATTGCCGGGGCGGCTCGCGTCACCCTTCTTAGCGGCACGGCGCAAGCCGTCCGGCCTTTTTGGGAGTGGGGGATCGCGCGATTGCCGGGCGGCTCGCGCCGCTCCGCTAGGAAGACAATGCACCGCCCCTTCTTAGCCGTCCGGCCTTTGTCGGTTGGGGGAGATCGCGCGATTACGGGCGGCTCTCGCCGCTCCGCTTTGAAAACCGGCCGCATGAAGGTAAAGAAGGCGGCCTGATGCGGTTGCCCGGATTAAACCGTTTCGCTGACGGTTTCGGCAACGGCTTCGATGCCTTCTGGCTTGGCGGTTCTTCGCCGGGCACGTTTGCGATTAGGTTTGGCCGTCCACTCTTTGGTCATCGCTTCAAAGACTTGAGGCGATTCGTAGCGAACGATGTTCTTGTTTTCGGGCATCGGGCCGACAAGACCGCGAAAGATTGGCATTCCGCGAAGGGCGAGGTCGGTGCTGCAGTCGTCGATGCCGATTTGGGTGTGCGACTGGAGAAGTGGATCGACTGTTGGGTAGTCGCGAATCAGCAGGGAACCATCTTCAGCACGGGTAACGACCCGAAACGTGTCTTTTTTGGACATCGTACGTCCTTTGGGAAGGGGCAAAGGGAAGCAATGAATTACCCCCGCATGACGATGACGTTTGCCACTAAGGCGAGGCATCAGGGCTCACGGCCGCGACCACAACAACCGAAGGCTCGGATTGTGGAAGGCTCTCACGAGGTGCCGGTTGTAGGCAGGACGTGATCGCGGCGAAGACTGATGATTTGGGAAGACCTCAAGAGGCAAACGTCATTCGTCAGTGCGGGGTTCTAAGGATGTTCTTCGACACCCCGAGCCCCGAACGCGAAAAAACCATTGCCGCGCCGCACGGCGGAAACATCACGAAGAAACGGTGCAAACGGCACCGTGTCTTCTAACCTCGAACAATTTTGGCAAGAAACCAATTTGGAGCTTGACTACGAGAGAGTCGTTATCGGAGGTTGTCCCGTTCGACCACTTGGCGAGCTTCGCCGGTCGCTAGGACCACAAGTGCATTCTGCTGCGGACGCCCAGCATTTTCAGCGACTCGGTCAAATGGAACGCCATAACACGCATACGCGCCTGAAGAGGTGTCCATCACATAGACGACTGCGCCCGCTCCTAACGGTTGGTTCGATCCGCCTGGAAATTCAGCCAGTCCGGTCACCATGATGTAGCCGCCACCCTTCCCGCCACCAGGAAGAACGTCTTTTACATTGGTTGCGAACGAAGCACCCATTCGCCCAATGCGTGGGTAAATGACGTGGCACTGCAACAAACCCGATTCGTGATCGAGCATGAACAAGCCTTCTGCTGACTTGCCGACGGCTCCCGTAGCAATCGTGAAACTGCCGTTGGTGTCGCTTGCGGTTGCATCCAGCATCAGAGGCGCCGGATTAAAGCCCGGAGCCGACTGCTGACGCCCCATCCACAATCCGCCAACAAAAATTACCCCAGCCAACACCAAGCCCAGGCCACCGACGATCGCTCGCTTTAGCGGACGGCAACAGGTTGTCGAATTATCGATGCTTTTCAAGGTTCTCATTGGTTCCATCAATCAGACTCCACGCGATTGGTTGCATTGTTGATTGTTTGCATTTCAGACCAGCTTGTTTCAAAACAAAAGTCTACCTCTGATTGTACGCGATCGCGTGGAACTTTACGATTGGAACTTGAATTGACCTGAAATTTTGGCACTTAATGCAAGGATTCCTCATGGGCGTGAATGCTCCTCTAAACCGCAAACTTCGCATGGGCTTGGTCGGAGGCGGACCGGGTTCGTTTATTGGGCGTGTCCATTCGATTGGGGCCTGCCTTGATAATCGTGCCGAGGTTGTTGCGGGAGCCCTTTCAAGCAACCCCGAACGGGCCAAGCAAGGGGCGGCCGACTACAACATCGATCCTGATCGAGCCTACGGGTCCTACGAGGAGATGTTCGAGGCGGAAAGCAAACTGCCGGATGACACGCGGATCGATTTTGTGAGTGTCACGACTCCGAATCACACGCATTTCGATATCGCCAAAGAGGCGGTTGAAGCGGGATTCAATGTGATTTGTGATAAACCGATGACTTTTGATCTGGCTCAAGCCGAAGCATTGCAGGCTGCGGTCGAAGCGTCCGACGTCGTCTTTGCCGTTTCGCATAACTACACCGGCTATCCGCTCATCCGCCAGGCTCGAGCGATGATCCAGAATGGAGATCTGGGCGAAATCCAAGCGATTCGAGTCCAATACATCCAAGGTTGGTTACGCGACAAAATCGAGGCCGAAGACCAGAAACAAGCGGCTTGGCGAACCGATCCGACCAAGAGTGGTGCGGCTGGGGCTTTTGGCGATATTGCCACCCACGCGTACAACCTCGGGCGATATATGACCGGGCTGCTTCCCGACCAGATCAGTTGCCATCTGAAAACGTTTGTTCCTGGACGGGCCCTCGATGACTATGGGACCGCCGTGATCCGCTACGAAAATGGATGCCTGGGAACGGTCACCGCTTCGCAGATTAGCCATGGCCGCGAAAATGATGTGCTGATTGAAATTGATGGGACTAAGGGATCCTTGCAGTGGCGACAAGAAAATCCCAATGAGATGTACGTGCGGGCCAATGGCCAGCCGCACAAGATCTACACTCGCGATCCAAACGCTCCCTACATGACGCCAGCGGGGGCCGCAGCCTGCCGATTGCCGGCCGGCCATCCTGAAGGCTTTTTCGAAGCCTTCGCAAATATTTACGGTTCGGCATTTGACGCGATGATCGAGCGGGCCGAAGGGAAGTCGTTTGAAAAACGGGATACCATTTATCCGAACGTCTATGACGGCGTCGAAGGTATGTTCTTCATCCAACAGTGCGTGGCAAGTAGTCAGCAAGACGCCGCTTGGCTGTCACTGAAACATGCCGCAGCCCGCCGGTAAACCGGTTGGTTTCGTACGGGGCGAACGGATCGCGCAAATCAATTACGCAAATCGATCGCGCAAATCAATCGCCCTGTACAACTTCACGCTCCAAAGGAAGGGTGAAGCGAGTGCAGCACTTACTTCTTTTCTGACAATCGGATTTGAATGAATTCTTTGCCTGTTCCACCTGCCGGATCGGTTGCTGCGATTTTGCCAGCTGCCGGTCAAAGCCGTCGATTTTCGAAGGCTGGCGAAAAAAAGGTCTTTGCTCGTTTAGGGGCATGGCCGGTTTGGCAGCATGCGGTCGAACGCCTGCGACGATCGCCTGCGGTGGGGCCGATCATCATCGCGATCGCTGATGAAGATCAGCCGCTGTGGGACCTTGAACGTGAAACGCTGCAGCGGCTGGGCGTCCTTTTATGTGCAGGCGGGCAGGAGCGATCCGATAGCGTCCGCGAAGGTCTCCGGTTAGCGGCGGAATCTCCCATGGTGGCGATTCATGATGCGGCCAGACCGTTGGTCCCCGATGCCGATATCGCGGCCGTCATCGCCGCGGCGTGGAAGTCGGGGGCGGCTCTGTTGGCGACTCCCGTTCGCGGCACCTTAAAGCGTCAAACGCCCGAATCGGCCGGCTGTGTAACGGTCAGTCGCGAACACCTTTGGGAAGCGCTCACTCCACAGGTCTTCCGAACCGAAGTGTTGCAGTCTGCATACGATCGCTGGCAAGGACGACCCGTTACCGATGATGCTCAATTGGTGGAACGCAGTGGAGTCGCGGTTGAAATGGTTCCGGGGTCGGCCGTGAATTTGAAAATCACCCAGCCCGAAGACTTGCAAGTCGCTGCCGCCTTATTGGCTGCAGCAGCGGTTTAGTACCCGAACCCGATTTGCAATAGAAAGGTGTTGTTGGGGTCAAAATTGTCAGCCGGATTGTACTTGTATTCGACTTCACGTCCAAAAACGTAGCCGACTTCTGCAAACGCGGTACGGCGACCCATGCGAATCAGATCGCTGCGTCCCCATTCCAGACCAAGCAGGACGCGGTAGTCATTCATGTCAACCGAATCGGTTCCTCCGGCGGCCCGTTCCACGGTCCAGGTGCCACCTCCGAATTGTCCCGCCACATACCACCAACTATCGTAGACCCCAACGGTGCGAATGTAGTGCGATAGTTTGGGGCTGGGGAACGTGATGTCGTATCGCGAGTAAGGATTCGGTTGCCACAGCAGCCCACCGGCGGGGAGCAGTTTGATATGGTTGCGACCTGTGTAGATGGCACCCGCTTTGATGGTGGCCGTCGGCGACAACTGAAAAACGCCCAACGCTTTCCCCGCGATCCGAAAGCTGTCGGAATCCATCGTGTCAAAGTCGGTGAAAACGCCAAGACGCAAGCCTAGGTCGAGCCCTGCCAACTGATTCGGGTCGGATTTCCAACCAAAGTCAACGAACGCATCGTAAACGCTGCCTGGTAAATCGGCGTTCCCGCCGGACGCCCCTTTGGGACCGCTTAACATATGGAGCGAAAACGAGGGCAACACATACAGGGGCTGGTTGCTGTAACAGAAATTCGGGAATGCCATCGCAATCGAAGTGTCGATTGAATTGATCCCCAAATCATCGGCACTATCGCCTCCACCCAGCCAAGCATAGCGGGCGCGGGGGCCTTGGAATAATCGCAGCGGTGCAGGGATTCCGTAGGGGCTGGTCGTTCCGTAGCCGCTTCCCGTTGAAATCCCACCAGGGCCAAACACTCCGTTGGGAAACATCGTGGTGGGGGCGCTGTTCGGATAGGCCGAAGGTGGGTAATAGGTTTGTGGGTAACCGCTTTGTGGATTTTGCTGCGCGTACGCCGGGGGTGTTACCGAGTATCCCGCGGGAGCCCCGCCGCCAAAGGCCGGAGCTCCAGGCGGTTGAGAGGTTCCAAAAGTGGAGGTCCCGGGGGCGGGGGCTCCGTAGCTGCTGGTCCCAGCAGCGGGAGCACCAAAAGGAGCTCCGATGTCCGAGAAGAACGATCCGAAACCGCTCTGGTCTCCCGTGGCTGGCAACTGCGGCGGAGGTGAAACATTGCGCAAATTGCCCGCTCCGTTACCCGTTTGGTACGGGTCGAAGATGGGGCTGCCGAGCGTGCTGGATGGAGGAGCGGGCGTCGCGTAGGTATTTCGAGGCGCCACAGGGGCCAGTTGTGTCTGCGGGGTTAGCGTCGATTGTTGTCCGCTGAGCAGTGTTTGAAACGCGAGTAGGATTCCGCACGCCCAAAGGCGTACCGATTGCAGAAGGGCGAAAGGACGCCGAGGATCGTTCACGATTGGACTCCTCCACCCAGAATTTAAGGCAAACGGAATAAGGACGGAAAGGTTTTTGGTTTTCTGGCGAAAAGCATTAAAGAATAGGAGGTAACGATCCGGAGGCCTTCCGGTCAATGCCAAACGGTTGACTTTCAGCGAAACCCTTTGGGAGTTGTTTCCCATGTGCCCGATGGGGCTGGTTAGAATGAGGGGCTAGTCGCAGCCCTTTTCTGCAGCAACCGGACAATTGAAAAACCATGGTTCTTGATGACTTCTTTCGGCGGCCGTTCGTCAAGGTAACGCTGTTGCTGCTTGCTTGCATTTCTTGTCCGGACGTTTCGATCGCGGCTACGCCGAAAACTACTTTGCAGTCGTTTGTGACGAAACATTGCTCGGCCTGCCATGATTCGGATGCCAAAGAAGCGGGGTTGGACTTGGTTGGGCTAGCCGGTGCGGATCCTTCAAGCGAGGGCCTGTCCGCTTGGAAGCAGGTTCGCGAGGCAATCCTTCAGCAACGGATGCCTCCCAAAGGTGAAGAACGCCCCGAGGAAAACGAAATCGCTCGATTTCAAGCGGCGATCCTGGAGCACGCGTCCCAACTTCCCGCCGATCGCTATGCCTCGCTCCGCCGATTGAATCGCCGTGAGTACGAAAACACGGTTCGTGATCTGCTGGGAATCGATGCCTCGCTGGTCGATCTGTTGCCCGAGGACGGAAGCGTTCAGGGATTTGACAACGTCGCCGACGGGTTAAGCATTTCGTCGGTCTTGATGGAGCAATACTTGGAAGCGGCGAATCACGCTTTTGACAGCGTCATCCGCAGAATCGAGCCACTTCCCGTGGAAACACGCCATGTCCGCTTGTTGGATGTGAACGACAATCAAGAATCGGTGAAAAAGAAAAAGGGGGGCGTGATCGAAGTCGATGGAGCGCTGGTGAAGTTCACTCCGGGGTGGCCGCCGGCTCGTGTCGATCCCGTGCATCCGATTGAAGATGGGGTGTATCGATGTCGCGTAGCGGTGTGGCCTATCGATCCCAGTGATCGAACGTTGGCCGTCGCGGTTTATGTGGGCAGCCTGTTTGGAACGGAAAGCCGTCGCTTCATCGGTATCTTTGACGTCACCGGTTCAGCCGAACAGCCTCGGATTATCGAATTCACTTCCCCGATAGAAGAAGGCCATTCGATCCATGTGCTGCCTCGTATTTGGCCCGAACACATCACTTACCGCGATAAGCATGAACCTCGTCCTGGGGTGGCCATTGCCTGGGCAGAGACCACTGGACCGCTTGATCAAGATTTTCCTTCGCTTGCTCAGCAGCGTCTGTTCGGCGATGTCGATTCAATATCTTTGGTTCCCGCTGAAACGGTTTGGATGAGGCATCGCAAAGGTGTTCAGCGGCATGTGGTCGATTCTTCGCAACCCCGGCAAGACGCTGAGCGGATCCTGCACGATCTGATCCCCCGCGCATTTCGCCGTCCGGTAAGCGATGAAGAAATGCAGCCGTTTGTGCAGTTGACGCTTGATCGTTTGGAGGCGGGCCGGACGTTCGAACAAGCCGTCCGCTCGGGCGTTACCGCAGTCCTCTGTGCGCCTCAGTTTTTACTTCTCAATCAGCCCCCCGTCGCCGCCGGTCCCAGTGCTCGGCAAACGTGCCAGCAGTACAACCTTGCTTCAAGGATGTCCTACTTCTTGTGGTCGACCATGCCCGACGACCGGTTGTTAAAGCTGGCTGCAGCCAATCGATTGATCGACCCAGAGGTTCGGAATGCGGAAGTCGATCGGATGTTAAAAGATCCCCGCAGTCAGCATTTCGTCCAGAATTTTACCGGCCAGTGGCTCCGATTGCGGGAAATCGAAGATACAACGCCCGACACGAAACTCTACCCCGAATTCGATCCGCTGCTCCAAGAAGCGATGGTGCAAGAAACAACGCGATTCTTTCGCCATGTGCTTGATGAGAACCTAAGTGTTCAGCAGTTCGTTGATTCCGATTTTACTTTCTTGAATGAACGTTTGGCTAGGCATTATGGCCTCTCTCTGAAGGACAACCCTGCCCTTCGTGGACATGAGAATTACGAAAAGGTCGCGTTGCCGAAAACGAGCGTTCGCGGCGGCGTGCTTGCTCAGGCAAGCCTGCTAAAAGTGACAGCGAACGGAACGACGACCTCGCCAGTGACACGTGGTTTGTGGGTTCTGGACGGTTTGCTTGGGCAGGTGATGCCGCCACCGCCGCCAGGGATCCCCGCAGTCGAGCCGGATATTCGCGGGGCCACAACCATTCGCGAACAAATGCGACTGCATAGCGGGAACCAATCTTGTGCGAAATGTCATCAGTGGATCGACCCGCCAGGGTTTGCTCTGGAGGAATTTGATGCCATCGGTGGGCATCGGGATTTTTATCGCTCCATTGGTGAGGGCGAAAAAATCAGCGGCCCCAAGCTCAGCTATTTAAAAGGGCCGCCGGTGATCTCGTCGGTATCATTGCCCTCGGAACAAACGGTTGATGGCTTCCAAAATTTCCGAGCGATGTTGGCTTTAAACCCACAGCGAATCGCAACCTCGCTAGCGGCCAAGTTGTTCGTGTATGGAACAGGGCGGCCGGTTACGCTTGCCGATCAAGGGACCATCGAAGCGTTGGTCACGCAGTCGAAAGCAGAGCCGTATGGTTTAAAGTCGTTAGTGAAGTCCGTGGTCAACAGCCCAGGGTTTGTCGACCCTTAGGAGGGGACAAAGCCAGCGCCGTTGTCGATTCCTTAGTCGGTGGAGTTATCCAAAATGAAGAAATCATTGCCACGTCGTACGGTGCTTCGCGCCGGAGGCATCAGCGTCGCGCTGCCGATGTTGGAATGCATGACCCGGTCCCCCGCGGTCAACGCGGCAGCCGCTTCGCCCCAGGACGACGATCCGAAAACGGCTGATTTGGATGTGCGACGGATGCTTGCCATCGGGGCTCCGCTTGGAATTCATACGCCCAACCTTTTCCCCACCAAATCCGGACGCGAATATGAGGTCACTCCGTATCTGAAACCGTTGCAGCCATACCGGGACAAGTGGACGGTTGTTTCAGGCTTGATGCACCCCGACGTCGATGGCGGGCATCCTGCAGAGAAAAGTTTTCTGACAGCGGCGCCGCATCCGGGACACCCCAGTTTTAAAAACACGATTTCTGTCGATCAGTTTGCAGCCGAACAGATTGGTTATCGAACGAGGTTCTCTTCGCTAACGCTGGCCAGTGATCGTTCGGGTCTGTCGTACACCCGGTCCGGAGTGCAGATTCCATCCGAAACCCGCCCTTCGCGATTGTTTGCCAAACTCTTTCTAGAAGGGACAAAAGAGGAACAAGCGACTCAGTTGCGAAGAATCAAAGACGGCCAGAGCGTGATGGATCTGGTGCGAAATCAAACCGCTCAGGTCGCCAAACGAGCCAGTCGTCAGGACAATCAGACTTTGGATCAGTACATGACCAGCGTCCGTGAACTGGAACAGCGGTTGGTGCAAGCCGAAGATTGGGCACAGCGGCCCAAGCCGATCATCGATCAGAAACCGCCCACCGATGTGCAAGATCGAGCTGATTTTGTCGGTCGGATGCGGCTGATGTACGAGATGATTTTCCTTGCGTTTCAGTCCGATTCGACTCGGCTGATTACTTTTCTTGGAGCCGGCGGCAATGAGGTGGTCAGTTTGCCCGGTGTCGAAGATGGCTGGCACAACCTTAGCCACCACGGACGGGATCCAGAGAAGCTGGAGATGCTAGCAATCATTGAATTGGAGGAATTCAAGTTGTTTGGTGAATTGCTAGGGAAACTGGATGGAGTTCGGGAGGGCGAGCACACGTTGTTAGATCAAACATCCATTTTGATGGGATCCAACCTCGGGAATGCCTCCAGCCACAATAATTCGAACCTGCCAATCATCGCCGCCGGTGGTCGATTCCAGCACGGGCAGCATTTGGCCTTCGATCCTCAAAAAGGACCACCACTGGCGAATCTCTTTGTCAGCCAACTGCAGCACTTAGGTTTAGAAACCGATCGTTTTGCCAACGGAACGGGGACACTGACCGGTATTTAGGTCGTCTGGCGATGGAAGCCGATCCCGCTAGAGCCCCTGGGGACGAGCGATTTTGCTAGCTTGCCCTGGAGCCCTCCAGATCCCCTTGGCGGGGAGGGGGACAAACGGATCGCCGGGAGGACTGAACGGTCGGATTTGTGGTAAACCGCTGTTTTTAGGTTCAAATCTGGCTTTACTTCTGGCTGTCAGCAGGCGTACGATCGCGAATTATTGTTCTTGTGAAGTGCTAGGAATCTAATCTCATGTTCGGACACGGACGTCCGTTGCGCGATGCTATCCAACCGGCTCCCATGCGTGGAGCGTGGTGGTTGGTTGTTGTTCTGATGCTGGTCTGTGCGGCCTCACGCCCCGCAGTTGCTAGTTCTCCAGAACGAGCCACCCGGTTACGGGTGACTTGGTCGCTCTCTCAACCATTGCAGTTTGCTTCGACGCTGGATGTCGAACAAGGCGTTATCAGCGCCCCTCGAAACCTCTGTTTGGCCGCAGGAACGACGGGAGCAATACGGCTTAGCGATGAGGGCCGCCGCGTGATTTTTGCGCCGCGAGGTCCGGTCGAATCGGGAGGGATGGATATCCATGTCAAGGCATCCCCGGACGCTCGTTTGACGTTGCAGTTACAGGTGACTGCGGGCGCCGCAGGGGCGATGCAGGCAAATCCCTTGCAGGCAAACGCTTTGGTGACGAGGCCCGAGTCCACGAACCACGCTGGTCCAGCGCTCTCCAAAACCTTTGCGCTGGAAGATTGCTTCCAAACTCCGGTTTCGCTAGAGATCCCCGGAGTCGGAACGGTTTACATTCGCCGGATGCATGGTGATTCCATCCATGCTGATTTTGATCGCTCCCATCTGGTCTTTCAAACCGGTGAAGTCGCTCCGCTTCAGTTATCTGTCGATCCCGGAAAAACGATTGCCGCTGGCGATTCTTTAGAAGTGATTGCGACGATCCGCCGGTTGCGAACCGGGCAGAATGTCAACGAGTATCGTTGGCAGGCAAACGTGGATGAAGCTGGAAAACTGCCTTTGATCGAAGTTGCTGATTTCGCCTTGCCAGCGGATGAAGGTGCCTACGATATCGATTTTAGATGTGTCCGTCAGCGGAAGCCTGGTCTGGCAATCTTGCAAGGAACTGCTGTGGGACTTGGTGGCGAAGATTCGCTTGCCGAAAGCACGGTGCAAGTCGTCGTCGTCGCTCCTCAGCCCGCTACGCCAGATGACAAGACTTTTCAGACGATCGGAAAGATCGAACCGCTTCGTCGTGCTTGGACGATTCAACGAATTTTGCCCAGCATGCCTGGTGTTCTGTCGTCGGCCGATGCTCCGATGGTCAGCGGTCCTTTGGGGGAAGAGCTGCACGCGGGAGAGCCTGTCGCTGTTTTGGCACCGGACGCTTGGTACGCTTGCCCTTTGCCGGTAGAGAGTATGGGACGTCCCCACGTTATCGTGGTCCGCTACCCTCGCAATCAAATCATGAAGCTGGGCGTGAGCGTGGTCCAGACCGATGCCGCTGGCAATCTACCTCCCATCGGAGTTGATTCAGGAGTCGCGACGTCGGTTTCTGTGGACGCGAACACCACATCACAATGGGCCGAACATCGGATCGTTTACTGGCCACATGATCCGGTCCCGTATTTGGTTTTGACCAACCATGATTCAAACGAGCCCGCACGATTTGAATCGATCCAGGTCGAGGCAGGGCCTGCGTTGTTAAGTGCCGGCACGACTTTCTCGAATTCGACGGCACAGGCCCGTGCGAGTGGCCGGTTAGCTGCCTTGTATTTGGACAAGCCTTTACTGGCAGAGTGTTTTGGCGACCGAGGTTTTTATGACGAAGCCGGAGCCGTGGTCATCGAGGATTGGCAGACCTTTTTGGTTGCCGCTCGTCGCTTGGCAGACTATTTGAAGTGGGCGGGATACAACGGGATCATCCTGACCGTATCGAGCGAAGGTGGGACGCTGTATCCCAGTCAACAGATCGGCGCGACTCCACGCTTTGACAACGGAGCCTTTTCGACTTCGGGGAAAGATCCCGTTCAAAAGGATGTGCTTGAATTGTTGCTGCGAGTTTTCGATCGGGAAGGTTTGCGAATTGTCCCGGCTGTTGAACTGGCGACGCCGCTTCCGGCTTTGGAAGAAAAGATCGCTGCGGGGGACGTTGGCTTGCAGCCCGTCGACGCCCTGGGCCGGCCTTATGTGATCGAAGCAGCGACGAAAAGCGGATTGGCACCTTATTACAATCCACTTCACCCCGATGTTGGAAATGCAATTGTTGGGGTGATTGGCGAACTGACACAGCGATATCAGCAACATGCTTCGTTTGCGGGCTTAGGGCTTCATCTGGGGCCTCAGACCTATGTTCAGTTGCCGCCAAGCAAATGGACCCAAGATCCGTTAACCCAGCAGCGGTTTCTGGCCCAGGCCGCCGGAGCGACCGTCGATCCGGCTAAAGCAACCGCTTGGATCGCTGGCGATGGGAAAAATTCTTTTGATGCGTGGCGAACCAATGAGCTGATGGGGTTGTATGCTCGCATTGCAGAGGCGACCGCAGGCCGCCATCTACTACTTTTATCGGCGGATGGAGCATCCGATTTAGCAATTGCCAAAGAAGCCGGGCTCGACTGGGAACATATCGGACGTTTGCCCAATGTCGTTCCTCTGCGATTGATCCGTGAATCGGTTTTTCGAGATGTGGTCCAGCAAGCGAGTGACGCGGCTCAAAATGAAGACGCTGAGTGGGATCAAATTTTGGCGAAAGGGCCGCTTTCCGGTGCGATGGTGTTTCGTCCGCCGTTGGAAGTTCGAGCTCGCTTTTCCTCAGGAAGGCCTCACTGGAATGAACAAAAACGTCCGCACCGTTTCGTGCATGCCATTCCGGATGCCGATCGATACCGACAGCGGTTGGCGCGGTTGATGAAATACCAAGATGCAAGAGTCATGGCGGTGGGGGGCTGGACCGTCCCTTGGGGGCAAGAAGAAGCCTCTCGCGATATCCTGCAAGCGTTTGCGTCGCTGCCGGATGTGGCGATGCATAGCGTTCAAGCAAGCGGCGAACATCCAACGTGTGTGCAGATTCGACAAATTATTTATTCGGACCAAGTCGCGATTTCCGCGGTGAATGTTTCCCCTTGGCCAATGAGCATCGATGTGGAATTTGGTCGGCCGATCGCGGGTGAATCATTGCCTATGGGAGAGCCGTTGACCGGAAAAGGAACCCATTGGCAAACCACTTTGGCTGCAGGAGAACTCCTTGCCGTCCGCATCCAAGGGCGCAATCCCATCGTCCGCTGGAGCGAACAACCGGCGCACGGGGAAACGTTTGTGCGACAATTAGGAGAACGTGTGCAGGAGCTAGCGGCCAGGGTCGCAGTCCTGGCCTCTCCACGGATTTATCCGGAACTACAGAATGGCAGTTTCGCGGAACAGACGCCCCGTTCGATCCCAGGCTGGATGCATGCTCAACACCCACCGGGCAGCATCCAAGTGGCCGACATCGGAGCCGATGACAATAAAAGCGTCGTCATGACCAACGCGGGAGGAGGGACGGCTAGGACTTGGATCGTAAGCACTCCGTTTAAAGTGCCTGCGACCGGACGGCTGGCGGTTTCGTTGCAGGTCCGTGGCGATGTCCTGAAGGAATCTCAACCGGTTCCGCAAATTCGAATCGGAATCGAAGGTCGCGCCCGCGGGGAACCGCTGCGGCGGAGCGTTACGCTTACGCCTGAATTGAACGGAGAATGGCAAACCGCACCACTGTGGCTGGAGGTTGCCGACTTAGGGCAGCAGGAAATCGAAGAGCTGCGACTGACGATCGACTTGCTGACCCCCGGTCGCATCTGGATCGACAACGTCAAACTGTACGATTTCTTTCTGACCGATGCCGAGAAATCGGCGGTGCAAAATCAAACCTTTTTGGCCGTTCAACGACTTCGCCATGGCGATTTAAGTGCGGCCGCGAAACTGCTGAATTCACACTGGGGCCAGTACCTGATGGGGCTTCGGATTCAAGATCGGACGCTCCCGCTATCGGGGGAACCGCAAGTGACAACGCCCATGCCTGTGCCCCCAGTTGGTATTGCAGAGCGTTTAAAGGGCTGGTTACCCTCGCCGTTAAGATTCTAGTGAGTGATGCGCACGATCAGATAGACTAGTACTGGGCCGGATTGAACTCAAAGGGAGCTTATCGCTATGCGTCGTTGGGTCAGTAGAATTGCCACCACGCTGCTTCTCGTTGGCCTAATGGCGGCGTGTGGCTTGTACTGGGCGTATCGTCAGACGCGCTCGGTCCCCGAATTCTATGCCCGAGCTCAACGTTCGGTCCCCGAAGATGCTTCCCAGGTAAGCCGCGAACTGGAACAGCAGGTCGAACAGTTGCAGGAAGACGTGCAACGCAAAGGGGGATGGCAGGCCGAGTTTACCGATTCGCAAATCAATGCCTGGCTGATGCTGATCCTCCCCGAAGAATTCCCGAAATTGCTTCCTCGAGGCGTTGAAGAACCACGCGTCGTTATCGAACAAGACAAGATCTTGTTGGCCGCTCGGTATCGAAGCAGCCGAATCGATACGGTCGTTTCCTGTGAAGTGCGGATTGAATTGACCGAAGAACCGAATGTGCTGGCTGTTCGAATTCAGAATCTGCGTGCCGGAGCCCTTCCGCTGCCTGTGTCGAAATTTGCAAAAGGGATTTCCAGCGAAGCGGCCAAAAGTGATATCGAAGTCCTGTGGGATAAAGATTCTCTGGATGATTCGCCCGTCGCTTTGGTCACCGTTCCCAGTGACCACAAAAATTACGTCAACGCACCGATGATTATCGAATCGGTTGAACTGTCCGATGGGAAACTATCGATGATGGGACATACCGGTCCCGATGCGATTCATGCGTTTGAACCACAAGGCCCCGTTTATCAGTTGGCGGCTTTGGAGGTGATTGGTGTTCGCGATGGCGGAGTCTTTATGGATAGTTTCCAGTCCAAATCGCAGCCGTCGATGTGATCCGCCGCCAAGCGTTTGAACACGAAAATTTGATCGCAGCTCACGGTCGATTTAGACGCTTCCTGTAGCTGGAATTCGATCTGATTCGCAGTGTCGCCGAGCCGATCATAAACGCCTGAACGGACTCGCTGCACGGTCCCTCGGTTTTTGGAAACCGGACCTTCATAGTCAAGGTAGGCCAGGCGGTGAATCGGCAGCGATAATGCCGGCACCGCGGGACCATCCAGTTCGGGAAGCGTCTCGACCGCCCAGGTTTGCAACCCGAGGGCGGTTTCAAACATCACATCGAAATGAGGCCCGCGACCTTGGTTGGCAGGCAGTTTGTGATGCAGGATGACGTATCGAAGGGATGCCATTGCGGTCTTTATAGCCAATGGGTTTCCTCGGCGTCCGGATTCTCTCCCGCATCCAGAAAGGCAAGGTCTTTCTCGCGGAACCAAAGCGGAAGGAGGGCGCGAACGGGTACCAAAAAGGCAATGAAGACCGGAAAGAGAATCTGTAGGATTTTGTTCGGGCTGATATTCACCGCACACAGAACCAGCAAGCAGACAACTTGCACCAACGTGTAAAGATGGATCGTTCGCATCGGGACACGACGTGTGTAGTGCGTCACCGGGTACATGGCACTATCCATGATCCACAGGTTAACCCGTTCGAGGAACTGCACCCCTCGCAGGGAGATAACCCCCATGAACAGAAAGATCCCATACAGGGTTGCCATCGGGATGATTTTGAAGAGTGGTAAACAAAGCAAGGATGCGGCGACCAGCAAGTGGATTGCCAACGCGGTCAAACGGTTCTCGTTGACATGCACGATCTGTTCTTTGGTGGTGCCATTGCGAAGGGTCACTTCTTGAACGTTTGAAAGTGCTCGCACGTGTGCAAGGGAGCGAACGGTTGCCGCTCCCAGCCAGGGAAGTCCAAACAGCGAACAGACTCCGATCAAGCCGCCTGAAATGGCCAAATCCCAGTGGTAGGATTCACCCTTTTGCAATTTGTTCTGAGGGTTGTTAATCAGGCGTGCAGTGATGTTCTGAGTCAAATAGATCAGGACCGTTGCCAGCAGCGCCGGGCCGATTGCCGCGAATCTTGCCCACATGGGAACGCTTCCGAAATCGACCAGCCAGGGGCGGCCGGACGTCGTCCCGAATGTGGATTGGACCTGCAATCGATCGAGGGCTACCTCATCGCGTAACCACCAAGCGATTGCCGCCATCGCTGCTAAAGCGATCGTCGGACCAAAGTCTGCAAGGAATTCTCGCATCCAGGGAACCAGGAAATAACTGCGCCGCAAACCGGCCAAAGACATCGCGATATAAAAGGTCCCCAGCGTTAGCAGTAACGCAAGGAAGGCTGAGTCATGGGAAGTCATCTCGTCTGCAAAGCTGTCCTGGAACTGATGCACGATCGCTTTGCTTGCTTCGTAGATGAAGATCAACGACATCAATACGGAAAAAATTTCATCGGTAAACCGCGTGAAATATTTCATCAGGTTGCTGGCATTGGTCACCGCCAGCAAGATGGTAAAGAGGGCCGTCCAAAGCCCGATCCAGCCATACACGCCAAGAAAGTGATCGGCCAAATCCATGTCTTCGCACAGCCGGAATAGGATCACTGTAAAAATCAGTATCTGTCCCACGCCGCCAAGAATGATCAGCGGTTGTCCGGCAAAAAGTGCATAGAAAATCCCGCAGCCGGCGGTGGCAACAAGCATCTCGATCGCGCCGATCTGGCCGCCCGTGTAGTCCCCCAGCACCCCGCCAAACGTGACCGCTGGTGCAAGGCAAGCAAAGAACATAAACACAATCGAAGCGACACATTTGCCTTGAAACCCCGATTTGAAATCGTCGATGTAATGGGGGATGCGGCGGCGGAGGTCGGCAGCGATCCCTGCAAATGGGCGCCCGCCAACACGCAGGCCTGCACTGATTTCTTGGGTCGGGGGCGCAGCCCTCAATTCATGCCGCTCGACATGCTGTTCGATCGCGTCCAGAACCGCTTGTTGCGATGTGGCTTGAGCCGCTTGGTATCCGAATTCGTTGTCCGACATCAAACGTGCGATGTTCGACATCAGGTCTAGGTGAGCCGATGTTTGATCGGTCGGCCCAATCATGACAAACAGAAACTGAGTCGCGACCCCGTCGGGAGCCCCAAGGTTGACGGGGTGCCTTAAGCGTACGAACAGAAGCGTCGGCTCGGCGATCCGGTCGTCGTACATGTGAGGAACCGCACAGCCATGCCCAATGACCGTCGAATCTTGCTGCTCACGATTGCGAAGTCCCTCGGTGACAACGTCACGGAGTTCTTCTGCCAAGCGACCTGATTGGACCAGGTAATCGACCGAGGATTCCAAAATGTCTGGCATCGAACGGCCAGCCAAATTCAATAGGCAGCTACCTTTTGAGATCGCAAGATGGATCGATTTCATTTGTTTCTAGATCGCTTGAAGGATCGACCGAAAAGAAGTTACCGAGCTTCAAGTCTAGGGTACGCCTTTGGAGGGCGATGGATTTAGACAAGGTAGCAGAAGCAATGCCCGCTAAAACTCCGCGAACGGGGGTCTAAGGGGTGTGTGCTTTCACTTAGTGAAGGCGAAGATGTCAAAATCAACAGCCCGCAAGGCTTCTAAAAAGATTGAAGCGGAACGGCAATCGCCGTTCCGCTCAATGGGTAACTTCTTGTTGGAGGATCCCTACACGTTTGGGGCTGGTATTAGTTAGTTTTAAAAGAGACTAAGCCAGCATACGTTCAAGTTCTAGTAGGAAGGGGGCTTTTTCGTCGGTTAGGTTCAGCTGTTACCAACGGCTTCTTCATCGGCGGTCGAATCTTCGGCCGCCGATTCGGTTTCACCTGCCGCATCCTCTAAAGGACCCGCGAACCCACCAACCTCCATCACCTTTTGGCGAATGCCTTCACAGATTTCCGGGTTTTCAATAAGGAAATTACGGGCTTTCTCTTTACCTTGTCCGAGATAGGTATCGCCAAGTTTGAACCAAGCTCCACTGCGAGAGACGATTTTGTGGGTGGTTCCCAGGTCCAGAACGTCTCCTTCGTAGCTAATTCCGTTGGAGTGCATCATGTCGAATTCAGCGATCCGGAATGGCGGAGCGACCTTATTCTTTACGATTTTCGCTTTGACCCGCTGTCCGACCTGTTCTTCGCCATCTTTCAGGGCCCCCGTTCGGCGGACATCGATTCGGCAAGAGCAGTAGAACTTGAGGGCTCGACCGCCCGGAGTCGTTTCGGGACTGCCGAACATGACTCCGATTTTTTCGCGAATTTGGTTGATGAAGATGACCGCACATTTGCTTTTCGAAATGGCTCCGGTCAATTTCCGCATCGATTGGCTCATCAAACGAGCTTGCAGGCCAACGTGGCTGTCTCCGATTTCACCTTCCAGTTCCTTTTTCGGAACCAGGGCTGCCACCGAGTCAATCACGATGACATCGACCGCGTTGCTTTTCACCAGCATTTCGCAAATCTGCATCGCTTCTTCACCACTGCTGGGTTGGCTGACAAGCAATGTGTCCAGCTCCACGCCAAGCTTTTTAGCCCAACTGGGGTCAAACGCGTGTTCTGCGTCGATGATCGCTGCGATTCCTCCCTCTTTTTGGGCCTCGCCGCAGACGTGCAGGGCGAGGGTCGTTTTACCGCTCGATTCCGGGCCGTAGATTTCGATGATTCGGCCGCGAGGAATCCCTTGACCGCCAAGGGCCATGTCCAGGCTAAGCGAGCCGGTCGGAATGCCGGGAATCGACAGGTTCGAATTGGCTCCCAAGGGCATGATTGCCCCTTTGCCAAAGGCGTTGTCGATCTGCTCGAGGGTCGTTTTTAAGCCCGGTTCTCGTTCCAGCAGTGCTTTCAGCTTGGGGTCCGTTCCGGCCGCCTTGGCTCGACTGGAAGCCCGAGTGGTGGTGCTGCTTGTTTTGCTTTTCTTAGCCATCTTGCCATCCCTATACTTTGTGGAAATTTGAAAAACCGAACTGTATTCCGAATCGAATTACCGAATGGTGAAGCCGTAGGCGGCACGAGTCGGAAATTCTTCCCCATCTTCCCTTCCTGACAACCCTCTTGATTTGCTAGGTGGACAACCGAATACTAGCGTGTCAGGGGGGTAAGGGCAACTGGAAACGGGAGAAAGTGGTTTGTGTTCGCTTGATAGGAATAGTATTCGCGATTGCTTGGACACCTTAGGTCAGTGGCCTAAACAGGGTTCTTCGCAATCGATACGATTGAAGATCGTCGCAGTGCGCTCTTACTTATGCTTTTGTTCTCAGGAGAATTGAATCGTGCCAAAATTGACCGTCGAAGGCGTAGGGACATTTGAAGTGGCTGAAGGAAAGAGGCTGGTGAACGCTTTGATCGATGAAGCGGGTACCGACCAATTGCATGCTTGTGGCGGTGCCTCGCGATGCACGACCTGCCGCGTTGAATTTGTCGAAGGCGAACCCGACAAACAGACCGCTGCCGAACGGGAAACCTTGCAGGCTCGTGAAGTGACGGAGCCCGGGGTTCGGCTCAGCTGCCAAATCCTCTGCGATCACGATATGACGGTCCGCCTGATCAGCCGCCTGGAAGGGAGTGGCCGCAAAGACCAAGGGGGACGCCCCAGTGATGAAATGCAGCCCGAACCACAGTGGGTATCCAAATCCGAGCAATCTTCATGAGTGAACCCATCACTTCGGTAGCCTCGCTAGACAATTTGGAAGAACGGGTGCCCGCTGGCACCGAACGTTTTTTTCGGTTGACGGTTTCCGAAAGTTACAACGGAGTCATGGTCCGCTTGCCGATCGTTATCCGGCGGGCTCCGAATCCCGGTCCCACGGTCTGCGTGACGGCCGCGATCCATGGAAATGAGATCAATGGAACCGGAGCGATCCGCCAATTGATCCGTGAAAGCCCCTTCGAATTGACGTCGGGGATGTTGATCATGATCCCGATTGTCAATGTCCAGGGGTTTGAAGCCTACAGCCGATACCTGCCGGATCGACGTGACCTGAACCGAAGTTTTCCTGGCTCCGCGTCGGGCAGTATGGCTTCTCGTTTGGCAAACAAACTGTTTACCGAAGTCGTTCAGCGGTGCGATTATGGGATCGACCTGCATACCGCATCGGTACGCCGGACCAATTTCCCTAACGTGCGAGGCGATTTCAGTGTCCCCGCCATTCGGGATATGGGAAAAGCCTTTGGGTGTCAGTGGATGCTGAACAGCCGCGGCCCCCTGGGATCCTTTCGCCGTGAAGCGATGCGAGCCGGCGTTCCGACGATCATCCTGGAAGCGGGGGAAGTCTGTAAAGTCGAACCGTCGGTCCTGGCCGTCGCCGTACACGGCGTCAGCAATGTGTTGTCGCATCTGGGAATGACCGATCAGCCGGGCGCAGAACTTCCGCCGCAGCAGATCATCAACAAGACACTTTGGGTGCGAGCGGAACGGGGTGGATTCCTGGAATTCCATGTCTCCCCTGGCGAAGTCGTACGCAAGGACCAACCGTTGGCAACCAATAACAGTCTGTTTGGTGCCGAACATAATGTTTTGGTCTCTCCGATCGATGCGGTGGTTATCGGAATGACTACCCTGCCTGCGGCGACGCCCGGAGAACCGGTGATTCATCTTGGCCAGATTCCGACCGAACTAGCCAAATCGATCACGTCGCCGAAAATTGAATCGGAGTCCGATCCGTTGCACGATCAGGCGATGGAAGATTTGGCGACCAACATCATGGTGACGTCGCGCGAAGAAGATGTCGAAGATTAACCTCCAAGTGGTATGAAGATGTTGTCAGATTCGGATATGCCAAAAGGCATCGATACGGTCCCCTCCCCTGCCCTGTTGGTCGATCCTTCGATCGTTCAGTCCAATCTGCAGCGGATGTTGGCGGTGGTGCAGAACCAGCCCACTCGCCTCCGTCCGCATGTGAAGACCCACAAGATGTCGACGGTCGTCAAACGGTCGGTGCAAGCGGGGATTCAAAAGTTCAAGGCAGCGACGACCGCCGAATTGGCGATGGTCGCAAAGGCGGGAGGGACCGATTGCTTGCTGGCCTACCAACCGGTCGGCCCCCGGCAAAACGAACTGCTGGAAATTATGAAGGCGTTTCCCAAGGTCCGTTTTTCGGCGGTGGTCGATAATACGCAAACCGCAGAAGAACTAAACACGCTCCTCGTCGCTGACAAACAAGAACTGGATGTCTACATCGATGTCGACTGCGGGATGCACCGCACGGGTATTCCCTGGGGATCCGGTTTGGAGCAACTGCAACACTCGCTAGCGGAACTGCCCGCCCTGCACTATCAAGGCCTGCACGTCTACGACGGGCACCTACATCAGTCAGCGCTCGCGGAACGGACCGATGCCGCGGAGCTGATTTTAGAAGAAATTCAAAAGGCATTGCAGCGCTATCCGGATTCGAAAGTGATCGCCGGCGGATCGCCGACCTTTGAGTTTTGGGCTCAGCAGGCAAACCAGAGCCCCGTCGAGGGACGCTGGGAATGCAGCCCCGGCACCATGGTTTTTTGGGATCGTGGGTATGGGAGCAATTACCAGGACATGGACTACGGTATCGCCGCAGTCCTGCTGACACGCGTGATCAGTCATCCCGGCGAGCGGTTGATCTGCGTCGACCTGGGGCACAAGGCAGTCGCCAGCGAAATGGCGTTGGAGCGACGAGTCTATTTTCCGCAATTGTCCGCTGCCACATTTGTCGGCCAAAGTGAAGAGCACCTAGTGCTGGAAACCGATCAAGCAGCCTCGTTGCCAGTGGGGACACCGTTAATCGCGTTGCCAACACACATCTGTCCAACCGTAGCCTTGCACCGGCAGGCATACTTGGTGGAGGACGGAAAAGTAACCGGCGAAACTTGGACCGTCGACGCCCGAGACCGCTAGCCCAGTGCCATCGACGTTCGTAACGCAGCATCGCGAGCGGTTTATTGATTTAGTGATAGTCGCCTTTCGCTCCGCGAAAGAACGTTCCCTTAAAGCTGTTTTCGCGGGGAACGTGCGATTTGTAAATGAAGAAAGTCTGGCTCCCCTCGCCCCTAAGCGAGCTCTTTGGTGCGGAATAAATCTCTACTAGCTGATTGCGTGATCTCTGCCTCTTTTTTTGATTTAGTGGAGCTCGCTTGGGGGAGAGGGGCTGGGGGAGGGGGGGAGATTTCCAGTCGGCGATTTTGCAGCGAAGACGCGGTGAACGCCTCGAATTTCAAGCGGTTATGTCACACCTTGCCGAGCGCTGTCGGCCCCTCTCCCCCAGCCCCTCTCCCCCAAAACAAGCCTTTGAATCGTACTTAATTGAATTAGCTGGCGAACCGTTGCTCCAGTATCAAACCTGTTTTGAGCGAGCTTGTTTTGAGGGCGAGGGGAGCCAGACTTTCTTCATATATAGATCTCATCGTCTCGGAGAGACGATGCTACAGGGTTGAATCTCATCGCCTCTCGGTACGTGCGATTTGTAAATAAAGAAAGTCTGGCTCCCCTCGCCCCTAAGCGAGCTCTTTGTTGCGGAAGAAATCTCTGCTAGCTCATCGCGTGATCTCTGCCTCTTTGTTTGATTTAGTGGAGCTCGCTTGGGGGAGAGGGGCTGGGGGAGAGGGGGAAATTTCCAGTCGCGATTTTGCAGCAAAGACGCGGTGAACGCCTCGAATTTCAAGCGGTTATGCCACGCCTTGCCGAGCGCTGTCGGCCCCTCTCACCCAGCCCCTCTCCCCCAAAACAAGCCTTTGAATCGTACTTAATTGAATTAGCTGGCGAACCGTTGATCCAGTATCAAACCTGTTTTGAGCGAGCTTGTTTTGAGGGCGAGGGGAGCCAGACTTTCTTCATATATAGATCTCATCGTCTCGGAGAGACGATGCTACGGGGTTGGGTCTCATCGCCTCTCGGTACGTGCGATTTCTTAATAAAGAAAGTCTGGCTCCCCTCGCCCCTAAGCGAGCTCTTTGGTGCGAAATAAATCTCTACTAGCTGATTGCGTGATCTCTGCCTCTTTTTTTGATTTAGTGGAGCTCGCTTGGGGGAGAGGGGCTGGGGGAGAGGGGGAGATTTCCAGTCGGCGATTTTGCAGCGAAGACGCGGTTAACGCCTCGGATATCAAGCGGTTATGCCACGCCTTGCCCAGCGCTGTCGGCCCCTCTCCCCCAGCCCCTCTCCCCAAAAACAAGCCTTTGAATCGTACTTAATTGAATTAGCTGGCGAACCGTTGATCCAGTATCAAACCTGCTTTGAGCGAGCTTGTTTTGAGGGCGAGGGGAGCCAGACTTTCTTCACTTATTCTTTTCACGCCCCCAGCGAAAGGCAACACTATTCCGGCGAACCAGGCTAAATCGACAGCCTGCAAGCTGACGAGGGGACGCAGGGCCAGGGGCTTAAGTGGTCAACCGTTGTGGTACTAGAACTCCCGCAGAGCGTTCTAGCGTAAGGTAGCCGCCAGTAACGGCACGGACCGCGACAAGCCCAGCAGAAGCAAACATGCCGCGATTGCAATTCGGCAAATAGGTCCATTCTGAATCGCACGTCTACATAGGAAAGTGAAGAGAGTGCATCCCTTCCGCGGAGGCGATCCACCGCCGGACAACGGTCATGAACCGTTCAGCCGAAAGCTCAAGGTCATGGTAGGGATTGGATACGCAAAAGAGAAAGCAGATTGCAAGTCAGCCGAGATCGAAGCAACACATCCGGCAGAAAACCAAGCGATAGTGGCAGATAGGGGGCAGGGGCACGCGTGCCCCGAAATCTCAGCAGCCAAGAGTCGAGCAGCGATTTTACAGTGCTCCGGTGTCGGCCACCGGAGCGCGCTGACAAAGCCCATCGCTTGGCCCAGGTTCCTCCCGCGACCAGAATAGCACGATTCTCAAAAACGTGGAGGAAACGGAAGTTTCCGACGCGGTGGGTGCAGCAAATGCAAATGACGATTTGCTCCGAGGATTGATCGGGATTTGGGACGGCGTTTCGCCCGAGATTCGGCAAGCTATTCTTGTGATCGTGAGGCAGGGAACAAGCCACAAAGACGCCTAGGCCATGCGGGCTCTCGAAGCTCACATGACACACGTCAGGCCAGCATTTGCTCTCCGCACAGGCGGAACAATTTGCTCGAATCCAAGGCTATTTGCCGCCAATGCTACTCATTGAAATCGACGTCATATGCGACTGGACCGCGGAAGTTGAAAGCGATCTTGAAACGAACTCGACTGTCGTAGATCACTTCTCGCCACGAGTCATCTAAAAAATTAGTTTCGTGGGCAAATAGCAACTCATGAGTCTTGTCGCATTTAATGAAGCACGCGGTTGCAAGCATGTTTCCGATTCGCCCATGAAATATCTCGTCCAAAGGGAAATGATGCTTGCGTCGCTCTGACACTGTAACACGTGCCGTAGCTAATTCAGCAAAAAAAAGTTGTGCTTCCTTGTGCCCCTTCATTATGTACACCTGCCTGGCATGCATCAGCTGGGCGTCATAGTTTTTGTCGCCGGGAGTAAACGCCCGCCTCAAGTGGTAAAGGAGATCCTGTTCGCTCGCATCCGGCTTTTCTCGCAGGATACAGCTCAGCAGAAAGTGCAATCGGGGTTCGTGTTCGTTATAGGAAAGAGCCTTTCGCACAATGGTCTCGGCACCTTTGTTGTCTCCAGAACCGAGTCTCGCGCGAGTGAGGCTAATCGCAACGTGCAGGTTTTTGGGATTGGCATCAAACGCTTTTTCTAATGTCGACAGCAATCGCTCGGTTTGGCTCAAGAACCTTGCTAGCTCCGCTTCTGTAGAAAGCAGGAACTGCTCATTTGGATTGGCTCGCTGAGGTGGTGCCGGTTTTGGGGGCCACCGGGAAGCTTGCGCCGCTCATGCGGCGGCTTCGTACTGTGTCGGCGTGAGGTAGCCGAGAGATGAATGTCGGCGATCGGTGTTGTAGTACTGGATGTACTCAGTCAACTCGCGTTTTGCGATCGCCATACTCAGGTATTCGGCCATACCCATTTCAGTCTTGAGAGTTCCGAAGCATGATTCCATAAATGCATTGTCGTAGCAGTCGCCCGCACGACTCATGCTCTGTCGCATTGATGCACGAGAGAGAATTCCACGATACCGCTTTCCTGCATATTGGCCACCACGGTCAGTGTGGTGAATCAATCCTGCCGAAGGCTGCACAGCTCGAATCGATCGCTGAAGAGCTGTCACAGCGAGTTGTTCAGTCATGTCATCGCGGAAATCCCATCCAACAATCCGGCGTGAATAGCGATCCATCAGCGTGGCAAGATATCCAAAACCAATACCATCGACGGGAATGTACGTAATGTCGCCTACCCAAAGTTGACCAAAGGTGGTCGGTTCTAGCAGATCCAGCAAAAGGTTAGGACTGTACCCAAGCCGATGTCGACTTTCGGTGGTTCGCGGCTTAAACGATTTCGGCTGAATCGCGCGAAGTCCTGCATCTTCCATGAGTTTTGACACTCTGCGACGGCCGCAATGAATGTCCATTGTCTTCAGTTCCTCAACGATTCGACGGCTGCCATAGCGGCGTTTATGCTTTCGGAAGACCGCAGTGACGATCGGCAGTAACGCGGCATCAGACTCATCGCGCTCCGAGCCTCCGGAACGCTGCCAGGCTTGAAAGGAAGACCGATTGAGCGATAGGAAATCACAGACCTCTCGCTCGGATGCTATCTGCAGCTGGACAATCGACGCGGCAGCGGGATAGATTTCGGCTACTCGTTGCGGCCGAAAATGATTAACGCTTTTTTTAAGACGTCGCGCTCCCGCTCGACGCGACGCAACTGATTCTCCAGCTCTTTGACCCGATCATCCATCGCGTCGGCCACCGGGCCTGCGGCTGTCAACTGCTGCTGTTTCCACCGACGGACGATGGTTGGGCAGGTAATGCCCAGACGTTCTGCCACCGACTTTGCGGAGTGCCCATCGAGGAGCATTTGAACTGCCTCTCGCTTAAAGTCTTCATCGTAAACCCGTCGCGTTTTTGCTTTCTTGGCCATCCATGATCCCCAGGAGCTTGTGGTTGATAGTCATACCAAATTTTTAGCTTCCTGGTGGCCCCCAAAACCGGCACCACCTCACGCTTGTGTTTGGCAAGTTCGGTCTCAAGTGACTTGAGCTGTCTCGCCAAGGATTCGTCAGACGTATCTTCGGTGGCTAAGGCAAGCTTCAACTGCTCCATCTTTATTTTGACTAGCGTGTTGCGTGAGTATTTGGTGTACCCAGAGCGGGCGACAAGAGACCGACATGCTTCATTTGCTTCTGAAAGGTATTTAGCCTTGCGCAACGGTGATCGCTCATTCCGCGCTCGATTGAATGCTAACTCGGCAAAACTGTGAAGTATCGTCGGATTATTGGGGGCGAGCCTCTTGGCTTCAACAAGCAATGTCTCTGCCTCTTTTAGATGTGGTGACGGATGCTTCATCTCGTACAGCGACTGCTGATGAATTACGACTGCATCTTTCGAGGATTTCTCACAGGCAATGTCATAGATCAACCTTGCGTCTGCTCTGTTCTTCGAGAGCTCCAGAACAGTGCGATGGTTTATGAGTTGGTAGAAGGCCTCTCGATCTGCCGAATAGTCCAGATCAAGAAAACGAAGGCACTTCAGCACAGCCTCAAGACGTTCAGTGGCGTCGTTGATCGCGTCGTGATAGACCATGTCAGCGATTTGCGAATGCCGAGCTACGTAAGAATAATCCCTGCCATTGTCGCCACCGATGACACGCACAATGCGTTCCAGGGGAGCGAGGAACCTATCGGAGAATTCGGCGAATCCCACGCCGTGTATTCGGGAAATCAGTCCCGCCCTGACTGGTGTCTTCAAACGGTAGAGAACACAGATTGTCTTGTAAATTTGGCGTGCTTCGTCCGGTTGCACTCCTCGGAACTCGTCACAGATTATTTCACGAAAGCTGAGAGCGTGAGTTGCCTCATGCAAAGCGACAAGAAGCTGTCGTCCAGAGTGTTCGCTGAACTCCTTGAAACGCTCTTCCTCGGATTTTGGCTCTAACTCCCCCAAACACTTATGTGTATCAAGCAACGATAGCAAGCCTCGTATTTCTCGCTCAGAAAGGTAGGTGAGTTCGTAATCTTCATCGACTAGTTCCTCAAGCTCAAGACGTCGTGAGTTGAACTCACTCTGGCGAACGCTACCGACCACGAGTATGTGAACCCCTGCATCCGAGGCATACTCAAGCAAAGTGGTTAGCTCACGATGCACACGCAATACATCATCGACAAAGAGTACAATTTGCTCTTGAATTGCTCGAGCGATTTCGATGACCGCACTAGGAGTTAGCTCTCCAAGCTCTTTCAAGAACAGACACGGCATCTCAAATTCACGTGCGATCTCCCAGGCAAGCCTTTTCATTGTGATGGACTTGCCTGATCCAGCATGCCCTTTTAGCAGAACGAATGATGCATTTGGGGGTTCAGACGAAGCTATTTGGTCTACAACATGCCGTTCGAGAATCGTGTCCGTAATTCGTCTTCGCACATCTAGCGATGCGTCAATGGCCCCCCAACCGTTATCGGCGGCTTGGTAAAAGCTCTCTGGTTTTACCGTATCGACGGACTTGATGTCGTTAACGACATCGACGTCAGCTTCTATGAAAAGCTTTGCGCGTTCAGAGAATTTCTCTCCTGGAGGAAGTCGTGAATTTAAGTAGTTGTTCGGTTCTGAGTGGGACGCGGCGACTATCCCTCGAAAAACTGACCCGACGCTCGCATCAAGCTCGCGCACGAAGGAGTCGAAGTCCATTTTAATGGCGGTTATTCTTTTCGATTCCCAAAGACTTACTTGCTCGCTGCGAAAACCAGGGCCGACGAGATAAAAACGCGGGCGGCTTGATCGCATCTCCGAATCGAGCTCATTTAGCAACCTTCTCAAATCCTTGTCCTGGAGACTGTAGCCAACAAAAAGTACAGGGAACTCGGATGCCCATTCTTTGAGTCGGGAAAAAAGGCGATTGCGATTTTCCCGAAACTGTTCGTATTGATCGGACGTCAATATCAGGGGGAGACTCTCATCGTTGGGGATTGAGAGACACCCGTGAAGCTTCATATACGCGACTGCGTTGCTCGCTTTCAGCTTTGTTTCGATAGGATCTCCGTCTCGATAGATCGGCTTCAGTAGCTGGACCGGATTTAAAGCCTGTTCATATGCACGCTCTAGGACCAAATCGTAGTTTGTCGTCGCGATTCCGTGCCAACGAAAGGAAGCTAGCTTCAAATGAGAAGGCGTCGGCTGAAAGCGATTGAAAAAGTCAGCGACAAAATTTTGCACCTTACTGAAGTTATGTTGGCTGATCGCGAGTTCGGCAACTTCTTCAAGCCCAAATCCGACGTAATCGTTACTTAAAAACTCTTTCGCCAGGATATCCGCGAGACCTTGCCCGGTTGGAGGTTTCTCGCCGTTGGGGAGCTGGCAGCTCATGGATGCTCCAGCACCCAGAAATAGCACAGCATTACCAGACTCGACCTCGTTTTTTAGTGCGTTCGTAATCTCGCTCATTTTTTCCTCAAAGAATATTGGTGCATTTTCTATTTTGCGCGTTGAACTGTCATTTTCATAGCGTCGGCCATGTGCCGCGGCGACGGAGCAGGAACAAAGCTATGGAGGAAGCAACGTTCCGCGAACGCGATTAAGATTTCCATCGGGGGAAGAAAACGTACTGGGGATGAAAAGACACGCGGACTCCTTGTCAAACATTTAGAGTCGGTTTCACTGCTCCGGTGGCCGACACCGGAGCGGGTAATGAGTGCCTTCTCTCAGTGGCTGGCACCTTGGGGGCGACCGATTACAATTCGGCGAAAGGCAGTTGCTTGGATGGATCTGTGTTCTAGTCCGCTGAATCGTTTCTGCCATTACTTCGTAATTGAAATAGTGAGACTTGTGTGGATTTTCCCGTAATCGTGACAGCCATCTTTGGAGCTTTTGTCGTCTTTGGAGGAGTCATGGGCTATGTCAAAGCGGCAAGCAGGGCGTCTTTGATCGCGGGCAGCATCACTGGCGGACTCCTTCTGCTCTCCGCGTTTCTAATTTCGAGAGGCAGCACCGCAGGGACCATTCTAGGGTTGGCTGTTTCGCTGCTGTTGCTTAGCCAGTTTGCCCCTTCACTGCTGAAGAAGTTCAAGGTAATGCCAAACCTGTTGATGGTCGTCTTGGGATGCATCACCGTCGGCACGCTGATTTTCAGTTTTTTCAAATAGGTTCCAGATAGCGGCGGGGAATCAAAGCGGTTCGAGGAAACTCGGCACCGCCCATTGCCTGCTGGAAAGCAATGGGATCCGACCTCGCAATGAATTTGCAGCACGCGATTAACCTAAATGCGGCGACGCGAACTGGTAGCCCGGAGGGCGGCAGATACTTGCCGGCGGTGTGAGCCGCCGGAGTGGAGAGCGCGAAAAGAAAAGCCCAGCGGGCGACAGAACAGAACGAGAAAGATATTGGTGGCAAAAAAAACGATAATTGCTCTACATTTCCCGCTACGGACGTGCAATTTGCAAATGCCCGATTTGCAATCCTCCAAGCCACTTTCGGCGGCAACAGGCTGAGCGCGTCCGCCTCTATTTCTCGGGGAATCCGACCTCGGCGACGCCTCTTGCTCCACTTGGCAATTGGGCGGTGACGTTTACTTCGGTGATCGGGTAACGCCCGGGGACAAACGTCTGGTTGCTTTTGGTTTTGAAAATCCCCTGCGGTAAGACAAGGGTCTCGCCCGATTTAAGCGGCGATGCCTGGTAGAGAAAATACTGCCCGTTCAGATCTAGTGTCAGCAGCGGAAGGTCGAAATCGGCCGTGTTTTCGACCACGACGACTTCGGTCAATACGGCGCCTCGGCCCCCTAGGGCTTCAACGGGCCTCCGATCTAGGGTGACTTGCACCGGAAGCGGATTGTCGTGACCGCTGCCATAGAACAGAGAGTAAAGCACCAGTAGCGTTAGGGTTAACAATGAAGCTCCCATCAGCGAGAGCGTGAGGGCTCGAGACGAAACTTGCGGTCCAGGACGCATGCGAGACTCAAATCAACCGGGGACAAAACTGGGAATACGGAGTATATTCTCCTAACAAACAGTTTAGTCCTCCTTTCCCCATACTGGCGATAGGGTGCTTGTGGCTGTTGTTTCCATCCGTGTCTCCATTTTGTTTCTGGGCTGTGAATTTTTGGGTGTCGCCTTTCACTGAGCGAAAGAGGCGTCCGCTGATGTTGCTTTTGCTACGCAGAAGGAACGCTAGCGAAGTCGGTCAACTTAAATTCACAGTCGATTTGCGAACGGGGACGCCATTTCCGTGGTTTCGAATCTTGCGACAGGCCTGTCACACGTCGGGTTTCGCGTTTTCTGCTAAAACTGAGGAAGTGGCCAAAACAATAGTCCGCTGGCGATGTTCCTTACATTGGTTTGAATTTCAATGACGATCCTGCGAAGCTCGCAAATTCGATCTTGTTTCCGTTCGCCCCGGTTTTCCCTGGGAGGATTGCTGCTGGGGCTGGCGATTGTCGGTTGCAGTTCTTCGGATCGATTGGTGGAAGAGCCCGGGGATAACCCCGATTCGTCGATGACGCAATCGGCTCAAACACTTGCTTCAAATAGTCAGTCGGGTAAAACGCAGGGAGGCACGGCCGCGGCTCCAATTCCTGCTGGCCCCTCTTCTGCTGATTCGGCGTCGGCTGGCCCGACCTCGCCAGCGCCTGATCCGCCTTCGGTTGCCGATAACTCGGCGTCGCGGTTGCAGCTGCCAGCGACGGAAGATCCCAAAGAGCTGGTGTTGTTTCTGTCCGAGGTCGACCGAAACATGCAACTGGTGGCGACATTGCAAACCGATTTAAAGACCAACGCCGGCGTCCAGAAGGAACTGAAGCGATTGTCGCAACTGAAGTTGGAAGCATCTTCTAGGCTTGCCGAAGATGGCAGTTTGCCTCCAGAGGCCCTGAAACAAGGCAAGCGAGGAAAATTGCAGGCTCTTTCCCATCTGGTTTCCCTGGGCGATTTGCAGGCGGTACCTCAATTGAAAGCGTACGCAGAGGAATTGTCGCAGAGTACCGACCCGACGTTGGCGGTGGAAAGTCGATTGGTATTGGTCGGATTTGCGATGGAGGATCTGCAGTCGGCCGACGATCCGCAGCCGGTCATCGATTTGATGCAGCAGTTAGCAAACAATGCGACCGTTTTGGACATGCCAGCTCTGATGACAATGGGACAGGCCCTGACCGGTCTGAAGCAGTACGGCTATTCGGCTGCGGCACGAGAAGTTCGCGATTTGATGGTGCGCGCTTTCGAAAAACATCCCGATCCAAACATTCAAGCGCTTGCTGCGGATCTGGCGGGTTCCGAACGTTTTGATGTGATGGATGCACTCCGCCGAGATCTAGAGCAAGATGAGAACGTGACGGTTGCCCAGTGGCAACGGGCCGCGCAGCAACTGGTTCAAGAAGGGGCCGACGTTGCGGTGCTAAGATACCTTTCGGAAGCGGCTTTGCATTTTGAGGTGACTTCTTTGGATCAGTTTGCGAACGCGACTTACGAAACGATTCAGACCGGATTTGAGAACGTTCAGGATCCGATGCTGCGTGATGAACAACAGCTTGTTCTTCGTATGCACAAAGCCCGTACGGACATTATCGGAAAGCCTCTACAGGTCAATTTGCCGGACACTTCAGGAGCTGTCTTCGACTGGCAAGCCTATCGCGGGAAAGTGGTTTTGATGCCGATCTGGGCTGCCGAGCAACCGGAATCGATTTCGGTATTTCGTCAGTTGGAAACCCTGCGTGACAAGCATCGCGATGATCTCGCCTTGGTCGGCGTCAACGTCGATTTTCAAGACCAGTCGCTAAACCATTTTGAACGTGAAGTGAAACTGGATTGGCCTAGCCTGAGAAGCCCCGACCCAAGGCAACAGGGGATCGAAAATCCGATCGCGATTCAGACCGGCGTCACCTCGTTTCCATTTGTTGTTCTGATCGATCGGAAAGGAAACGTTTCCGATCTGTTCATGACCAACGTAGGGATCGAAAAAGCGGTCGAAAACCAGTTGGCGAAATAACTAGCACCTCGCTGTTTGCCACCATCAAGTTTCTTAGCGGCAGGGCGCGAGCCGTCCGGCCGGGCGTTGGGTTTTTATGAGCTTCGTGCCGGACGGCTCGCGCCGTTCCGCTAAGAAAGTAGACCGCATAGAGCCCAAGCCGCGCTCGCCCTCAGCGAAGCAGTACTCGTACTCCCTCCTCACCGGCAAGCAAGTTTCGCGGCGGGCAACCCCGTCGTAACCTGCTCAGCCATACACCGTGGAATGCTTCTCTTTAACCCCGCCTAAAGAGATTTCTGAATCTGTTCCGCTTGCAATTTCAATGCGGCGTCTTTGGAGTTTTCTCTGATCTTCTTTAGCAAGGCTTCGATTTGAGGTCGGGCCAAGTTGACAATCCCCTGGTCACTGGCCAGCATCGCCGCGATTCGCACAAGACCGCGGTCGATCGCTTGTTGAGTATCCGAATCGGCTGCGAGCATCGATAGTGGGATCAGTAGCTGGTCCGCAAGTTGGCAGCGTCCTTGGCGGTTCTTTTGATTCTGAATCGATTGAGTCCATGCGGGACGTTGCTCGACACGTTGGATGGCTTCGTTTAACGAAGGCAATTCTTCCCCGGTACTCTCCAGCATGGCGTCGATTGCCTGAGCCGCGTTGGGCGATTTTGAACCGATCAGCAATGTGGCTTTTACAATGTCCGCTAAAGCTCCGGTTTGACGGCGGACTTCGATTTCGGCCAGCCATTGTTGATAAAGATTTTCGGGAATGTCTTGTTCGGCCAGCAAACCAAGCAGGCTGGCGGGAGTGATCGATGTTCCTTCCGTTTCTGCACCGATTGTGGGAATGACCATCAACGTCCAAGGAACCGTCGGGTCGGAAGATGCAATTTGGTCGTAGATAGGATCCAATAGTGCCAACCGCTGTTGGGGATCGGTCGCCGCCAAGATCGCAGTCAGTTCTGCAAACGAATCTCGCATGGCCTGAGCCTCGATTTCAGGTAATCGATTTTGCAGGCTGTCAGGCTGGAAGTTTCGCAATTGGGCCAGTAACGGAAGCATTGCTTCGATCGCAATCGACGTTTCGCCAGCGTCCCGAGCGGCGGCCGAGAGTGTCAGCCTTGTTTGCATTCGCTGGATGCCAATCGATGATTTTTCAACGTCTTCCGATGGCAGGTTTCGGACGACTTCCATCAGTTGCATTGCGGCGGAATCACGGACTTCCGATTGGGCGTGTGCGATTAGTAAAACCAAGCTGGCGGATAGGAGGTCGTTGTCGCTTGCCTGTTCCGCTGCAGCGCTGACTTGCTGAAGCAGTGCGATCCCCGCAGGCCGCGTCGCTGGCGATTGGATGGCCACATTGGCAACGCTCCAGGCCATCATCGCAGTGGGCAACGTCGGTTGCTCCTGCTGCATTGCTTGTTCAATCGCAGCAAGTGCATGACGTTCTGAATCGGTGACGGTTTCAGGGGCGGGTCCCACCCTACGGATCGCCGCTGCCAGTAGGTAACGAATGCTGTTCTCCGCCAAGTCCGCTTCGTCGTTCGATCGGTTTTGCCACTGTTGATCCAACTGCAACAAAGCTTTTCGACCTTCTTCGGTTTTCGACATGTGGTCGATGGTCCAGGTCGCTAGAGACGTTTGCCATGGTCCTTGCTGGATCCTGGGACGAAGCGTCAGCAATGGATCGATCGTCTTGTCTGCCGCGCGGGGTGAGTCCGGTGAGAAAGCAATTTCTAGATACTGAATCGTTTCGGTTTGCTGGCTGTCTTGAGCGAGTCGTTGTTCAATCGTCTGTGAGCGTGGGATCCCAAATCGTTCTTTCGTTCGCCATGCATCGAGAGGAAATCTCAGTTGTTCAAACCGCAGTGCGATCGCCTTTCCTTCGCTGGTACGCTGTTCGTCGGTCAATTGTCGTCGAGGGACGGCTTGGAATTCTTCCAGCAACCAATTTCGTGCCTTGGCAATATCGTGTTCTTTTAGAAACGCAAACCCACTGGCGGCGACACCGCCGGCGGTTCCCCGGAATTGGTCATTCAGGTTTGATGCGTCCCGTGCGGTTCGGTAAATTGCCGCGGTAAGATCTTGAGGGAAATCCGGGATCGTTTCGGTAACCTGTGCTAATTGCCAAGCCCAGGTTCCTGATAGCGCACCCTGCGGGTTTTCAATGGCATTTCGAAGGGTGTTTACCGCATTCGGGTCTTGTGGTTGCAAGATCGCCAGCCAGCCACTGGCGATCGCTTTTGTCGATGGTTCTGCGACGGCAAGCTTGCTGGCCTTGGTCGCGATCTCCGCTAATTCAGGACGTTGTTGTAGGCTTTCGAAAATCGGATTCAAACTTCCGAAAAAGTGGCCATCCGCATTTGGTAAACCGGTCTTCCAAACCGGAGCGTCGGGCCGGAAAGATGCCTGTTCGGCAAAGAAACGTTCGATCGCTGGCTGGGCAATTTTGTTCGCATCCTCTGCCAAACGATTCTTTTTACGCAGTTCAAGCAGGACCGCGCCAAGTTGTTCGACCGTCGCCCGGTGAAGCATCGCGGCTTGGAATTTGCGTCCCTCTTTCGTCGGCGATTCGATGCCTTGTGGGTCCATGTCAAACAGGCTCTTCAGCCCGGCGGCTGAGACCGTTGATAGGTCACACTGAGTGATCGCGTGGAAGACTTGATCGCACTGTTGGGCTTGCTGCGCGGCTTGAATAAAGGCTGTGAATTGCGGTTCAATAACGCTCGCATCCAGAGCCATTCCATTCAGGAAATGCTCCAGGGCGGCGGTGAAGTTGCGCTGGGCAGCAAGTTTTAAGGCGCTCTCAAGTTCGATCGCTGCGTCGCCTGAATTGATTCGCCGGTCACGTAGTAGGCGTTGTTGTTGGGCTTTTAGTTCGGCTGCACGATCAAGGTTCCCCGCCATCGTTTCCAGGACAGCCAATTGTTCCACAAGCGAAGGAACATAGGGATTGCTGGCCAGTCGCTTCTCTAGTTGTTCCGTTACAGCGGACAGCCGCTCTGTTTGTTTCAGGATTGCGGCAGCCTGAGGTCGCTCATTTGCATCCGCGATTCGGAGCGCGTCGTAGGCAGCTTCGCTGGCAGCCTTTAAATCTCCGTCTTCGAGAAAGGTTTGTGCTCGCTGCAGTGGTAGTGGGTGGTGGTCGGCGGCGGACGTGGTCAGCGAAAGAAATTGATCGGCCAATGGATCTAATTTCAATCGTTTCAGCTGGCCGGTGATGATGCGTTTGGTTTGTGGGTCGAGGGCCATTTGGCGAAGTGCTTGACCCGCTTTTTGCCCTCGGACTGGATCGTCGGTATAGCCTGCCAGCCGGAGCGCCGTGATAGCCTGCAGACGTAGCAAGACAGGATGCTTGGGATGGGCGTTTTCTAGCCGTTCAATCGCTTGGTCGTGTTGCTGAAGTCGTTCGAACTGCAGGCCACTGGCGATCTGAAGTTCAGCATCCATCGGGAATTGGGCGGCCAGGTCGGCTAGCAGCCGCGCCGATTCTCCTCGATCGGGTTTCGCGATCCAGTTTTGCTGGGCCGCAGCGAGGGCTTGTCGCAGTTTTTGTTCGTCCTCCGGTACTTCTGGGTTGGGTGCGGTTAACAGCCGTCCGATTTCGACTGTCACGTTTGGACTGACCGAATTGAGCAAGGGGATGCAGGCCGCGGCCAAGGGGCGACCGAGTAACGGAGAAGCCGCGTAGGTCTGGTTATCACCATCCAGCGAGACGCGGGCCAGCGGTTGATTCCAACGTTCCGGGAAATCGGAACGAACGCGTCTCGCAGCCGCTTCGGATGCGAGCATGGTCGCCAGGATTTGAAAACGATCTTCGTTGGAAACCTGTTCCGTTCCTGAAAGGACGTTCGCTAGTTTTGCATTGATACGGTATAGCTCGCCCGCTTCGATCAGACTGGAACGGTTTATGTGACGTAGTTCCGAACGCCATTGGGGAAGTTGATCCAGGATTGCCTGAGCGGTCCCCTCGGCCAAGTGAACATCGATTGCAGCGGCATACTGTGACACCTCGCTCGGTCGTTTCAGGGGCGTCAGCAAACGGTCGGCGGATTCTGGGTCGCCAGCGATGTCATATTCTCGGCTGACCGTGATGATCGTCGAAACATCCTCACTGTCGATCATGGTGCTTTCCAGCCACTGCAATTGGGGCGGGCTCAAAGGCCAATGATCCGCAGAGAAATCGGTCTTGCGGCTACCGGTACCGCTGGCGGCAGCTCGATGCCGGATGACTTCCAGAGCGAATTTTTCGCCGTTTGGATCTGCCAACTGTGCAAGTCGAAAAACAATCTGAAAAGCGAGTTGGTGATCCTCGGGCCGCGTGGAGAGTGGCTCGCTGGGATATTTCTGGAAATAGATTCGACAAGCAAAATAGGCTTCCCAGAGACGGTTCGGGTCCAAGCAGGATTCGATGCCAGCGGTCGTGGCCAGGGGCCCCAAGAGGTCGCTTAACGATTGCTGGGAGGATTCTTGTTGAACCTTGATTTGGGTGGCTAGCACCTTGCTAAGAAAATTCGTTTGGTGTGAGTCCAAGTCCGGCAGGCCGGCTGCAAACATCCCCCATTCATGGTGCGGTAGCGGAGGCATCGCAGAAATCACGATAGCTTGTTGCAAAACCGCTTGTTCGATCGGAACATTCGATGGGGTGTTGTCATCAAGGAGCGGCTTGAGCGCCGCGATCGCTTCTGCCGGAGCCGGTTGGTCTTGATCGAGTCGTAGTAGGGCTAGGTACAGACGTACCGTGTGAACGTTCGGGTTCACTTCCAAAGCTCGTTGGCATACCTTTGCGGCGGTTTCTGGATGCCTGTTTTCGATCAATCTGCGCAGAAGCCGTTGCAGTTGAAAATCGTCTTGGCTGCCGGCCAGCTGCGACGCGCGAGCTAAGATTTCGGGGAAACGTCCGGCACGAACTTGTAGATCGGTCCACTGGCGTTCGGTCTGCGGGCTGGGATCGCTTTCCAGCAAGGCTTGGGTTAACGAAAGCTCTTGTTCCAGGTTTCCACTACGCTCGGCTAATTGGACCATCCATCGCAGCAATGGAATGTCGTGAGGGCGTTCGATCTGTTCAGGAAGCAGGGTTTGTAATGCGTTCCCAGGATCACCGGCGACTTCAAGAGCTGTCGCTAATTGCGAGGCAAGGTTTGCATTCGCATGAGCCTCTTCGGCGAATCTAGTGCGAAGTTGTTCCAGCAGTTGCGGAAGTTGTTGACGACGATCATAAAGCGGCGATAGGGCTGCGATCGTATCCAGTTTCGCATGTTCGTCCTCAAGCAGGTCCCACTGTTTCCAGTAGGTTTCGATCGCTTCATCGGTGCGGAAGTCGCGTCCAAATTGATTGGCCAGCTGGCCGAGTGGTGCGGGGCTGCGAGGTGCCGCCGAAACGGCTCGGTTCAATGCTTCATAGCCTGCGGCCGATTGGTCGGTTTCAAAGCAATGGGTTGCAAGTTCCAGCCAGGGATTGGGATTGTTTGCTTGTTGTTCGGCCACCTGTTTCAGGATTGCGGTCGCTTCTTTGGTTTGTTGCAGCCGCATGTGCAGGTCAGCGATTCGCGGCAACGCGATGGGGGCAATGCGAGGGTCCAGTTGTTGCCATCGGAGCAGCGTTTCGATCGCCAGCGGAAGTTGCTCCGTCTGTTCGTACAGCTGGGCAAGCCGCTCAAGTAAAGGGCTTTCTTCGACGGGGCGTTGGCTTGCTGTTTCCAAGGCCTCGATCGCTTCGAACGGCCGTCCGGCGGTTTCTAGCAGGGTTGCATAGCGGAGGATTTCCGTGGGCGGTGCCGACGATAGATCGGTTGTCTCACGGGCCGTTTGAATCATGGTTGGCAATTGATCAAAAGCTTCTGCCCAGGCAATTCGTGTTTCCCATACACGATCGATTTCAACTTCGGAATCGGCTTCCGCTTGGGCCGCATCTAATTGTTCAACGACCGTATCGTTTTCGCCTGCGGCCAATAAACGGCTGGCGATGGTCAGTCGTTGCTGAAGGATTAGTGGTTCGGACTGGCCGGCGCGGAGGAACGTTTTCAGAGAAGCATCCAGATAGCCGAAGCGATCTTGGATCTCGGCTAAACGAAGCAACGCGGTGGCGCTGTTGTTGTCCGCCGTTGCGATTCCCTGCCATGCTTCGAGGGCTTTTTCAGGTTGGTTCCGGTCATCGAAGAACTGTCCTAGTTCTTCATGGAACAGAGAGTTTTTTGGATCCAGTTGAATCGCCAATCGGAAGCGAGATTCGGCTTCCTGGAATTTTTCGATTCTGGCTAATCGATCCGCAACCTGGATTTGAATCAGTGCATCCGACTGACGGTGATCGGCTAGCAACTGCCAGGTTTTCGCAGCGTTGTCGCGACGTTGTTCCAGGGGGAGTTCATGATCTTTTAAAAGCGCGTCGCCCCATTCTAAAAATGTGTCGGCAGGGGCTGCGGGCTGGGCAGCTAGTACGGCCCATTGTGCAGCCGCTTCGGCCCAGCGGTTCTGGTGTTCTAATGTTTCGATCAACGTTTCGCGCACGACCGTGTCCGCCGGAGATCGCTGTAATAAGGTGCGGAGCGTTTGTTCCGCTGCGGCATACTGCTGAAGCCGGTTTTGAACCTGCCCTAGACGTTTTCCCCAGTCCAGGTTTTCAGGGTAGTCAACCATTTGAACCGCATAGAAATCGGCCAATGCCTGGTAGCCGCCGTCTGCGAGCAGCATCGCTTCCAGTTGGTCTTGAATTTGTTCGGCAAGCCAGCTTCCGGGACGAACCTGGGGAAGCAGTTCAAGCAGAGTTTGTTTGGCTTGGTCTGCCTGTCCATTGCGTTCTAGCAGCCTGGCGGTAGTCAGGCGGAGGGGGATGGCTTCGACAGGAGAGACGATTCCGGCAAGCTGTTGGTATTGATCAATCGCCGCTGCCAGTCGATCTTGGTCGACCATCACCTTGGCAATCCGGGCAAGCACGCTGGGATCCTGCGAGAAGGATGTGCGCAGGTCGGACCAAACGGCCTCGGCCTGGTCATCGTGTTGTTCGAGGTAGAGCCACTCCCCTAGCAGCAGGGCCATCGCAACTTGCTCACTGCGCGAAGGGTTGCGGGCGAGAGCTCGTCGCATAGCGTCGATGGCACCTTTGCGGTCGCCTTGTTTTCCCAGCAGCAATGCCAGTTGATAACTAGCGGTCGGATTGGACGGAAGAAGTTGTTCGGCTTGCTGGATGATGGTGGTGGCGTTTGCGGTATCGTCCTGCCGCAAATGAAGCAATCCAAGCAGCAGCCAGCGTCGACCCGCCTCAGGGCTGTCGTCATCCTCGTCGGGACGCAGGTCTTGCAGTACGGAATCAAGTGTTCCCGCACTCAAGTGATGCGCATAGTAGCGATCCAGAGCGGTCCCAGGGGCGGGCCGGCGAAGCAATAATTGTTCGTACCGGTCTGCGATCGCAGCTTGTTTCGCCGCCTCGGCGTCGATTTGAGTCGCTGGTTGGCCAAAGGCTAAATTGCCAAGGCTTGCTGCGGCAGCCCAAAATATCAACAGTATCCATAAAGCAGGCGTGCGAGAAATCATGCGTTAGCGTCGATGCGAGGCGGGATCGGATGGAGCGGCGGAGGGTCAAAAGGGTCGATAAGGATCGCGGTGACGCCCGGAGGCGGGTGACACTATCATACCATGCCGATTCTTTATCCCTAGGTTGCGGTAAAGTAGCGGCAATAGACGCAGGGATTTTCCGCCGAGGCCGCCCCAGGGCTCGCTAAAATAGCCTGTTTGTATTGATATGAAAAACAACGACGGATAGGAAAGCGATGTCTGACTTGGATTTGCGAATTACGGAACTGGAAATGCAGTTGGCTCATCAGCAACGGATTTCGGAGCAGTTGAATGAAGTGCTGACCACGCAATCGATGGAGGTCATCAAGTTGACCCGAGTGGTGCAGCGACTGGAAAACCAATTCCGAGAACTGCGAGAAACCCCGCGAGGCGAGACCGACATGCTGGACGAAAAACCGCCCCACTATTGAACCACCCTCAGCCCCTCATCTGGCGATCGACTACGATTGTCGCCCGTCGTTTTTTTGAGCATTCACACCTTTTTGATTTTGCATTGAAATCCAATGAAATTCTCGATGTTGTTACTCGGTGCCTTATGGCTTGTGTGCTTCCCACAGGCGTCGCACGCCAAGAGCCCAAATGTCGTCATCTTGTTGGCAGACGACCTGGGCTATAAAGATGTTGGTTGCTATGGCGGTCCTGTGAAAACTCCTGCGATCGATGGAATCGCTTCTCGGGGAATGCGGTTCACCGATTTCTATTCGGGCTGTGCGGTTTGTTCCCCTTCGCGAGCCACTTTGTTAACCGGGCGACATCATATTCGTGCGGGAGTTTACAGTTGGATTCACGATGCCAGTCAGGATTCCCATCTGCTTAAACGTGAGGTTACCTTAGCGGAGATTCTTAAGGAGGCGGGTTATGCGACGGCTCACGTCGGGAAATGGCATCTAGGATTGCCGACGGATGAGCGTGCCAAACCGACACCCGATCAGCACGGTTTCGACTACTGGTTTGCAACCGAAAATAACGCGATTCCTAGTCACCGGAATCCCGACAATTTCATTCGGAATGGGCAAGCGGTTGGCGAACTGGAAGGTTACTCCTGCCAAATCGTTGCCGATGAAGCTATCCGCTGGTTGGACAACCGAAGCTACGCCAGCGAACCTTTTTTTCTGAACGTTTGGTTTCACGAACCGCACGCGCCGATCGCTGCTCCTCCTGAAATCACCCAGACCTATGGTAAAGAAACGGATAAAGCCGCCATCTACTCGGGAACCATCGACAACACGGACAAAGCAATCGCCAGGCTGCTGGAAAAACTGGCTGAAATCGACGAACCCGAGAACACTTTGATTATCTATGCGTCGGACAATGGCAGCTATCGCAATGACCGAACGGGCGGCCTGCGTGGTAAGAAAGGAGTCAACTGGGAAGGAGGGATTCGCGTCCCCGGTATCTTCTCGTGGCCCGGCACGATTCCCGCTGGAACCACGGCAACGGAACCTGCAGGCTTGACCGATGTGCTTCCCACAGTCTGCGGCTTGTTGGGCTTGGCGAAACCGGAGGGCGTTCACCTGGACGGTTCCGACCTCTCTCCAATCCTTACCGGAAAAACCGGACGGTTCTCCCGTCATCAACCACTCTTTTGGCACCTCCAGAAATCACGCCCGATTGTTGCGATTCGAGACGGAGATTACTCACTGGTGGCCGATCCAGACTATGAACTTTCCACCAACAACATGTTTCAAGAAGCGTGGATCCCGAGTATCAAAAAGGGTGGCTATACCAATTTTCAGTTGTTCAATCTTCGCAAAGACCCAAGCCAGACGACCAACATTGCCAGCAAGGAACCTCAGGTCCTTGACCGGATGAAAAAACAGCTGCTAGAAATCAATGCCAGTATCATGGCCGATGGCAAAAACTGGTAGCAACCATTACCGCACTCCATTTAGTTTTCCCTTCCCTGCTTTAAACAAAAGTAATCCAATGATGCGAACCATTTTCGGCTCTCTTGTGTTGGCAATGGCCTTCGGCTGTACGCCCACTAAACCAACCCCTTCAACGCCAGCAGACGATAGCGCCCCTGCCGTGGAATCGAGCGACGCCGCCTCCGCCGAAAACGATGGCGATGTCTACATCGTTGATGTCCGCAGCCAAGAAGAATGGGACGGGGGGCACATTGAACAGGCCGTCCACATCCCACACACCGAAATCGCGGACCGGATCGGTGAAGTCACCTCTGACAAAGATGCCAAGATTATCTTTTACTGTGCCGCTGGTGGCCGTGCTGGTAAAGCCAAGGACACTCTAGAAGACCTTGGGTTTACCAATGTCGAAAACGGCGGCGGCATTGATGACATGAAAGAACGAGACGGGATTTAATCCAAGCCCGATCAGATAAAGCGACTGTGGAAACAGATCGGGTAACCCTTGTGTTCCCCCCCCCCCGCGACCATCCGCTTGCTTGGAATCGACTTCCTTCGAATGGAAGAAGATTTGATTGCATCCGCAATTCCTGAATCGCCCGAGCCACTTGCAGCATCGGGCGATTTGGCAAACGCCGCCAGGTTTTAGTGCCTGGCGAACTTTCTTAGGACCACGTAGAACACGGGCGTTAGGAATAGGCCTAACAGCGTCACCCCTAACATTCCACTGAACACTGCAGTCCCCAGGACGCGACGCATTTCAAAGCCCGCTCCGGTTGCGATCAGCAGCGGAATGACCCCTAAGATGAACGAAAAAGCGGTCATCAAGATCGGCCGTAAACGCAAGCGGCATGCATCGACGGCTGCTTGGAATCGGTCTTTTCCTGCGTCTTCTTCGGCTTTCGCGAATTCAACAATTAGGATCGCGTTCTTACAGGCCAGCCCGATCAGAACGATGAATCCAATTTGAGTCAGGATGTTGTTGTCCATCCCTCGGAACCAGATTCCGACGATGGCAAACAGCAAGCAAAGTGGAACAATCAATATGATTGCCAGCGGAAGCGACCAGCTTTCATACTGGGCCGCAAGCGTCAGGAAAACGAATAACACTGCCAGCGGAAACAGGAAGATAATCGTGTTGCCTGCTTGGCGTTCTTGGAATGCGATATCGGTCCATGCATAACCGAATCCGGCGGGCAGATTTTTGTCTGCCAGTTCCTCCATCGTCGCCAGCGACTGTCCTGTACTGAATCCGGGAACGGTGTCCCCGTTGATGTCGGCTGCTGGAAACAGGTTGAATCGAACCAGTCGGTCGGGACCAACGGTATGTTCGACTTCGACAACGGATCCTAGGGAGATGCTGTCGCCGCGGGCACTTCGTGTCCGCAACCGAAGGATATCGCTTGGTTCGTCACGGAATTTTGGTTCGGCCTGTGCTGTTACGCGATAGGTTCGTCCCAAGAAATTGAAATCGTTGACGTACAGGGATCCTAGGTAGACCTGCAGCGTTTCAAAAATATTGCTGACCGGAATGTCCAGCATTTGTGCTTTCGTCCGGTCAACATCCGCTTCGATCTGCGGAACCGCAACGCGGAAGTTTGAAAACACCTGAGCCAGGCCGGGTTGCTGATTCGCATCGGCAAGCATCGTCCCAACGACTTGATTTAGTGTTTCGACACTTGCGCCACTCTTGTCCTGGATATACATCTTGTAACCACCCCCACGTCCGATCCCACGAACCGGCGGTGGTTGAATCACGAAGATCTGGGCTTCGTTGATACTTTGGACTTCACGTCGAAGGTCGGCGATGATCGAGTTCAAATCTCGCCCGCGTGCCGCTCGTTCCTTTGAATCTTCTAAAGGCAAAAACGTAACAGCAGCATTGGGACTGATCGTAAACGTCGCTCCCGACAGACCGGCGATCCCAACAGCATGTGCGACGCCATCAATCTCTTTACCGATTGCTGCAACCTGTTTGGTCACTTTGTCGGTACGCGACAGGGACGCCCCATCGGGCAAGCGAATGCTGACGATCAAGTACCCTTGGTCTTGCGGCGGGATGAATCCAGATGGGACCAACCCAAAGCTATACCAGGTGCAAACCAGCAGGGCTGCATAAATGACCAAGCAGAACGACGTTGCCCGAACCAACCTTGAAACGATCCCGGCATAAACATTGCCAGCCATGTCAAACGTCCGATTAAACAATCGGAAGAACCAACCAAACAGGAAGTCGATGACTTTGGCAAAGCCTCGTTTTTCGGCCCCTTTGGGCTGCAGCAGAATCGCACAAAGTGCAGGACTAAGTGTCAGGGAAACAAACGTTGAAAAGACCGTCGAAATGGCGATCGTCAACGCGAATTGCTGATAGAACTGCCCGCTGATACTAGGCACAAACACGGTCGGAACAAACACGGCAATCAGTACCAGTGTGGTCGCAATCAATGCCGATCCAACCTCGTCCATCGCCTTGTGGGTCGCTTCCCGTGGGGATAACCCTTTTTCAATCAGGCGTTCCACGTTTTCAACGACCACGATCGCATCGTCAACCACGATCCCAATCGCTAGGACAAGCCCGAACAGCGATAGTGTGTTTAGGCTGACTCCCAGCGACTGCATGGCTGCGAAGGTCCCGATCAGGGAGATGGGAATTGCCACCACCGGAATGATCGTCGGCCGCCATCCATGAAGGAACATGAAGACTGTAAGGACAACCAAGACGGTCGTAATCAGCAACGTCTCAAAAACTTCAGCGATCGATTCTTCGATAAAGTCGGTTGGATTGTAGGCAATTTGATACCCCAGCCCTTTGGGGAAATCTTTGCTCAGCTCGGCCATCGTCCGCTTCACTTCGGCTGCGGAATCGACAGCGTTTGTTCCAGGTCGCTGATAGATTAACACGGCGACGGCAGGTTTCCCGTCGAGGTAGCTCAAGCGAGAGTAATCTTGGGCTCCCAGTTCGATTCGAGCGACGTCGCGCAAACGCGTCACGCGGCCTTCTTCGCCACGCTTGACGATAATGTCGCCGAACTCTTCTGATTCGATTAGCCGCCCATGGGTCATCACGTTTAATTGAAACGCGCCGGTATCGTCGGTAGGGGGTTGCCCGATGACTCCTGATGCGACCTGAACGTTCTGTTGACGAATGGCTTGGACGATGTCCCCAGCGGTCAAATCGACGTGGGTCATTTTCTCGATGTCCAACCAAATACGCATCGCGTATTCATTCCCCCCCGCGATCCGGATATCTCCTACGCCATCCAGTCGCATCAACGCGTCTCGCACTCGCAAGAAGGCATAGTTGCTGATGTACAGCTGATCGCGACTGGTATCGGGCGACTGCAGATGGACCACCATCAACATGTCCGGAATCAGTTTTTTAGTGGTCACGCCGATCTGACGGACCGAATCAGGAAGTCGCGATTCGGCGATCGCTACGCGGTTTTGCACAAGCACTTGTGCATCATCAAGGTTCGTCCCCAATTTGAACGTGACCGTCAGCTGCATCGTCCCGTCGGCACTGGACGACGATTCCATGTACAGCATGTTGTCGACGCCATTCATTTCCTGCTCAATAGGCGTGGCGACGGTATCGGCGATGACCTGAGGCGTCGCACCTGGGTAACTGGCACGAACGACAATCGTTGGCGGAGCTACTGGAGGGTACTGCGAAACAGGCAGCGTGAAATAGGTGATCCCTCCAATAAGTAAGATGATGAATGAGAGGACCGAAGCGAAGATCGGGCGTTCAATAAAGAAATGCGGAAACTTCATTGAGGCACTCCTTTATCTGTATCGAGGGTTTCAACGTTAGCCTGTTCAACGCCAGGGGTCAGGGCATCGATATCCGGAATACCTTTGATGTAGGGAGCCGGGATGGAATCCGGTTCGGAACTTAACCACTCACTTTCGGGAAGCGGTTCATAGGAATTTGGAAGTCCATCTTCGACCGCTTCGATCACACCTTGTGTTGCCATGGTTGGAGAACCGGGGCGGGCTTGAAGGAGCCCCTCAATGATTAGGGATTCGCTTCCGTCCAGTCCCTCTCGGACGACGCGCAAACCATCGACGATCGGCCCTAGTTGAACGGGACGCAGAACGATTGTTTCGTCTTCGACGATATAGACAAATTGCGTCGATTGATCGGTCCCGACTGCGGAATCAGGGATCAGCACCGCTTCATACGCCGAACTGCCTGGGAGCCGAATTCGGGCGAACATCCCTGGAAGGAGAACTTCATCTTTGTTTGGGAAAACGCATCGAGCCCGCATGCTTGCGGTATTGGCGTCAAAGCGATTGTCGACGAAATCCATATGTCCTTTGCGAGGGAATCCCCCCTCGTCGACCAATCCCAGGAAGACGGGATTCTTGGCGACCCTTGAACTCTCTCGCCGTCCCGACATCGCCAATCGAATGTACTTGAGGACCTCCTGCTCATTCGTGTCGAAAGTGCAGTAGATCGGCTGGACCGAAGCGATGGTTGTCAGCAGGGTCGACGTCGCAGTGCCACCGCTGACCAGGTTTCCGCGGTTGACGTTTTCACGGCTAATCCGGCCGGTTATCGGTGCATAGATACGGGAATAGCTTAGGTTCAGCTCCGCCGTTTCAATCCCCGCTTTTGCCGATTCAATGGCCGCTTTTGCACTGGCGATTGCCGCGCGGCCAGCGCTAAGGCCCGCTCGGCTGACACCCGCATTTGCTTCGGCCTGCAAAAGATTGGATTCCGTTTGGTCCAGTTCTTCCTGGCTGATTGCGTTTTGATCTTTCAGCTTGCGGGCTCGTCTGACCATCGCCCCCGCTAGTTCCAGTTGGGCATCGGACTGTGCTTCCTGAGCCGTTGCTTCCTCTAGCTGGGCTTCGGCTTGGAGCAATTGTGATTCGGCTTGCCGCTGGGCTGCGATCGCCCCCAGTAATTCCGCTTCGAACGGTCGGGGATCGATGACAAATAGTAGATCGCCTTTATTGACGATCTGTCCTTCATCAAAGTGAATGGATTGCAAATACCCGCTGACCCGAGCTCGGATTTCGACGAAATTAACCGGTTCTAGCCGACCGATGTAAGCGTCCCATTCGACAATTTTCCTGATGACCGGTTGTGCGACCGTGACCGGCACCCGTGGGTCCTTAGGGGGGCGCTCGTTCGCTTTTTGGCAACCGAGCGACAGGAGGGTGATAACAGGCAGCAAAAGCGTGCTTGCGAATTGGGGTTTGTTCATTCGATGATTCTCTCACTGGCAGATCAACCGACCAGTTCGCGCGACAACTAAGGAAAATGGCTTGGTGTTTTCTTGGGTGGGAAGCATGTCGTCAACCAGCAACGACAGAAGTGGGAGAGATCACTCTCCGCAGTTGGGAAAACCTTGTATGTGCTTAATACAGGATTCGTCCGCCATCGCTTGTGGCTGATAAGCAGCCCTACAAGCGATGAACGATCAAAATGAATTAGCCTCGATGAAAATGGACGTGTTTCCAACCATTTTCATCCTGATGCCAAATTCTGGTTTCTTTACATGACGAGATAGAGGTGTTCCCGTCGCTTGTGGTTCGCTGTGTCATCCGAACATAAGCAATGACCGCTGAATCTCCGATCAGCCGCACATGTGGGCTGCAAAGGCTGGTGGTAACTTTATCGGGGGTGCCAGAACCATCGGCTAGGTCAAAGAAATGTTTGTGAAACGGCATCCCTTCCAACAGGTTTTCGTTGGCTTCGGGCTCGAAACCGGTCAGGTCTGTCGCACATAATTCTTGGTAGGTTTTCCAGTCGGCTCCGGTAACCGAATCCAGCAGTTGTTGTGTCCGCTGGATGATATCTTGTGCAGCCGAATCGGCAGACGGGACGGGGGGCATGGAAGAATCCTAAAACAAACGTGAAATGAAAGGTGCGAAGCGAGGGAAACCTAGCTTGAACACTGTAATTCAACGCCGATTTGGTTTCACGTCAAGTGCCCAATTTTACAACAAATGGGTTGAGATTTCGGCTAAGATCAAACGCTTCCTCCCTACAACCCTCCAAAGGAACGCGATTCCACCATGTTGAAATCTGCCCGCCTTGATCTTTTCCTTTCCGGCGTCCTTGTCGTCGGCCTGTTGTTTAGTTTTCCTACGACGTCGTCTATCGCTGCAGAACCACAAACCTATGACGTTGTTATTTACGGGGGAACCTCGGCTGGGATCGCTGCGGCCGTTCAGGTGCGAAAAATGGGGGGGACGGTCGTCGTCATTGAACCATCCCGGCGGATTGGAGGCTTGACCACCGGAGGGTTGGGGCAGACCGATATCGGTAACAAAGCTGCCATCGGAGGTTTGGCACTTGAATTTTACGAACGAATCAAAGCCTTTTACGATCAGCCCGATAATTGGAAGTGGCAAGCAGTCGACGAGTACCGATCGGGGGGGCAAACCCGCAACGGAGCCAACGAGAAAGCGATGTGGACCTTTGAACCACATGCAGCCCTTAGTGTGATGGAGGACTGGGTTCGCGAGCACGATATTCCCGTTGTCTATGAACAGCAACTTGACCGTACAGGAATTCAGAAATCGGGCGAGCATTCTCAAGGGGCCATCATGCAGGGGGGACGCATTACGTCGATCCGCATGGAAAATGGTCACACCTACCGAGGCCGTGTATTTATGGACGCCACCTACGAAGGCGACCTTTTGGCGGCGGCAGGAGTTGACTACACGGTTGGGCGTGAAAGCAATGCTACCTATGGCGAAACCCTAAACGGCGTCCAAACCAAACAGGCACGCCATCACCAGATCGTCCCGGGTGTCGATCCATACGTTGTTCCCGGGGATCCTTCCAGTGGTCTGTTGCCTGGGATCGATCCTGCCGGCCCGGGAATCGAAGGGGATGGAGACCATCGCGTTCAAGCCTACTGCTTTCGAATGTGTTTGACCGACCACCCCAAAAATCGAATCCCATTTGCAAAACCGGATGACTACCAACCACTGATGTATGAGCTGCTGTTGAGGAATTACGAGCAAGGCGAACGAGGCATGTCATGGATCAATTCCTCCATGCCGAACCGAAAAACGGACACCAACAACCGAGCAGGGTTTTCGACCGATTTCATCGGCCAGAACTATGACTACCCCGAAGCGACCTACGAACAACGCGAACAGATCATCGATGCCCATCGAAGTTACCAGCAGGGACTGATGTGGACTTTTGCAAACCATGAACGTGTCCCCGAGGCGATCCGTAAGAACTTTGCCCGCTGGGGAACATGTCGCGATGAATTCGAACGTGAAGACGGTTGGCAGCAGCAGCTTTACATTCGTGAAGCACGCCGCATGCTTGGGGATTACGTCATGACGCAACATCACTGCCAGGGACGTGAATCGGTTCCGCGGCCGATCGCACTGGCTGCCTATACGATGGATTCACACCATGTCCAACGGTTTGTGACCGAGGACGGATTTGCACGCAACGAAGGAGACGTTCAGGTTGGCGGGTTCTCTCCCTATCCGATTGATTACGGATCGCTTGTTCCTAAGCAGGAACAGTGTGAAAACCTGCTGGTGCCCGTCTGTCTGAGCGCTAGCCACATCGCTTTTGGTTCGATTCGTATGGAACCTGTCTTTATGGTGCTTGGGCAAACTTCGGCCACCGCCGCGATGCAGGCGATTGCCGCAAAGGTACCCGTTCAAAACGTCGACTACGACCAACTACGTGAACGACTGTTGGCGGACGACCAAGTCTTGATTTGGACCGGACCGGTAAAAACTCCAGCGACTTCGCTAAATTCGAAATCGCTGAAAGGGATCGCGATGGATGAAGCAGAAGCCAAGAAGGTCGGGTTTGTCGGCAGTGGCAACCTCATCGGACCTTTTGTCGACGCGGGCTACGCCCATGATGAAGACAGCCGCAAAGGGGAGCAGTCGGTCCTCTTTCAGATCGATATCCCCAAAGCGGGGCGATATGACGTGCGAGTCGCTTACTCAAGCCACGCTAATCGAGCGACCAATGTTCCGGTGACGATTCAGCACACCGGTGGTCCAACCACAGTCCTTCTAAACCAACGCAAGAAACCGACTTCGGCGCCGTTCGAAACGGTTGGAGAATTCGATTTCGCCGCCGGAACCACCACGGTCGAAATCAGCAACAAAGGCACCAACGGTTATGTATTGGTCGATGCCATTCAGTTGCTCCCGATTGAAAAAGCGTCGAAACGCTAGTCCATGACACGGACTTGACTTACGTTGAACCGTGGCGACCACTGTCGGTCGCTACCTGTCACAACCTGCTTAGTAGAATGATCATGCATAACATCCGAACGTGTTGGCTCGCTTCCCTCGGTGCGGTACTTCTGTTTTTTACGTCTGCCTTCGCCGAAGAAAAGGATTCTGAAACGCCCAAAAGTGCCCCCGGGATTCGCGTAGGCATTGCCGAGGCGGATATTACGCCGCCAAATGATTTCCCCATGGCTGGGTATTACCACGAGCGGCTGTCGTTGGGGACTGTCGACCCGTTGAAAGCGAAAGCGATTGTTTTTCGCGACGACGAAACGAGCGGTGTTTTGGTGGTTTGCGATCTTATCGGAATCACCACGGACTTGGCTGGAGAAGTTCGCAAACGCATTTCTGAACAGACGGGCATTCCCCGTGAGCATGTTGTCATCAGCGCAACCCATTCCCATACCGCTCCGGCTTATGCAAAAGAGCTGTATCTGTTTCTGGGGGACGAAAAGCAAAGTGAATCACGTGCTTCCTATATCGAAAAATTGATCGCAGGGCCGGTCGCGGCCGCGGTGGATGCTTTTGAGAACGCGCAGCCTGTCGTTTTAGCGAGCGGCGCCGCAATCCAAGAGACACCGGTTTCCTTCAACCGTCGCTCTGTATTACGCGACGGTAGTGTTCGTACTTGGCTGCCTCGCAGTCATTCGGAAGTTGTTAAGGCGGCAGGGCCGATCGATCCGGAAATCGGTCTGTTGGCGATCCGTTCTGCTGATACGAACGAACTGCGTGGAGTCCTCAGCAACTTCGCTTTGCATTTGGATACGCTTGGGGGAAGAAGCTGGAGTGCCGACTACCCGTCCTTCATCGAACGAAGTCTTCGCCAAGGCAATCCCGATGACCTCATTTCGATTTTTGCTGCGGGAACTTGCGGTGATATCAACCACAACAATCCTGAAAACTCCAAACGTCTGTCAACCGAGGCGATTGGGAATGCGTTGGCAGAATCGATTCGCGGCAAGCTTGCCGACTTGCAGCCGATCGCTAACCCGCGGTTGGCTGTCCATTCAGAAACGCTTTCATTGAAATTACAGGATGCGACGTCGGAGGAAGTTAGGCGGGGTGTGGAAATCATCAACCAAGTGAAGAGCGGTGGCAAAGTTGATTTTTACGACCATGTCACCGCACATAAAAAGATCCGCCTGGACCACTATCGACACCAGACCCCGTTCGTGAATCCGACTGAATACATAACTTCAGGACTCAGTCGTTCGCTTGCTGGAATTGGTGATTCGATACCGGTAGACGTCACCGTGATGACTCTGGGCGATGACCTAGCCATTGTTTGCTTGCCCGGAGAGGTTTTTGTGGATCTAGGGCTTGCCATTAAACAGGCCTCGCCGTTTCGCAATACAATCATTGTCGAATTGTCGAACGTTGTTGAATTGATTTATGTTCCGCATCGTGCAGCCTACGCAGGCGGCAGTTACGAAGTCACTAATTCGACCACGGTTCCCGGCAGCGGAGAAAAATTGGTTGAAACCGCGGTCAGTCTGCTTCGCAAAGCCGCCAACGACAAACCTTAGCACGCGGCGTTAGGAAACGGCAGCGACCGGTCGAGCCAGCATCGACAGTTGTTTTCCGTCGTCGACGACTCGTATCCCAATCTGTTCAAAACCAGCTTTCCTGTGAAATTGCAGGGACTGGTGATTGGGAGGTTCAAGCGTGACCTCCGCGCAGATCGTGGAGGCATTGGTGCGAACCGCATGGTCTTGCATCTGAGAGTAAAGTAGGCGTCCAACACCCAGGCCGCGACATCTCTCGGATACCACTACCCTGTCGATGTACAGAAAGCTCTTAATACGTGCGGAAAACCAAGCGTAGTTGTCATTTTTGTAACTGCTGTTGCTCTCCATGCCCAGAATAAAGGCAACCACCTGGTCGTCGATTTCAACACTTCGTTTCAGCGTGCTGATTTCGTAAAGTTCACCAAACCGTGTAAGGTCCATTGGACTGGTGACATCAACTACCGCTTGGTTAAGCGATACGACAACCGAAGCGTCTTCGGTCGTCATTTCTCGGATGTTGATTTCGGGCAAAGATAGGGTCCTATAGACCGGCGGGAGAGGGGCAACGCATTGAGCGGCGTAGGAAATTTGGATTTTAAACAACGTGAATCGATGTCATTGGTTTTCCGTGTCTCGCTGCGTTGCAGCCTGATCGATCCAGTTTGGAATCGGAATGCTGCGCGTGCGGGCGATCATCAGTAAAACGCCTGCGGCAATCACAAAAATTGGAATTTCGATGTCGGGCTGAAGTCGATTCGTTTGGCGGAGCACCGACAAACCGCTGGCGAGGATAAAAAACGGTCCGATCACTACCGTAAATTTGTCGAACCCACCGACGGCAAACGTTAGCAGTCCGATGACCGCCAACCCTAGTGTCCATACCCAGTCAATCTCGGGAGCAATTCCGAGCGTTGATAACAGCCAGCCAGTCCCAATGGTGATTAAAAGAACGGGAAGAAGTAGCGACTTCTTTTCGGGAGACATTGAGCTACCAGGGGGAATGAGTCGTCGAGAAAATTCTAACCGCCAGTTATCTGCGTTGACGGTTTGCCGCTGCCCACGGGGAAGTTAATCGACCCTATCTTCGCTGTCGAAACATCGGTCTTCCTCGCACTGGTCGGTCGGTTGGTTCTCCGTTGCAACCATTTTGCGTTTGTCGCTAAGGAAGTGGATGCAGTCTGCGCGAAACCAAACGTACCCCGTACCGATGGTAACCAAACAATATAACACGATTGTCGTTGGAGAGGCTCCTGCGTTTAACAACCGCGGTGTGTCTAGCAGACGGTCACCGGAAACCCAAGCGAGTGCGAGGTAACAGCCGTTTGCGATCAGGCAGAAATCGGCGATGAACCACGCCCAGCGTCTCCTGAGGACGGCGGCCACTAACAGCGGAATCGCAACGCCGACCAGAGGTCCGCTCCAAAGCGTGACCAGCGGATGCGGATCAGGAGAGTGCAGGCTGTAGGGTAGATGCCAAGGGACAATGTCATAGTCAATCAGCGTTGCGCCGCAGGCCATTCCCCCGACAATGTGTCCGCACTCGTGCGAGACGGCCATCACGCTCCAGGAGGCAATGAGCAACAATGCGAATAGCAAGATACGATTCGTCATCGTTGCTCCTGTGGCGGCCATTGCCCAGTGCGTTGTTGCAAGAGTGCTGCCGCTGCTGGCTACAACGCATGGGAGATTTGAAGCCGCTCTTGTTCGCCTTTACGCCTGTTGCCCATTACTCTTGGGCAACGGGCACCAATCCTTTTTCTTTATCGGACTTTGCGAGAAAGAGAGTTCCTCGGTGGCGTCCAGCGTCGGATCTTGGTCCGGTCGCAATCAAGAAACGATCGGGAGCAACGCCCACAATTCCTAGCGAACAAGCAAACGAGTAGCGTCCAATCATCTGGAAATCTGCATCGGTCTTCAGCAAGGGGGTCGTCTTTCCATAGCAGCCGAACCACCAAAAACCGTCATGAAATGTTGCGGTTTGAATTCCTAGCATTGTCCACTTACTATCGATGACATGCTTCTTTTGGAAGTTGAAGTCAGCATCGTACTCGTAGACATAGTTCTCTTGGATCCCGTCCGGCAATCCGCCCACGACGTAGAAGTGGCCATCGCGGACACCGATTCCACCGGCTCCATGAAACGCTTCTTGGGTTTCGTGTTTCGCAATCAAATCAAGCGACTTTGCATCGTAGACATAAACCCACGAATCTGCGTTCCCTTTTGGATCGTTAAATTTGCCCAGGTTCACCGCTACATAAATGCGTCCTTCGCTGTAGCATAAATCGCCGTGATGACTGGCAACCGGAATCTTTTTTGAAATGTGGCCGGCGGCATCGGTTTTTACAAGCTGGGTAGTGAAGGACCAAAAAATAGATCCTTCATCGTCAACGCAAACCCCTTGCAGGTGGCCCGGGTAATCGCCTTCACATTCGGCACCTTTCAGCAACGCTTCTGTAGCGGGATCCGCTAGAAGAGTGCTGGGGACTAATAAGGCGATCGTGCAAACCAAAGCGGGCAGGAAGCACTGGCGAAAACGATTCGATATGCGGAAGCAAGTAGACATGGAGCAGAGCCGGTAGGGAAAGTATGGTGGGAGACAAAGCCGTTCGCGATTTTGTACGAAGGCTGCGTCAGACGTCTGACTATCTTACTAAAGGAAAGAGGGCAAAGTGCCTAACCAAGGACGCTTCATTAAATCTTCTTTCTCGTAAACCATCGCGCCGAATGTCGCGAGGATTTCAATGCGGCGGCAAATCCTGCAAGTTTTGGGGGATCCGATGGGGACGTTCAGTCCTCGACGAGGATCGCGGATAATACCTGAGCATAAACGCGGTGTCCAAAATCATTGGGATGATTGACCCCATTTCCTGTCAGGTCCGAATCGTTTTTGCGTTTTAGCATCTCTTCCCAAACGCTTGTCATGTCGGCTAATGCGATCCCGGGGGTGACCAACGCGGCTAGTTGATCTCGGTACTGTGGAAACAGGTCTTGGTTCAGTCGAGGCCAATCACGGTTGCCCAGCATCGTCGCGATAAGAACGAATTCTGTTTCGGGCGATTTGCTGCGGATCTGGTCAATCATTTCCTGAATGTCTTTTCCAAACGCCTCTGCGCTCCGGCCTGCTGAATCGTTCATCCCAAACGCGATGATGACCAGATCGGGTTCCGCTTCGACGACTTTGTCTACCATGGTGACGCCCCAGTTCGCGGTTTTGCCACCCACCGATAGGTTTGTTAGCGAGACATCGGTCTGGTAATGCATTCGCAAATGTTGGGCTAGCAGGTCCTGAAAGGGTGGTTGAAATGGAGCCCCGCCTGCCCAGCCCGAGGCATTGCAACCGGTTGAAATGCTGTCTCCTAGTAGGACCATCGAAACAGGTTTGCCAGTCTGCAACTTCGCGAGGGTTTTAGGCAGCGCCTCGGTTTGAAATGGAGGCATTTTTACGGGCCAGTTGTTGCTCGCCTTTTTGTAGGTCACCATCGTTTGCAATTGATGGTATTCCAGCTTTGCCCCGAACATGATTTCGCCATTTCCATCTCGATGCGTCAATTTGTGAGGCTGAGAATCCGCGGGGCGGCGAAGTGCATCCGGAATCACGGCGACAATTTTCGAATCGGCTGGAACCGTGATCTGTGATTCCCCTTTCTGGAATTGGTAATCGATGCCGGCTTCGTACAGAATTTTTCCGGACGCATCACGAATTTCCAAAATCTCTTCTGCGGGAAACAGCAATTTGCCTTCTGCCGTTTCACCGTTCGGGGCTTTCAGGAACAGAACCGATTCGCCTCGGACGATGTCGTCCTGCCAAAACGGACTAAGCAGTTCTGGAGCGTATTTCCAGTCGGGGGCATCTTCTGCGTGAAGGGGCTTTGACGCCGCAAGGAAGCTGCAAAGGATTAGACCGATCATCCAAGAAATTTTCATGAATCCGCTCGAGAGGGCAAATTAGTTGTCGTTTTAGGTTGGCTCTATGTTAGCGAGAAACCGACCTTGGGGGCTAAATGTCGATTTGAAATCGCCTGCCAACACCATAATCGGTTCGCTTGTCCGGGACCCGAATCTTCACGAAACTGGCATTGGGGCGTCCTGTCGATTCCGAAATCCTGGGCATTTGCGAGATCTTTGGGCAGATCATGCGGGGGGCTCTGCTGGGAAGGGATTCCATCAGCGGGATCCGCCTTGAAAATTGCCTTCAGGGAATCGTGTGCGAGAGGGCTGGCGATCGTTTATACTTAGAGCTTGAGGCCCCTCGCTCAACAGAGTTTGACAGCTATGTACGTCGATGTATTTTCGCTGCCACAGCACTGCCCACCAACCGGATCCCCACTCGTCGCGATGCGAATTCCCTGCTCCGTAATCGATTCGATTGCGGGTTTATTGTGCAATGACATAAACGGGATGTCGGTATCGACGCCAGTGCAGGCACCATGCGGCGTGCAGTCACGCTCTGGATATAGAACTCAAAACGGACTGTAAAGCTCATGCGCCGCACCGAATATTCAAGCCTGGCTTCCAATCAGAGTGCCCCTTGTCAAAGCGGGTGTCGACGGTTCGTGCGGATTGTTAAAGCCGGTAAAGTTGGCGGACTGGGCAGGAGTCTGTGTGCCGCAGTTTGCGTCGTGTTCCTCTGCACACCTTGTGTCGGCGCCGAAAAGGAGCCGCCTGCTTCGCCGGATCCACCGAGTGAAAAGCAGATCCAATTTTTCGAAACCAAAATCCGACCTCTCTTGGCGGACCACTGCTACGAATGCCACGGGGAAGAATCGCAGGAATCGGATCTTCGTGTGGATACTCTTTTAGGGATGCTGAAGGGAGGGCTTGCTGGTCCTTCGGTTAGCCCGGGGAAGGTCGATAGCAGTTTGCTGATGACTGCCGTCCGCTATCAAGACAGTGACCTTCGAATGCCCCCCGAAGAAAAATTGTCCGATGCCCAAATTGCAGATCTAGCGAATTGGATTGAAATGGGGGCACCGCATCCAGACAGCAGCACGACTCAGCCGGTTCAGCGCGGTAGCGATGTGGATCTAGAAAAGGGACGACAGCATTGGGCGTTTCAGCCGGCTGTCAAACATGCTCCACCGCAGATCGACCCCAACGCACCCGAAGAAAACCCGATCGATGCCTTTCTACTTGCCGGCCTGCAGGAGCAAGGGCTCCAGCGTGTCCCCTTGGCGGACAAAGAAACCTTTATTCGCCGCGCAACATTTGATCTTCTCGGTCTGCCGCCAACTCAGGAAGAAATTACGGCGTTTGTTGAGGACGATTCCCCTGCGGCAGTTCGGCGATTGGTCGACCGGTTACTCGCTTCTCCGCACTATGGAGAACGCTGGGGACGGCACTGGCTAGACGTTGCACGCTATGCCGATTCAAACGGCGTCGATGAAAACATTGCACATGGCAACGCCTGGCGCTATCGCGACTATGTGATCGCAGCATTTAACAATGACAAACCGTACGATCAATTTGTGACAGAACAGCTGGCAGGCGACCTGTTGGAATCGGGCGAGGATACATCGCTTCGCAATGAACGATTGGTCGCGACCGGATTTTTGGTCCTTGGTCCCAAGTTCTTGGCCGAGCAAGATCAAACCAAGATGGCAATGGATATTATCGACGAGCAGCTTGATACCGTCGGAAGAAGCTTGCTGGGATTGACCTTCGGCTGCGCCCGTTGCCACACACATAAGTTTGATCCGATTAGTCATCATGACTACTACGGGCTGGCGGGCATCTTTAAAAGCACGCATACGATGGATAGTTATAAAACCATCGCCAAATGGCACGAAAACGAGATTCCAACCCCCGCCGAAGCCGAACACATCGAAGCGCATCAGAACAAGGTCGCAGCGCAAGAGAAAAAGATTGCGGATCGACTTGCGGAAGCGTTCGCTCAGTTACCTGCAGTGACGGAAGAGAAGCCTGATGCCAAAAAGAAAACGGCCGCCGAAAAAGAGAAGCTGCTTCCTGCAGAAGTCCAAAGCGAACTGAAAACCTTGCGTGATGCATTGAAAGTGTTGCAGGACAACAAGCCTGAAATGCCATCGGCAATGGGAGTGACCGACGGCACGATCGTTGACACCCCAGTGCATCTGCGAGGCAGCCACCTAACGCTGGGCGACGTTGTACCGCGACGCTTCCCGCAAGTTTTGACCTCTGTTGATCAACCACCTCTTCCTGCCGAAAAAAGCGGCCGGTTGGAATTCGCGCGTTGGCTGACCAATGGGCAGCATCCACTGACCGCACGCGTGATGGTCAACCGAATTTGGCACGGGCATTTTGGCAAAGGGCTGGTTGGAACGGTCGATAATTTCGGGCTGCAAGGGGATCGCCCTAGCCATCCCGAATTGCTTGACTGGTTAGCCATCCGTTTCGTTGAAGAAGGTTGGTCGCTGAAAAGCATGCACCGCCTGATCATGACATCCGATGCCTATCAGGCCAGCAGCCAATTCAATGCTGAAAACCATCAAAAGGATCCCGGCAATCGCTATTACTGGCGGTTTGACCTTCGTCGCTTAGAAGCCGAAGCGATCCGTGATTCGTTATTGGCTGTCAGTGGGAAACTGAACCGCACGGCGGGTGGCAGCATGCTGACGGTGAAGAATCGTGAATTCTTGTTTAATCATACGTCTCAAGACAAATCGACTTATGTGACCTTTCGAAGGTCCATTTACATCCCGGTGATCCGCAATCATCTATACGACATGTTTAAGTTGTTTGATTACAGCAACGCCAGCATCTTAAATGGGAATCGAAATGTCAGCACGATCGCGCCACAGGCATTGTTCATGATGAATTCCGAGTGGATGGATGACGTCACGTTTTCGCTGGCGGATCGTTTGCTTGCGGCCTCGCCGGATTCCAAGCAGCGAATTGAACAGCTTTATCTTGATGCTTACGGACGCCAGCCATCAGACAACGAAACCGCGATGGCCCTGAAGTTTGTGACGCAAATGAATGACAACCTCGAATCGCAGTCCGAAGAAGAGGCTGAGCGACATGCTTGGCAGGCGTTGTGCCAGTCGGTCGTGTCGGCAAATGAATTTGTCTACATCCGCTAGCCAAATGCTCCATACAAAAGGTTGCAACAGCCACGCGGCATGAAATTGAAAAGCTCCTGAAACCTTTTTGGTCATGCAACGGATTGTGACTCACGCACCCTTCCCCTCCGATCCCACCAGATGACTAAAACCGATGATTAATCTATCGCGTCGAAAGCAGCTGCAGTCTTGTTGTGCAGGGTTTGGTTCGTTAGCACTTTATAGTTTGCTGGCCGAAGAATCGCGCGCCGCCATGAAAGGAATGCCACAAGGGGGAACTCCGCTTCCGCATTTCCCTGCGAAAGCGAAACGGGTCATTTTCATGTTTATGAAAGGCGGCCCGTCGCACATGGACACATTTGACTACAAACCTCAACTGCAAAAGGATGACGGGAAACCGCTTCCGTTTGATAAGCCTCGTGTTCAGTTTGCACCGACAGGTGACCTGCTGGGGTCGCCTTGGAAATTTAAAAAATACGGGCAAAGTGGAATTGCCGTTAGCGAGCTGTTTCCAAATGTTGCGGAATGCGTAGACGACCTGTGTATTATCAATTCGATGCATGGTTCGAATCCAGCGCATGGCGGCGCGAGCATGAAATTGCATACCGGTAGTGACGTCTTTGTCAGGCCTAGTATGGGAGCTTGGGTGTCGTATGGTCTGGGGACCGAAAACGAAAACCTGCCTGGGTTCATTACCATCTGCCCAACTTTGGCACACGGTGGGACACAGAACTGGGGGTCGGGATTCCTGCCCGCTAACTTTGCAGGGACTCCCCTTGGAAACGCGAGTCTTTCGTCGGAAGAAGCAAGGGTCAAGTACGTCAAAAATGCAAGGCTCTCGCTTGAAACCCAGCGGATGCAATTGGATTTAACGCAAGAATTTAACCGCGAATTTTTGAAAACGACCGGCCCCGATTCAACATTGGACGCTCGCATCAAGAGCTTTGAATTGGCATTCCGAATGCAAACGGAAATGCCGGCGGCGCTGGACCTTTCTCAGGAAACGGCAAAGACCCAACAGCAGTACGGAATCGATCAGGAAAAGACCGCCGATTTTGGTCGCCAGTGCTTGATGGCTCGCCGGTTTGTGGAAAGAGGGGTTCGCTTTGTGCAGGTCACGCACAGCAATACCGAAGTTCAATGGGATCAGCACGGGGGATTAAAGAAGGGGCATGAACAGAATGCGGCCGAAGTCGACAAACCGATTGCAGGACTGCTGCGTGACTTAAAGGCTCGCGGCTTGCTAGATGAAACGCTGGTGGTCTGGGGCGGCGAATTCGGTAGGACGCCGACCTGTCAGGGGGCGACCCGCGATGGCCGTGACCACAACCCCGAAGGGTTTACGATGTGGATGGCTGGGGGAGGCGTCAAGGCGGGGATTCAGTACGGTGCGACCGATGAATACGGTTATTATGCGACCGAAAACAAAGTCCATATCCATGACATGCACGCAACCATTCTGCATCTGATGGGTTTGGATCATCTTCGTTTGACCTACCGACATGCGGGACGTGATTTCCGTCTGACCGACGTCGCCGGAAAGGTCGTTGACGGAATCATTGCTTAGTCTTTTGCAGGTGTTTGGTCGTATGCGATTCCGCTCCCTGGTAATCGATTGATTCTCAGGGGCGTCATTTTTAGTTCAGTAGCTTTCTCCGTGAGTCAAAACGATCAACGTCCCACTGAATTCCACAGCACCGCCAGCGCCCCGTGCACGCTGGATTCTGTTGGCCCTGCTTGTCACGTCGATTTTGGTGAACTACATCGATCGCGGCGCCCTCTCCGTGGCGATTCCCGATATCGAGACGGAGTTTTCTTTATCCCCGACTCAGAAGGGATTGTTGCTCTCGGTTTTCTTTTGGACGTATGCGCTCCTTCAGATGCCAGCGGGCTGGGTTGTCGACCGCTATGACGTCAAATGGGTTTATGCGATCGGGTATCTAATCTGGACCATCGCAACCGCGATGACCGGTTTTGTTGGCGGGTTCACTGCACTGATTTTCGCAAGACTGCTGCTAGGGCTTGGGGAAAGTGCCGCCTACCCCGCGATATCACGATTGATCGTCGAAAATTTCCCGGAACGGCAGCGTGGGATGGTCAATTCGCTGATCGATGCAGGAACCAAAATCGGGCCTGCTTTCAGTATCCTTGCCGGCGGCCTGCTGGTCGATCGTTATGGTTGGCGTTCGCTATTTGTTGTCTTGGGGGTCGGTGGCTTTTTCTGGTTGATCCCATGGATTCGGTACGTTCCTTCGCGCCCGCATGCGGCAGCTAGCGATGCGACGGATACAAAAGTCAAGGACCGTCCCTCTTTGCTGCAAGTCAGTTTGCATCGTTCTGTTTTGGGAACTTCACTGGGAATGTTCTCGCTCGGTTATGTGTGGTACTTCCTGTTGACATGGCTGCCCTCCTATCTGATTGACGTTCATCAATTGAATTTGAAGGAGACCGCCGTCTCTGCGGCACTTCCCTTCTTGGCAATGGCCGCTTCATCCGTTTTCTGGGGCTGGGCAGCGGACCGGTTGATCGACCGCGGTCGCTCGCCGACTTTTTCTCGTAAACTAATTTCCTTAAGCGGTTTGACGATCGCTGCGGTGTTGCTGGTGGCTACTTCGCAGGCACAATCTTCGACCGCGTGTGTGGCTCTGTTGACGGGAGCTTGTTGTGCACTTGGCATGTTCACTGCAAATGTTTGGGCGATGACCCAGACGATGGGTGGACCGGCTGCAGGGAGTTGGACGGGGATCCAAAACTGCATTGGTAACATGGGGGGCGTTGTTTCTCCTCTGGTTGCAGGGTGGTCTGTTGAGCAGACCGGGTCCTATCAAACGGCATTTTATGTTGCCGCTGGTGTCATGCTTGCCGGAGTCCTCTCCTATCTGTTTATTGTTGGACCGATCAAAGAAATTGCCTGGCGGAAAGAAACATGAATGTGACAGCCCCTAGTGATGAATCGCTGCTTGAACTGCTGGCTGATTTGGTCCGTATCAATAGTGTGAATCCCAATTACGAAGGGGGAGTCACCGAAGCGGCGATGGCGGACTTCGTCGAACAATATTTCCAGCGGATAGGCGTCGAAACCTGGCGTCAGATCGTCTACCCCGATCGTCCCAACGTGATTGCCAGGATCCCTGGATTGGATCCTTCCCGGCGGATCGTGTTCGAGGCCCATTTGGATACGGTTTCGACGGTCGGAATGACGATCCCACCTTGGACGCCAGATATCCGCGATGGAAAGATGTATGGGCGTGGTGCATGCGACACCAAGGGTGGGATGGCCGCCATGATGCACGCGTTGGCTTCACTGGTCCATCAAGGTTATACGCCAGCATGTGATGTCCTCTTCGCAGCGACGATCGACGAAGAGTACTCTTACCGCGGGGTGGTCGCTTTGTGCGATTCGCTAGACCCGGGGCCTGTCGATCCGATCATTCTTGAAACGGAAGTTCCGCCTCGGAACCCATTGCGGGCAGAAGCCGCCATCATTGCCGAACCAACCGGATTGGAAGCCGTGATCGCCAGCAAAGGTTTGGTTCGCTGGAAAATTGAAACGCGCGGTAAAGCGGCTCATTCGGCAAAACCGCATCTGGGGAACAATGCAATCGAACAGATGGCACATGTCATTCGAGCGATCGAAGCAGACAACCTCCGTTTAGCAAAACTGGCACATCCTCTACTTGGCCCTGCGACGTGTAATATCGGAGTCATTCGCGGAGGGGTTCAGATCAATTTCGTTCCTGACCGCTGTGAGATTGAAATCGATCGTCGCTTGCTGCCCGGAGAGACGCGGGAAGGCGTCTTGGCCGAATACCAACAACTGCTTGACCGACTGGCCGCCGATCACCCTGCGATGGATGCGGTCATGCACCCTCCGATGCTAAGCGATCGCCCGCTGGAAACCGACGTCAATTCTGCGGCCGTCAAAACGCTCAGGCAGGTCCTTGAATCGCTCGGCCATCCAGCGGAACCGATCGGAGTCCCATTTTGTAGTGACGCCAGTAAGTTTGGAGCCCTAGGGATTCCAAGTATGATCTTAGGACCGGGTAGCATTGACCAAGCCCACGCCGCGGTCGAGTTCATCGAATGCGAGCAAGTCATTGCATGTGCCGAAATTTATCGTCAATTTGTTCTTCAGTTCAAGTAAGGCTTCGACTCCATGAATATCACTCGTCGAACATTTGTCCAAGGTTCGGTTGTCGGCGCCGCTGCCCTTGCCAACGGAATTGCAGTTGCCGATCAGACTGCCGCCACAAAACCCGCAGCAGGTAATTGGATCGATGCCCATGTGCATGTTTGGAGCCCTGATACGAAGAAGTATCCAACCAGTCCCGAGATCCTGAAATCGGATTTTCAGCCCGCTAGTTTTACTCCGCAAGAATTGTTTGCCGAATGTGAACCGTCGGGAGTCAACCGAATCGTTCTGATTCAGATGAGTTTCTATAAATACGATCACAGCTACATGTTCCAGGCGATGCGTGACAACCCAGGCCGGTTTTCGGCGGTTGCGTTGATCGATTATCAGCGGCCGGATCTGCGACCTCATGTCGAAAAAATGTTGGGAAAAGGAGTTCGCGGTTTTCGTTTGCATTCCCACGGTGACGCGGGAGAGTGGGTTACGGATCCTGGGATGGCGAACCTTTGGAAGTTAGCCACCGAGTTGGATTTTGCAATCTGTCCGTTGATCAATCCGAATGATATTCAGCATGTCGATTCGCTCTGCCAGAAATATCCAACAACCAAGGTCGTTATCGATCACTTTGCACGAATCGGTGTTAGCGGTCAAATCGAAAAGGAACCGCTTCGTCAATTGTGCCGTTTAAGTCGATTTGCCAATACGCATGTTAAGACATCTGCTTTTTATGCACTCGGCAAAAAGACGGCTCCCTACGATGATCTCATTCCGATGATCAAGCAGGTCTACGACAGCTATGGTCCGGAACGTTTGATGTGGGCAAGCGATTGTCCGTTTCAAGTAGCCGATCCCCATGAATACGAAGCCTCGATTGCTCTGATTCGTGATCGTATCGATTTCCTTAGCGAAGAAGACAAACAGTGGATGCTAAAGAAGACTGCCGAAAAAATGTTCTTCTAGGACGCGGCTCTCTTTCTTGCGATGCGTTTCCTCTGCCAGCCCTTATTCATTCCTGTACGATTTTTTCTGCCATGCCTAGCTTCTCGGTCGCTTCAATTTCGGATGTCTTGGACGCAGAAAAGGTCATCCGTCAGCACCTGTCGCCGGTACCGCTGATTCGTTCCTATGCGCTGGAGAAAGAACTAGGGCTTGAGCCTGGCCGCCGCGTCTGGATTAAGGATTACGGCTGGACGCCTGTCGGTTCGTTCAAGTTGTTAGGTGCCGTGAATTGGATGGCGAGGAACCTTGACCGAATTGCAGATCGCCCTGTTGCGGCACACTCATCAGGAAACTTCGCTTCCGGACTTGCCTTCGCAGGGCACGTGTATGGGAAGCGAGTGATTATCGTGATGCCGGAGGATGCACCGAAAATTAAATTCGAACGGACCGGATCTTTTGGTGCAGAAATACGCACCTACGACAAAACGACCGACCATGAAACGGGCGAACGAGATCGTTTGACTCGAGAGATTGCAGAAAACGAAAACGCCGTACAGGCTTCCCCTTATGACGACAATCATGTGATTGCAGGAAACGGGGTCGGAGGTCTGGAAATCGTGCAACAACTAAAGCAGCAAGACCGAGATGTATCGCACTTCGTCTGTGCTGTTAGTGGTGGAGGCCTGATGGCCGGTCATGCGCTCGCCATCCGTGACGGTTTTCCCGATGCCCGCATTATCGCTGTCGAACCATCCGAAGCGGATGATTTCCGCCGCTCGCTAGAGGCCGGAGAACGTTTGCGGGTCGATCATCCACTTAGCATCTGCGACGGATTGTTGTCGTACGATGTCGGCGAGCACAATTGGCCTATCCTGCGAGACCTTGTCGACCAAGCGGTCACCGTTGACGATCAGCAGACCAAGCAAGCGATGCGGTGGCTGGACGAAAAGCACGGCGTACGCACCGAACCGTCGGGGGCGATTACGACGGCGGCCTTGCTGGCGCAAACGGTGGATCTTTCAGGGACGGGGGATGTGGTTGTTGTGTTAAGTGGACGCAACGTCGACCCCGATGCATTTCAGAACTGGATCCAGTAAAGCCTCGCTTCTCAGCGAATGACTTTATCGTCTTTCGATGCGTTCCCTTGTGGATTGGGGCTTACCTTGTCCGCAAGGGTTTCCATGTACTGAATCCGTTCGTCCACTTGGCGGAGCAGCGTCTGAACGACCATTATCTTGGTTTCAAGCTCGGCCTTCAGTTCACGCTGCAGATCAAACATCGCCCCTTGCCAGCGAAGTGTTTCCACGGGAGCGTCTGCCAACGGCATGCTTTGCGGCTTGCTGGCTGCGACCTTTTTGAGTGCTTGGCGATGCTGGCGATCTTCCTGCCGATAACGTTTTTTAGACTTCATCTGCCGCCGGACAAACACCCAACCCATCAAGACAATTCCAGCCAACATCATCAGCTGAGGGAATTGCGAGGAAAAATCGAGCATTTCTTCGGTCCTAGGAAGTGGCAGGCTTTGGGGGCTTGAGCGTTCACTCGGATTTATCGGCACCCGGCTGGGAAAATAACAGCATTAGCGAAAGCGTGCAGGTTAAACCGGTTCTAACACCTAGGGTGTTTTCCTGTTAAAGGGTTAGCCTGCCGAACGGAATCCGCCGTCGCTGTCGATCATGCGAAACTCCAACGGATTGGCCGTTTGCAGGTACAAGTCTCTTTGTGGAAAGGCGATCGAAATTTTTGAATCGCGAAATAGACGATCGATACTTCGTCGTACTTCCGTTTCGATCTTTCGGTTTTTTGGTCTTCCAAAATCGCGACAACCGCTTTCTGCTGAGAGGGAAACACGTCGATCTGCTTTAGTTGTTCAACGTGGCTTTCACCGGTGGAGGGCATGCTTGGTGGAGTATCTGGTTGATTCTCCGATTCGGCTGGCTAAGCCGCTTGCTTGGCCTCTTTCTATATCATTACCACGCGAAGTTCCGAGGCGACATCGGCCTGTTTCTTGTCCAACGATTTTGGATCGACAGACATTAGCTGCCAACATGGGGTACGGAAATGGTAGCTGTGGTCCTAGTTGCTACCATCGAAGGGAGTGGCCCTGAACGTCCCTTTTCCGCTTTCAATCTCCCGTGGAAGAGGATCGATTTCATCACGAGCGGAATTCAGTTGACGCCTGAATCCAGCTGAGGAATGGCGGTCTGCGGCAGCCAGTAAATGCCAAAGCGATTGCGACGGCAGCTCGATTAAGTCGGGCAATGAGGCAGCAATCTTTGGATGACTTTGGCGGATAAGGCAAGAAAAGAACCGTCCAGGACTCTTCTCACAACGCAATCCAAACCGCCATGATCAACCCCTCGTTTGATGGTTGATCTTCGTGCGAATCGTCCATTATTCCGAATCTGCTCGGAAATAGACGCCCCGGGCAAACTAGAGGTTCAGCCGGCCCCACATCGGTTCAGCTCTCCAGGCTGGATTGCTAAACCGATGCCATGCGTCCTGGGCGAATGATCCGCTGCTCTTCTAGGGAGAGCAAGCGGGCCGCGGTTTTAAGCTGAAAACGCGCCTGGACGACCGGATTCAACGACAAAACTTGCTCGCGTTTGCGACGTTCCACCAGGCTTTAACACGTCGTCAACGACAACGTAATCGCTAACCCAGTTTTCAGGTGTCAAAGTACACCGCACGTAACCGCGTTCGCGATTGTAGAACTGGATCCCCGGGTTGTGGGATCGTAACCAATCGTGATCCTTCGGCTTCGCTGCGCCATTTCCGCCGCTGGAAATCGATGTCCCAACAAATTCTGTTGCCAGTACGGGCGTTTCTGGACGCTGGTCGTCCAGTCGTAGGTTATTCACCCAATTGCAGTGAATGTCACCTGTTAAAACAATCGGATTGGCAACGCGGCGATCGGTGAGGAATTGAAGTAACTGGCGACGTTCCGCGTTGTATCCAGGCCACTGGTCCATCGAATATTCTTGAGCTTCGCTTTTGCCTTGGAATCCGACCATCCCCATCATTACTTGCTGAGCCAGCACATTCCAGGTCGCTTCGGATTGCAGCAGGGATTTGCCCAGCCAGTTCTTTTGTTTGTCTCCCAACAGCGTGTTGGTTTTCGCCGAGGCAGCTTCATTCAGCGGAGAGCGTCGGTCGTTGTTGGGTTGATCCGAACGGTATTGACGGGTGTCGAGGATCTGGAAATTTGCCAAGCGGCCGAATGAGGCCGTTCGGTATAGCTGCATCTCGGGACCTTGCGGCAAACAAGTCGTTCGCAGCGGCATCATCTCGTAGTACGCCTGATATGCATTGGCGCGTCGAATCAGAAAATCAGCGACGTCGATCCCTTTCTGTTCACTGATGTCAGCGGCACAGTTGTTGTCGAATTCGTGATCATCCCATGTCACCAACCATGGGCAACGGGCATGCATGGCTTGCAGTTGGGCATCCCCCCGATATTGATTATGCCGGATACGGTAGTCTTCCAGCGATTCAATTTCTTTCCCGTGGTGCGTCCGCACTTTGCCGTTGCGTCCTGCTTCGTACTCGTAGATGTAATCTCCTAGGTGGAAAACCAAATCCAGTTCGTCTTCTGCCATTTGCTCGTAGGCGGTGAATAATCCTTGTTCGTAGTTCTGACAGGAAGCGAACGCAAACTGTAGTTTTTCAGGGAGGGTTTCCATCGCCGGCATGGTCCGAGTCCGTCCGATTGGACTGACAGCGTCTCCCGCAGTGAAGCGATACCAATACCAATGATCGGGACTCAAGCCATCGACCTCGACATGCACCGAATGCCCCAGTTGCGGCGTCGCTACCGTGGTGCCCGAGGCGACCACTTTGTTCATGGATTCGTCGGACGCGATTTCCCAGCGAACCTCTACCGCGTTCGCGGGCATTCCGCCAAACGGCTGCATGGGTTGAGGAGCTAGTTTCGTCCACAACACCATGCCGGTGCTGTTTGGATCCCCGGACGCGATGCCAAGCGTGAATGGGTCTTCGCTAAATTTCGGACTGGGATCCGCCCACGAGGTTCGTCCCAGCAATGGCAATGAAGCAAGTGAGGCACTGTAAGCAAGCAGCAGGCGGCGATTCAGACCACCTTGATCACGAAGGGCTGCGCGAATTTGTTTTGCGTTCGGTTGAAAATGAGTCATCGGAATCTAGCGGGGACAAAAGGGAATAAAAGCAGCCAATTGTTGTCACAGCACAACCAAGTCGGCAATGAATCGCAACGGGTAGTAATTCTAACCGCACGTTGGAATGCGACAGCTTCACGTGTTACCAATTCGCCCAGGTTCATCGAAACTTAACTTCCTAGGTTGGTCTGTCCTTCGCGAATGACTGGCTGGTTAGTCGACAACGCCCGCTCGACTATTTCCGCTGCTCGAGAGGCACCACCGTTGGTCAGGATATCCTCCTGAATCTGGGCCGCCCGTTGGCGATATTTTGGGTTGGACAAAACGTCGGAAAAAGCTCTTCGTAGATCGGACACCTGTCGCTTTCGCGGAATCATCATCTTGCCAACCCCCGAATGCTCGATCCTTGCGGCAACGCCAGGTTGATCGTTGGTTACTGGAAGCGCGACCATCGGTACTCCTTGGGCGAGCGATTCCGATGTGGTGTTCATCCCCGCATGGGTAATGGTCATGGCGGCCCGCTTCAGGAGTTGTAGTTGCGGTGCATGTGGAACGATGATCGGCCCGGGCGGAAGGTCGGGCAACGTCGATGGATCGCTTGATCCGAGTGAGACGACCAACTGCGCATCCAAGCCCTGACATGCTTCGATCAAGTTTCGAAACGTCCCAAACAAGCGATTTTGTAACGTCCCCATCGATGCATAGATCAATGGCTGGTCGTTCAATCGCTCGTACGGAAACGGCACGCTCGCCCGTGATTGTTCCTGCGTCCAAGACCCGACGTAGTGGAACCAAGGAGCGAGCGCTTGCCGAGGGAAATCAAACGATTCAGGAAGTTGGCATAGTTGTGCCAATGGCGAATCCAACTGCGTGAGCGAGCGACAGGGGGGCTGCTTCCATTGTCGACGATGTTGGTTGATCAATTTCAGTGCTGGACGGCTAAGAAAATCGATACCCCGCCAACCCATTTGATTGCGAATTCGACCCAGCCAATCGGAGCGGTAGTTCCAGTGAAAAGCAGGAGGCGGGACGTTCGGTTCACGATGGAACGTCAACGCGTTACAAATCGTCACGAAAGGAATCTGCATCGACTGGGCAACGGCGATATCTGCATGACGAAGTTGATCGATAATCAAACCGTCGACCTGCAGGCGTTTTAAGATGGCCGGCAGTTCTTGCAGGATCACCGACGAAAAATCTTGTGCATGGTTAAGCGTGCACCGGACCGCCGCAAATCCTTCCAATCTTCCCAATCGAGAGGCAAGCTGAGGGATCGTGCCCGTGGGGAAAGCGGTTTCGCCGAGTGGATGGTACTCCAGTCCTGCCGCGTTGACGGCACGCTGAGCGTCCCTCACCCCCACAAAGGTTACCTTGTGCCCCCGTTCGCGAAGCTGCCACCCAATCGCCAGGGTCGGATTTAAATGGCCGGGAACTTCGGGGCAGAGGCAGGCATAGTGAGCCATAAAGGCGAATCCCCTGGCACTTTGTAGTGGAATCAATATTGACGCCAATCGACGTTTCGCACTATAGCGTAGGGTACCGTATTTATCCGCGTAGGCCCTCTGTTCATGGTAGTTCGAAGATGTCGCAACGGCTGTTCTTTTCCGTGGGAGAGCCCAGTGGTGATCAGCATTGTGCGCGATTGATCGAATCCTTGAAGAAGGAGGCCCCATGCTTGGAATTGCGAGGCTTTGGGGGCCCGGAGATGCGTCGAGCGGGCTGTCAGCTGGATTTCGAGCTGACAACGATGGCGGTCATGGGAATCGTTGAAGTTCTGCCAAAAATTCGCGAATTCTTCCACTTGGCTGATCAAGCCGAAGCCATCTTTGCTAGAGGGGATGTCGACGCTGTATTGCTAGCCGATTTTCCGGGGTTCAATTGGCACATCGCCAAACGAGCCAAAAAGTACGGCTTGCCGGTCTATTATTACCTTCCGCCTCAGTTGTGGGCGTGGGCACCGTGGCGAATCAAGAAGATGCGCCGAACGGTCGACAAAGTTCTTTCGGTGCTTCCGTTTGAAGCTAATTGGTATCGCCAGAGGAACGTTGACGCCGAGTATGTCGGGCATCCTTTCTTCGACGCCGTCGCCGAATCAAAATTGGACAAGGCCGTACTAGCCGACTGCCAACGGCAAATCGATTCCGGACGACGGTTGGTCGCGATTCTTCCCGGCTCACGGCAGCACGAAGTGACGCGAAACTGGCCCGTCATGCTGGATGCGATTCGCCAGCTGGCAGCAACCTATCCCGATGTTCGCTTTTTGGTCGCTGCGTTTCGCGACAAGCAATGCCTCTGGTGCCGTGACCAGCTGACGGCAGAGGATCGCAACCTGCCGATCGATTTCTTTGTTGGTAAAACCAGCGAAGTCATCGAAGTTTCCGAATGTGCGATGATGGTATCGGGATCGGTCAGTTTAGAAATGATGGCCCGCAAGACTCCGGCGGCGGTCATTTATCGCGTCGGTCGAGTCTTCTACGCGACGGCGAAGATGATGGTGAATATTCCTTACATGACGCTTCCGAATATCATCGCTAACGAGATGGTCTATCCGGAGATGGGGTCTTGTGGATCGCCACAAGCGACGGTTGATTTCCTCGTCCAGCATGTCACACGGATGCTTTCCGATACGGAATACCGCACGGAGCTCTCACTGAAATTAGACAATTTGCATCGAGAGGTTGGTCAGCCGGGGGCAACAACCAAAGCGGCCGTCAAGATCGCTCAGTTGATGGCCGGCCCCTCCAGCTATGCGAAGGTGGCGTAAAAGTCCAACATGGGCTGACGGCAGCCCGTCCGACTTTGCGTCTCTTCTGGAAAGGCATGCACCGTTAACTCGCGTGGGCTCAGCGATCGCAGCTTTGAGAGGGCGTTCTTTCGCGGAGCGAAAGGCGACAATCGTTAAATCAACAGCGCGCCTTGCGTGGGGCTGCCCCTTTTTCGCTACCTTCGGTCTTCGCCATTTCTATTGGTCTGGACGGGCATCTTTGGTTGGGCGAGGCGCGGTGTATAGCCTAAGACTAGCGACGGGATCTTGAACTCGCATTTCTTCTAGCAGTTCGTGCAGACGCGATGGTCGCGACCTTCTGCCGGGTCGGTACTCTAAGCCATCCAGGGCAATCCGCCGGAATGGCTCTAGTTGCTGCTGATCCGCCCCTTTGGCGGCTGCGGTATACAGTTCTTTTGCTTGATCGGTCTGACCTTTCATTTCGGCAATTCGGGCGAGCATCAATTGGCCAACGACTACCGCGAATGGAACGTCTTCTCGAATCAGCAAGCGAGCTTTCCTGGAAACGGTATTCAGTCTTTCCCAGCTCTGTTCTGGGTTGGCGACAGCCAGCTGAAGTCCGACCGTTCCCTGCAACCAACTATCCCAGATCCGTCCCGCTTGCATGCGGAGGATGCCTGATTTTTTTAGTTGCCCTCGATACAGCTTTATTATTTTCTCTGCGTGATCAGGGCGTCCGATGTACATTTTTCGGAGTATCAACGCCACGTGCTTCAAAACGTCCAAGAACTGCCATTGCGGGTCGTGTCTTCTCGCTTTGGGAAGTTGGCTTCGCTTCTTTACCCAGGCCACATCTCCGTTGAACAGTGCTGCGGTCGCAGAGAATCCTGTCGTCGCCGTATCGAGCGTAAATTGGTCGTCACGATCCAGTGCATCGTGTTGCATGCTCTGAGCCACCAACATTAGCTGATCGATTCGCCCAAGAAAAAAGTAAGCGGTCAAAACAGGGAATTGCGTATGAACCGACTCGAAAACCATTCCGCGGCATTGTTGCCGGTATAGAGTGGAAGCTTTTTCCAACGAGAAAATGCAATCGGCATAGCTGGCTTGCAGCCAGTAGTGGTAACCGCGTGCTGCTGCGGTGTGTGCGATCGCATCGACATTCTCATCCTCTTCAACGCGCGCGTCCATTTCCGTCAGCAAGCGTGCGGCACTCCGTCTCCACCAGCCAGGGTTGTAGCTGCCCAAAACCGCATACGCGACAGCTCCACGCAGCCGCGCTGGCGACCCATCGGGCAGGTGAATCTTCAGCAATCCAGCGGTGATCAAATTCGCGGCATAGTGGTTTTCATAAAACGCTAACGCTCGCGTTACCTGAAAACAAATCCGCACGCGTTCATTGATCAGAGGATCCTCTGTTGCATCCACAGCGGAAGAATCGGACGCCGCGGGAAGACGGTATCCGCCGCGCCAGCGGAGTCGTAGCCTATTGCAGATGATTGAAAGGTTGCTTCGCCAGTTTGATTTTGGTGTGGGCAATCCCAGCCGAACTGCCAAATCAACAATGATGCTGAGAGCTTGCTCAATGTTCCCGGCGCGAATGAAACTTTCAGCTGCGGCAGCTTGGCACCAAGCTGGGTTTTCCGCTTGCGGATGTTCTGCCATTTCCAGATAGATCTGACCTGCTTCGGTCGATCGCTCGCCAGCAGTGTAGGCATCGGCAGACTTTTTCAGTTGTTCAAAAGCAGGTTCCGGAAGCAAATGCTGTGATGCCCGATAGTGCCATCTTCCGGCTTCGTAGAACGCATAGCGAGTTTCGGCTTCGTCGGCGGCTCGGATGGCATACTCTGCGCCCTTCTCTGGAAGATTTGCCTGGAAAAGATGCCCGGCGATCCGTGCTGCCGAGACCGATTCGCCTTCTTCGATCAGCCGCTCGGCCCATTGGAGGTGAGCTTGCTGCCACTGCTCCGCCGGCAAAATATCACTGAGCGCTTCCAGGATGGTGTCGTGAAAAATCTCTACATGGTGCGTGCTTGTTCGTTTGCTAAGCCACTGTTGTTGCAGTAACTGGGACAATACCTCACGTCCCGCTTCTCCTAAGTTCGTGATCTTCATGGCCAACGCAATGTCGACCGGCCCGCCAGCGGCGGCGATATGCGTTAGTAAACCACGAGCTGGTTCGGAAAGTCGTTCCAGCCGATGACGCCAAAGGCAACGAATATCCAAGCTTGTGTTATTAGACCAAGCGGCTAGTTCATTTGGTTTGGCAGCGGACATTCCGGCCGCCAGCTGCAACAAGTGATGGCAGTTCCCATTTGCCATTTGGACGACTTGCTGAATGATCGAATCGGTGAGAACGATTCGGCTTAGTTGTAAGTGACGCCTTAGAACTTCTTTTGATTCCGTTTCGGTTAATGGATCCAATCGCAATACAAATTCGGGACTGAGATCGGGCGGAATGAAATCATCGCGTGAGGCAGTGATGACGGCGAACAGGCCATGGACTTCTTTTTCCAGGCGGCGGATCAACGCCAAGCTATCTTGGTCAGCCCACTGGAGGTCATCGATAATGAGAATGACCGGGCCGTGTCGACAGACTTGGCTGGTCAGGTGGATCGCCGCGTCATTCGCCTCCGCCTGTCCTAACGAGCGATCGCGAGAGACTTCATTTGCCTTTTTCAAAACCCCGCGTAAGACGGGGAAAGAATAATGCAAGATCTGGGTGCTGACCGGATCCAGTTCCAGTTGCTCCGCGTTCGGTCCGCTGTACCTTCGAGCGAGCACATCGACCATTTCGTCAAATGCTTGTAACGGAACCTCTTCCCGGCTGCGGCACTGGGAAGCGAAGACCTGCAACCATGCGTGTTCTTTCAGCTGCTCTCGAATGGCATTCAAAAAACGAGTTTTTCCGATTCCTGGAGAGGCCGTCACGTGCAGGCGTCTTGCCTTGCCAGCGACCATCAGTGAAAGCCATTCGCGAACCTCTTGGATCGATTTTTCGCGGCCGACAATTCGCAGTTGCCATGGATTCACTAACAGCGACGAAGTTGCCTCGCTGGAATCGGCGGCCGTGGAGGCGATTTCCCAAGCGGTCGGACGTTCTGAAATCTCTACCTTTAGCATCCGCCGAATCAGGCGAGCCAATGGTTTGGGGGTATCGACTGGCAGCAACCCGTCGGAACTCATGTGTAATCCATGCCGGAACGGGTGGCAGCTGCGGATCAACTTGACCAGCACTCTCCCCAAACTGAACATGTCGCTGCCGGGCGGATAGTTCTGTTTGGTCAGAACCTCCGGTGCCATGTACTTGCGATTTCCTGCCACATAGGCGCGGTGTCCTTCCGGGTCCCAAACCGGATCGAAGGATCCGATCATTCCATAATCAATCAATCGCAATCGGCCCGTTTGATCGATTAGCAAATTATTGGGTTTGATGTCCCGATGGACCAATTGGTTCGAATGCAGCGCGTGCAGTGCCCGCCCGGCGTCTCTGAGAATGGAATTGATGCGATCATAAAAGACCGCCGCAGAATCGATTCCCTCGGCTCGAATCGCCGGTACTAGCGGCAAGCCGTCGATCTGCTCCATCGTGATAAAAGAATGCCCATCATGCTGATAAAGCCCGTACAGCATGACCAAATTGGGATGGAAGATTTCCGCAAGGGCACGGAAGCCTCGCTTTAGTCGATTGATCGTGTCGGCGTCAGGATGGAAGAGAACCTTTAACGCCAAAGTGCTTTGGGTTTTTAAGTCGGTGGCACTATAGACCGCACCGGTCGCCCCACGTCCGAGCAGTTTGTTTAGGCGGAACCCGCGGACTTCGGTCCCCAGTTTCCAGGGCAAAGATTTTGTTCGGCCGCTGGAACTATTGCGGCCATCGTCCGTGTCGAGGTCACCGTTTTCTTGCAGTTCGGTGCCGTCGTCGTCTTCGTCGTCAAATCCGAGCCCCGATCCGTCAATATCCACCCAATACCTCCCCATCATTTCCGTGTCGTCCACGGCCTGCCCGTACGACTGACAGGTAGTTTAATTACCTCACTTGGGGACGATATCCCCTTACTTCCGGAATCATGAAATTATCGGTCTGAAATGATTTCACCTGTTCATTCTACACGACCAGATCGTGGACAACTCGCGCCTCCTCGACCCCGGTTAGGCGGGAGTCAAGTCCCTGAAATGGGTAGGTGAAGCGTTCGTGGTCAATGCCCAATAAATGGAGAACCGTGGCATGCAGGTCCCTCACGTGCACTGGATTCTCGATTGCATTGTAACTGAATGCATCTGTTGCCCCATAAGAAATTCCTTTCTTGATTCCACCCCCTGCCAGCCAAAGCGAAAAACACCTTGGGTGATGGTCACGGCCACCTTCCGGGCTGTCCCAAGCTCCCTGTCCTGCCACGCTGCGTCCGAATTCTCCTCCCCAGATAACAAGGGTGTCGTCCAGCATGCCTCGTTGCTTCAAGTCTAAAACCAATGCCGCGCTCGCTTGATCGGTATCGCGGCACCGCGCCGTGCACCAGCTGCGTAAGCGGCTGTGATGATCCCAGTCAGGATGGAACAACTGAATAAAGCGTACGCCTCTCTCCGCCAAGCGACGGGCCAGGATACAGTTGGCGGCATAGCTTCCCGGGCGTCTGGAATCGGGGCCATACATCTCAAACGTTGATTCCGGTTCGTCGCGAACATCGGTTAGGTCGGGGACGCTGGATTGCATCCGGTAGGCCATCTCGTACTGTTGGATTCGGGTTTCAATTTCAGGATCGCCCGTCGACTGATGACGCATTCGGTTCAGTTCGTTCATTCCGGTCAACATCTTGCGACGCAATTCACTGGGCATTCCCGCCGGGTTTCTCAGGTATAGAACGGGATCGGCCGCACTCCGCAATTTGACTCCTTGGTAAACCGACGGCAAAAACCCACTTCCCCAGTAGTGGTCATAAAGTGGTTGGTCGCTTCCCCGTTTCATTTTCGAAAGCAGGACAAGATAACTGGGTAAATCTTGGTTCTCGGTGCCCAAACCGTAGCTGCACCAGCTTCCGATGCTGGGACGCCCGGTCAAAGGGTGCCCGGTTAGGAATTTTGTCATCGCTGGCGCATGATTGATTTCGTCGGTGACCATCGATTTGATAAAACACAATTCATCTGCAATTGCAGCCGTCTTGGGTAACCAGTCGCTCACGGTTGCCCCTGAATTGCCACGTTTCTTAAAGGCGGCATGAGAAGGCATGATCAATTGTGGCTTACCTTTGGTCATGCCCGTCAGACGCTGCCCACCGCGCACGCTTTCCGGCAGTGGTTTGCCTGCCTGCTTTACCAGTCCTGGCTTATGGTCAAACAATTCAATCTGAGAGGGACCCCCTGACTGCGTTAAGAAAATAACCCGTTTTGCGCGGGGGGCAAAATGGGGAAGCGCGGCCGTAGAAGCGGCTGCCGACTGGGAAGCCTGCATCAACTGCAACGCCATTGCTCCCAGCCCAACTCCAGCACCTTGTCCAAGGAAGTATCGCCGAGTCTGTTGCAGTTGAGCGGTTTGAGGGCTTGTGGAGGGATTATTATTCATGGGTGATCGCCTCGTCTAAGTTGAATACTAAACCGACGACCAAAGTTGTTACTGCTAGTCGAACGGGACTGGATTGGGGAGCGGGCAACTGCCCAACCGTCACGAATTCCATCGCATCATCAGGGTGTTCTTGATAGTACGCAAACGCTTCGGCGTACGTTTCTTCAAGGACCGTGATTTCCGTGTCGGTTGGAGGACGCTGCAAGATTCGTTGATAGATTTTTGTCAGCAACTTGGCATCCGTGGTTTCCTTGCTCAATAAATTGCTCAATAAATTGTCCGCCAAGTGTCGGGCCGCTTCCTGTGCCGTCAGATTGTTCATCAGCACGAGCGCCTGAAGCGGTGTGTTCGTGCGACGCGGAATAACCTCACAGGTTCGACGCATCGCATTGTCAAATAGAAACGTAGGCGCACTGCTCCGCCGCCAGAACGCATAGAGGGTTCTTCGATATTGCCCCGGACCAATCGTTGGTTTGTAGGTGAACCTGCCCATGAACTGATCCTGCCAGATCCCGGGAGGCTGGTAGGGGAAGACCGGCGGCCCACCGACCATCGGATTCAGCAGCCCGCTCTGTTGTAAACATGCATCCCGGATCATCCAGCTGGGCAAGCGAAAACGTGCTCCTCTTGCCAACCAACGGTTTTCGGGATCGTCTTGGAGAAGCGAAGGCGAAACCACGCTTGATTGCCGGTACGTACGGCTGGTGACGATTCGTTTCACAAGGTGTTTAAGGTCCCAATCATGGTCCATGAAATCGACTGCCAACCAATCAAGCAAGTCTGGATGCGTCGGCGATTCTCCTTGTAGACCAAAGTCGCCCGGGGTGCGGACTAGGCCTGCTCCAAAAAATAGTTGCCAAACTTGGTTGACGATCACCCGTGCTGTGAGCGGGTTTTCTTTGGAGACCAACCACTCTGCCAATGCAAGGCGATCGTAAGCGGTTTGCGTGGAGGGATCGTTCGGTCGTGAAGGAATCGCTGTGGGGAATCCGGGAGGAACGACTTCGCCATGTTGATCCCAGACCCCGCGCAAGAGGACGTGTGTTTGCCTGGGCTGGGCCCGTTCTTTCAAAACGGTTACCAATAATTCTCCACCAGCTTTTTCAGTCGCACGACGTTGTGCGACCGCTCGCTGGTGCCGTTGGTTGGCTTCCTGCCATCGAGCGTCATCCAGCAAGAACTGCTCTCGAAAGTCCTTCACAAGTTCGGGAGCCATGTTTTCAGTAAGGTCGGATGCCGTCGCGTCTTGTTTGGACGTTCCTTCATCGGAGCTGGGATCCGCAGGTTGTTTGGTTTCGTCTGCAGCCTGAAGTGACTGGGCCAGTCGCTCCATCGGCATCGGCTTTAGCGAACGGACCGCTTTGCCTCGCTGGTCGGTTAAGGAAAGCGTGAATTTCGCGATCAGTTCGCGTGGGGCCAAAGATCTTTGCATCATGATGATCTCTAGCTGTTCGTCTTCCTGCAAAACCAAGGGATCTTGCAGTTCGAAAACCGCTTGCTGAATCGCATCGACCGGTTTCGTCCGGGTGGTCCACCCGGTTCGTGGATCGTCATCCAAAGTGCCCGACACATTCCCGTACTTTTTGTCTTTCCCCGTCCCGTTTTGGCTGGCCGCTGCTTGGCGTAAGGGAAGTTCGGTCAGGTCACCGTTTCGGCGATTACGGACCTGCAGTTTGAAATTAGTAAGAATGAATTCACCGCTATCGGCGAACGAATACTTACCGTCGGTATGCGATGGGTCCGCGAGCACTTGCAGTCGCACACCGGTGACTCGTGCTAAGGGAAGTTCCTTCACGATCAGGTGATAGTCATCTTGATGATGCCCCTGGTCACTGGCATTGAAATGCCCTTCGGGACCTGGTGTCAACTTGGTGCCTTCGGTCGACCAGACCTCGGTGGCCCGGATCGGGTGCCAAGCTTGAAAACCTGACTTGGCTTGCTGATGCCATTTCTGAAGCTGCTTTTGAAAGGCGGGTTCGGCATCCTGTTGTACTTGTTGCAGCGCTGCTTCTAATTGCTGCTCCAACCGTTGTGCTTCTGCGATTGCCGGGGCCGTATGCGGAGACCGATAGGACATGAATGGTTTTGCTCCACCCCCTGCAGCACCACTTTCGTCGATGCTGTCAAAAAAGGCGGTCAGGCTGTAGTACTCTTTCTGAGAGATCGGATCGAATTTGTGATCATGACACTGTGTGCAACCCAAGGTTAGCCCCAGCCATAACGTCCCCATCGTGTTGGTTCGATCCAGTACGTAATCGACGCGTGATTCGGCCGGGTCGCGTCCCCCTTCACCGTTGTGCATGTGGTTTCGATGAAAGCAGGTCGCCAAAACCTGTTCATCGGTGGCATCGGGCAATAGGTCGCCTGCAAATTGCTCAATCGTAAATTGGTCAAAGGGCATGTTTTGGTTAAATGCATCGACGACCCAATCACGCCACGGCCAGTTTTCGCGGGTGGAGTCTTGTTGGAAACCATCTGTGTCGGCATATCGAGCTCCGTCCAACCACCACATTGCCATCCGTTCGCCATAGGCAGGACTGGCCAGTAATTCATCGATCCATTTTTGCCAATCCGCTTCCGTTGGTGTTTCGCCCAAACGTTTCATCGCTTCTTCCGTTGGCGGCAAACCTGTTAGATCAAAAGCCAATCGGCGTGCCAGCGTATGCACTTCTGCGGAAGGTGCTAAAGCCAATTCTTTTAGGGCCAGTCGTTTTTGGACGAAGGAATCAATCGGATGCGAAGTGTTTTCGGATTGAGCAATCGCTTGAGGCATTTCAAAAGCCCAGTGTGCACCCCATTTCGCGCCTTCGGTAATCCAGCGTTCCAGTTTGGCAACGGCTTCCTCGTTCAGTCGATCTTTGTGTGAATCTGCAGGCGGCATTAACGCGTCGGGGTCCTTGCTCTTAATCCGCACTAACAGCTCACTCGCATCAGGATCGCCAGGCACGATCGCTGCGTAGCCCCCCAGATCGGCTACCGCTCCCTCGCGCGTGTCCAGGCGAAGTCCCGCTTCGCGTGATCCTTCATCAAATCCATGACAAGCAAAACAGTTGTCCGAAAGGAGCGGACGAATATCGCGACTGAAATCAATCGCCTCTTCCCCGTTGGCTGGAATCGCCAAGCAGAGAAAAAGGAGAAGCGACACGAGGCCTCTTCGATCATTCGTGAACGTGCAAATCATGGTTAATAAAACAAATGGAGCTGGGAAGCTGTTTTAGTTACTGGGGGTTCGGCAACCGCAGAACTTTGGCTGGACCAATCACTAGTATGACTGGTCGCCGCGACAAACGATTGGCGAATGCCGGCGGTTTTTTGTATTATTTCCGCATGAATGTAAATCAGCCAGCGATAGAACCGATTCGTTTTTTTACGGATTTAGCAGATGCAAACGGATTGATTGACCTTTTCCGGACGTTGCCGGGGATTCATTTTTTTGCTAAAGATAGGGCAGGTCAGTTTGTCGCCGCCAACCGTCCATCGCTATTGCGCAACGGCCTTCGCAGCGAAGCGGAGATCCTTGGCAAAACCGACCATGACTTTCACCCTCCCGCAATGGCCAACGGATATCGCTCTGAAGATTGCGAGGTGATGGATTCGAGGACGCCGCTGCTCAACCAGGTCTGGCTGGTTTATGACTATCGGAACGTGCAGGAGTGGTTTGTTTCGTCAAAAATTCCGCTGTTTGACCGCGAGGGAAATGTGGCGGGAATCGCGGGAGTCATGCGGCCGTTTCTTGAAACGATCGATGCGTCGCCCTATCGCCCTTTTTCCGCAGCGATCACCGCGGTCCTTGAAAGGTATAACGAAAAGCTGAGGGTTGGTGAATTGGCTGCGTTGTCGCAATTGTCGATCAGCCAGTTTGATCGCCGTTTTCGAAGCTTGTTCAAGATGTCGCCATCTCAGTACATTCTCCGCGTTCGAATCAATGCTGTTCGTAATCAGTTGTCCCGTAGCGATACCCCGCTACTGAAGATTGCGATCGCTTGTGGATTTTACGACCAAGCTCAGATGAGTCGAAATTTCAAACGTCTGACCGGCATGACGCCGCTAGCCTACCGCAGGACCTTTACGCTTTCTCGTTCGTCGCAGTAAGTTTGAAAGGACACGATCCGTCAAGGCAACTGATAGACTGCGTAGTACTTGTTCTTCGTTAGCGGTGTTGGGTAGAGCGACTGAAGAGGAAGCCGGTACGGAACGGCACGTCGATCGACGACCATGTATTTAGCGCCGTATTGCTCGCGATACCGCAGCAGTTCACTGTACTGGATGGTGACTCGGAACCTTCCCAATTCGGGTGGGAACACATCATCAAAACGCGTTTGCCAAATTTTTAAATTAGGGACATCCTGGGGGACGTCTTTAAAGTTCACGACTTCCGCACGTTCCGCATACCATTTAAATGTTTGCTGATGTCGCGGAGTCAGGAAGACAGCGTCAGGATCGGTGTTCTCTTGAATCCATTGGCAAACACGCTTCCATTCTTGAAAGACTTCTTGTCGTTCCGCCATGGAAGTCTCTTGCGCATGCCCCTGTGCCGCTCGGTCACAGGAAGCTGGCAGATTGACCTGCTGCCGTTCGATCCCCAGCCAGGCGATACAGGCAACACTTGCCACCGATAACGGGATGGCGATCGCCCATCCGCATTTCTTTCCCCAGCGACAGTCAACGACAAATAGTCGTACCGTGGCAATCGCCAGCAGTAGTGGCACCGCCGCGTCGGTTAAGCGGAACCAATAGTACCGCAGTAATTTTGCCGCCAAATCTGGATGGGATTCGGGTAGCATCCCAATCACCAGTCCGATCCCCGCCAGCAGCACAGCCCCGATGGTGAAGAGCGTTAGGTCTTGCAGTCGTTTTCCGATCGGCTGGATCGCGACAATCGCCGCGGTCAAGAGAATCAACACACCATGGCGAATGTACCAATGGGCGGGGAAATCAGCAGGCAATAGATGATGCGGGATCCGTTCGTAGACATACGTACGTGCGGCAGCAACAGCGTCCTCGGGAGCTGTTCCAGCGGAAAGCCATAGTGCCGGCAGCAGACCGAACAATGCCAGTCCGCCTCCGATCGCCAGTGGCAGCAGTTGGCGTACAAGTGAACCACGTCTTTTTCCACTTGCGATCCAAACCAAGCCTGCGGCGAGGACCGACCAGCCTCCGACCAAAACATGGAAAGCACTCGCGGCCCCCAGCAACGGCCAGACCCAGGACCACCGTCGACAGACCATTCGTTCTAAAGCGAATAAGACAAAGGCATAGGCGGGTACTTTTGCTTCGATGCCACCGACCACCCATTCACCCGCTAAGTTTCCATATTGGATTCCCACGATCCAAATGCAAGCGGCCAGCGGACTGACGTAACGTTTAGGGGCGATCGCCCAGCACAATCGCTGCCAGCCAATCGCCAGCATCGACCAGCCGATCAGTCGCCCGATCCAGGCCGCAGCATCCAATGAGACGAACCGAGTCCACCAACCGAACGTCCAGTAGAACGTTGTGTGGGCTTTGCCGCTGGTCACAAACAAATCGTTTGCACACCAATCGGGTTGCCAAAACTGTTTCGCCTTGGCTAAGTAATGAGCCTCGTTGATCCCGGGTGTGGGGTCTCCGGCAAAAATCACAAAGACCAAAAGGATCAACCAAGCTTCCCAGCATCGCCAAAGTTTGGAGCAAGGCTGGCTTTCGTCGAAACCAGCATTCGCTAGCGAGGCTTGGGTTGGTTGATTCACGGCAAAACCAATCCATTCAACAAAGGATAAGATCGCAGGCGGATGTTATTTATTGACGGCAGAGGATGGCCGCCGTGCAATCACCAACCGAATCTGCGTTGACGATTGATCGCCAGAGTGCCGGAATCACTTCGTGCGGGCCTGCCTGTATATGCTCCGAAACGATCGCGGCGATTTCTTGTTGGGTCCAGCCGCGTTTATTCCGTTCTGCGGATTTTATCATATTGCCCGTTGCTGCCCACAGGACTTCGCCCGGTTGTAAACGGAAAGCGATATCGACCGGTTGGTAGTCAGGAAAACTGCACAGTGGCTGGGAATCTTTGGTGAGTACCCGAAATCCGTAGGACGAAAGGACCATCGCGTGGGTCGACCCAGCACAGGTCAGCACTCCCTCGCCTGTTTCCGGATCGATGTTTGCATACAGGAGGGAAACCAATTGTTCTCCTGTGTTGGTTTGCCAGAGGGTGTCGGCAACCCGCCGCACCAGTTGGTTGGGTTTTAACCGGTAGCCGGAATGGGACTGGAAAGCGGCCCGAGCGGTCGCCGCGATCATCGCTTTATCAAGCGATTCTGAGTGAGCTTCGGCAACGGCGAACCCAATTTGACCGTCGGGAAGAATGTCCCATGTGTGCCAGCTTCCTGCGACTGGCGAATCACTGTGAGTGCATCCATCGACGTACCAGCCTTTGGCCAGCGGCATCGCTGGAGGCAACTGCAGTTCCTGCCACATTGAAACCGCTTTCAGCGTGATGTCTGTTTTCTGTTCAGACCGAACGCGACGTAGCAACCGTTCGGCTCGGATTTCGGACGCTATCGACGATGCTGCCAATCGAGCGACCGCCAATGCCGTCGAATCGATATCCATCGCGATGTTGTTCCAGATCCAAAGGGTTCCAATTGGAACACCTCCTTCTGCGACGACTGCACAGATCGCTGACGCAAAGGGTTCAGGGCTGCTGTAGACTTCGTCAGTGGAATGGCAATCTTCGATCGCAACGACGTCCGAAACCATCGCTTCAAGGTCCGCGAGGGCTCCTCGCAGCGAGCGTGGAGCTACGACCAAACGCGGCGGTTGTAAGCCATATTGGGCTCGCATTTTAAGCGAGGAAGTATCGTCGTCCAGCATGTAAAACGCAGCGGCGACGCAGCCGATTCCTTCCGCCGCGCCCATTAGCACGTCGCTCAATCGAGCCGAGAAATCGGATTGTTGTTCGGGGTCGGCCAAAGGTGTCGTGGTGACCACCAATTCGGCTTCCTGGCGAACCACTGCCTGTTCGGCTTCGCGAAGTCGTACGATTAGGTTTGCCGCACTTTCGGCAAGCATCCGTGCGGAAGCTTTGCTGAGGGTTGATTGGTCCGCCGAAACAACCGGCAATAACTTTGGAGCTCCAACGCTTCGTGAACGCTGGTCTAGACGCCAACCCGTTTGCTCGGTGAACGATTGCCAGAACGTGGCCATCTCGTCCGTAAGCTGAGGGTCATTGGTTTGGGAAGGGCGAGCGCCTGAGTGTAGGCGAAGATAGTTTGGAGTTGTCGTTTTCACGGATATTGGCTTGCTGGTTGCCAGGCAATCCGTGCCTGTTGGATGTTCCGCACTTCCCGGCGGTGATACAGCGATAGACGACGATTCGGTCGTGACTATCAGACTGAATCGGCCGTCGGACTCCTTTCGCTAAGCAGAACAGCTTACGAGACCGAAGAATCTTGCCACGGCAGCCGCAGGATCGGTGTATCGGTCACAACCGATACCGTTTGCTGTACTAGCCGCCTTCCTACCGCCCCGTTCGATCATCGCGTCATTTCTCTTGCGTCATTTCTCTAGATGACGTTTCGATAGGCCTTCAAGTCGATTCCTTTTGCATCCGTCGGTTTGGCTGCCAGGAGGCCCAAAACTTTGGCAAAAAAACGCGGGCTTCCAGAAAAGAGTCGACTCACTAAATCAATAGACCATTGGGGAGGTTCTTCGCAGTCTCCTTGGAAGCCGCTATGCTAGTGCCTCGATATCTTGTCTTCGCTGCTCTCCACCGAACTGCCTCCACTATGCCTACCCAAACCTGTCGCTGGGGTTTTTTAAGCACCGCAGCAATTGCCCGCAAAAACTGGAAAGCCGTCTGCCTTTCGGGCAACAGCACGGTGACCGCGGTTGCCAGCCGATCCCAGGATTCTGCAAGCCGGTTCATCGACGAATGCATGGCAGAATCGCCGATGTTGCCAGCCCGTCCCGCAGCGGTTGAAGGGTATGAAGCCCTCTTGGCTCGTGAGGACGTGGACGCGGTCTACATTCCTCTGCCAACTTCCATGCGTTTGGAATGGGTTTTGAAAGCGGCCGCCGCAGGAAAACACGTTCTGTGCGAAAAACCGATTGCGGCAACGGTGAGTGAAGCCGAGCAGATGGTGGATGCCTGTGCCAACGCTGGCGTTCAATTTATGGACGGAGTGATGTTCAGCCATAGCGATCGCCTGGAATCGCTGCGAGCCGTTCTGGATGAATCGGGGCCCTGCGGCCAATTGCGCAGATTGAATGCCCACTTCAGTTTTAATGGTGGACCTGATTTCGAACAGCAAAACATTCGCGCCGACAGTCAACTGGAACCTCACGGTTGCCTGGGCGACCTGGGGTGGTACACGATCCGGTTTATTCTCTGGGCAATGGATTTTCAGATGCCTGAATCGGTCATTGCCCGCACGCTTCGGACCATGCAGAAACCTGGCAGCCCAGAGCCCGTGCCGGCGGAATTCACGGCAGAATTGAATTTTGCGAACGGAGTCTCCGCCGTTTTCTACAACTCGTTTGTCACCGAAAACCAGCAGACCGTTAGCATTTCGGGCGAAAACGGTTACGTCACGCTGAATGATTTTGTCCTTCCGTTTTATGGTCCTGAACTGGCTTGGGAAGAACATCAACACGTTTTGGAAATCGACAATTGCCGCTGGAATTTTGGCCAGCACAGTCGACGCAATGCGGTTGTGGAATACTCCAGTGGCGAAGCAAACGCTCAAGAAACCAAGATGATTCAGACGTTTGCAAGGTGCGTGCTGACGCAGGAAACCGATCCGTTTTGGCCGCAAATTGCAATCAAGACGCAACAGGTGCTGAATGCGTGCCGGCAAAGTGCTGATCAGCAAGGGGCTGTGGTGTCGCTGTAGCCTCGGCTCCGATCGATGTAATCGACATATTCGATTCGTCCGGCTTGGTTACCCCCCAAATGTTATGCATGCTGCCATGCCAGCGGAGCGTAGCGGTTGCTTAAACCTAGGTTTACGCAATCACTCCTCTTGCCAAGTTTGTTCAGATGCCTGCACCCGCTGTTCCTCATCGTCGAATCGTCGAATTAGACGCCCTTCGTGCAATGGCGGCTATCAACCTGGTTCTCTTTCACTTCACCCATGTCTATGCGGTGAAGTTCGGATACTCGTCTCCGTTAGGATTTGAGTGGCCGTACGGTGCGTATGGCGTTGAACTGTTCTTCATCCTGAGTGGATTTGTTAATGCGATGTCGTTGCTGCGACGTGGGCAGCCGACAAATTTCCTGCTTGCTCGGTTCATCCGAATTGCACCCATTTTCTGGATCGCTATCGGGGTAAATGCCTGCATCGCTGGCATGGCTCCCTTGTCGGAATTTCCTGTTTCCGGAAGCCAATGGCTGGCCAATTTAACACTCATGCCCAAAATCTTCGGGTTCGATTGCGTCGATCCGGTGATGTGGACGCTACAAATTGAGATGCTGTTCTACGGGATCTTGACGGTACTTTATGTTAGCGGGGCGTTGAAGCGGCCCGTCCTAACCTGGGCCGCGATGGTTACCGCATCGTTGCTTGTCTGTCCGCTGCACGATTCATGGATCGCTGCTGGAGAATCGGGCATGCATGTCCAATTCGCTGGAATCGTACGAAGAATAATGCTGCTGGATTTCATCCCACTGTTTGGGATCGGTTTCTTGCTTTACATGATCAAGATTGGCAAGGGACCGATGTGGCGCAATCTATGCGGAATACTGCTTGCCGCGGCTGTCTTTCATTCCATCGATCATGGGAAACATAACCCGCTAGCGACCGCCTTGATTATTGGCTTGGTAACGCTTTCAGCTTATGGGAAAATACCGCTCCTGAGGTTCCGCATTTTTGTTTGGATCAGCGCGATCTCTTACCCGCTTTATCTGTTCCATAACAATTTGGGGACCGTTCTGATTCATCGTTTTGATCAGGCGGGTGTGGCACCTGTGGTCGCCATGTGTATCGCGTTGGTATTCTCGATTGCGTTGGCGATTTTAGTGACCACGCGAATTGAACAACCGTTAACGCGTTACCTTCGGAACCGATTTCTTGAAGGCCGCATTGCGGCGGCAAAAAGAGCTTCCGCAAACTCATAAGAACGGGCCGCATCGATGTCCGGCGATGCGTGAACCTCGCTTCACACCCGTCGACAGCAGGCGGATCGCTCCGCCCCGCTGTCGATGGCTGATCGGTTATCGGCCTCTAGGTCCTAATTCCTAAAGGTTCTTTCCCTGAGCTTCTGCATCAGCCCACTCGAGCAGTAGATCGTCATCGTCGTCATCCGAATCGTTAAAGACGGCATCGACGGCGGCGGCGTAACTTGCTGCAGAAGAGGAACTGCTCGCGGCTTCACCTTGTGGAGCCGAAGATTCGCCTTGAGACGATCCAACGCGGCCCTGACGATTCAATACGTTGATGACTCGTAAGGCATCAAGTGGTGCAATCGATCCGTTGGCATCAACGTCCAAGTAATCGCCACCGAAGGATTGCAGAACCCGAACTGCCTGAGCCGAGGAGGCTGAAGTAATTCCTCGGTTCAGGGCGTTGATAACGGTCAATGCATCCAGCGGGGTGACGAATCCGTCGTTGTTTACGTCCGCAGGATCCCGCAGGTTGGTAAACCAGCCTGTGGTATCAAGCGGTTCGGAAGATCCAACGGGTGGGTCAAAATTGCCCAGCAGCGGAAGGGCAAATTCGTCACCAAACTGAGCGACCAAGTCATTGCCCAGAGGGGCAGGACTGTAAGGGTCAAAGACGGTGCTTGGCAAAGCGGCTTGCCGGTCCGAGACCAGGAAGTGGAATTCACCAGCTTCTTTGGGCAGTTGGCCTTGGCGGTTCGGAACCCACAATACGATGTCGTCGATTCCGTCCAAGTTCATGTCGCCAGCAACCGGTTTTTCACCGAAGCCGTTGAAGTAGTAATTGAGCGTATCGTCGACAGTACCGTTTCGATCTAAGTCAAACTGGAAGGTGCCGGTGTCGTTGTTGAAGGTGGCAAGATCATCTTGACCGTCGCCGTTGAAGTCACCAACAACCGGGATGCCTCGCAGTTCGGTGGCAAAACGTTCTCCGGCATCGATCTGGTTATTTCCATTCGTATCGAGGTACCAGAACTGGCCGTCAAACGCACCGATTTCATCGCCAGGATGGGCCGCGTTGAAGTTCCCGGCTACGGGGATCGCGTTCACCTGATAGTACATGGATCCGACAGTGTCGCCCGCACCATTATCATCGGTGTCGAGGAAGAACTGATAGTCGCCGTTGAAGAACCCGTAAGTTCCGACTTTGTCATAACCCGATGCGGTTACCGCTCCTGCTGGAGCAAAGTTGCCCGCAAAGTAAGCGTCGGTGATCTGACCGAAGTGATAGATAAAGTCGCGGTTGCTGGCGTCATTGTCCTGGCCTTCTGGATCCCAGACAAAGTTGCCGTTGATGTCTGCGTAAACGGTTCCCTGTGACCAGGTCGCAATTTCCGGACGACTGTCGACGGTGAAGCGAGCCACAAAGTCGCCGCCTGGGACTCCATCGCCGGAAACAATTCCCAGGTTGAACAGTGAGAATCCATTGGGTTCGTTGAAGTCCCCTTCACCGTCCAACGCATTGCCCGCTGGATCGGACAAACTGTCTTCCAACGTCAGTGTGAATCGGTCATCCGGCAGAGGGGTGTCAAACAGCAGCACAAATCGTCCGGTAGCGATCATGCCGTCAGCCGGTGGATCGCCTACGTACTGCAGGGCTGCAATCGAGATGATTCCCGAATGGTCACCGATCAGGTGAATGCGTCCATCCAGCGTTGCACTTGCCTCGATCGCAGCGTATAGGAACGCTGCCGTTCGGGCTGGTAGGTCTTGGACATCGACGGTCAAACTGGTGATCGCTGGTGTTGGACCTTGATCGATACCATCGGGCTTCAATTCAAACAGGTCGTAGCCAGGTGCGTTCGTAATGTAGACATCGGTAACCTGCGGCCCAGCGGTGTCGATGAACACGTCCAAGCGAATGCTGCCGTCGTTGGGCGATAGATTTCCTGAAACGTCCTCTGTCTGTAGTAGGACGGTTCGTTGCCCATCAACGCCCAGCCCTGCCAATCGTGGATCATGGTTGAAGTTGACGTTCGATGTCAATTCCCATGAACCGTTCGGGAACTGATTGCTTCCGTCTAGTGGCTGGGCAACCGTTTGGCCGATCAGAACATCGTCGTCGCCGATGACTCCATCGCCGTCCACATCTACGTACGCTCGGACAACGGAATTCGCTTCGGCATAACCAAAGAAGGTTGGCGTCATGTCGTTGGTGATGCCGTCGCTGTAGGTCGCTTCGACACCGATCACGCCGCTGTCACTGGATGGATGTAGCCCGTCCGTTGCGATGGAAGCTTCACCGAAGGAAGCGGGAGGAGCAACCGTATCAACGATCACTTCCAGCGAAAGGCTACGTGGCGCAAATCCGGTGGCAGGTGTTGCGGTGGCGGGCGCCGCATCATTGTCGGCCGGATCAATAATCTGAACGCGGCTGGAGATGAAGTGACTGCCATCGGTAAGTGGATCGGTAAACGTGAAGGAGTAGACTCCGTTCAAGTTCGCAATCGGCTGGGCATAACCAAGCAACACAGGATTGTGCGTGTCGGTTTCGTCATAGATTGCGACGCGGTACCCAGCGGTCAAACCGACAGGGGATGTCGCGGTTGAAGGATTGTGTGGAATCGCAATCATTTGATCGGGAGCATCCGCACCTGGGACGCCAATCGCATTGCCTGGAAGATCATTCAACAGAATGGCGTCATCCAAACGCAACAGAATCGTTGGCGTGTTGTCGTGCGTGATATTGTCAAATTGGCTGCGTCCACTGTCCGAAACGCCCGAGACGTTTTGGACATTAATTTGCCCGCGAACTTCACCCCCTGCATTGTCTGACGAATGCACGTTGATGTAGGTGTTGCCCGCCAGCAAGGCAGTGATATCGGCCGGGGTTCCGGTGAACGGAACGCCAACCATCTGCAAGCGGATGCCGGAAGGTTCTTGAACCCAGCCTGCAATCCCGGCGGACAGAGCTTGAATGACCGGGCCATTCACCCCGACAGCACCATTGTGGATGTGAGCGGCAACAAATTCTGGCAAGTCCGTTGCATTGGTCAATTCCACGCCGCTGACAAACAGATCTAAGTCAAACGTGTTGGCGACCGCGTCGTACTGGAAGTTTGCCGTTCCTGTTGCAGGGGTGATGACTGGTGGGTTCTCTTGTGATCCGGTCAGGATCGTAAGATTGTCGGCCAGTTCGATATCAAACGGCGTGGGAGCCGCATGATTGACTACGGAGAAGTTGTAGGCGTTGATGGCGTTCCCGGCATTGCCGAAGACCTGCAGATAATAGGTCTGTCCTTCGACTGCCGGAATTCGGACACGTTCGTTGTCGTCCGCATCGTTTAGGCCAAATCCGGCAATGATATTGCCATTGGCATCCAAGACATTGATGTCCAGGTTACCGTCGTTTGGCAAGCCGGGACGTCCGCTTGCAAGATTCCCGACTTGTCGGAAGTAGACCTGGAAATCAAGCGTTCCGGTCGTTTCGGCAACCACGCGGTAGAAGTCCTGATCGCCCGCGACATCTTGACCGTCACCAAACGGATTGGCCAAGGGGCCAGGATCGATGGTTGGGTCGACGTTGATCGTTTGCCCGGAACCCAAGTAGGTTGCGTTAAAGCGATCGTCGTTGCTTTCGAATGGATCGTGCTTGAAGACGGCCAACTGTGAACCGTTGCTGTCATTCATGATCGAAGTGCCCGTTTCGTCGATGAAATCGATCCGTTCGATTTCTGAGAAGACGGTTAGAAGTGGCTCGGCATTGCCTGGGCCGATTTCAACGCTTCCTTGGTCATCCGAAGCCCCTTTGCGGTAAACAACCAAGTCATCTGTGCCATCATCGACGACTAACAACCGGTCACTGGTTGCGTCACCGCCGCCGACCACGGTCATTCGCAGCGAATCGTTCAATGCGGCGTTGACGCCATGAGCGTCCAGCCAATTGATTCGAATCAAGTCAGCGCCCTGACCGGCAAGGACCAGTGCCTGTTCGACAGTGCTAGCGACTAGGGTGTCGATCTGCAGGTCCCCATCGACGGTATGCTGCAGGGTTGTCGGAGCGGCCTGGAAAACATCAATAACGTTGTTCGCAGAAGTTCCGTCGATTTGAATCGTGTCGAATCCATCGCCACCATCAAAAGTGTCGGCTCCCGCTTCACCGATCATGGTGTCTTCACCGTCGCCGCCGTTGATCAAGTCGTCGCCCGGTCCACCACGCAAGAAGTCGTTGCCGGCGTCGCCATTAATGATCGCCCCATTGCCGACACCAAGCGGAGAAGCGTTGGCGTTGATCACGTCATCGCCCGCGTCCCCATTGATTGTCAGCATGGTGACATTTAAGACGGCAGCTTCCGTGGTGATGGTGTCGTTGCCTTCTTGCCCGTGCAGGACCACCATATCCTGCGCCGATTCAAGGTGCTGGATATGAATGGAATAGTCGAAACCACTGACGTCGACGTTATTCTGATCTTGGGTGACCTGAATGTCGTCCGCGACCAAGCGGCCGTGAATTTCAACGGTATCGGTAACGCCGTCCCCTGGGGAAACTTGCAGGTCAAGACCCGCCAGGGTGGTGTGAATCAGGTCCGTCCCTTTCTGAATGGGCAGGCCAGCGGTCGAGGTTGCATCCGCCTGATTGTTAACGACGATTTCGTCAGCACCGGCCATGGCATCGATTTCGATATTTTCGATGTCGCTTGTACTGAGGAACACCTGTGCCATGTCTCGGCCGGTGGAATTCAGGGCGACAATGGCTCGTGATGCATCCTGCGTTAAGCCGATATTCTGCCCGGCAGGACCGAAGAAGATGGGAAAAGCAGCGGCTGCTGGATTGAAGTCACCACCGCCAAAGATTTCCATGCGATTGTCCGCTGCGTTGCCGATGAACTGTAATTCATCGCTGCCGCCCGCTCCCCCTTCGATCACATCGCTGCCATCACCAGCAATCCAGATAAACGTGTCGGAACCGTCGCCGCCATAAAAGCGGTCGCTGCCGGTGTTTCCGCGGACCGTATCATTGCCCGCCTCGCCATAGATCACATCGTTGCCCGCCAAAGCGTCGATAATATCGTCGCCAGCGCCACCGAAGATCAAGTCAGCCAACGGACTGCCAACGATGTTGTCATCCCCCAAACCGCCATAGATCGTGGCGTCTAACATTGTCGAAAGATTCACGATGTCATCGCCTGCACCCGCGTCAACGACCTTACGGACACCGGCCAACGTCAATGAAAGCGAGACGTTATCGGCACCGCCCAGCGACGAAACTTGCACTTCGGCAAAGCCCGTGTCGCCGGCTGTGACATTTATGCCAGACAATGTGATCGTGTCAGCATCTGACGTAAACGTGTCGGCCGCTTCGGTGCCGACGACATGTAGTACATCCTGTCCGGTTCCAGAAGAATTGGCGGTTAGTTCGTTACTAAAACCGACCAAATTGGCTGGGAAGATGGTGAAAATATCCGCGCCAAAGACGTTCACGAGGTCGACATCGTTAAACCCGTCGAAATCGATCGATTCACGTGCGTCGATTTGAATGCGGTCGCCAAAGATTGGCCCGGCGTCGACGGTCCAAAGGCTATCGGAAGCATCGTCATTGACGGTTAGATTGTCCGAATTGCCGGGGTTGGCCCGCAGCATCACATGCTCGACGCCGATATAAGGAATCGCCAAGACGCCGCCACCGACGATGGCCACTTGTCCGTCACCGCGGTCAAAGCCCGGGGTCACGGTGAATTCTTCGTCAGTGCCTGCAGCACCGTTCACGGTCAGCACATCGCTGCCGCCAGGGCCTCCGCCAAAGACATTGATATTCGTATAAGGCTGTGACTGATTGACGACAAAGTCGTCGTTGCCATCCAGCCCATCAAGGGTCAGGTTTTCAATACCGGTTTGGTTCAGTGCGAGGTAGGTGGCCGAAGGGGTGACCAGCGAAACTGCGCCGGTGGTCGCTGCAACGTCGAAGGCATCGTCAGAGCCCGTGCCGTTGACGACCAACGTGTCGTTTGAGTCACCACCGTCGATGTTCAGGGTCGCGTCTGCGCCAAGGTTTTGATACTGAATGCCAAGCAGTGTATTGACTCGGATCGCACCCTCGTCGCGTACGCTGCCTGGTGTATGAACGATCGTGTCGTCGGCGGCCGTCCCCACAACTGTGAGAACATCCCCGGCACCTTCACCGTCCAATTCCAGCAGTTCCACACCGCCTGGATCGGACGTGTGATCCAGTCCTGGGCATGCAGCGACAAAGGCTCCGATCGTGATCAACGAATCGGTGCCGTCGTCAATTCCGTTGCCGTTATCATCGATCAGCAGCGTTCCGGTATCGGAACCGGTCGGCGTGTAGACCAAGTTGTCTTGACCTGGGGTTGCTACCGCCAAGCGATCGCCTTCATTGGGGGCTCCGTCCGAAGGAGCTCCACCGGCTACAAAGACGTTTACATCCCAAGCCGCCAAGTTCGGAGCTGCCGTTCGCAGCACGATATCGTCATCCCCTGACAAGGCATCGATATACAAGTCCGGGACATCGGTGAACAAGATGGCGATCCCGTCGTTGACCGAAACGGTAAAGTCTTGAACGCCATCGGTTCCGGGATTGGTGCTCGCATCTCGAGCGATCACGGTGATGTCATCGTCACCATTCGTCCCAACAATGACGGCACAGAGAGCATCGATCACGCCAATCGCTTCGATGTGGTCATAACTGACCCGCTCGTTTGCACCGTTTAAGATTCCACCTTCGTCATTTTCAGGACCGGCTTCGAAGAGAACGCCCATCCCACCGGCCAAAACATTGATCAGGTCGCCAGCCGAACTGCCGATCGGATCACCACCATCGATGAAGACAGGGATTTGACCCGGAGTGACGTTAAAGGTGTCATCCCCTTCTAGCCCAAAGACGCCTAGCGATTCAGCGTTTGTCCAGGTGACCGTGCCGTTGTTATCAATGACAGGACCATCGTCGATCGCAACGGTACCGGTCAGCACGTTCACATCAAAAGTTTGATTGAGTGCGTTCCCGACAACGTTCAGGGTGTCTTCACCCGCTGCGGTGTCGATCATTAGCTGACCGCCATTCACTTGATAGGTGACCAGCGGCGATTCGCTGGCTGCCCAAGGTTGACCGGACCGATTCACACCATAGGCATGTTCAATCTGGCCTGAATCGGCGTCAAACGGAGTGACCGTCAGGTCGTCGTCGACAACGGTTCCCAGCACGGTCAAGTTGCCGCCATTGGAATTCACGTTGATTTGCTCAACGCCGGTAAAGCGAACCGGTGCGAGTCCGGCTTCGGTGACGGTTAGTGATTGGAGGTCAAGAACGACATCACCACCGGTCCCTTCGAAGCTCAGTGCATCACTTCCCGCACCAGGGTTGCCAGCCTGGATAGACACGTTGATAACCGCCGACGGGGTCACGGTGATCGCGTCGCTGCCATCTCCTGTGACGATCAGCAGATCGCTAATCGAAGGCATTAAGGTAATCGAATTGATCAAATTTCCGTCGATGCTGTTAGTCAGGTTGCCGGCACCATCGAAGGCTACTTCGTCATCCATGTCGGTAGCGAAGAAGACAACGTTATCGCTTTCGCCAGCAATCGCACTACCAAGTACGCGTGCTGCAAAAGGGTTCATTCCTGCAAACGACACCGTTGGCATGGTGAACGGGGTTGCCGAAATGTTCATCGTCCCTTCGATGGTCCCCGAATCGGTCAGCGGAGCACTGAAGTATTCGAACAGGTCTTCGCCGTCCGTTCCTGTGACGGCAAACGAATCCCCTTCGCCAAGCTGACCCACCAGTTCGACATCTTCGGTGCCGCTATAGGTAACCGTTCCGGCAGCACCGCTGTGATCGATCGTGCCAGCCCCTTGGCTGGTCGGATTCAGTGTCAGGTTATCCAGTCCAGGAACCGACAGGACGGTCAGCGTGTCGCTGCCGTTGGTCGATGAACCGGATTCAACAGTGAAGGCGACGCCAGCTCCCGCCAGTCCGGCATCGACGACGATGTCGTCATCGCCGTTCTGCCCTTGCAGCGTGATGTTTGTAACGTTCGTATACGTCGCAATGGGGCCGTCGTTCACTTGAACTTCAACCGTTCCAGCGGCAGTCCCCGTCGCCGTAATGTGGTCATCGTCGCCTGTTCCGCTGACGATCCCCAAACCGGCGACTCCGGCCAGATCGACGGTGATTGATTCGATCTGCTCAAAGCTGACGTCGGCTGCACCGGCGGCCGAGAAACCACCAGCACCAGGTTCCGAACCGACAGCGAAGGTCGGAGTTGCGAATGGTGTTAGAACCAGAGTGTCACCGATGACGCCGACTGGATCGCCACCCTCTACGGAAATCGATACTGAGTCCGATTGAGTGACGTTAAAGGTGTCTCCGCCAGCGCCACCCATCACAACCAGATCCTGCACGCTTGCGGTCACTAGGTTGATGGTTTCCAAGGCATCGACGGTCACTGCGGCATCGCTGATCGTAATCGTGTTGGCCGCGTTGTTGGCATGCAGCAGGACGGCATTGCTGCCGGTCAGTCCATCCAGGCTAACGTCGCCGGTGTTGCTGAAATCGACCGTCAAAGATTGACCCGCCAACTGCAGCGAACCTGCATTTGTGCCGGTTGGAGTGACACTGAAATCATCGTCACCGACCGTTCCAAGAATCGTCAGGTTACCACCGAGAGCATCCACGTTTAGGTGTTCGACGCCACTGAAGCTAACAGGTCCAAGCCCCGCTTCGGCGATCGTCATTCCTTCTAGATCCAGAGTCACTGGGCCACCCGTTCCAACAAAATTTAATACGTCGCTACCGGCACCGGGATTGCCAGCCTGAACGACCACGTTGATATCTGGCGATGGAGTCAGTGTGATCGCATCGCTGCCATCTCCGGTCACAATCAGCAACCCGCCAATGGACGGCATCAAGGAAATCGAATTGATCAGATTTCCCGCGATGCTGTTGGTCAAGTTTCCTGCACCATCGAAGGAAACTTCGTCATCCATCTCGGTCGCGAAGAAGACGACGTTGTCGTTTTCGCCAGCAATCGCACTACCAAGCATGCGTGCTGCAAAAGGATTCATTCCTGTAAACGATACCGTTGGCAAGGTGAACGGAGATCCTGAAAGATTCATCGTCCCTTCGATGGTCCCCGAGTCGGTCAACGGAGCACTGAAGTACTCGAACAGGTCTTCGCCATCGGTTCCCGTAACAGCCAGCGAATCGCCTTCGCCAAACTGACCGACCAGTTCAACATTTTCGGTTCCGCTATAGGTCACGGTTCCGGAAGCAGCACTGTGGTCAATCGTGCCAGCCCCTTGGCTGGTTGGGTTGAGTGTGAGGTTGTCCAGACCCGCAACTGACAGGACAGTCAGCGTATCGCTGCCGTTGGTCGATGAACCGGATTCAACGGTGAAGGCCACGCCAGCACCCGCTAGTCCGGCGTCGACGACGATGTCATCGTCGCCGTTCTGGCCTTGCAGCGTGATGTTTGTGACGTTCGTATACGTCGCAATGGGGCCGTCGTTCACTTGCACTTCAACCGTTCCGGCAGCCGTTCCAGTCGCTGTGATGTGGTCATCGTCGCCCGTTCCGCTGACGATTCCCAGACCGGCAACTCCGGCCAGGTCGACGGTAATCGATTCGATCTGATCAAAGCTGATGTCGGCGGCACCTGCTGCGGAGAAACCACCCGCATCCGATTCAGGTCCTGCAGCGAAGGTCGGAGTCGCAAAAGGTGTTAGAACCAGAGTGTCGCCAGTAACGCCGACTGGATCGCCACCCTCTACCGAAATCGATACCGCATCCGATTGAGTGACGTTGAAGGTGTCTCCGCCAGCGCCACCCATCACGACCAGATCTTGCACGCTGGCTGTGATCAAATTGATTGTGGTCAAAGCATCGACGGTGACCGCTGTATCGCTAACGGCAAACGTGTTGGCCGCGGAATCCCCATGGACGACCACCGTATCGTTTCCGCCTAGCGAATCGACGGTGACGGCTCCAGCGGCCGTAAAGACGATTCCCAGACCGTTCCCGTTGTTCTCCAAAATGCCACCGCCAGCGGTCGGCTTGATGCCAATGTTGTCGTTGCCAGCCGTGCCGGTAATCAATAAGGCTCCAGCACCTGCGTTAACATTCAGGTTTTCGATGCCGGTGTACGACATCGTGCTACCTGCGATGCCAGCTTCGGTTACGGTTTGTGCGGCAAGGTCCAGCGTGAGGTCGCCACCGGTTCCGTTAAAGGTCAGTGTATCGCTACCGTCGCCGTTATCGCCGCCGATAACGGAAACAGTCAAGTTGGCACTTGGAGTCACGGTGATGTTGTCATCCCCGCCCAAGGCGTTGATCACAACGGAAGTGAATGCGGACACATCCACTGAGTTACTAAAGCCCAGTTCGTTTGTCACTGTCACGATGCCCGCCGCAGTGACTTCGATCGTGTCGTTTTCGTCGGTGCCTTGGATCACGGTTGCGGTTCCGGATACCGTGGCGTTTTCGACGCCTTGGTAGGCCAGCGACAGGAGCGGGGCTCCACCCAAGGTGACAGGATCAACGATGCCGGTGCCGGGATCGGTACCAGGCGTAATCGTTGCGTTCTGCGTCGTGACGGTCAGTGCATCGGCGCCAGCCTGCCCGGCTGCATTCAACGCCAACGCATTTACCGAATTAAGCGTGTACGTCAACGCGACTCCGCCGGCCTGCGTGATAACGCCGCCATCGAGTGCATTGGGAGTGTAGACAAACGTGTCATCAAGGGCTGAGCCCACCAGTTCGACAGAATCGCCCGCCGAACCACCGCCGTTGACCACAATATCGGTCAGGCCGGTTGGGAGTGTCGCGTTATCCAAGCGAATGGTGTCGCCGCCGCCAGCGGCATTGATGACAAGGGTGGTTTTGTTCGAGAAGTGGATCGGTTCAAAACCGTCGATAGCGATTTTTCCCCATGCAGGGTTGAGTTCGCTTTGGCTGTAAGTGATCGCATTGGCGGCAGCGTTTGCGTTTACCGTAAGGGTCGCCGCAACGACTAGATCCACAACCGGTTCCAAGCCGCTGAAGTGAACCACCTGCGTCGCATCGCCACTCACGTGGGTGACCGTCCCTGCATCGGCCGTTGGACCGATATCGTAAGTCGACGAATCGATCGCGTTTGGACCAACAAGCATCAGTTGATCGTTACCGGACCCACCGTCGTAGGTGATTCCGCCGGGCATGTCACTAAGCCCATCGATGTTGTCCAGGATCAGCGTATCATTGCCCGCTCCACCGAAGACATTGACGGTATCGATATCGATATCGCCACCAACTCCGCCACCGATTCGGCCAAGGATGGAGATCTCATCATTGCCATCCAGAAGGTCAAAGTTGACCACATCGATGTTATTGATATCCCGAATGCCGTACAGCAATAGTCCACTGACGCTGTCGGACACATTGACGATATTGTTCCCGGCCGTTCCCGCGGCGGTGAAGTTCGCAACGACGGTTTCGTCTCCGCTGGTCTGCGGGGTTGTGCCATCGGTCCCCAACAGTGTCAGCGTATTGGTATCGTTTAGGGAACCATCGTTGTCATCGATAATGATGTCGGTGTTGTTGACAAAGTCGATGTCAACAATCAGTGACCCATCGCTGGCGTTGGTGACAATCAGTTCGCCATTGTCGGGGCCAGAAGGTTTGACCACGATATTTTCGCTAACCGCACCGCCAAACATCGACGTGTGATAGATCAGCAGATCGGCTTGATCGCCGTCCGAACCAGCTGGTGCTCCTTCGTTGTAGAAGACGTCGATGTCCCAGCCCTGCGGTCGATCGTCAGCGTAAGGAGTGATCTCAAGCGTGTCGACCAGTTCGCCGCTGTTGTAATTCAGGAACGAAACGTTTCGGAAACCAAAGATCAACGTTCCATCAATAGGCGAGCTACCATTTAAGCTCCAGCGGAACTCATTGTCACCATCTGCATCGGGCTGAAATTCGGGCTGTGCCCCCGGGATAGGAGTGGCCGAACCGTCAACGTCGACACCGATAATTACCAGATTGTCGGTCTGATCGACGGTGTTGTTATTGTCACCAATGAAGTTCACCGTCTGGCTAGGATTGCCTGGTGTTGCCAACAAGGTTTCGATTGAAACAAACGTGACAGGCTGTGTTTCAATGCCACCGACAGATGAGGTCATCGAAACGTTTGGAGGGACCGCTTTGTCACTGTAGACGTTGGCTTCGTTCTGCAGGAACAGATTTAGAGTGTCGCCCGGCGAAGCGGGGGCGACGGGGATGCCACCGTCGATAAAGATCTGGGTGTCGACGCTTGGGGTGACGTTAAAGATGTCGTCCCCTTCTAAGCCACGAACGTCCAGGTCGGGGACGGTATCATCATAGGTGACGACATTTGCACCGAACTGCACCGTCGTCGCATCAATGTTGAACGTCTCGGCCGCACTGGTGCCATCGATCAACAGATCCGCTGTAATATTCCCAGCAAAGTCGTTGTTGGTGATATTGCCGGATCCGTCAATGATTCGAATTCCGTAGTTGTCGTTATTGGTGATCATGCTGCCCGAAACATTGGTCACGCCACCATCGCTAAGAATTCCACCGCCCGCACCTGGAGAGTTCGTGGCGAGGTTTGCATTGATCGTTGACAGGGTCACATCCAGGGTGCCTCCCGCATTGAAGATGCCTCCGCCACCCTGAAAGAAGTCGCCGCCATTGGCCGTGTTGTTTTCGATCGTGGTCCCATCGATCGTCATCGTTCCGGCCCCATTCCATAACCCACCCCCTTCGGCGGCTGCGGTGTTCCCGCTAACGGTTCCGCCGGTGATCAAGCTGTCGCCAGGGCCGGTGATATGTAGGCCGCCACCATTTCCGGGATTAGCTGACGTGGAGTTGTTGTCCAGGTTGACGTTCGTCAGCGTGATGCCTAGTCCAGCACCCGAGTTGTCCTCGATACCACCACCGGCACGAACGGCGGTATTGCCATCGATGAAGGTATTGGTGACGGTCAATGTTCCGCCTGCATCATTCAGAATCCCACCACCACTACCAGCTGCTCCGTCGGCGATGTTGGCGATGATTGTTGCGCTATCGATATTGATAAAACCGCCCGAATTAAAGACTCCGCCACCACCCTGATCGGACAACGCACCGCTCGCCGTGTTGCCAATGATGGTCGTTCCATCGATCGTCATCGTTCCTGTACCGTTCCACAGTCCACCACCTTCGGCTGCGGCCGTGTTTCCAGAAACCGTTCCGTCGGTGATCAAGCTGTCGCCAGGGCCGGTGATATGTAGGCCGCCACCATTTCCGGGATTGGCTGACGTGGAGTTGTTATCCAGGTTGACGTTCGTCAGCGTGATGCCCAGTCCGGGACCAGAGTTGTCCTCGATGCCACCGCCGGCTCGAACGGCGGTGTTGCCATCGATCAAAGTATTGGTGACGGTTAACGTTCCCCCTGCAGCATTCAGAATGCCGCCGCCACTACCTGACGCTCCATCGGCAGCGTTGCCGGTGACGAACGCGTTAGCGACATCGATCATGCCACCAATATTGAAAATCCCCCCCCCACCTTCACTGGCCCCTGCACCGCTAGCTGTGTTGTTTTCGATCGTCGCTCCGTCAATTGTCACAACGCTGTTTGTGCTCGCAATTCCGCCACCTATCACGCCGGAAATATTGCCTGCAATAGTCGGCGAACCGATGATTGCACTGGAATTCGCGATGTAGATCCCTCCGCCACTATTCGACGCACTGTTGTCAGAAATGTCGACACCGCCATCGATGGTCAATGTGCCAGCAGAGAAGAAATCAACCCCGCCGCCTGCGTCAGTCGCGAAGTTATTACTGATCGATGTCCCGGCTTGAAGATTTAGGTCAACATTCCCCGGAGTGGCTGAAATGCCTCCGCCAAAAGTGGCTTGGTTGTCGTGGATCGAAGTTCCTGAAATGGTTGCGACTGCCGCCACTCCAGCCGATCCGTCAAGGATCCATATGCCACCACCGCTGGCACCACCAGCATTATTTCCCGCGATTTCACCGCCCGTAATGCCAATCGTTTCTGCTTGATCAATCTGTAGACCACGTCCGGGCGTGTTGATCAAATCAACATTCGTCAATTGAACGTTGTCGTTGATTGCCAAGCCACCGGTGATGATCAAAGAGGCTGCGTAGGCCGTATCCAGTGTCGTGATCTGTAGTTGGTCGCCTTGGTCCCCCAGGTTCACGGTCAATGAATTTGTCGGGTTGGGGATCACCGTGTTTTCAAAGGTCGCCCCGTTGTCGATGATTTCAATCTCGCCAGGATTGACGCTATCCTGCAAGGTTGCGTCATTGGGGGTGCCCAAAGGCAGATTGAGGATGGTGTCGGCGGCATTGCCTGCAGCAATTGGTTCCAGTCCGTCGTAAGTAATTGTTGTTGTTAGCCCACCGTCGCTCAAAACGATGTTGCCGTTGTTCCCGTTAGGACCGACATCCACGTAGTTCAAGACTTGTGTCTGAACCGTACCGAAAATGGTCAATTCATCACCGGTCACTCCGGACTGGAGGCCACCATTGAACTGCACCGAAGTTGTGAACATTCCGTTTGCATTAAAATCGATGATGACAGAATCGTCACCATCGAGTCCCTCGAAGATAACGTTGGATGTTTGGATTTCGATCGGCGCTGCGCCATCAAGCGAATAGGCGACCGAATCATTTGTCGATCCTCGCATCAACAGCAGTGTGTTGTTGGCTGCGGTGCCCGTGATGGTCACGGCACCGGGGTTCTGCAGGTCAAACGTTTCGATCGAGATGTAATCGATCTGTCCGCCACCCACGTTGACCGAAGATTCGGTAACGGTCATCGGGTTGCCAGCTGCATCGACGATCAAGGTGTCGCCAGGTGAAGTTGGTGCAACCGGATCCTGTCCGTCGATCAAGAAGGACGTGGTTGCCTGAGGGGTGGGGACAAAGGTGTCATTGTCGTCTCCGCCACTCACGTTCGTGACCGGGGCGTTGATTGTCCCCGCCAAAGTGACCGTTGCTCCGACGCCAATATCGCTGTCGCTAATTGGATGATCCACTTCGACAGTGACTGCACCTGCGGGAGCGTTCAAGGTCGCACTCGCCTGCACGTCGATATCGTCTCCAGCGGAAAGAAGGATGTCGCCCGCGTTAGACTGTAGCGTCGCTCCGGTCGCCGTGATTGAATCTGCAGCGCCGGCGGAGTCGTCGACAGCGATTATTAGGTTTCCTGTGACCGTGATGTTTTGGTTGATGGTCATCGCCCCGGTCGATATCGCAGCCACTGAACCTGCGGTGATCGGTTGATTGAACTCAATCGTGCCGGCGTTCACCAATAAAGCTCCTGCAGCAATATTCGTGGGCGAAGTTTGAAAGCGAACTAGACCTCCGGCGGCCGCGTCCAATACCAAGTCCGCCGTAAACGATGGGTCCAAGCCCTCCACACCAATAACATCGGCTGCATTGCTCGAATTGATTGTTAACGAACCGGTTGGGTTCATGAAGAACGTATCTTCAAAGGTGCTGCCCGTTAGTTGGCTACCGCCGACTGTCCCCGGATCGTTGCTTAACACCGCATCAAGGTTTGCAATCGCAGGGAGATCGAAAATGATGTCGGTGGCAACCCCGCCATTGATAATCGGTTCTAAGCCGGCAAATGTGATTAGCTTGGCGTCCTGTTCAATCTGACCATTGAACCCGTTTGCGTCACTATCAACAAATGTGTAGGTCGTGGTTCCGACAGGGCCGGTATAGCCATCGAGCGTTAGGCTGTCACCTGCGGGAGTCGCTTGGTCGCCACCGTCAAACGAGAATCCGCCGTCAGGAATTGGATTGCCGTTGGAGAAATCGATGAACAGCGAATCATCCCCGTCACCCCCTGCAAAGCTAATCGAATTCAACGTCGCGGCAGCAACTGTGGTCACTGTTCCGTCTTGGATGATATCGACCAGGCTGTTATCACCGGCGTTCACTCGCAATTCGAATTGGTTGTCGGATCCATCCCCCACAAAGACCGGATCGGTGGTGAGAATCTGCAGGCTCCAACCGGAGGCGATTTCGCCGAGGTCGTTGTCATGATCGTCGAATGCATAGAGTTTCCACTCGCCGTTCGCGTCTACACCATTGAAAAACGTCAAATCGGTATTGCTAGCTCCCTGGGGAGCTGGCGAGGGAAAGTCATTAATGGTGCGCGGGATGACGGTACCGGCTTCGCTTTTATCATCGGGGGTTCCGACTGTAGGCAAGAACGATCCGCTAACTAATTCGCCACTGTCAGGGAACCCCGTCGCCGCTTGTGCGTCAAAGGTGACATCCAAGCTGCTGACCGCACTCAGTCCGCCGACGCTTCGCATCAAGATCGTTGCGGTGCCATTTGGATCGACCAGCATCAAACCCACATCATCGGGCGAGTCGTGCGAAAATCCTTCAATTTGAACATTCACATCGGTAACGGTGCCGTTCAGCCCCGAAACCTCAATCGAAGAAGGATAGGTCGCCGCTGGAGCAGCATTGTCCAGCATGATCGCATCGGCATTCGCAAACGTTGTTAGCAATCGGCGCTGTTCAAGGTTCTCATGTCCGAGCAATCGTTTTCGAAGCTCTTGGCGACGCGACTTCTTTTGCGAGTGACGCTTGTCGGTGCGAGCGGGTTTCGAAGCACGAAAGATATTGCGAATGCTCATGTCACGGTCCTGAAAAACTAGATGCAAATACGATGTGAGCGACCTCTAATCGCGCCGGTGGGAATTCTTCCCCCTAGCAAGACGGGGGAGATGGCGACAATGAGAGGTGTGAATATCGGTAGAATAGGCAGAGCTGATGGCGCTTGCAACGAATTTGTCATGCGGGCTTCTAAGAAATTTCGGAAAAATAAAAATTTCAGGTTGACTAAATGCGGCTCCTTGACCAACCGTAAATCGACGTTTGCAAGGCGAAAGCAAGGGGATCCTCACGTTTCGCCCCCCCCGGTGAGGACCGTTGAGGAGTGCACCGAACGGATTGCCCGCCGGAATTAAAGATTCCGCGAAAATTGACGCGAATGCGCAGAATGACGCCGGCTCCGTAGAGCGGCGTCGATTGGGGCTGGGCGATTAAGGCTGCCGTCCGGGAAAAGTATGCCCGCTTAGATGGAGGACATTGGCAGCTTCTGCTCCTGTGAGAGTTTCTCGGAGCCGATGGCGACGATCCGCTGGTGAGGTTATTCGATTGACCGAAAAGCGATTCGCCAACGAAAAAAGGGGCCCGACCGAAGTCGGACCCCTATTTGGGAAAATCAATTGCTGCGTTGGGAGTCTAGAACAGCAGCGAGATGCGAGCGGTCAATCCGCTGTAAGTGGTCGTTTCGCCTACATCGACTAGTTTGTTGCTGCGAACCGAGTCGATATATCCGCGAGTCGAAACGGTTTCGTACCAACCGCTCATCATGTATCCGGTCTGCAGGCGTAGGTTGTTCTTGTGGTTCATCCAACCGAGCCCAAGTTCGGCTTCCAGTACGGGGGTTGCGTGGAAGTCTTTGAAGTCGTTTGCGATGACACCGCCACCAAACTGATTTACTTGACGGTAGTTGGCGGTCCATTCACCGGCCATCAAACTGCCCATTCCCTTGCCGTAAAGAAACAGTCCCGTTCCGCAGCTGTAACGTTCGAAATCAAGTCCACCAGTGATGCCGAAGCCGTCGAAATCGATATCGGTCGAAACGGTGGTCAGTCCGGTTGCTACAGCAATTGTCTGCGATCCAACAAATCGTTGCTCGGTGTTGCCGTAGCGAAGGCCAGCCGACCAGTTCACGACACTGTTCTCGGTTCGTTTCCAAATTTGACGATAATTGAAGTCGAGCGTCTGGAAGGACATGTCATGGGCAGCAGTCGCCTGCAAACTTGCGGCTCCTGCGGTCAACCCACTTGGGTGAATGACTTGGGAATCGATGATATTACCTGGACGAGCGGTAAGCGTATTGGTGTCTCCGCCATCCCAGCGGGTATACGCCAGGTTCAAGCTGCTGCATTGATTTGCGGCAAGGGCTAGGCCGAAGCGATAACCAGGCTCGGCATCCATATCCAAGATTCCCATAGGACCAGTCGGAGCTGGGTTTGCCCCTCCCAAGCCATCCGTTTCGATAGCATGAATCAGGTCACTGCTGCCCGGAGTTAGGTAGAGGAATTCCGCGTACCCTCCGGTTCGGTGAGCCCACCATGGCTGGCAAGCTACAGCCGCTTTGCGTCGGCTCTTTCGCATTCCATGGCCGCCAGTGTCGCATCCGCCGTCGCAACCGATTGTTTCGCAACCGCATGTGTTTTCCATGATGCCGCAGCTGCCGTCGCAGACAGGAGCTTCACAGCCGCAGCTGTTTTCGTATCCGCCAGGATGGTAAGCGGACCCTGAACGGGCGAATGCTCCCGCCTGCTGAATGTCGTTGCCGTTTAGGTGGCGATTGATTGCGTCCTCGTATGCCGAGTTCGATTGGACGTCATTGTCTTGGGCCCCGTAACCATCCGCTGCGTAGGTGCCAGAGGTGTTTGCTGCAGCTAGGCCGCCAAGCACGGCTAATCCAGTGGCTGCCATGCAGTTACGCAGTTTCGAAATCAATCCAGTGGACATAGGATCCGCCCTTAAGTAATGCAATCAATCGTTAAGACATGCGGGGACGGCACCAGACGGCACTTCCGTGACAAACGGAATCTTCCCCTTCTACAGAGTGATTGATCGACCCGTCAGAGACGAAAAATTACGATTAACTAGATCCAGGTGAACAGCCTTCCTAACCGGTAAACTTTGACATTCCTTGCTCAATGCATGAGAACTAGCCGCAAATGCTGTTTCCCGCTGTAGATTTGTCCCCTAGCCCGATCGGTTTAGAACGGAAAGGGAAACGTCCTGTTTGCGGGGTGCCCGTTCCGTAAATCGCGCAGGGGGATCGATGGGGTTTACTATGTTCTCCTCTCCAGGGAGGGGCGATTTGTGAGTGAGGAGAGGGGTACTGCGCCGATGTTTTGACGTCGGTCCTTCATGTCCCCTCGGTTGTCCCCTGAATCTAAACCTTGAGGGAGATTATGCATCGCCGGCCTGCTCCGACGAACTGCCAAAGACAATTCGTATTCGATGCCGTCGAAGGAATGCATGGCGGCACGTGTTTGGGCGGCACGTGTTGCGGTCTGGAGTCGCAATCGTCCGTGGCTTGTCGGGGCTAGCTCTTGGGCTGTGACTTCTTGAATTTGTCAGGACTGGGGACTGGAACATCGACAACCAATTTGCGGATGACCGCGTCGGTATCCATCCCTTCCGCCTGAGCTTGAAAGTTCGTTGCGATTCGGTGTCGAAGAACGGGAATGGCCATTCGCGTCACATCTTCGGGAGCGACACTGAATCGTCCATCCATCGCGGCCAACGCTTTCCCCGCAGCGATCAGATTCTGACCGGCTCGTGGTCCCGCACCCCAGTCGACTAAATCTCGAATGTATTCTGGCGCTGATTCGTCGGCGGGACGCGTCGCCCGCACCAGGCTCGCCGCATAGCGAATCACAAGTGGGCTTACGGCGACACTATCGACTAGTTTCTGAACGTTCAGGATCGCCCGCCCCGAAAGGACTTTGTTCGGCTGCTCTGATTCGCCTCGAGTCGTCGCGGTGAGGATTTGTTCTTCTTCGATGGCCGACGGGTACCCAACCTTGATGTTAAACATGAAGCGATCGAGCTGAGCTTCAGGAAGCGGATACGTGCCTTCCTGTTCGATCGGGTTCTGAGTTGCGATCACAAAGAAAGGCTTCGGCAAATCCATGGTCTCGCGACCCACACTGATTTGCCGCTCCTGCATCGCTTGCAGCAATGCAGCCTGAGTCTTCGGAGGGGTTCGGTTGATTTCGTCAGCCAATAAGATGTTCGTAAAAATCGGTCCTTCCTCAAACCGAAAACTTCGACGCCCCTGTTCGTCTTCTTCTAAGACCTGCGTCCCCGTGATATCCGACGGCATTAAATCGGGGGTGAATTGAATTCGTTTGAAACTGACATCCAAAATATTTGCCAATGTGCTGACCATCAGCGTTTTGGCCAATCCGGGAACCCCCTCCAGCAAACAATGGCCGCGAGTAAAAATCGCCGCAAGCAATTGTTCGATGACCTCGTCTTGACCAACGATCACTTTGGCCAATTCGGTGCGCATCATCTGTTGGTGCTGAGCGAATTCTCGCAGCACATCCCCTAGATTACGCGACTTTCCAGCTGGCGGCGGTGGGGGAGTAGGAGCGGTTGGCATTGCAGGAACATTTTCAAAAAGACAAATTCACGGGAAGGGCCCGTATCTTACGGGGAAGGAACCTATTCAAGCAACGTCGCTCCTCGGCGGGTGCTTTTTTGGGCCGGGAAGCGTACCATAGCTATGGCTGATCGTTCATTTAAATGGAGTTGATATTGGTGCGTGCTTTTGCCTTCGTTTGTCTGTTTTTTGTTGCACCAAACCTGACCGCCAGTCTTTCGGCGGCGGAGATCACCGCGAACGACGTCCAGCGGTCGATCAACGGGGGTGTTCAATACCTCCGTTCGACGCAATCAGAAAATGGAAGCTGGCCCGCTTACCAGGGCCAAACCGGTGGCTTGAGTTCCCTTTGTACGCTAGCCCTTCTAAATTGCGGCCTACCGGCCGATGACCCGACCATTAAGAAGGCACTCCGCTATCTACGCGGTTTGACGCCCGATCGCACCTATTCGGTCTCGCTTCAGACGTTGGTGTTTTGCCAGCTTGGGGCGGCCAGCGATATCGGCGCGATCACTCGCAACGTGCGGTGGCTGGAATCGGCGCAATCAAACCGAGGCGGCTGGGCTTACGGAACGAATTCTGCGGGGCCTGACCCATCGAATACTCAATTCGCGCTATTGGCTTTGGGGGCGGCACAGGATCGAGGCATTCGCGTTGACCCGGCGGTCTTTCAAAAGTCGCAGACCTACTGGCTGCAATCCCAGAAGAACGATGGTGGATGGAGCTATCAGAGCGGATTTTCCCGAGGCAGCATGACGTGTGCCGGGATCGCTTCCTTGATCATCTGCGAAGGGCGAATCGGTCGCGGAGACGCACAGATTGTCGATGGCCGTATCATTTGCTGCGGTGGGGCCTCCGAAGAATCCGAGCCGATCGAAGAAGGGCTCGCTTGGTTGGGAAACCGCTTTAGCGTGAATACGCATCCTGGCGCAAGTGGAACCGCCTCGCTTTTCTATTACCTGTATGCAATGGAACGCGTCGGGCGGATGACCGGACATCGCCTAATTGGTGGCCACGATTGGTATCGCGAAGGGGCTGAATTCCTGATCGGAATCCAGGACCCGTTCCAGAACCGCTGGCGAGGAAATGGCTTTGGTGAAACCGATCCTAACATTACAACATCGCTGGCCTTGTTATTCCTTTCCAAAGGGAAGCGACAGGTGGTCGTTGGACGATTGCAATACGTTAATCAAGGTGCCGCCCAGCCACCGGATGACTGGCAGCGACATCGTGGGGGCCTGCAGCAATTGGTTCGCCACGTTGAAAGGGCTTGGGGGCGTGATCTAACGTGGCAGACGCTCCGTTTAGAGGACGCATCCACCGCCGACCTCTTGCAAACACCGGTATTGATTATCAGCGGCAGCGATGCGTTGCAATTGTCACCCGAACGCAGCGCAGTTCTGAAAGACTATCTGGACAACGGAGGCTGCATTCTTTTCGAAGCGAACGCGGGTGATGGGTGTGGAGATGCAGGCCCCTTCGAACGGAGTGTACAGAAACTTTGCCAGGAATGGTTCCCAAGTTCCCGCCTGGAAAAGCTTCCTCCTGAACATCCGGTTTGGTCCGCCGAAGGTCGAGTCCAACCCTCGCATCTTGGGAATGACTTTTGGCTTTACGGGGTCCAGGCTTGCTGCCGGACCGCTGTGATGTATTCCCCGAAAAGTCTTGCCTGTCGCTGGGAGCTAAGCGACCCTAGCGAGCAACGCATGGCAACGCCCGCTGTCATCCGCAAGGAAACCGCAGCGGCTGTTCAGTTAGGGCAGAACATCATCGCCTACGCAACGGGCCGAGACTTAAAAGATAAATTGGATACCCGTTCGATCCTGGTAACTGACTTCGACGCGGCGAACCAAAGAGGCGTCCTGCGAATTCCAAAATTGGCGGCTGCGACCGACAGTCAAGAAGCAAACCGAGCCTTGCCTAACCTTACTACGATGCTGCGTGATAAATTCTCAGTGCGGGTAATGCCCGTCGAGACCGAAGTCCCGCTAGATGCCGAGGCTCTGTCCGCATTCCCGATTGTCTGGTTCCATGGCAGGACGGACTTTGTTTGGTCTGATTCGGACCGACAGGAACTGCGGAAATATATTGATAACGGGGGTGTTGTGTTGGCAGATAGTATCTGTGGCAGCGAAGCATTCGCCAAAGCCTTTCGGCGTGAATGGAAAGCGGCTATTCCGGAAAGCCCCTTGGAATCGATGCTTCCGGATCACCCTGCGATGACGGCACAGTTTGGTTATGACCTAAGCAATGTCACCCTGCGAAAGCCGTCGGTGGGGCCGAAGGGAATTACCATCAGCAAACGGAAGACTTCACCCACCATTGAATTCGCAATGCACAAAGGGTTGGTTGCCGCCTATCTTTCACCGTACGATCTCAGTTGTGCGCTGGAAAGTTCCAATTCCATCCAATGCCCCGGATACGATACGACGGATGCCGCGAAGATCGGAATCAATTTGATCTTATATGCAATGCAGCAGTAATCGCTCGTCACGTTTCTAAGTGGGTGGTGGATCCAGCTTAGGGGGGGGCCTTTTATCAGGCAGGGATCGCGTGCTCGAGACTTGACGGCAGCGTCTGACGCAGTTGCTCTCGATGTCCTTTGCAAGCATTGAGATGAACTGGAGTCTCGTTGCATAGGCTCAAATCCGTTTTTTGAGTTGATCAGCCCCCTCTGCGGCGGTAGGATGCAGGAATCGAGTTGACTTACTCTTTTCTTATGCATGGGGTAGATGAAATGTGCAATGTAAATCGGAGTGAAGTGTTCAATGCGAATGAAGTCAGCATATATCATGTGATGAACAAAACTACTCGCAGCACGTATCTGTTCGGTTTTGACGTGCGATCGGAGCGTAATTATTCGTACCGGCGAGGGTGGTATCGCGACCGGATGGCATTGCTGGCTCGTTTTTTCTGTATCGATGTTTTGGCTTACAGTGTGATGTCAAATCATTGGCATGCGGTCTTGCGTAATCGGCCCGACTTAGCGGCGAAGTTAACGCCACGCGAGGTTGCTATTCGCTGGCTTTCGGTCACGTCCCGTGCGAAGTGTCGCAGTAAGAACGGCGGCGAAATATCCGAATCCGAAATCGCTAAGATTGTCAACGATCCCGAAGCTGTTGAAGAGCGTCGCTCACGGTTATCGAACATCTCTTGGTTTGTTCGACAGATGTGTCAAACGCTTTCCAGACGCTGCAACAAAGAAGACGGAGTGACAGGGCATCTCTTCGGCAATCGATTCCAGATGAACCGTTTGCTGACTGAAGAGGAGGTCCTTGCGGGAATGTTGTACGTCGACTTGAACCCACTGCGAGCTGGTTTAGCGGATGCGTTGGATGACTTTGCCGAAGTTTCGATCAGCGATCGGCTGAGAACGCTCGATGAAGAAGCCGTTGATTTTGGCTCATGGCTGGCACCGTTGGAACTACCGAGCGAGGTAGACGGCAAGCAAGTGGTGGTTGCGAACAAGCTAACGGCGGCGCAGGTGGAGGAGCAAGTGCGGAAGCGAGAGACGCTAAGTGAAAAGCTCGGATGCGTTCCAATGAAGCTAGAGGCCTACGAAGAGCTGTTGTGGCATTTGGCGATTCAGTCGCGACCAGAACTGCAAGCTTCAGAGAGGCTTCCCGCGAACCTGTTTCGAGGCCCGATAAAGCTACGGGAGACGTCGGTCAACATAGAAGAACTGAGCGAGCGGCACGCGCAGATGGGGCGTCGCTACGCATCGCCAGTCGACCAGCAAACTCGCATCTTGCTCCAGCGGCGTCTGGCCGCCGGGGATTCTATACCGATCGATAGTACCTGGTCGGTCGGTTAAGCCGAAATTTCGGCTCATCCAGTCGCTTGCCGCGTCCCAAAAGTCAAGAAACGGGCCTTTGATCGCTACCGGTACATCAATGCCCCAAAAAAACACCAAAAAAGAGCCGTAAAGCCCCACTCCCCAAGCAAATTAGCCGCACAAAAACGGCTAAATTTAAAGAGAAATCAAAAATTCCCAGCTAGCAAATCAAGGAATGTCTTCCCGACCATAGACTGTCCTGGATTCTTTGCTTCCTGACCATAGACTGTCTTGGGTTCTTTTGGTTGCAGCTTGCTAGTTGGTGGGCAGGAAGTCGTCTAGGCGTTGCTTGATTAGACGACCCCATAGTTTATAGCCGGAACGGGTGAGGTGCAGTTTGTCGCTCCGGAAGCTCTCGGGGATCGGATTGCCTTCCGCGTCGAGGTAATATTCCGCTGTAGGGATGAAATGAACATTCGGCGTTGTCAGGCAGTATTCACGGATCGCTGCGTTAACCTGGCGAATTTCAGACCACGTTTTCCAGCGGCTTGCTGTGGGGGTGATTTCAATGACAAATACCGGGGCGTCCGGTTGATGTTTGCGTGAAACTTCAATCACGTAGTCCATTAACTCGATGACCTCTTCTGGCGTCTTGTCGGTCTCGCGCCCCGTTACATCGTTGGCGACGAAGACTACCATCGCCTTGTACTGGTGTGGCTCGATCAGCCGTTTGGCAAAGACCGCGACATTCGAGAAATTGCTTCCTCCGTAGCCTCGCTGGATCGGAAGATAGGGGGCGATGTCCTCTGCGATCGTCTCCCATAACCGAATGCTACTGCTGCCGATAAATAGGATCCCATCCTCTGGGTCGGGATTCAGTTTATCCCTCGCTTCAATCGCGTTGATCTCTTTTTCCCAGCGTTTTTCCGCGGCAGCTTTGACGGCTTCGTCAAATGGGACTTCGGGATTCGCTGTAACTTCTGTCGTGGGGACCGCGACCGGAAGCGGAGATAATTTAGGTAAGTCCTGTCCGAAAAGACTCGATCCAAGGACCGCAACCAGAAGAAATCCAAAGGAAGGCAAACGCATGATGACTCACTGTCTGAAACGAAGGTGGGGGGACTGTATGATAGGGGATCTGCGGCACTGATATCCCATACAGTAAACCAAACCCCGTTCCCGGTCCATTTTTGTTGAGCCTGCGATGAGCCCTTTTCAGCTGCGAATAGTTTTGACGATCGGATGTTTGCTTGGTGGGGTTGTCGTTCACAATGAATCGGCATTCGGAAAAGAACCTCTGCAGGCGAAATTGGTCCAGTCGCCGACCGCAATTTCGGTCTCCCTGGGATCACAGGAGGTGATGCGTTATCACATTGGGACCGTGCCTTCACCGGAAGGGATGGACCCAGACTATGCAAGAAGTGGCTACATTCATCCATTGAAAACCTTGCAGGGGAGAACCGTCACTGGAGATTTTTCGCCCGATCACCCCCATCAGCATGCCCTTTTTGCCGCCTGGGTTAAAACCAAATTCAATGGACATCCCGTTGATTTCTGGAACCAGCAAAGGAAGACCGGAAACGTTGTTCATCATGCGGTCGATTCGGTCACAAGCGATGCCAAAGGAGTCCGGTTTACTGTCCAACATCGTTACATCGATGTGACGGATCCCGAGCAGTCAGTCGATGTATTGGCTGAAGAGTGGGATGTTTCGGTGCCTCATCAGCAGGGACCCGACGTCCTCTTCGACATCCATGTCCGTCAGAAATTGATCGCTGATTCGCCGCTGGAGCTGGCACCCTACCTGTACGGCGGAATGGCCATGCGGGGCGGCAATCAATGGGTCCGCGAAGGGGCTGCTAAGGTGGACCGTCAATACAACGAAGCGATCAAAGATGGGGTTGCGGCGATTCCCCCCAGTCTGGACCAAATCGGGTTTGCGTTTTTAACTAGCGAAGGGCTGGGACGTCACAACGGAAATCACTCAAAAGCCCGCTGGGTCGATATTCATGGCAAGACCGATGATGAGCTGGTCGGAGTGACCGTGTTGTCGCATCCCGACAATTTCCGCGCTCCACAATCGGTAAGGCTGCATCCCTCTATGCCTTACTTCTGTTTTGCCCCTGTCGTGGAGGAAGGTTTTGTCATCGACAAGAACCATCCCTATAACGCAAAGTACCGATACATCGTCCATGACGGATTACCTGATGCCGTTGCAAACGACCGACGCTGGGAAGAATATGCCGCCGAATAGCCCCTTTTGGTTGACAGTTTAGGGGCCAAGACAGGACAATCTTTGACTTCGGTTTCAAACCGCCCGCACTTCATTTCAAAGCCTATTCATGATCCTCTCCGGTGATGCGATTCAAAAAAAGTTAGGCTCCGATATTCATATCGAACCATTTGACAGCGAACGCTTGAACCCGAATAGCTACAACCTAAGACTGCATGACGAGCTGTTGGTCTACGAAGAGATTGTTCTCGACATGCGGACTCCCAATCGTTACCGCCGCATGTCGATACCGCCAGAAGGGCTGGTCTTGCAGCCAGACCGGTTGTATCTGGGACGCACGATAGAGCGACTGGAGACCCACAACTTGGTGCCAATGGTCAGCAGTCGAAGCTCGCTGACACGCCTGGGGCTTTTTGTGGGAACCAACAGTGGATTTGGCGACGTCGGCTACAGTGGCCACTGGACTTTAGAACTGTACTGCGTCCAGCCGATTCGAATCTACGCAGGTGTCCAGGTTTGCGAAATTTTCTACCACGAATTATGTGGCGAAGTTGACGAATACTGCAGCAGTAAATATCAGAATGCTAACGATATCCAGCCGAGCCTAATGTTCCGCGAAATTGGTAGCGGCGACGAAAGTGAGCAGCAACTGGAGCTTGATTTTGATCGGCTGGCCGATCACTCTTCGTAGATGAAAATAATTGGCGCATCGATGTCGTGATGAAGGCTTTGGTGCACTGGGCATTTCCCCGCTGCCGCTTCCAGTCGCGAGCGAATCTGCTCGGGGACTAATCCAACGGGAAACGTGACGGTGGTTTTTAGGGAACCAATCCGCCGCAGCGGGTGGCTGACCATCTCTTTAATGACTTGGACACGAGCCCCAGCAAGGTCCAGTTCATGGCGTGCAGCCACCAAGCCCATGATTGTCAGGATGCAGGATCCAAGCGCGGTGGCGACAAGATCGGTAGGCGAAAAGTCATTCCCTTGCCCGCCGTTATCACGGGGGGCATCGGTTGCTAGTTTTGCCCCGCTAGGGCTATGGACGGCCACCACTTTTTGGCCGCCGTGATGCTGAGCCGTGATTTCAACGCTCATGATGGGATCTCCAAAATAATTTTTCCGCTGACTTCCCCGGTTCCTTCGAGGGTTGCCTGTTCTTGTAATGCATGGGCTTCTGCGGCTTTGGAAAGCGGCAGTCGCAAGCCGATTCGCGGTTTCAGTTGTTCGTTCGCTAGCCACTCGTTGATGTCATCGGCGGCGACTCGCATTTCATCTGGGGTCGCTTTAAACATCACAAAGCCATGCAGCGAGCATTCTTTAACATAGAACGCGCCGACAGGAAAACTAGGACGCGCGTCGCGGCCCGCCATTAGGACCATACGGCCTCGCTGTGCAAGCAGGTCAATCGCAACGTCGAAGTCCGGCTCTCTTCGTGTTTCCCAGAAAATATTGACGCCCTCGGGAGCGAGTTCATGGGTGCGTCCGGCGATCGATTCGCGTTGATAGTTGATCGTATGATCGGCCCCTAAGTCGTATGCGATTTGACATTTTTCGTCACTGCCACAAGTGGTGATAACCTGAGCTCCATTGGCTTTGGCCATCTGGACCACCATCGATCCGACTCCGCCAGCGCCACCGATGACAAGGATCGTTTCGCCCGATCGAATTTTGGCTCGGGAGAGACCGATGTGTGCGGTGATGCCGACAAGCGCCGTCGCAGCAGCTGTGCTTGCTTCCACGCCATCAGGAATTGGATAGACCCATTCTGCGTTTACGGCGGAGAGTTCTGAGAAGGTCCCTTGCCGGCCGAGCAATCCTTGATTCGTTGCCCAGACGCGATCTCCCGAACGGAATCCGGTTACCCCTTCACCTACTTCAACGATGGTCCCGGCAAGGTCGCAGCCGGGAACATAGGGAAGAGGTAAATTCATCGCAATTGCACCACTGCGAATGTAGGTGTCAATTGGGTTCAGGGCGACCGCTTCGTTTCGGATTAAAACCTGTCCCGTACCGACAGTCGGATCGGGCAAATCGCCATACTGAATGACATCTGGAGCTCCGGTTCGTTCAAAATAGGCGGCTTTCATCAGAACAGGTCCCCGTCAGGAAAAAAGGGTCAAAGAGTGCTGCAGGAATGGTGACTTACTGGATATTACCTTCTGGCTTTTGGGGGATGCCCCATAAACTTGCAATCGCAATCCCGCTGACAACGGCTCGCAATAAGGCTTCGTCCCAGACGAACAACCCATTGGCCGATATACGGCTGAGAGCCGCTATCATACCCCACATTGCGATTCCCAACATGGCTAATCGTCGCGGTCCCCAAATCGCCAGCAGTGCTAGCCCCCACTCCAAGAATGCAAATCCCCACATCAGTGTTCGGGTGACCGAATCGACCAACTGGTAACCATTCCAGCGGCTGATAGAGCGTGTTAACAGCGAGTCAACGGTGACGGGATGGAAGATCACTTTCCAGCCATAGCAAAAAAAGACAATCGCTGCCGCATAGGCCAACCAGCGAGAGACCTGTTGCAGCGTCTGCTCAGCGGATGCTGAATCGCTGGAAATTTGAATCGAACGAGCCAGGGCTATTGGCAGGATCAACATGCCTGCGTCCTGTCCGATCATCCATATCTGAAACGCTCCCTCGGCGAAGGCTGCCGAAATACTAATGGCTGCTTGCCAGATCGTGGCAAGGAGTGCAGCAAGTAGTGAGACGTGCAGCAATACCGCTCGCGTTTTTGGGGCCTGTGTCCCCGCTAGGCCAGCGATCAGGGCCAACGTGAAACAGCTGATCGCCGAAGCGGTCGTCCCGAATTGTAGAAATGCCCATGCGAATCGTTCGCTGCCGGTTCGTTCCAGTAAGAAAGTACGGAGCGGAAAGTCGGCACTTTCACCGGCCGATTCCATAACCGAAAGAAGGCCGAATGCATATAGCGTGACAACGATGCGAAGGGTTGTTTGCTGGGCTCGCAAGGAGGCAAGAAGCGTTTCGTTCACGTTTAGCCGTTGCCCTCCATCGCCCGTCGATTCCGTGTCGCCTTTACCGAATGGTGACCTGAAGAATGAAAATGGTCTGGACACCAAGCTATGAAATCGGACGGTTCGTTGCAACAAAGTCAGTTGCGCGGTAGGGGTCTAGGCGGAGATTTTGGAGGAAACTTGGAATTGGATGAAGGAGGTCCCGAGGGGCGGAAAAAGGAATCACGCATTCGGCCTTCGCGGCTTTTGCTCTCAAGCAATGGGAAAATCCTCTCCGGAGGCGAAAGTTCGATTTCCAGTTGGACCCGGGGCTCTAAGCCGGCAAGGGTTTGAGCATAATTTGTGCGAGTCTTTCGCTGGACCGCTTCGACCAACCAACCTCGCACCAAATCCTCTTCCATGTCGCCTGATGAAGGGAGTTTGTCCAGCGTCTCACGAACCAGAGCTTCACGGACCGGATCGCTGAGGACCGCTTTGATCGCATCTTCTTCAGCGATACTGAACGGGGCAAACCGTCCTCGACCGATAACAAACAGCCAGTGAAGCAAAGCCGTTTCTTCATCGGGAAAACGGTCGTCTTGGTCGGGTCCGGAGGTTCGGTTGATGTAATCGCGTGCGTATTCTTTCCATAGTTGGTCACTGTTTTCCAAGTTTTCCAGCCATCCGGAAGCGATCAGATGCAGTGCGTCAAAGATCGCATCGGAATCGCTTTCGCTTAATTGCCGAAGCCATAGTCTGCGTGATTTAGCAAGCGATTTACGAAACGCGAGTTCACGGTCGTCGGGATTTCCTGACTGGATCGTCGCAGCTGTTTCATCCGACCAGTTCCGTTTTAGGTGGGCGTAAGCTTCGATCGTGCGAAGCAGTTCCTCAGGGTTTTCGGTCGCAGCGATCTCTTGTGCACGTTGCCGGACTTCTGCTTGCTTGTCAGGCGATAAGTTCTGGAACCGCTGCCACCCGGTGTCGATCCGGCGGCGTACCGTAGGGTGAAGCAGAGGCAGTTGCTCAGCCAGTTCCGATGGCGAAAGGTCTTGCAGTTCGGGAGTCGATGTTGGCAACCCTTTCGGACCGAAGGCACCTACCTTTTCGGCTGATTCGATCGTGTCCAGCCAAGTCGGATCCTGGCTAATTTCCTGCAACCATTCCAGGTCATCGGTAACTAGGTAAGCATCCAAATGTTCGGCGATTGGCAGGTCAGCAAATTGTCGCTGCCGTTCGACTTCGTGTGTAATTAAAACCAGTACTGCACCCACCGCGCCTGCCGCAACGGTCGCCAGCAGGATCGCGATCAAGCGTCCCCACCGGGGCAGCGGTCGTACGGCTTTCGTCTCGGACTGGATGTCAGCCGCAACCATTTCCAGAGTCGACTGCGTAAAGTTGTCTTTGACCGTTGCCTGGGGAAGGTCTTCAAGCATCTGCCAGCCACTCTGTAATTCCCGCATCCGAGCACGGAGCGAGGCATCACTTAGTAGCTTGCGTTCCAAATCCTGTCGCTCCGCAGTCGATAGCTCGCCGTCCAGATAAGCAACAAGTTGCTCATCCACTGGATCGACATCGATATCGTGTGGCGAGGGTTGACTGGACATGCTCAGGGTTCGTCCTGCGGCTGGATTTGGAATGCGAATGAAACGCGACTTAGGGGGAAGTTAAGGATTCGGCTGGCTTGGTTGAGAACCTGAATCGATGTAGGGGGCGAGGATGTCTTTCAGATTAACGCGAGCTCGACTGAGCAGCGATTTGACCGCCTTCGTACTAAGCTCCATCACTTCAGAGATTTCTGCGTAACTAAGTCCTTCAAATTTTGAGAGCAGCAGTGCTTCGCGTTGTCGATCTCCCAGCAAGTGGATTGCGGCTCGCACAATTTCAGCTCGCTCCTCTCCCTCGATCACGCGGGTGGGCATTAAACCGCTTGAATCGACTGCCAGCGAGGACAGGACCGCCGCTTGGCTACCGGATGTGGTTCTTGAGGTGTCTATCTCGCTGATCTCTTGTCGTCTTCCCGAAGATCGGGCTGCATTGCGAGCTACATTTCCTGCGATCGTAAACAACCATGTCGAAAATTTGGCTCCGGGTTGGTAGCTCTTGCGGGCGCGAAACACTCGCAAAAAAACCTCCTGAGTCATGTCATCTGCTAATTCTCTTTTGGGACCCATATGCTCAAGCAAACGGAGCAACCGTCCCTGATATCGTTGCACAAGTTCCTCAAACGCACCGGCGTCGTCTTCTTTCACGCGCAGCATCAATCGCACGTCCGGGTCGGACTTTTGATATCGCATTGCAGTGGAGGGGCTGACTGCCAAAATCGCTACCGTGTGTAAGTCGTCGAAGCCAATCGGTGGTGAATGGGCCAACCTTTAGTTTAGGATGCTCGTCTAGCTTCGGATACGGTCCAAGTTGTTGTTACTATTGAAACCCGCTGGAATGAGAAGGTTTCGCAACTTTTTACAGGGCCGACGTCAACTTTCTCCGTTGCCGTTTCATCTGAATCGCTCTTTTTTTGCTCGGCCTCCGCATTCTTCATGGAAATTTGATGTCAACTCCGTCTCCGGATTCAGAAACCGTTTATTCGTGTGCGCGATTTACGGTACACGAAGTCCCAGTGACTCTGCCGAGTGGGGAGCAGGTGATCAAACCGATCATCCGGCAAAACGGAGCGGTTGTCATCGTTCCGGAACTACCCGATGGCCGAATTGTGATGATTCGAAATTATCGCTACTCGCTTGGCAAAACCCTTTTGGAACTGCCTGCTGGCACCATGGAACCGAACGAAGATCCACTTGAAACGGCCGTTCGCGAGCTCCAGGAAGAAACCGGGTATGTCGCGGGCTCGATAAAAGCGGTGCAGCCTTTTTATGCCGCCCCTGGAAACTGTAATGAACAGATGCACCTGTTCATCGCCCGTGACCTGACACAAGGTCCACCGAAGCGAGAATTAGGGGAGCAAATCGAAAACGAAATTCTTGATTGGGAGACGATCGCCGAATTGCTGCAGGCGAACCAAATTGAGGATGCGAAAACACTAATCGGGGTCATGATGTATGACCGTTTCTACCGTCAGCAAAAAAGTCCCCGCTAAAAGATCGTTTGACAATCAGAAGGGTAACTTTGCAGGCGTTTTAAAGAGCCGTGCGAACGTTGATTCCCTTACGAGCTCCGCCGCGTTTGCGACCTCTGTTTAATTGTCATTTAGCGAATAATTCAGATTCACCGTATTGAGAGCCGCGTTCAAAACGATTTCGGTCGGGGTGTATTTTAGGATAACCAAGTCCCCGGGCTGAATGATGATTCGCTCGCGAGGGTTATTCATCGCTTCGTGAATGTCGACTTCGATTTTCATCTGTTGTTCACGCCCCCAGCGCCGCACCAATAGAACCCGACTGGGTGGGAACACGTTGCCAGGTCCATTGACGAAACTGGTCGTCGCGGCGACCGGTCCATCAATATGTCCATTTGCGATTGCGATCGCTTCCAATACGTCCACGTCGTGGTCTCGAGGCAAGGGGATCTTCGCTCCACCTAACAGCCCACCGGTCAAAAAATATTCTTTGTCGCGTGCGGGGACAAACAGAACATCGTTGTCGTACAACAAAATATCTTCGGGGCCAAACGGCAGAGGGGCGTCGGGCCTTAGCCGCAGTGGGATGCGGTGGATGCCTGCCGAACCACCGATGCATTGACTGACCGCGTCATAGCTTTCCCCTTCTCGCAGCATCGTGACCGCTTGCATTCGCTGCGTGTCATTGGTTTGTTTCGACCGCAGCACCCAGACTTCATCCAGCCCGTCCAGGCCGGGAAGGCCTCCCGATCTGACGAGGGCATGCAGTACATCATTCTCATAGGCGGGCAATTCGATAACATCGGCCGACCCACGGCGCGAAACGATTCGCGTGTCATCTCGGGTGACTGTCGGAGCCAGCGAACTGCTGTCTTCCCGGATCACCATGACCCGCTGACTCCGAGGCCGAATCAGGTTCACTTGAATGTTCTCTTTGCCCGCCTTTAAAAGTTTACGCTGCTGAACGTAGACCTGCCGAATGCGATCGTAAACCTGCGGCAGTGTCAAACCGGAAACATAAATGGGATCGGCCATCGGCAAGCGGATGGTTCCGCTATGTTGAACCTGAATGGGTTGTCCAACAGCCGGCTCGCGAAGCAAATTGGATTCGCCGTTGTTTCCCGGCAAGAATGCGACGGTCGGCATCAGGCCTCGGTCACCGAGAATGTCTTCGATATGGATGCCCAGAACGTCGCCAGCTTGAACCACGTGCTCTGCGGGCATGGGCTGTGACAACAGCGAAAGATCCAATGGGATCTTGGCTTCACGCCGGGGAACTCGCAGCATGTCCGGCAATTGGCTTGCCGGAACAGCGCCACGGATTGCGCAGCCGCCAAAGGCTGACAAAGCGATCAACAGCAGCGTGCAAAGTGCAAACGGCGAGCGTTGAGCAGTCGTGTTGCGGCGATGATGCATGGTTCTTATCGAAGGGTCCAAGGACTGGTCACAGGTGGAAGCCGATTCGGCTGCTGTGCGGCCTGTCGAATGGGTGGGGTTTGAACCGCCATCGGTGGAGCCGAGTGTTGATAATTCGCGACGTGATTCGTCGGTGAAGCCATTTGCATCGTTTGTTTCGCAGCCTGCAGTCGTCCGAATGCAGCATTCATCGGAACGCGACTTCCAAGTAGCAAATCGTCATCGTCTGAACCAGATTCCTGATCGAGTAAAGGATCGCTTTCAGGTACTAGGTCCAAGTCCGATTCCAAAATGTCACCCGGAAATTGTTCGCTTGGCGGTGCGGGGCTAAAGGGGATTGGTGATCCAGGAGGTGCTATTTCGTTGGAGTAAGGAATCGAATTCTCTGCGGACGGAGTTGGCAAGATCTCCGTGGGAACCGGCTCAGCGTACCCTTCGATAGGAGGCGCGATGTCCAGCGATTCCAAAGTCGGAGGTAGCGGAGTCGGCAGCGGGGGCAAGGGGGATGGCGAATTGTTGACCATCCCATCCGGTGCCAAATCTGCGTGGCAACTGGCGGTATAAATCGCTTGCGGCGCGGGATGCGGCTGAGCCGGCATGCTGCCCGGCACGGTTGCATAGCCTTGTTGCCCACAAACGAGGGCGGCTTCGGCTCCATCGATAAAACCTTGGTGCCACTCGCCAACACGGTGCGTGTTCTCGGCGTGTCGCACTCCGGGGCCCCAGTAGCGACTGTCAGGAACGACGGGTGGTTGCCCCGATCCGCCACGCAGCACGTCGGTGTAGCCATCCAACCAACCAGCGCGATAATCCTCGGTGCAGCCGGTCTGTTTAGCGTTCGCCCCAAACTGATTCTGGAAAGCGGTATCGGCCATCGCTCGAGTCTCGACACGCCAGGCTGCTCGCCGCCCTGTAAATTCCCAGCTCACGCAGCCACTCAATCCGAGCAGCATGATTCCGCTCATCAGAGTAGCGGCGATGGTTAAGAATGAACGTTGAGGCACGATAGTCGCTTTCCTGGTGCGAGTTTTCCGAATGCAGTAGTCCTTCGGATAACAAGCTGATCGGCGTTCCAGTTGCGACGGATTGACCGATTGTGCCGCTCTCTGGCCTCGCACATTCAGAGCGGACCGATTATGCGGAAAAACAGACAGACTCCCCTTAGCCGCCAAGTCTTCTGCGAGCGTTACAAGTTAACACCCGAGAGTGCTAGCAAGTGGCAGTGAAATCTGTTGAAACCATTCCACACAGAACGTACGCCTGAAAAGACGCATGGGGTGGTCCGCAGTCATGCGGGAGGTGTGGCGCATGAAAAAACGCAAGCGAGTGACGGAAAAGCGGTCACTCGCTTGCGTTTTGATTTGGTCCTACTGGTCCCTCGCCAAATAACGGGGCAGGATCCAGCCTGCCTGTTTGACGGGCTTTAGAAGTTGTAAGCCGGGTTTTCGCGATCGAATTCGCTGTCGGAAAGCCCTGGATTAATCTTCACATCCAAGTAGTTGTACTCTTCGATAATCGCTCCGGTCCCACCTGGTTCGGTCGGCCAATCGTAGGCGACATAGCGGATCGGCAAATTGAGTTCATCATCGATAAAGATCTGAGCTCGACTGAATTCCAGCTCACTGACTCGGCGTGGCTGGTTTAGTTGGATGACGGTGCAGACACGATCTTTCAGCTTCGCATTTTTCCGGAATTCGCAGGTGATTTCTGGATGCTGGCGAGCCGTTTCTCCGCGCTCAATCAACTTGACAATCAGGTTCTCGATCCCGATCTCCGTTAGCGGATACCGCTGCCCACGCATTGCCAGAGCCCCATTTGGGTCGAGGGGAACGGTTGGCAAGAAACGGCCACGCATTCCGCCTTCGTGGGCGATCAATCGTCCGTCGTTCTGGCCTTCGACATAAACGACTTCGCGTCCTTTAACCGACGTGGGTTTTAAGAACATCAAATAAACGCCGAATGGCGTGTGCAATTGGCCTGATTTGACTTTCCGATTTCGAATTTTCGCAAACATGAAATCGGGATCGGTAAGCGTCCCATTTAGACGCTCGCGTTTGACGATCACGGTTGTGTAATCGGTCACGTTTTCTCGGATATTGACCAATCCTTCACGCGCCATCTCCAAGGCACGATCGAGCGGATTCACCGCTTCGCGTGGCACGCTATTCGCCCGCGAAACCCGGAAAATGGGTTCGTGAGTGTTCGTGGACGGTGGCTGCGCAGCGAGGGTCGTCGCTCCAGCGGCAACCGAACCAAGTGTAAGCAATAGATTTCTGCGATTTCGATCCATTTGAACGTCCTTCCTTGGTCGTTTGTTTGCCGAGATTCACCATGCGTTTGGTTTCCCCGACGGTGTCACACGAAAAATAAGACCGTGTGTTCGCTCCATGGTCTGCTATCGCCCAAGCGTAGCGTTCCAAACGAGCGATTGAGACGATTCCTTCCCAGGTTTTCTCGTCTCTCATCCTAATGACCATACAATCAGCACTATTTGACGTCGTGCACAGCTACTTCACGGAGAGTAGCAAAATTGCCTTCATTTTGGAAACAGCATTCCCGGACCGTTTTCGTGCTTCGGTTTTGGGTTGTTTGCACGTTGGAACCTATATTGGGGTAAGGTTTTTGGGGGTTTATGCCCCCACACTGACGGGGTGCCGCGGTTGTGACGAGGAATAATGCTGGCGCGGCGAAAGATCCACCGACGATGGTGAAGGATTCGCCATTGATTGGCGAAGGAACGCTCTACAATAGAAAGGTAACCGTTCAATGTTTCCGAGCCTTGTTTCTCGGTAGAAAGCGGGCCGTTTTCCCGCTTGTTGCGTCTCTTTTTCGATAGGAATCTTTAGCCATGCCTGCTTCTCGACTCGCTCGTCGATCGAACCTCTTTCCGATCCTGTTCGCTGCCACTGGATTGTTGGCGATTGCAGGATTTGGCCCGGCAGCCTCGGCTCAAACCGTGACCGAAGCGGGTGCGGCGTCGTCGGAAAACGCTCGACAAGAAGCGGTCCTCGCTGGAATGGAGTATCTAAAAACCAAAGGGCAAAATCCGGATGGTTCTTTTAGCGGGTCGACCGGTGCGGCCGTCACCGCTTTGTGCGTGTCAGCCATTTTGGAGAACCGCCCACACGCGATTTCCGATCCTGCCGTAGTCAAAGGCTTGGAATTTCTAAAGCAAAACGTCCGGAAGGATGGGGGGATCTATGCCGCGGGGTCCAAACACCGGAATTACGAAACCTGTGTTGCCGTTCAGACTTTTAAATTGGCCAACAATAAGGGGCAATATGATGACGTCCTGAAACAAGCCGACCGATTCCTGCGCGGCCTGCAGTGGGACGAAGGAGAAGGTATTGAAACATCGGATACCGCTTACGGCGGTGCGGGCTATGGCAGCCACAATCGCCCCGATTTGTCCAATACCAGTTTTATGATCGAAGCCCTGCGTGAACTGGGGGCGGACGAGAACGACCCGGCGATCCAGAAAGCGCTTGTGTTCGTCAGCCGCACGCAAAACCTGGAATCCGATAAAAACGACACCCCGTTTGCTGCCAAAATTAATGATGGCGGGTTCTACTACACCCCGGCAGCCGGTGGGCAGAGCCAAGCCAATCAGACGGCGAACGGAGGTCTACGCAGCTACGGTTCGATGACTTACGCCGGTCTAAAGAGCATGATCTATGCTGGGCTTGATAAAGACGATCCTCGCGTTGCGGCCGCACTGCGATTCATCAGCGATAACTACTCGCTGGAATCCAACCCCGGAATGGGGGCTGCAGGCCTTTATTACTACTACCACACGTTCGCAAAATCGCTTGCTTTGGCCGACATGGAAACCCTGAAAACCAGCGACGGGAAAACGCACAATTGGCGTCAAGACCTAACCGAGACTCTCAAGGCAGCCCAGCGAGAAGACGGTTCGTGGGTCAATGAGCAGAACGCACGCTGGATGGAAAGCGATGCAAATCTTGTCACCGCCTACGCCTTGTTGGCATTGTCTCAGCTCAAGTAAGCGATCGCGATTGATTCGCTTGTAGCGGTAGGGGCGACCTTGCGAGCGATCGCAGGGTCAAAATAGTCATCGCGTCCTCTGGACCGATAACCCTTCTATAAGCCACGTGGGTCCGCGATTTTAAATCGCGGACCCATGCAATAAATCCAAGGATGGATTTTAGCGCCCTCTGCTGGCTGGCTTGAACCGGCTATTTCGGCAAGGACGCCCTTATGAGCTCGAAGCGTATTTGGTCCGCACGACGGAACCAACTGCTCCTTGCAACCTGTGCTGCGGCCACCTGTTTATTATTCGGGTGTGCACAGTCCAACAGTCCACGGCAGGTGACGGCTCCCTCGCAGGTACCCGAAGAGGTCATGCTGGCGGCGAAACCCGCTTCCTCGGCCGCAAATAGCCCGATCCAGACCGTTCTCTACAGCGACCCGGAAGACCTTGATTCAGCGGTCGCGATTGATCTGCAACGATCGTCAGTCGTCGAAGAAGCAACGCGACTGGAGGAAGCTCTGGTTCCAGGAAATGTCGCTTCTGTCGAATCGGCAGAGGCTTCGCAGCCGGCGATCGGAGTCGAGGAGTTTGTTCAGCGAGCGATTGCCGCTCATCCAGAACTGATTGCGGCTAGGCATCGGATCTCCGCAGAAAGGGCACGAATCCCCCAAGCTCGCGCGCTGCCTGATCCGCAGTTCAACAACACTTTCTGGCCCATCCAAGACCAGGCATTGCAGACGGCAGGAGGGCGAGTTGGTAACCAGATGTCACTCACCCAAGGCGTTCCTTGGCACAAAAAACGGGAAACCAAAGCGGCGATCGCCGCCCGCCAAGCACATATCGCTGAAGCCGAATACGAAAGAATGGAAAGGGCGATCGTCGCCGGCACCAAGCAAGCTTATTACGAAGTGTGGTATGCCGTTCAAGCCATTCAAGTCCTCGAAGAAACCCAAGGACTGGTCGAAGATCTAAGGGAGATCGCCGATGCCAGTTATCGAACCGGAGGCCGGCAACAGGACGCGCTGCGAGCCCGCATCGAAGCCGACCGATTGGAAGACCAGCAGCTTCGTTTGCGTCAACAATTGGAAACCGCACAGGCGGACCTTGCCACGTTCATCCAGAGCCCTGCTTCGGAAATCCCGCCCGTCACTGCAGAGCTGCATTTGGAGGATCTGTCGGGTCACTTAGATGAATGGATTCTTGCAGCAGAAAACTGTAACCCCGAATTAAAGGGGCTTGCCTGGGAAGTCGAACGCGACCGACAGGCCGAACGTCTGGCTTGCTTGCAGAAGTACCCGGACCTGCAGTTTGGAGTGAATTGGTCCTTGATCAGTGACGACTACAATGTTCTCAGTCCCGTCGCCGACGGGCATGACAACATTAATTTCAGTGTCGGCACGACTTTGCCGATCTGGCGAAGCAAGATTCAAGCGGGAATCCGCGAAGCGAACCACCGCAGAGCTTCGACAAGCCAACGGCTGGAAGCCAAGAGAGATTCCCTGGAAGGCCGCTTGAGGAGCCTCCTGTCTCAGGTTCATCGGATTGAGGATCAGCGGCAACTATATCGCCAGCGAATCATTCCTCGAACCGAGGAGACTCTTCAGTTGGTGATCGCGGATTACCAGGGGAGCCGAACCGATTTTTCATCGGTGATCGAAGTCTATCGAGAGCTTCTAGTGTTTGAGACTCAACTGGCTGAATTCGACGCCTCGCTCGCAAAGACGTTCGCTCAACTAGAGCAAACCGCAGGGTGTCCGCTTCCCTAGACGCTACTGAGCGGGAACCGCTTTCTTCAGCCATTTGTCCGCTGGCGGGACCGACGCATCCGCCTTGCCTTCTGGCAGGGGCTGCGGCTTATCCGACGGAAGAGGAATTGGGATCAAGACCAAGCGGACCGGTGTCATTTCCGGAGGGACATTCCCTTCGGCGGCGCTGTACTGCAACGAGGCATTCTCTTTGCTGCTTAGGACGGGAACGTCTAGCATCGCGGAACCGAAATTCGAAACACAGATCATGTCTCCCGAATCTGCTTCGTAGTGTGATTCTCCCGTTGCCGGGTCTTTCCAGAATTGGCTGCCAGCGAAGACCCAATTCTCCTGCATCGTTTTCTTGGTGCCTGTTTTAAAAATCCATTCGCGAGCGTCTTTCTTGTGCAGTTTTCCTTCTTTGTCGAACCACATCACCCAAATTTGAATCGCCTGGCCCGTTGGGGGCACAAACTTTGGCACGTATCTAACCGGCGTCCCACTTTGAGCCCCAACGGCTAGCAATGCGGTATGAACATCACGACTGCGAGCCAGCACGGCAACGACCGATTCGTGCTCCTTGGTCCCGGCGGGACAAGCGAACATTTCCAGCATCCCACGTGTCATCGCGACGTACCCATCGACAAGGACTTGGCCCCCCTTTTTGTCGACCCATAGCCGTCCCTTTTTGCTTAACTGAACCGCTCCCTCGGGGGCTTCAAAGGCTTTCGCAACCAGTTCTTCTGGATCGACGCGTTCAAAGGAGAGTTCGGCGCCCTCTTCGCTCGCATCCTTCGCGTCAACGGGCGGACCACCTGCGGCGGGGGATACGGGCAGTGGGGCGGGAGTCGCTGGCGTATCCCCGGCCTCCTGGGCCTGAGCCAAGCCTGAAAGGATCCCGACAAGAATCATCCCGAAGGGAATCGGTAAGGCGGTCCAGGTGCGAAAACATTGAATCATGGCGGCGACGGTAAATGCTTGGGAACAAAAACAAAAAAGGCCCCACGACAATCCGCGAAAAAGAGAGCGTCTGGGTAATCCCTTCGTAAGTGGTTAGTATTTTAGCAGGTTGATTGAGTTGCCAAGCCAGAATGCGACCTTTCTAACGCGGTTTCTTTTCCTCCCGATCCTTTTTCAGTCTTTTTAAACGAGTAGTCCGGCATGGCGACGCGAACCGATAAAAAATCCGTTTCTCCCACCGAGCAGGAAACGGTTGCGCCGTCGGAACTCGCGTTGGAACTTGCTTTGACTTGGCAGGACCTGCGGAAAAAAGTCGAGAAGCAACTTGCCCGTGAGACACAGCGGCTGGATCATTTGTGGCCCGAGTACTCTTGGGCGAATGTGAATCCCGATCAAATCCATCTTGAATGGGGATATGCGGCGGCAACCGGGCATCCCCTGCCAACGCTAACCGAAGCCCTGTGCCAGCTTGCTGCTGCCGGGGATGTCTCCGCGATCGAACAGGCCGATATCCCTGCCGCTGCCGAGGCGCTCTGTGATGAACTTCTGCACATTGGACTGGTACGCGGCAACTATTTAGAGGTCCTCGGCTGGGCCTATGCACTCCCTTACCTGACGGACCATCTGGAGGAATCGCTTTGGTGGAAAGTTCTGTCACGATTGGTATCCGTCCAGCAAGCAGCCCATTCCCAGGCTCCACAGGAATCGATTGCCCAGCTTGTTCTGGGGGGAGAGCTAGGGCTTGTCCTCGCCTGGAGGCTGCCATTTGTCCCCGCCTGCAAGTCGCTTGTTGAACCAGCGAAAGAATCGATCCTCGGATGGTTTGACTGCGATGAACAATCCTTAGATGCCGCCTTGGAAGATGCTGGAATCGCCACGCGGTTGGTGCTCGCTTCGGGACTAAGGGTTATCGGTTTGATGGAGAAAGTTGCCCGGCGGAAACTAAAAAAAGAACCGCTGAATACGCTTTGGGAACTGGCCACCTGGGTAGCTGCCTTGACCCATCCCGATGGAACGGCCGCTTTCTCCTTCGCTTCAAAGGATTCCATTGCCTGCGATGTGCAGGCGGGGGGATTGCTTGAGACCGCCGCCAAGAAACTGGATGAGTCCGCTCTGCTTCCTGCCGTGCAGGCTTCCTTGGGGCAGACTAAATCTCGCGGTCGCTTGGCTTGGCAGGTCAGTTTGCCGGAACCGACGCTTAACAGCGAAGAGGCTCGGCTTGCGGCAATGCTTCCCGAATGGGACGTGCGCCGCGGTCGCCTGCACGTCTCTTATCGCGATGAAGCATTTCGCCTGCAGGTGCACGCCGGCCACCCGATGCTTATTGACGGCGAATGGGAAGTCGAAATCAAGCGAGATGGCGCTCCGGTGACCGCTCAAGGACCATGGGTCGAGATCTGTCATTACACGGACGACGATGTCCATTACCTGGAACTGGAACAGGCTTGGTCCGGCGGTGTGACGTTGCAACGCCAGTTGATGGTCGTACGTGACGACCGTTGCCTTTACTTAGCCGATGCCGTGCTGACATCCGAAGGCAGTTCACAGGACAAGCCGGCTCAACTTGAATACACAAGCCGCTGGAAGATCGCGTCAGAAATCCAAATGGAACCGGAAGAAGATACGTGGGAGATCTTGATGAAGGATTCCAAACTGCGTGCGATCGCCATGCCTCTGGGATTGCCTGAGTGGCGCGTCGGTCCACAGAATGGGACGTTCGATGTGAATGCGGACGGCAATTTGGAATTGCAGATGCGAGGGATTCAAAATCTTTATGCCGCTATCTGGTTTGATTTCGAACGAAAACGCTTTACGAAGCCAAGAACTTGGCGCCAGCTGACCGTTGCCGAATCCCTTCGGATCGTCGCGCCTCACGAAGCCCAGGCGATGCGAGTCCAGGTGGGGAACGACCAATGGATGCTGTACCGCAGCCTCCGCGGTCGGATCAGCCGTACAGCCTTGGGTAAGAATCTTGTTGCCGATTTTTACTGTGGGCGATTTAATCCCGAGGACGGCTATATCGAAGAAATGGTCACGGTCGATAACGATCCCGACGATTCGCTATAAGCGGCATAATCGACAGGCCCCCCCTAAGGGAGTTCTTGTTCGTTAACCAAGTGGGCCTCCACTGGTAAATATGTGACGTACTTTCAAGCAGTTACGTTTTACGTTCATGCTTGAGAGTATCTGATGGCTAAGTCCCATAACAAACGGCGCCGACAGTCTTTGGTCGATTCCGAAGTCCAAGGCAGCTTGCTTCGCAAACTTGCGTTTCATTGGTGCATCTTTTTCATTGCCAATACCCTTGCTTTGATGATCTGGATTCGAATGTTCGAACATCCAGAGCATGGTTGGGGAGAAACATTTCTCGATAGCCTTCGCCGGTTCCTTCCCTTTTACATCGTCAGCCTTGCTTTGATCCCTGGTTTTATCTGGGACACGATGCAGCTGACGCATCGTTTTGCCGGTCCAATCCTGCGCCTTCGCAGCGCATTGGCCGATGCAGCGAAGGGCCGCGATGTCGAACCACTTCAGTTTCGAGATAGCGACTTCTGGGGCGAAATTGCTGAAAACTTCAACGCCGCCATCTCTCGTAAAGCAACCAAATCATGAACCGGTTCCTGAACTCCGCCTCCCCCCGGAGGTCTCGATCAACCGCCTCGGTTCGCCGTGGTGCCGCAGCGGTGGAATTTGCGGTCTGCTTGCCCGTCTTGGTGCTATTGGTCTTTGGTGCCATCGAAGGGGCTAGTTTCATTTTTTTGAAACAGTCGCTTAATGTGGCCGCCTACGAAGGCTGCCGTGAAGCGATACGAAACTCCGCGGCGACCGCTGAAGCGACCTCGCGTGCCGATGCGATCTTGGTTGCCCGAAACGTTAACGATGCGACCGTCCGGTTCATTCCAGCGGACGTCACAACGGTGTCACGTGGCGAAAAAATCATTCTTGAAATCACAGCTCCCACACGAACCAACAGTCCTCTAGCAGGACAGTTCATCAACAATCGAGACCTCGTCTCTCGCGTTGTGATGGTGAAGGAATAACGATCATGAAGTTACAACCACGGACCAATCGAACGCCAAGAAACCGCCACTCCGGTCCCCGTGCGACCCCGCGTCGCGATGGTTCGATGCTTGTTCTGTTAGCCTTTGCGATGGTCATTTTTATGGTCTCCGCTGCTTTGGCAATTGACATCGCTAGGATTCATTTGGCCCGTACGGAATTACGGACTTCAACCGACGCGGCAGCAAAAGCGGCCGCCGAAGCGCTCTCGCGAACGCAGGATGTGAATGCCGCCGTAGCTCGAGGGCAGGAAATTGCCTCGGATAATTTGGTCAATGGCAGTCCGCTGCTACTCCGTCGTGGTGATTTCCAATTCGGTCGATCCGAAGCGGATGCCGATACCAATCGCTTCACCTTTACGACCTCCGGGCGACCGCAAAATAGCGTGCGCGTACGTGGCGAGAGGACGGAAGGCTCTGCTTCCGGAGCCATCCCGTTGATCTTCGGAGCCATTCTCAATCGAGACATCTTTGAACTTGGGCACAATGCGACGGCTACCTACATCGAACGCGATGTGGCTTTGGTTGTCGACCGCAGCGGATCGATGCGAGGTCAAAAATTTAGAGACTTAAGAGACGCCCTGGACATCTTCATTGAAACCCTGGACGCGACCCCGGTCGAAGAAGAGGTCGGGTTGGCGTCGTACAGCAACCGTGCCACCGCGGATGTCGAACTGACCAGCGATCTAAGTCAAATCGCGGCGGCAATGGACGTAATGCCGGTCGGAGGTACCACCAGTATTTCAAGCGGGATGGCTGCCGGAGAATCGATTTTGACCAACGGGCGATCCGAAGACTTCGTCGAACGAACCATGATCGTGATGACCGACGGCCAGCACAACACCGGTGCCGAACCACGAACGGTCGCCACCCGCCTAGCCGCTGATGGGGTTTTCATTCATACGATCACCTTTGGTGCCGGCGCGGACCAGGTCCGGATGCGCGAAGTCGCAACCATTGGACGGGGGCGACACTACCACGCTGCCGATGGCGACGAATTGCGTGCGATCTATCGCGAGATCGCGTTAACCCTCAGCACAATGATCACCGAATAACATCGAGCCTCCCATGTACGTACAACGAAAAAGACGATGCAGCCGTGGCGGTTGTCAGACCCGTGCTGGCCGATGCGGCGTCGTCGCGGTCGAATTCGTATTCGTGGTCACGATCGCGTTTGTGTTTTTGTTTACCGCGTTTGAATTCTGCCGGGTCGCCATGATTCGGCACACCGTCGACAACGCAGTCTATGAAGCCGCCCGCAAGGGGATTATCCCGGGCGGAACCAGCGCCGAAGCACAGCAACAGGCTAGAGACATTTTGGAAACGGTAGGAGTCGAAACGGCTGTGGTTAGCATTACCCCACCTGTCATCGATCGAACCACCGAAGACGTGACCGTTTCGATTCGAGTTCCATTGGACGCAAATTCGCTGATGCCAATGAATTTTTTCAGAGGCAAAATAGTCGAACGGACATTGACCATGCGGCGTGAAGGAACTCGCTAGGTTCGGTCTACAACCCGCAGAACGCGAGCCGGGGCGGCCAGAGGGCCTCGGTTATGCGAGCATACGGACGGGCAAGATCGTCCCCGTATGTTTCCGCCGGGGCAAGCCAAATTCCAGCTGCTTTGACATCTGCGGGCGGATTTTTTTGCCGACCGACGTGAGCCGGCCGGAAAATTCTTTGTGTTTTTTATGCGATTGCAGGACGGTTCGCGCCGTTCCGCTAAAAGAGTCGATGGCATTGGGGGCAAGCCCGTACGCCGGAACTTCTTCGCCAGCATGTGAGCCCGTCAGCGAGGGACAACCAGTGCTGTCCAGCACGCTTCGCGTCATGGTTTTCTAACCCGCGAATATCAATTCCCTGGGTCGTCAATTCGTTAGATCTGGGATAGGCTGCCGGTAGTTTGAATTCCCTGGCTTAGGATCGCTTTAAAATCCCATCCAGGGACCATTCGGACGATTGACGAGGCGCCAGTAGGAGCGCCCCTCTGTAGCCCCACGTTGACCGATTTGCATGAACGATCACCTGATTGCCAGTTACGATTACGACCTGCCTCGCGAGCGGATTGCTCAGGAACCGGCCGCGGTCCGTAGTGACGCTCGCCTGATGGTCTTGGATCGCCAGTCCGATTCGGTCGAACACTGCTATATCCGTGATCTTCCGGAAATCTTGGCTCACGAAGATACGTTGATCCTGAACAACAGCCGCGTCGTTCCTGCCCGCTTGCTGGGACATCGCACCCGCACCGAAGGCCGCTGGCAGGGGCTTTACCTCCGCAGTGATCCTGAAACCGGAATCTGGGAAGTCCTTAGCAAGACTCGAGGGCGTTTGCAAATTGGGGAATCGATCACTCTGCAGGATCGTAAAGCCCTGCCTGGTGTTGAATTGCAAGTCATCGCTCGGACTGAAACCGGGAACCTGCTGGTCAAACCTCTTTCCGAAACCCCCACCTCCGAATTGCTTCACCAATTTGGGTGGGTTCCGATTCCACCCTATATCCGCGATGGCCGAATGGTCGACGCCGATGTTCAGGCCTATCAGACGGTTTATGCTCAGCATGATGGATCGGTCGCCGCTCCGACCGCGGGCCTGCATTTCACTCAACCGCTTTTGAACGCCCTTGATAAAAAAGGGGTTCGGCGTGCGGAGGTGACTTTGCATGTTGGAATCGGGACCTTCCGGCCGATTTCGGTTGATCAGCTGGAAGACCATGAAATGCACACCGAGTGGGCTAGCCTGTCCGCTTCCGCAGCAAAAACGATCAACGACACGCCCGCCCGCGGCGGCAAACGAATCGCGGTGGGGACAACCAGCGTGCGAACCGTTGAATCTGCAGCCGCCGAAGATGGCACCTTGGCGGAGTGGAGCGGTCCTTGCAACCTGTTCATCACGCCGGGATATTCGTTTAAAGCGATCGACGGCCTGCTGACTAACTTTCATCTGCCGCGAAGTTCACTGTTGGTCCTTGTCAGCGCACTGGCTGGTCGCGAACGGATCATGAAAGCCTATCAGGAAGCGATCGATAACGAATATCGTTTCTTCAGCTATGGTGATGCGATGTTGATTTTGTAAATCCGATGTCCCTGCGGATGCTCTCCAACCATTCCTTTTCAATAGCTTAAAATCGATGTCTCCAGTCACCGAAGAACAGATCCTGGTTATCCCTGCGGCCACCATTGATTCCATCGGCCCCTTTACCGGATTCCAGCCCGATGTGGACCGTTATCTAAAACCGATCCTGGCCAGCGACGAACTCTCTTTCCGCCCTCGCGGGGCGATGGAGAAAGACCCCTCTTTCAAACAGTTGATCCCCTATGTCGTACTGCAGTGGACGGACGCTGCGGGGGAACCGCATCTATTTGCCTACACGCGAGGATCGGGCCAAGGGGAATCACGACTGCACGCGAAACGAAGCGTCGGCATCGGCGGACATATCTCCGCCGAAGATGCTGCCGGTGGCAGTGAACCCTACCGGACCGGGATGGAACGCGAACTGACGGAAGAGGTTCGAATCGAATCGACTTTTGAAGAAACCTGCGTCGGTTTGATCTATGATCCTTCGACCGAAGTTGGCGAAGTCCACGTAGGCGTGGTCCATCGATTTGTACTGCAAACCCCTGATGTCCATCCAAACGAAGATGACATTTGCGACACCGGTTTCGTTTCGCTCTCGCAATTGCGAGCCGAGAAGGATCGCCTGGAGACCTGGTCGCAACTTTGCCTGGATCACCTGTTTAAGGTTTAGCAATGAATGACTTGATCTATCTGGATCATCATGCAACCACTCCCTGCGATCGACGCGTCGCAGCGGTGGTGCAGCGGATGCTTCTAGAGGATTACGGAAACGCATCCAGCCAACATCGATTTGGGCAGAGTGCCGCGGACGCCGTCCATTCTGCAGCCGAAACGATTGCTCAAGCATTGGCAGCGCAAGCCACGGAACTGGTTTTTACCAGTGGAGCGACCGAAAGCAATTCTTTGGCTTTGCTGGGCGTATGCCAGCACCCTCGCCAAAAGCGACGCAAAATTGTTACGGCTGTAACTGAACATCCCGCGGTCCTCGATCCGATTCGGCGGCTGGAAGCAGACGGTTTTGTGGTCGAACGGATTGCCCCCTACCCGCAATCGGACCCGAACGTCGGACAGGTTGATGAAGAGGCAATTCTGAACGCGATCGATGACCAGACGGCCGTGGTCTCGGTCATGCTGGCGAACAACGAAATCGGAACCATTCAGCCGCTGCGACGGGTCGCGGAGAAATGTCATCAAGTCGGTGCCCTGCTCCACTGCGATGCGACTCAAGCTGTTGGCCGCATCCCGGTTTCGGTCGTGGATTTAGATGTCGACCTGCTGAGTGCGTCGGCTCACAAATTTTATGGCCCCAAGGGGGTAGGCTTGTTGTACATCCGGCAAACCGGCCGACGTGTTCGCATCCGTCCTCAGATTGAAGGCGGCGGTCAGCAGCGAGGCTTGCGAAGCGGAACCCTTAACGTGCCCGGGATCGTGGGCATGGGCGAGGCATTGAAATGGGCGGTTGAAGAAATGGATACCGCGACCTTGCGAATCGCTGGTTTGCGGCAACGCCTATGGGATCGGCTGAAAAGCGGAATCCCTGAATTGGTTCTAAATGGACCATCCATCGCCGACGCCAATACCTCTATCTCTCCAACCGATTCGGTGCTCCGGCGTTTACACGGAAACCTAAACGTCATGTTTCCACGTGTTGAAGGCGAAGCGCTGATGACGACGGTGCCGACGGTCGCCTGCTCAAGCGGTTCGGCCTGCAGTTCCGTCGACCCTGCCCCCAGCCACGTCCTGATGGCAATCGGCTGCAACGAATCGCAAGCCCGCTCAAGCCTGCGATTTGGGATTGGACGTCCAACCACCGAACAGCAGACTGATGAAGCTGCGGATCGATTGCTGGACGCTTTTCACCGCCTAAGGCAAATGGTTTAACGCAGGGGAATCACTGAATTCGGTTGTTTGCCTGGAACTTGCTATTCAGGTTCCGTTTCTGCAATCGTGCTGGATGCGAGCGGGGGTACCGCTCAAACGACGGATCCAGTATCCAGGCTAGTCTCTCGTTGTGTGCTTGTCGGCTATCATACCCCGAAACCCATTTCACTTAATTCTTCTATTCCCTTTACTAGCCGTTTGCTAAGGAGTCCTCCTCCATGATTGAATTGGGGGTCAATATTGACCATGTGGCAACCGTCCGCCAGGCACGCCGAACTTTCGAACCCGATCCCGTGATTGCCGCGGCGCTCGCGGAGCAAGGTGGTGCCGACGGCATTACGTTTCACTTGCGCGAAGACCGTCGTCACATTCAAGAGCGCGATGTCGAAGTTTTGATGCAGACTGTCACGGTAAAAACCAATCTGGAAATCGCGTGTGATGAAGCAACGGTAAAGATCGCTTGTAAGGCTAAGCCAACTTGGGCGCTGCTGGTTCCGGAAGGCCGCGATGAAGTGACCACCGAAGGGGGCCTGGATCTGACGACCGACAACGGACGGATCGCCCGCGCGATTGACCAGCTGCGTGAACAGGGGATTCTGGTCAGCCTGTTCTTGGATCCCGATGTTGCTCAGGTCGAAGCGGCGGCGGCCTTAGGTGTCGATGCCGTTGAACTGCACACGGGGCCTTATGCGAACGCAGGCCACAAGACTCGCGAGGTCGAGCTTCAGCGATTGGCCAAGTCCAGCGAACTGGCCGTTCAGGCTGGCATGCGTTTCCACGCGGGGCACGGCTTGAATTACGTCAATGTTCGGCCGGTCGCCGCGTTGCCAGATGTTATCGAGCTGAACATCGGCCACTCGATCGTTTCTCGAGCCGTCATGGTAGGAATGCGAGAAGCCGTCGCGGAAATGCGACGGCTTCTCGATCTGGTTCGCCCGTTTTAAACAGCGGTTGCTGCTATTGCTTTACAACACGGATCGCGTCGGCGTGGACTGTCCCGCCGGCTCCGTCCGTGCTGAGTGTGACCGAAACTTTCTGGCCTTTCTTCAGTTGCAGTGAGGCCACTTTCGACTCGGAATGCTCCGCAGTCGTCTCGCCCTGCATGTCGATTCTTTTGGTCCCCTGCTGAGCCTCATCGACGGACCAGGTGACGGGGACCGTGGTGCCACGATTGGGGTGGGGGCAATGAAGCACGATCACGTCGTACTTTCCGTCCTCGGGGATCGCTGCGGTGAACCGGATCGAGGAATTGGAATCATTCCCTGCGTACCGATAACCGTGGGCGATGAACCCTTTCAGCCCGGTGCCAACGGTCCATGTTCCACGTTTCTCGGCAGCTTCGTCATCGACGACGATACCTTTCAGCTTGTTGGGGTTCACTCCCTCCATCGGACCACGCGGCCCGGCGGATGGTTGGACGTCGTCGGGAATGACCATTTCGGAGGAAACGGTTTCGCGGCGCGCGACACCGGGCAGTTTCAGCAGGTCGTCCATTTCGCTCCAGTAACTCTCGTAGACATCACGAGGCCGACAGGTGTGGTCGATGCAGATCGACGCGGCTTTGCCCACGACTTCTCCCATCATTCCGCAAGTCTTCATCACTCGCACGGTTCCCAGTGCTTCGTGCGTCACACTAACGTTACGCCCAGCCATGAACAGGTTGGAAACGTTTCTGGAATAGAAACAGCGATAGGGAACGGGGTAACCGTAAGAACGGTCCACACGTCGGTCGTGGACCGCGTAGCTGATGAAAGGGTTTTCGGGGAATTTTTTGGAGTACTGTTCCTTTGGGTAATGCAAATCGATCGACCAGGTACTGGGCACACATCCGTCGCTAAATTCGTGTTTTTCAACAACGTGATCCTGGGTGAGGACAATGTCTCCCATCAGTCGTCGGCTTTCACGTGGGCCGCCAATGTATGCCACCCAGGCCAATGTCGCGTTCGGATGCCGCTCGGCTCCATCGCCGTTTTTCATCGCATTAAACGCGCCATAGACGGCGCGTAGATTCCAGTCGCGAATTGCTTCGGCGCCTCCGATCGGGTTTTTATCAAATCCACTTTCCCAGAACCATTGTCCATGGTGATCGCGAGGGTAAGGGAAATCCTGCATCGACAGCTGGAGGGCCCACGGGGTTTGCGGGAAGGTTTGCGGTTCCTCTTGTTCTGCCCAAACCCACATGTTGCTCATCCCCATCCGGCCTTCGGGGGTGACGTCGTAATCGGCGTTGGCCCATTCACCCAGCCAGCCATGCCCTGTGCAGTCTGCAAACAAGGGGGCGGAGAAGCGACGGATTTGTCCGCTGCGAACGTCAAAGGCATCGACCGACTTGATAATCCCTTCGACCGTCTCTGCCGCGTAAGCGTGGTGATTGAGGAATAGGTCGATGTTCTTTTCGGCTCGAACCTTTTCTTCTTTTAGGTCGTCAACGAACTCTTCCGCTCGGCCTGGTGATTTGGTCGCATGGTCACAAAACTCTTCGACGATTTCGCCGATCCGTGGATAGTTGCCTCGCCGAATCAGTCCCATGGCCCAGACTCGAACTTCGCTCGATCCGTTTCCGCCCAGCACGCTTCGGTCTTGAATCAAGGCAACCTTGCAGCCCATTCTTGCTGCCGACAATGCGGCGGCCGTTCCGGCGTAACCACCGCCGACGACCACTAGGTCATAGGACCGGGATTCAATCGTATCGCCCGTCAGTCCCAGACGCTCGCGCCGCCAGGAGGACATGACTTCGGCATCGTTCGAGGGCGGGGTTGCATCGGTGCTTAGGTAGATCGCATCGCAGCGTCCATCAAAACCGGTCAGGTCGTGCAACGCAATTTTGTGTTCGCCAGCAGCCAGTTTTACCTTGCCACCGGGCTGCCACATCCAATCGGCTCCGCTGGTTCCAAAGGTTGGTTCCAGAGCTTTCCCGTCGATTTGAACTTGAAATTTCCCCGGTGCCCCGCTCGCTTCCCAGCGTGCGACCCAGTCATAGGTCCTGGTGAAAACGTGGTACTCGCCATCTTCTGGTACGCTGAAAGTGGTGGACGCATCGTCGACCGGTTGCCCAAGCCCGTGAGCCAAGAGGTAGGGAGACCCCATGGTCTGGATAAACTGAGTGTCCAGTTTCCAGCCCCCTTGGTTCTCAAATGCCTCCGCTTCCAGCAGCACATCCGCTGCATTTGTTGAATTTGCCGTCAGGCACGACCAACTGATCAAGACAATCCAGCAGTACAAAAGGCGGCACATCACAGAACCCTAACGTGAAACATGGGGGATTAAAAAGAAACAAGAACCTGTGGCTCATCGTTTCGTTGGTTTCTCGAATCCCCGATTCTACACGAGACATCGTGTGAGGGGCGGGAACGGGCACTAAAGATGCCAGGACGGGAAACTTGGGACCCTTTTCTTGTCCGATGGTCGTGACAGCAAGAATTGAAATCACTAACCTGCCGGTAGGGCGGTGGTGGCTGGCAAACATCCCCTAATTTGGGATCATACGGACAGTTTTCTTACCGTTCTGCTAAGAAAGTCGTTGGCATTGGGCGGACGCCGCTACGCTAATGAATCGTCTGAACGGCCAATACCTTACCCGCATCAAAAATACTCGTCTGGAGTCTTCCCCCGTGAAAAAATGGTTGCACGAATACTCTCGATCATTTTCCTACGTCGGATTGGTGGTGGCGACTCTTTTGTTTGCTGGCTCGGTTTCGCCGTCTTTGCTTCCTCGTCCTCCGGTCGTGCAAGGGATTCTCTCGGGGTTTGTCCTTGCCATTGGGTATGGAATCGGAGTCCTCCTCGTACTGACTTGGCGATTCCTGCAGTTGCCTATTGTTTCGGATAAAACCAAGCTCTGGGGAAAGCGGGTCTCGACCGTGATGGTCGGAATCATCGCGTTCTATTTTGTTTGGAGCACCTCGGATTGGCAAAATTCAATTCGTGAGCGGATGGATATGCCTCCCGTCGAATCGGCCTATCCAATCACCTTTTTCACCATCGCCATCCTGTGGTCTTGGGGCTTGGTTTTGTTGGCCAGATTCCTGCTTCGCTGCAATCGTTATCTGTCCGCAAAACTTCGGCGTTTCGTTCCTCGCCGGATCGCAACGGGAATCAGTACCTTTATCGTTTTCTTGGTCACCATTTTCGTGGCAAACGGGGTCGTCACCGATGGTGCACTGAATCTGGCGGACAACTTTTTTCTGCAAGCGGACCAGATGATCGACGAAGGGATCGAACGTCCCGAGCGATCTCTTGTCTGTGGCAGCCCGGATTCCCTCGTCCCTTGGGATATGATCGGCCGCAAGGGAAAGACATTTATCGCCGGTGGGCCGACTGCGGAAAGTATCGAAGCGGTCACCGGGGAGACAAGCCTGGAGCCAGTGCGAGTCTACGTCGGAATGGAGACGATCGACGACGAAGTATCGCAAGCCAAGCTGGCACTTCAAGAGTTGATTCGCGTCGGTGGGTTTGACCGGTCCATTCTGATTGTCGCAACCCCGACGGGAACCGGTTGGCTGGATCCAGGGGCCGTCGATACGGTCGAGTACTTGCACAATGGGGATACCGCCACGGTAAGCATTCAGTATTCCTACCTGCCCAGCTGGATCACGATTTTGATCGATCCCGATCGTTCCAAACGTTCCGCAAGAGCCCTTTTCACGACGGTCTACGACTACTGGAAAGGGCTTCCTAAAAACGGACGTCCTAAGCTCTATTTGCAAGGGCTAAGCCTTGGATCACTGGGGTCCGAAGATGCTGCCGACTTGCTGACGATCTTTGAAGATCCGATACATGGAGCCGTCTGGAGCGGGCCTCCATTTCCGAGCCAACAATGGAAGAAGATTGTCCACGATCGCAATCCAGGGACTCCAGAGTGGATGCCGACTTATCGCCAACAAAGGATCATCCGCTTTACCGCTCAAGAAAACCACTTGCAGATCGATAAACCTTGGGGAGCGATGCGGAACGTCTACATCCAGTATGCCAGCGATCCGATGGTTTGGTTTTCCCATGACTTGGCATGGCGTCCCCCCGCGTGGCTGAATGAACCGCGTGGCCCCGATGTTTCGCCTCAATTGCAGTGGTACCCGCTGGTAACCTATCTGCAAGTCGCCTTTGACCTTGCGATTTCGACCAGTGTGCCGGTTGGGCACGGCCACAACTACAGTCCCGCCAGTTACATCGATGCGTGGATCGGAGTGACCGATCCCGAAGGCTGGACACCCGAGAAGATAGCTCTCTTAAAGGAAACGATTGTTCCCCCAATCGATCCCGATCCTTGAACAACAGAGCAATACCCCCATCAGGATCCTCAACCACTCAACCGAGTCTCCTTGTCTCCTTCACTCCTTCACTCCTTCACTCCCCCACTCCTTCACCCCCCACTCCCACCCTCCCCCTCAAGGTCCACCAACGGCTCGCTTCCGGCCAAACCCCTCATTTGCTTCTCCGTCGGCATGATGACATTGGCCACCAATAAACCGGCGACAATCGAAACGGCGACCAGCAGCATCGTTGCGACCGTGCGAACTCCGCCAGACAAATTTTCGTGGATCATGATTGCTGACACGCCAGAAAATCCCATGCTTCCTGGAACCAGTAGCAACAGGCCAGGCATCAGCATGATTGAAGCGGGCTGGTTCTTTACTCGTGCAAACAGGTTGCTCGCAATGCCGACCGCAAGAGCGGCGGTCCATGCGGCCGCGGGCGGATCTAGAAAGACATCCGCGCTGACCACGGTTCCATAGGCGATACAGATCGAAAGGAGCATCCAAATTCCGTCGCGACGTCGTGCTCGAAACAAAATTCGAAAAGAGATTGCTAGCGGGACAAGCAAAAGCATTCCCCAGCCGACTCCCATGGCTGGGGAGGCATCGACCGGAGTATTTACGAAAAACGTTTTGGCGACTCCGTAGCCCATAACGACTCCGAAAATGATCGTTAGGAATGTGGTTAATGCTCCCGCCATTCGAGCGGTTCCAGACGCAAGGTTCTGTGTCGCCAATTCATTGATGCTAACGGTGAACTGCAGCCCGGGCACCAAAAAAATGAGGCCAGCGAGCAGCGTGGTTTCGATCGTTGCCGCGGGATAGAACCACTGAATCAGACTGGCGAGGGCGGTGGCAACAAATCCTCCCAAAACATTATTTAGATGTTCAGGGAACCGACGCCATTCACAAAATAGACTCAAGCAACCGATCACCAGCCCGATCAATCCAGCCGCCAGCACTACCGTTTGGCTTCCGCCAATAATGACGCCCACCCCAGCGCTTGCCATTCCGTAAGCGAGCACCGAAAGGACCAACGGATATTCGTAGTTAGTCTGTTTGATGACCTGCAATCGATCCCATGCGTCCTGCACCCCCAGTCGCCCTTCACTGATGTCGTCATACAGTGCGTATAGTTCTGCCAGCATCGCCAGATTGACTGCCACTGGGGATACCCGAATCAGCCGTGTGGAGTCCTGGTCATCATCAAAGGTGACAAACAAAGATGTCGGCGTCGAAAAGAAATGAGCCGGTACCCCTACCTGCTGAGAAACCTGTTCCATCCGCTGTTCAAGTTCGTACGCGGGGGCTCCCCCGAGATGCAAGCAGCGTGAAAGTTCCACGACCAATCTTTGTGGAGTGGATTCAAGCGTGCCGGTACGGCGAATTTCACTAGCGAAATGTATCGACAGATTCTTCACAGCAGTCAAAACGAGCCAACCTCACAAGGTGATTCCAAACGGCATTGCAACGCCTCACCGGCGTTGTCGTTCACATCGATGTCCGAGAGTCCCGCTCCGCTGGAGCTGCCTCGGGTCACGCGGCGTTTCGTCTTCGTTGAAGAGACTTACAGCCAAAGCGGGCTATCGATTTAACATTAAGCGGGAACAGACGATAGCCCTCCAATACTCAGATCCCCAGCTCCTCCGCCACACCGATCCTTTTTTCCGCTCCGGACAGCCCGACCGCCCCGAATCCGCGGCATTTGGAAGGTGAACAAGATTGTGCGGGTTTGCCATAAGAGGACACGCCGGGACTTGTTTTGTTCACCTAAATGTACGGATGAGTCCTTCTATTGCAGCCTGCTGCCTTGGTCGTTTTAGCACTGCGGGTGAGTTTTCGATTTCCTTTCTGTAGCTCTGTGGTTTAAGCCGAGAATCGGCGGTTTCGTTGCTCCAGTGTTGCTCGCTCGGCTGACCGAACGAACCTTCGATCATGATCGACGTGACGTTTCTCGCCTCTCGATCGAAGGTGTCGCTTCGTCGTTTGCCAGTCGCCAAGGAGCTGAGCTCGGATAGCGTTGGTGAGGCCGGAGCCGAGTACGAGTACCGCGACGCTGAGCACGAGCACGAGCACGAGCACGAGCACGAGCATGAGCACGAGCACGAAGTACGAAGAGGGCACGAAGGCAGGACCCGGTCGTTCTGAGGACGACGGATGTTTTGGCAATGAATCGTAGTCGTACTTAGGGCGCAGCCCGGTGCTCGTCGTCCTGTTCACCTCGCGGCACCGATGACCGAACCAACCTTCGGCTATGCTCGCCCTGATGCTTAATTTCAATCCGGAAGGAAGAAGGCCGGAGGGGCAATGCGATATCGTTGGCGTTTTGTGACGCCTCGAGGTGGAACCGGTGGTAAACGGTGAACTCAAACACTAACCTTACCTCAAGAGGACCCGGTTGAAACCAAGGTTCGGCGAATGATGACACACCACAAAGCTGGAACGAAACAATGGATGAAGAACCCGATGTTCATTTCGACATCGATGCGTTATTTGGTCATATGGCCGCCGACGTCGATTATAACCCCGAAGACGAGCTGGACTGGGTCTTTGTGCTGCGGTCGAAAGATCAGGGCGCTTTAGAACAGGTCGCCCAAGACTTGGAATCCGACTTCACGATCGAAGTACAAGGGAGTGTCGAAGAAATCGTTGATGGCAAGGTCACCGTCGGAGATCCGATTTTGACTCTCAGTCGAGTCGCGGCCTTTACCGCGGATGACGTAAAACAGATTGCTGCGCAAGTTCAAGCGATCGCTGACGAGCGTAGTTTGACCTACGCTGGCGTCGAGTGTTACGAGGCGATCGATGAAGATGAACTGTTCGGTTGGCTCGCGCCAGAGGATGCTGGATGGCGTTTGCGGGGGATGACCGAGGTTGGGCTTGAGGAGAACGCGGAGTTGCCCTGGGTGTTTCTTGCCGTTGCACCGAGCCTTGATGCATCGACGTCGATTGCGTCGGCACTACAGGAGGCGGGCTTTAGTGACCGAGATGACTATGACGAAGCGGACGAGGAGGGAGATTTCGCAATCTGCGTGTTCGTCGTGGGACGCAATAATGAGCTTGAACTAGACATGGCTTCCCAGAAAATCGCCAAAATCGCAGAATCTCATGGTGGTAAATTGCTTGGGGTTCAGTTCTATACCCGTGACGAAGTTGCAGACGTCTTCGGTTCTGGCGAAGAGGAATAAGCCCAAGACCGACGATCTCTGAATCGCAGCAAAGTGGGGAGGCGATTTCTGGCCGCCCCGTTATCGTTCTCCCTCGCATGATGTGTTTTGCAAAATCCCTTTTTGTTCGGAACACGGATGAGCCAATCGAGATCATCGCATGGTTGATTTCGATTGGCGTGGGGCGGGGGCCTGGGCTTCGCTGGAGTCGTCTAGGTTTCCGTTGGCTGGTGGCAGCGACAAGTGTCTGCCGGCCGCTGAGCTGAAAATATTCCCGCGCCGTTAAGGTTGTTAAGTTTTTTGTAAATCCAATACTCGCTGCGGGGATCATGTTCGTGTTCAAAAAACTACTGATTTCAGTTTCGTTGGCCTTGCTATGCGTCGGGTGCGATTCCGCGGCTAAGAAGCAACAGGCGGTGAATGCGCAGCAAGCAGCAACCTTAGCTGAGCTCAAAAAACTTGGGCAATCGATGCACAATAGCCAGGCCAAGGAATCCGCATCCGCTGGTGCGGCGACTGATGTTCCACCCGTTTCCGACGATTTCAACAGCGAGGATGCATCGGGATCGCTATCCGCGGCTGACAATTCGGAAGCTATTGATGGCAGCGTGGCTTCTCCAGTCCCGGCGGAATAACGGATTTTGTAGCAACTCTTCTTACCGCTGTGAGAATGCCTGCGTCCTATTCGTCTGCAAGCGATCCACCAGCCTGCAGATTTGCAATTGCCGAAGTTTTCATTCTTGGCGATACGTCGCGAGCCATCCGGCCTTTTGGCGGGGGTGAATCCCGCTTCAATGATTTTCGCCGCGTACGCTGTGTCTGGTAATGCCGTGCCGGTCGATGACCTTCTGTCGCAGTCCGTTATCGAATCGTTGGACGCAAGGTTTTTGCTTGCGTCGTTCGACCGGGGCCTGCCTATCGGCGACCACCGCCGCTGCGACTTCGGCCGCCACCGCTGCGACCGCTACTGCTGCGTCCCCCTTGGTTGATGTTGTTGCCGCTGCGGCCTGACAGGGACGACGAACCAAGTTGAGAGCGTTGCGACCGGCTGAGTTGTCCTCCGTGCGATCCGGAATGGACGGATGCGGTGGGCCGAGCGAATCCGCTGGCTCCCGCTCGTTGGCTGTTGCCTCGCTGATTCTTACCATTGGCACGGGAGGCTGCGCCTGCTTCGCGGCTGAAGGGGCGATTCTCGGATCGCGAGGTCGAGGCGGTTTGTACGTCGCGGCTATTTTCCGTTTGGGGTTGTGAACCGCTGCCCACAGAGCCATCTCCTCCGGTGAAGGTCTGGCTCCCCTGATCGGTCGTCAATGTCGTTGAGACTTGTCCATCGCCAGCTTCCGTCGTCGTGCTGACATTTCCATGAGTCGACGAAACGTCCGTCGAGCCGTTGTAGCTGCTGTTGCCCACGCCACCGGCGGTCCCCGATGACTGATGGCTAATGGATGAACTGCCGTAGCTGCTTTGCGTTGAAGTCGATCCACTTCGGTCGAAATCAATGGTGCCGTCCGCGTTTTGCTGAGTCGATCCCGATCCCGTGTGGGCTCCGGCGGCATAGTCGCCAGTCGCCGGATTGACCACGGCCCCGGCCGCAGCCGATTCAACTTGATAGCCGGATGCTGTGCTGGTGAGTGATGCTCCCGCACCACCAGCGCCATAGACCGTGTTTCCGTTTGGCCCGCTCACTGCCCCAGCACCAACAATGCCGGTGATGGTCGTGTTACCTTGGGACGCTTGGCTGTTCACGACCAGTTGGTATTCTTCCTGCAATTCGTGGACGGCAACTTTTCCCCAAAGTGCAGCGGTGTAATACCCGTAAGCTGGTGAAACATATGCCGTTGCGACAGGTACGTACGCGATCGAAGGATTGGTTGAGGCGGAGTGAATGGTCCCATTTGCTTGAGCCGCCTGGAATCCGGCACGGACGCGATCGATGGCAGCCCAGACGTCCTGGATTTGAGTTCGAGCGGCGATGCCTAACCTTGTTGTGAGCGGAAGTTGCTGGTCCAACTGCTGCAGTAGATCTGGATAATTCGTCAGGTAGAGAATGCTCTCGGAAGGTGCGCTGTTGAGGTTTCCTGTAGCCGCTTGATGCAACCGTGAAGGATCTTGAGCCGCTTGCAGGATGTGTTCCACGGTCTGATCTGAGTAGAAAGCGTTGCTGGCAACAAGGGCGTCCAATGCGGGAGCCGATAGTAACGTGACGGGGAGTTGCTGTTGGGTTTGCGCAATAACGGGTTGCGGTAAGTTGACAACAAATACCATCAGGCTGGCAAAGAAGCAGGTTGATGCACCAACTGGTTTTCGAAAGTGAGATAACATCGTGGTTGTGTCCGAACGGAGTAGTTGAGAAGCGATGTGAAACCGAATGATCGGTCGACATAGGTAATTGCTTGCTTGCCGGTGATCGAGGACACAAAATCATTTTTTCTTTAGATGCCAGTGCGGTTCCTGCCGTCGTTTACTCCTCCCGGTCAGGTCAACCAGCAGAATCGTTAGAATCGTCGGATCTGGTTGTCGCTGAATTTCGTTCTTTTCCCTAAGAAAAATGTCCTCGATCGTATTCCTGCGGCCAATATCTAAGAAGAACCTACGTCGTAAACGACCTTGACTTCACTTGGATGCACGCCAAATCTCATGAATTCGTCGCAACCCAATGCATACGATTTGTTTGAAATCCTTGTGCGTGAGAACTCGCGGATGCTGATGGCGTACATTCGCTGTGCGATTCGTGATTCGGCGTCGGCCGATGACATCTGGCAGGAAACGATGTTAGTCGCTTGGCGGCGGATTAACGAGTTTGATCGTTCGCGACCATTTGGCCCTTGGCTTCGAGGCATTGCCGCTCGAGTGATTCTAGGATTCGGACGCAAGCAGTCGTACACGGTCCAGGTTGACGAATCGACTCTTGAATTTCTCGATTCGCGATTCGAGAACCTGCAGTCGCTCCGTGGTGACACGTTGGACGAGAAACTGCAAGCGTTACGCGATTGCGTCGCCTCATTGCCGGAACATTACCGGACCTGCATTGAGATGCGGTTCATGAAAGGGGTCAAACCGAGCGAGCTAAGCAAGCAGATTGATTTGACGCTCGAATCGGTCAAGAAACGACTCGTTCGTGCCAAGGCAATGTTAGTAGCCTGCATCGATAAAAAAATGATGACCGAGTAGTTTGAACCAACATCCTGTTTGGCGAGAGTAAAACGATGACGCGAGATCCAAACCGACTGTCCGATGCGAATGATCAGTTCATTGAATCATTGCTGCAGGAAGCCTACGACCCCGGCGCGGAAGCCGATGACGCTCGCATCGATCGTTTGATGGAACAAATTCGCGACGGCCAAACGGATCCATCGGCAACGGTAGAACTCCGCAAATCGCCGCTACAATCTGCAAGTCGGTGGGGGGCCCGGTTGGCGATCGCAGCTTGCGTGTTGATCGTCTGTGGGTACGCCGTTATTTCAATGTCGGGGTCCCATTCCGCTTATGCCGCCGTGTTGCGAGCAATCGAAGTTAATTTGCCAACGCGTGAATACCGTGTGCAGATGACAAACCGCTGGCCGGTTGTGGGCGAACGTGACGTAACGGCCAAACTTTACGTGAACAATCGTGACGAGTTCTGTGTTTGGCACCCAGGCTGGTTGCCAGGTGGTGAAATCTGGGTGGGTGGCGACCTGGACTCTCGTTGGATCGTTCCCCGGGTTGGTCCCATTGTCACTGGTGATGAGGACTTGATCGCATCGGCATTGCAAGGACAGGGCTTGGGGACCCCGATGTTGCACCTGCGGACATTGCTAACTCGAATGAGTGAGGACTACGATCTGAGACTCTTGGCTGACGAGGATATTTCAAACCCTCGTCAGCCGAGCGAATCGATTCGGTGCCAACATGTTACCGGTGTCCGCGCTGTCTCCAGCGGCATGACCCCGATCCAAATCGACCTGTGGGCGAACCGAGAAACGGGAGTTGCTGAGCGAGTGGAACTTGTATGGCCTCAAGACACGGAAGCCTGGTTGCCGCTGCGGTGGCGAATCGATCTCATTGCGTTTCCGGAGCTGGCCGACAATTGGTTTGAGTTCCAAGGACACAGCGAGCCCGGTCGTATCGTTATGCCAATGCCGTCGGGGATTTCCGAGGATCCACCTGCCCTGCCGTTACGTTGATCTGCACTCGTTCTCAAATGTCGCTGACGCTGTGATAATTTTTAAAGTTTTCGGTCCTCGACCGGATTGGTTCTGACAATAAGAAAGTGATCGACACACGTTTGTGGCCATCGACGCCAGCATGTGTTGCCACTTCATTTTGAAGGAACCGAAGATGCGTCTGTTGAAAAGTTTTTTGATCGGTTTGGTTTCCGTGGTTGCCTCCAGTGTGACGGCATGGAATTCCGCAGCAGCGAAAGATCGAATCATTGCATACGATCGTGATATAGCGCCGATCATGCGTGAGCATTGTGCAGGATGCCATCGTCCTGGGCAGTCCGGGCCATTCTCGTTGTTGTCGCGAAGCGACGTGGTCCGTCAGGCCGCAACGATTGGGGCCGTTGTTGAAGACGGATACATGCCGCCATGGAAGCCCGTTCCGACAGGGATCAAGTTTGCCAACGATCGGCGTTTGACGCCTGAAGAAAAAGACTTGATCGAACAGTGGGTGTCGCAGTTGACTTCCCCTGAATACGAAGCCGAGTTGGTGGATTTGCCTGTTGAGCCGCTTGACAGTGTAAACGAACGCAGTGCTTGGTCATTGGGGCCACCCGATTTAGTCGTGCGGATGCGAGAACCGTTTGCGGTGCCCGCAGAAGGTCCCGATATTTATCGTTCGTTTGTAATGCCGGTCGGTTTGGCCGATGATCGATGGATTAAAGCGATGGAGCTTCATTCGATGGCGCGTGGGACCGTTCATCATGCTCTCTTTTTCGTCGACCCCGATGGTACCGCGAGAACTCGGAGCAAACGGGATGGTCAGACCGGATTCAGTGGAATGAGTTTCCTCAGCCCTTCGGGATCAGGCTTTGACGCGATCGCAAAGAATATGAATCGTGGGCTGGGAGGTTACGTCCCTGGAGCCATCCCGAATCGACTGCCTGACGACCTTGCGAGAAAACTGCCTGCCGGAAGCGATATCGTGATGCAGACGCACTTCCATCCGATCGGCCGTGAAGTCAACGAACAAGCCGAACTGGGGCTCTACTTTGCTAAACAGCCCCCTTCCCAGCGGATCATTCCAATCCAAGTACCTGCCTTGTTCGGCATCGGTGCGGGAATCGATATTCCGGCCGGCAATGAAAACTACTTGGTCGCCGATACCTATAAACTGCCGATCGACGTCGAAGCAATTGAGATCGGAGGGCATGCGCATTATCTATGTAAGAGCATGCGTATGACGGCTATCCAACCCGATGGTAAACAGCTCGACTTGCTGCGAATTGATTCATGGGATTTAGATTGGCAAGATCAATATCAATTCAAAAATCGGATCTCGCTCCCTAAGGGGACCATGTTGCGAGTCCAGATCCGATACGACAACTCGGATTCAAATCCTAGCAATCCGTTCTCTCCACCCAGACGCGTCCAGTGGGGGCGAGAATCGAATGACGAAATGGGGTCGATTGTGCTGCACGTGGTCGCAAGAACGGAAGCTGACCGTGAGGTTCTGGAACAAGATATTGAGCGGTTTACACTTGCAAGTATCCGTCGTCGCATCGATTCTCGCACCAAAAGCTTTAGCCGATTGACGGGGCTAAAACCCGGTGTGAACCTGTTGTTGACCCTCTTCGATCGCAACCACGATGGTGCCCTGCAAGGTGAGGAAATCCCTGTTTCTCATCGAAACAACTTGCTGGACTTTTTTGATCTGGACGCGGATCAAACTTTAAGTTCGGCCGAACTGAAACGAGCTCGTGAACTTTACGCAAAACTGATGCAGAGCGACGACGATTCCTAAGCCCATACGCTCAACCTTTCAGCATCTTCTTCCAACACTTCAGTGGTCTGAATCATGATAATAACTTCCTTCTGGCAACGTCCCTTCCCTTGGATATGTGCTCTGTTTCTTATTTTCGTGTGTGGACGTGGTGGCGTCGGGTTCGCCACGGATGCCACGACTGGCCAAGTCCACTCCCCTGCGACCGTCGCAAATTTGGTTGGGACGGACTTTAGCGGGAAGGAATCCAAGCTGCGGAATGGCGAATCCAAAATTGCGACGGTGATTTTCTTCGCCAAAACCGATTGTCCGATCGCCAACAGCTATCTACCTGCGTTGCAGCGAATGAAGGACGAATTCCATCCACACGGAGTTCGATTTCTCTTGGTTTATCCGTCGCCGGTTGTGACAACGGAAGTCGCTCGCACGCATGCGGAGGAATTTGCAATCCAAATCCCCGCGTTTATCGACAGCGATCTAGCCGTCGCTGAGGCGTTGGACGCGATGGTGACGCCCGAAGTATTTGTTGTCGATCCCACTGGAACCGTCCTTTATCGAGGACGAATCGATGACAAATATGTGGGCTTCGGAAAGCGTCGATCCGCAGCCACGCGAGAGGACCTGTGTGAAGCCCTACGCGATGTCGTCGCAAAACGTCCTGTGCGTGTACCGGCAACCAAACCGATTGGGTGTATCATTGCTCGGCACGTAAAACATTGAATGCCCAGGAAAGAATATGGGGTGTTTCATGCGTCCGTGGGATTCCTGTCCAGGCTTGTCAGGGCCCATGCATGACTCCAATGAACGTTTTAGAAAAAGGGACGGAAGATCCTGCTGTAAAGTTAGGGTTTATGCCACCGCAATTGGGAAATCGGTGGAATGCGGTGAAGGCACGCATTAACCTAATTCGAAGAAGTTCTGGCTTGATTGCCAGGAGTGGTCTCATTCAACATTTTGGAACACCAGAAACTACTTCGTCACCGTCCCGTTCGTGGTGAGTGACTTGGATCTGTCAACGTTTGTCTGCTGGCAAGCTTGTTGATCACTTTTGTCTTGATTCAGCTGGCCAGTTTCCATTGTCACACGCATCAGGTTTACACAGATGATTCATCGGAAGTGCACTGCACCTATTCTTTCCCTCTTCGCCTGCTTGAGCGTAATCGCGTCTCTGGCCGCTGGCGATTCCCCCGCTGGGGATCGTGCGATTGTTGAAGAGATGCCAGGAGTTGTTGGGTTTTGGACTTTCGGCGAAGAACCCGGGCAGCCCAGGCTTTCGACTGGCACCGAAGAGATCCTCCCTTTGACGGAAGTCGGAGGATCGATTCCTCGTGTTGAGGGTGGTCCGTATTCGGGATACGCCGCAAAGCTGGACGGAAAGCACTACTTTAAAATCCCATACGCTGAAACCGGCAAACTGAATATCTCGGGGCCTGATGCTCAGGTCAGTATGTTTGCGGTTGTGCGAATCATTGACTTAAAGCAAAGCCGTACGATCGCGGGGATGTGGAGCGAAGGCAAGGGACGCAACGACGATACCGGAACGCGGCAGTACGCATTGTTGATGAATATGCCAACGTACGGGGGGCCGCGTCAGCTTGTGCCGCACATCTCCAGCGAAGGTGGTGTGACTCGGCGAGCCGACGGAAGTGCCTTTCCATGGTGTGCTGACTACGCGGCGTCCGTCAGCGAAGTGCCCGAGGAGAAGTGGTGTACGCTTGGGTTCACGTATGACAGCAAGTACATTCGCGCTTATGTGAATGGCGTGATGGAACCACGTAAACTACAGGCGAAAAAAGATAGACGCGACGATCCTTATTTTACTCAGGAAGGGCCGGGCGGCGGCGATCGCGGCATGAATCCCTATTATCACGGACGTGGTATCTTTCAATACGATCCCGAAAAGCATGCCACGACAAAGCCTAGCGGGGGTGCTGATTTCACCGTTGGGGCTCGCTATGCAGTCGGTTCGTTCACGGGCGAAGCGACGATCGGGCGATTCGGTGGCTTGGCGGTCTTTGATCGTGCCCTCTCCGACGCCGAAATGAAACAGCTTCACGATTCAGCAAACGTTGAAGCGTTGAACATCGCTTTCGACAGCGAATGACGCACGCGGCGAACCAATTGATTTTGATAATGTTCTTCGACTGATTTGCTCCGGCTGCTCTCTTGATTAAGTGGATTGAGAGTTCGCATCAACGAATGGAGATTCGTATCGCTGGCTAGGGGCCGGAACTGAAGAACATTGCTCGTTTTTGTTCGGGTAGGTATGCTGAAAGCTCGCAAGATCGGTTCGGTGGGCGAATCATCTGTCACTTTGTATGCCTCTTTTGAGAACGGTGTGGTGCACTCGATCTGCGAGTTTGCACATTGCGTTTCGACATGACGGCTGCAATCTCGGTGTGGATTCTGCTGTGAGTCCTCGCTCAGCTGGAATAGGGTAAAACGATGACCGTAGAAAATCAGGACGATATTGATGGGGTCCTGAATGCTGGACGGGTTGTTGCCCGAGCTCGCGATGCCATGCTGAACGCGGTGGAACCGGGAATAACGACCGCTGAATTGGATAAGGTCGGAGACGAGTTGCTGGATCGCTTTGGGGCCAAGTCTGCGCCCAGGGTCACTTACAACTTTCCAGGGGCAACCTGTATCAGCATTAATGAAGAGGTTGCACATGGTATTCCAGGTGACCGAATCATTCGGGCTGGGGACATTGTAAATGTCGATGTTTCCGCCGAATTGGACGGTTACTTTGCCGACACGGGGGGGACCGTTGTTGTGCCGCCTGTGGCCAAGGTCAAGACGCGTTTGTGTGATGCCACTCAATTGGCATTAAAGCTGGCGATCGCCGAAGCTCGAGCAGGGGCTCCGATCAATCGAATCGGAAGAGCCGTTCAGCGAACCGCGAAGTTACATGGGTTCAAAGTGTTTCATGATCTTGCCGGCCATGGAATCGGGCGGAGTCTCCATGAAGAGCCTGAGGGGATTGTCAGCTACTTTGATCGTCTGGATACACGCCGACTGAAACTGGGGCAAGTCGTTGCCATTGAACCATTTCTTTCAACCAAAAGTACTCGCGTGACTCAAGCGGATGATGGGTGGACTCTCCTCGCACACCCCCAGAATCTTTCCGCACAGTACGAACACACGATTATTGTGACGAGGGGTGCCCCGATCGTTGCGACACTTTCAGATGTTCGCTGCTAACTGCATCACACCCTCTGCCACGTTATGCTGGGCATCCTAGTTGCTGTTTTTAAGCGATTTAGGCTCTTGCTTGGAACAATGTTGGTTTAACGTCCAGCGACTACCCGCCACCTAGAGAAGAGGATTCCACATGTTTAGGGTTTTTGTGAATACACCTTGCCGCGTTCACCGAACCGTTCTTCGCCGCCCAGCCTTCCCGAATCTGTGTTTTGACGTTCAGACAAGGCTTCTTCTAATCGCCTGTGTGGCACTGATTTCACAGGGATTGTTGGCGAGTTCTGGTCGAGCGGAATCGAGCGAACGCCCAAACGTTTTGTTGATCGTCTCGGATGACCAGGGGTACAACGATTTAGGACTTCTGGGCAACGGAATCCTTACCCCGAACCTCGATCGAATCGCCAACGAGGGGACGCGGCTGACGCAGTTCTATGTCGCTTGGCCGGCATGTACGCCGTCGCGTGCCAGCCTGTTGACCGGACGCTATCCACAGCGAAACGGCATCTACGACATGATTCGCAATGAGGCTCCTGACTACGGATATCGGTACACGCCCGAAGAGTACGCCGTTTCCTTCGAATGCATTGGGGGAATGGATGAACGCGAGAAGATGATCCCTGAGGTGTTGAAGCCCGGTAACTATGTCAGTGGTATTTTTGGTAAATGGGATTTGGGAACGTTGCGTCGTTATCTGCCAACGTCTCGCGGGTTCGATGACTTTTATGGTTTCACCAATACCGGCATCGACTACTTCACTCACGAGCGTTACGGCGTTCCCAGCATGGTCCGAAACCTTGAACCGACGACCGCCGACAAGGGGATCTACTGCACCGACCTTTTCTATCGTGAGGCAGCTCGATTCCTTCATCAGAATGGTGGTGAGGAATCTGAAGAGAAGCAACCATTCTTTCTGTACCTGCCTTTTAACGCACCACATAACTCGTCGTCGCTAGACCCTCTTATTCGTTCCTCCGTGCAGGCGCCTCAGGCCTTCAAGGATATGTACCCTGCGGTTGAATCTGAAACGCGTATTGCCACTAAGCATCGCTACGCCCCCGGAGCAAAAGTCACGACCCCAGCGGCCCGCCAGCGAGACTACCGAGCCGCCGTCACTTGTATGGATGACGCGATCGGGAAACTGCTGGAACAGCTTGAACAAGAAGGGCGTCTTGATAACACCATCATCCTCTTCTTTTCGGACAACGGTGGAAGCGGAGGTGCGGACAACTCGCCGCTTCGTGGACGCAAAGCCCAGGTCTGGGAAGGAGGGATTCGCGTCCCCTGCCTGATCCGCTGGCCTGCCGGTGGCATTCCTGCGGGGGCTGTGAACGACGCATTCCTTACCAGTCTTGATATTCTGCCCAGCCTTGCCAGTGCTTGTCAGACTCCATTACCCGCCGACACCAAGCTGGATGGCTACGACTGGTGGGCTACCCTGCGTGGCGAGCAACCTTCGCCACGAACCGAAATGTTTTGGAAGCGGCGCAACCTGCAAGCGGCTCGTGTTGGCAATTGGAAGTGGACCGACATGGGCACGGGGAACGAAGGATTGTACGATCTTTCCAAAGATCCCGGCGAACGCAAAGACCTGTCTAAGCAGCACCCCAACGTCCTGAAAAAAGTGAAAGGACGTTATCAAGACTGGCTAACCGAAATGGCCGAATCTGAGCCGCGCGGTCCTTTCCGCGATTTCTAGACTTTCCCGCTAGCGATTGAGCCACCACCACCAGAACAGGCTGGTGGTGGCCACGTTTAAGAACACGCAGCTGGCAAACCGAACGCGGTAGGACCACTTCTGCGTCTTGTGGCGGAATTTGCGACTTGCCAGCCAGCCCCCCGGCCATCCCCCGAATAGCGACCAAGCCAACAACGTCTTTTCGGCAATCCGCCGCTGGTCCTTCGCGGCAGCTCGTTTGTCTAAAAAGTAAAGCAACGCGGTGATTCCACTGGCTAGCAGTGTCCAAATTGCAAAAACTGCTAACATAGGTCAGATCTCGACTCGGATCGGGTTCAATGATTGTCAGACGCCCCTTTGAAAAAGTTCTACTGAATGCAGTCTCGTTCCTCGAAACACGCATCCGCATCGGTCGCATTAGAAGCCCTAGGGTCGCCGGATGCCTACTATGACGAACTGAGCCGTTGGTTGGAACTGGAAGGAGTCGCCGAGCGTGCTCGAATGGTCCTACGGCGTCAGAATCGTTCCCGCGCCGACGTCGAAAAGCGAGGGGAAACCCTTGTCGACCTGGAATGTGTGGATCATCAGACCGGACTCGCAGGCCGGTGGTTGCTTGATTTCAGCAAACCGAATGACGCCCCTCTGCCCAGCAACCGCTTGAAAGTGGGAGTCCCTGTTGTCCTCAGCGATGACCGCGACCCTAAGGATCAAGGCATCCCTGGCGTCGTCAGTCGTCGCCAAGCCAATGTGATTCAGGTGGCGACCGATGCTTGGCCGGAGGGCTATCGTTTTCGAATCGATCTGTCTGCCGATGAAACTACACGGCGTCGCCAAGTCGCCGCGATGAATCAAGCACGGACGGCTCGAGGGCGGAATCGTCAGCTGCGCGACATCCTTCTTGGAAGTCGCCCTGCCCGTTTTGATGAGCCCGAAAACATACCGATTTGGAGCGATCTAAACCCGCCACAAGAAGACGCCGTTCGGTTTGCAATGGCGGCTCGAGACGTCGCCATTTTGCATGGCCCGCCTGGGACCGGCAAAACAACAACGCTGGCAGAAATTATTTACCAAGCCGTACAACGCGGTGACACGGTGCTTGCCTGTGCTCCCAGCAATACCGCGGTCGATAATCTTCTGGAACGATTGGTTGGAATGTTGCCAAACGTTTTACGAGTCGGTCACCCGGCACGCGTCTTCGAAGCGCTCCGTGGACATACCTTGGACGAACTGGTTGAAAACGACCCGACAACCGGCGTGATCCGCGACCTTCGCCGCGAGGTTCAGGAATTGGTCCGTGCTGGCAACAAAGGGTACCGCGGCAAGCAGGGACGCAATCGCAAAGGGGCCCTCTTCGCGGAAGCCGGTCAGTTGCGTGGGCAGATTCGTTCACTGGAAAAATCGGTGATTCGAAGTGTGCTTGATACCGCGGATGTGATCTGCACAACGACCACGATCGATGACGATCTGCTTGGCGAACGCTGGTTCGATCTTGTTGTCGTCGACGAAGCCTGCCAAGCAACCGTCCCCAGTATCTGGCAAGCGGTCCTGCGAGCGGAGCGATTGGTTTTGGCAGGCGACCATTGCCAGTTGCCGCCGACAGTTCTCAGTGATGAAGCGGCCGCGGCGGGCCTGCGTGAATCGTTGATGCAACGTCTGGTGGAACGCGAAGGGGCGTCTATTTTTCGACGGTTGACCGTGCAGTACCGCATGCACGAACAAATCATGCAGTTTTCATCGGAGCAGTTCTATGAGAACGAACTGATCGCCGACGCATCGGTAAAACAACATCAACTGTGTGACTTGCCGGGAATCCAGGAAACGGATCTAACGATCGATCCCATCACCTACATTGACACGTCGGGTGCGGAACTACGTGAAGAACTGGAACCGGAAGGGGAAAGCAAACGGAATCCGGGTGAGGCAACGCTAATCGTTGAATTGGTGCGTCGCCTGATCGATGCCGGAGTAACCGGCGACCAGATCGCCGTCATCGCCCCTTATGCGGCTCAAGTCCGTCTGCTTCGCAATCAGATCGATATCCCTGATTTGGAAATCGGTACCGTCGATGGTTTTCAAGGTCGAGAAAAAGAAGTCGTGCTGATCACGATGGTGCGGAGTAATGAACAAGGAGAAATCGGATTTCTTGCAGATACTCGGCGAACCAATGTTGCTTTAACCCGAGCGAGACGAAAACTAATTGTGGTGGGAGAGAGCGCGACGCTGGCACACAATCCGTTTTATCGCCAGATGCTTGATTTTTTCGAGCAAGCCAACGCGTATCGATCGGTTTGGGAATTCGGAACGATTTCTTAATCGTTTGACCAACGGATAATTTGACAGGACAAGACATGGCACATGTGGTCGTCATTGGCGGTGGATTTGCAGGAATCAATGCCGCCAGGAAACTAGGTAAATCGGGGAAGGTCGCGGTCACTATCATCGACCAGCGAAATCACCATCTGTTTCAACCGCTGCTTTACCAAGTTGCGATGGCGGGGCTGGACCCATCGGATATCGCGGTCCCCATTCGAGCTCTGATGCGACCCTATCGTCGTGTTCGCACGCTGCTGGGACGCGCCAGTTCGATCGATTTGGAAAACCGCATCGTTGGCTACGATGGAGGCACCCTTCCGTTCGATTATCTGATCATCGCCTGTGGCGCTAGCCATAGTTATTTTGGAAAAGATGAATGGGAACGATTTGCCCCAGGACTAAAAAATCTTGGACAAGCCACCGAAATTCGCCGGCGCGTTCTTGTTGCTTTTGAGCAGGCCGAACGGACCAATGACTTAGCAGAGCAAGATCACTGGATGACGTTCGTGATCGTTGGCGGAGGGCCGACGGGAGTGGAATTGGCGGGTTCGATCGCAGAGCTGGCGCGGCATGCTTTGGCAAAGGATTTTCGGACCATCGATTCGACTCATGCGCGTGTCATTCTTGTTCAAAGCGGAGATTCGATTCTGAAACAGTTTTCACAAGATCAGGCGGACTATGCGACGAAAGCCCTCGAAGACCTTGGCGTCGAAGTCGTGCTGGGCAATCGTGTTACCGACATCAATGCAGGCGGAGTCGTCATTGGTGACCAAACCATCAACGCCGGAACCGTGTTGTGGGCCGCAGGCGTGCAGGCCAATCCGATCGGCGCTCTGTTGGGCGTTCCACTTGATAAAGCTGGCAGGGTGATCGTGGGCAAAGATCTGTCGATCCCCGAACATTCTAATGTGTTTGTCGCTGGCGACCTTGCCCATGTTGAAGGAGAAAAAGGGAAACCGCTTCCCGGTTTGGCCCCCGTTGCGATGCAAGCTGGGCGGTACGTCGCCGATTTGATCTTGACGGAAGTGGGCGAGCGAGAAGCGAATGTAAAAGCGAATCAACCTGCCGCTGTCCAGAACCGAAAACCTTTTCATTACCGTGACAAAGGGCAGATGGCCACGATCGGCCGCCGGCGGGCGATCATGCAGTCCGGTTCGATTAAGAAAAATGGATTGATCGCTTGGTTTGCGTGGTTAACGATTCACATCTATTTCCTCAATGGGTTTCGGAATCGTTTGTTTGTGTTCCTTAAATGGTGTTGGGCGTATGCAACCTTTTCCAAGGGGGCTCGCCTGATTGTCCAGAAAGAATGGAGGCAACGCGAATCGGACAAGCTGTCGCCTTTTGCCGATGGGATCGAAACGTATGAGGATCCGATTTCAAACGATCCTGCCTCTTAGGGGCCAATCGCGCCTGGCGGTCTTGGGGGAACGCCGTCGGTGCGCTATTCGTGGTCACTATCCACCACCCGCGATCGACGCTCTTTGAAGAGGAGCGGCATCGGGAATGCGTGCAGTGTTGCACCCTTTGTTGTTGCGCGTGCTTGGCGATTGGATCGCCCATTCTGGATTTCGATTGTGCAACCCGCAACGTTTTTGATTGCTGCGGCAATTGGAACGGTAACGCAGGGGAGGCAGGATCTGCGGTTCTGCCGGTTTGGGATATGCTGTTCTATAGATGGGGCAAGAACCCCCCGGGTTTTGTAGGTGACTTATGCGATTGTTAATCTAGATTTGGAGGTGAAGAATCATTGTTTGTCGCCACCTGCTCGATGATGCTGTGCCCAACTCGTCCCTCCCAACCGATTTCATTCCAATCAGTGTTTCGACGCTCATTCCGTCGCAAATCATGGATGCGGATCTCTACCGTGCTGACGAATCGGCTAGGCGATTGGTCCTGTATCGCGGCAGTGATTATCCACTGACGATCGAGGATCTGCAGCGGCTGCGTGAAAGAGGCGTATCGCGGCTCTTTATCGAATCGGACCGACGCGACGATTACCAACAGTATCTTCGCAAGATGGTTTTCGAATCGGATAGCGAATCGTCATTGCCTGTGTCGGCGCGAACCGAGGCTCTGGGGGCGGTCGTCCGCGACATCCTGCAAAATGCGTTCGCCGGTGGTGACGCGAATGAAACCATTCAATCGGCCCATGAATTAGGGACGCTCACCGCAAACATTCTTAGCGAGGACACCTTTGCCGCGAGCGATCTGTCGCGCGTTTTAAGCCATGATTACGCGACTTTTACCCATTCGGCCAACGTCGCGTTTTACGCGGGAGTCCTTGCCAAGCACTTGGGGTATTCCAAAGAGGATATCCAACAGATCACAACGGGCGGCCTGATCCATGATCTGGGCAAGCTTGAGATCGACGACAAAATTCTTTCAAAACCGGCCCGCCTTGATGAGCGAGAATTTCGCGAAATCAAACGGCACCCGACCTTGGGATTCATTCAGGTCGCGGAACGTTCCGATGTGACTTGTGGTCAGTTGATGATGGTTTATCAGCATCACGAGCGGTTAGATGGCGGGGGATATCCCGTTGGAGTCACCGCCAATGAAATCCATCCCTGGGCGAAAATTTGCACCGTGGTGGATGTTTTTGAAGCGTTAACAAGCCATCGTCCCTATCGCACCCCGATGGCAAAAGCCCGGGCTATAGAGCTGATGCAACGAGACCTAGGAACCGCATTTGATCCGGAGATCTTCGCATGTTGGGAAGAAATTACTCGCAATTGCTGGCACAATTAATTGGCCAGACCCATTGGGGCATCGAGTTACCGGAGTGCTTGGAAAGGTTTTTCCAGGAGACGGGACTTGCACATTCGTCACCGATGGATGAACGTCGCGGAGGCCGCGTCCGAATTCGTACGCGCGCGCTGCTGATACCCGAAGGAGGGGTGCCAGCGATTCATCGCTCGACGACTCCCCTGGGGATCTATACCTGCGACTTTTCCAAACAAGGAATCGGCTTCCTTGCTTCCGAACAGTTTTACCCAACCGAGACTGTGCGGCTGCTGTTGCCGACGTTCTGGATGCGGCTAGAAGTTGTTCGCTGTCGCTACCTGGGAAAAACTTGTTACGACAACGGATCGACGTTGCTTGAACGTCACGAACCATCGGTCGCCGCTTTTGAACCACTAGAGCGCTGCCACCATTAAATCACATCGCTGCCGATCCCGATAAACAGGCCGGCAGCGATGTTTCGTTTGACTGCAAACTTTGCGGCTCTATCGCGAGCTGGTATCCGAAGGTTGCTGAGCGGTCTGAGCAGCTGGTTGTTTGTAGAAGTCGGGCGGCAAGGTGAACGGTCCTGCCACAGGATTTGCAGCTGGCTGGTCCGCTGTCGGTTCCGCACCTGGTTGCTGGCTGGTGGCCATGACCTGATTGACGGTTTGAGACAGTTGCTTTGCCGCGTCGTAGGCTTGCGGGGCAGCTTGAGCTACGTTCGCAATCTGTCCCGCGGGCCCATCCAGTCGAGCCAACAGTTCTTTGGAGCGATCGATCGCTCGGCGAACCGCCGAATCGTCCGAAGCATCGTCTTCGAAACTTAAAGCCTTGTTCAGCTGCAGCCTAGCTCGATCATAGTTTCCTTGGTTGAATTCCAAGTAAGCCATGTTGAAATGGGCGACCGCAGGTTTGTTGTGCTGAGTCAGGGTTTCCAACGCTTTGTCGGATTGACCTGCGTCAAACTGCACGCTGGCCAGCACGTTGGCGTAGCGAGCGGTTCCGGGAGCGATCGCCAATGCTTTTTGGATCGTCTTGGCGGCCTCCTCGTGCTCTCCAAGTTTCGAAAGGGCTAGACCCCAGTCGTTGTACAAGGAAGCGTCGTTGGGTGCCGACTGAACCGCTTGGCGGAAGTAGTCGGAGGCTTCTTTGTAAAGCGATTGCCGAAATTTTAAACGAGCGACGCTTGCCAAAGCAGGCGCGTTTGTCGGTTCGGCTTTCAACGCTTTATTGTAGTTCTCCAAGGCCTTGTCGAGGTCACCGGTGGTTTCCCACAGCTGACCATTGGCGACAAAGACCTCAGGGCCAATCGAGTCGGGTTTGTTATCTAGACGAAGTGGATCATCGGCGGGAATGGTTTGCCCCATCGCGTCGACCATCTCTTCTGACTTAGGAGAAAATATCCCCGCGATACTCGATGTCGTTTTGCCGTAGGCACTTTTGACAGCTGAGGACATGGTGCTAACCTGTCCCCGAGCTCCTTGAGCCGTTGCGGCGACAGTCCCCGTAATCCCTTTGGATTCGGAAGTTTCCATCCCGGCGGTTTGCGTTGGCTCGGCGTTTTTATTGAAGGGGTTCAGTCCAGCAAGTGATGGCCCACCTCCACTTACACAGCCCGAACAAACGAGTAGAGCTGCTCCAAGCGCGGTCCGCTTGGATATTTGTAGTCTGTTTTTTGTTTGCTTGGTCATCACCTGGTTCTCCCCTGAATGCTCCATCGCCGAACGAATGTTCCTATTCTCGGGCGATTACCCATTTCATCGGTTACTCCACTTAAGCCGCTTGACCGTTTTTTGCCTGCGACGGAATTTCAACCAAAACGGGGAAAGGCAAACAGGCGAGGGGGGCTGGCGAATATGGAGAGGAATCATCGGAATCCTTAACGAAAACAGGGCCGTTCCCACTGGAAACGGCCCTGATAAGTTTTCGATCGTGGTTCGCAATTATTTCTTGCGAGTCTGGCGATGCAATGCGATTATGGGTTGCCTAGGTTGTCCGACGGGAGCACAGGCTTCGGCATTGCGGCTTCTCTAGCCCGTGTGATTTGAGATGCCAAGGCACCGGGCGAGGTGGCTGGATTGACGTCCGTTATATAGACCATTGGCGGAGCACCGTTGACGGCCATATGACTTAAGGCCGACCGAACGGCATCGACGCGAGCTTCGGTCTCTTTTTCGCTTGTCCCTCGCAGCACATGGACGACTCGCCGGTTCTGCGGTGCTTGCGAGGCAATCCAGTGGACGCGGTCACGACCGGCTGCCGAAAGGGCACCGTCGCCGTCACGGAAAAGTTCGTGGCCGATGGTGTTGTGCAACATCCAGCCTTTCTGCACCATCACATGGAATGGGGCACGGGTCTGGTAGGCGGCCATCTCCGAAAAAGGCTGAGGCCACACATTGTTGCGGTGGTAGCCAATGTGCATTTCGTGCTTGAATTCGTGCCACCACTCGCCGGCCGTCGCAGCAGGGCTGAAGACAGACCCGGATGCTGAGATGACCGCCAACAGTGCCAGCAATTTTGTTCGTTTTGGTAGCGACTTCATAGCGGCCATCCTTGTGAAGGGGAATCCGCCAAAATCAGCGGTGCTAGAGTGTTTCGACGTGGCGGTTCCACCGCCTCAACGTATTGACTGCGTCGTTCTTTCCCATCGGCTAATCCGCTCTCCCCACTTCGGTTTCCTCTGTTCCTCTGGCTCCTTTGGCACAACCGTCAAAGTCTGCCTAATCCTACACCTCCTTTGGCGGACTTGGTTAGAATAGGGGTTTAACGGTTTCAGGCCGCCGAGCTTGCCTACCGTTTATTCTTCCCATACCAAGGAATTAACAACGATGTCGAACCGCCGCGAGTTCATTAAACGTTCCGGCCAAGCCGCTGCAATCGGCGCCATGGTGACCGGTGCTGCTAGGCAAGCTCACGCAGCCGAAGATAATACGATTCAGATTGCACTTGTCGGATGTGGAGGCCGTGGCACGGGGGCTGCCCAAAACGCGTTGTCGGTCGATAACGGTCCGATCAAGTTGGTGGCGATGGCCGATGTGTTTGAAAAGAACTTGCGGAATAAGTACGAAGCACTGCACGGCGTCAAAAAGTTTCAAGCTCGCGTCGATGTCCCCGAAGAACGACGGTTCTTGGGTTTTGAGGCCTACCGAGAAGCGATGGATTGCCTGCGTCCAGGGGATATCGTGATCCTCGCGACCCCGCCTGCTTTCCGCTGGGTGCAGTACAAGTATGCGATCGAAAAAGGACTGAACGTCTTTATGGAGAAACCGGTTACCATCGACGGGCCGACCTCCCTGCGGATGCTGGATATCAACAAGAAAGCGGTTGAGAAAAATCTGAAAGTTGCTGTCGGTTTGATGTGCCGGCATTGCCGCGGTCGTCGGGAACTATTCGATCGGATTCAGGATGGCCAAATCGGCGAACTGAATATGCTTCGCGCCTACCGACTGGCCGGACCGACCGCGTCCGCAGCCGTGATGCCGAAACCCGATGGCATCAGCGAACTGATGTACCAGATCAAAAACTTCCACGGATTTCTCTGGCTGAGCGGTGGTGCGGTTAGCGATTTCTTGATCCATAACATCGACGAAGGATGCTGGATGAAGAACGACTGGCCGGTCAAAGCCATGGCATCTGGCGGACGCCATTATCGCGGAGAACATATCGATCAGAACTTTGATTCCTACGCGATGGAGTTCACCTTCGCCGATGGCGCTAAACTGATGGTCGACGGACGCACCATCCCCGGATGCAAACAAGAATTCGCAACCTTCGCACATGGGAGCAAAGGATCGGCGATTGTTTCGACCGCCGGACACCTGCCAGCGAAATCGCGGATCTTCAAAAACCAGGACATGCGGCCAGAAAACATGACCTGGGAATTCCCGCAGCCGGAACCGAATCCTTACCAGTTGGAATGGGACGATCTGATTGCCGCCGTACGTAACGACGAAACGTACAACGAAGTCGAACGTGGAGTCATGGCAAGTGCCGTCGCTTCACTCGGCCGGATGGCCGCTCACACCGGTCAAGAGATCACGCTGGATCAATTCTTGAATTGTGAGCACGAATTTGCTCCCGGAATCGAGAGCCTGACGCTGGATGGTCCATCGCCGCTGCAAGCGAATGCAGAAGGCAAATACCCTGTGCCCATGCCAGGCTTGGTTAAGAAGCAAGAGTACTTAACCTAGTTCGCTTGAGATTGTTTCACCAGCTGGATGGAAACATCATTAGCTTGCTGACGTTGGGCCGCTACGGCGGTCGCAACGTCCGGTGAAAAAGCATGCTTCCCCGTCCGATCGGGGAAGCCGGGCCAGTGGGCAATTCCAGCGGGAACAACGTCGGATAAATGCCGTCGCTCGGGTGGAAGGTAGGTCGATTTGCTGGGATCGTCATAGACGGTCCGCCGTCCCCATAACCCGGCAAGCCCATCCATATAAAGTGGCACCCAGTCCGGATGCTGCTCTAAATGTTGAACGGCAGGGGGATCGGCAATGCGGTCTAGCAATACCAGGTTGGGATTCCCAAATTCAAGGACTCGATTGGAATCGACGGGACCGGAATCCGGCCCGCGATGACGGCGACTTAGGTCCTGGCCAAACAGTAGGTCGAAATTCATGTCGACGACGGTCTGCGGATAACAGGTGTCGTATCGCCCGTCGAAACCGACGGTGGTCGTTGGCGCCAAGGCGGCGAGTGCGTACTGAGCCCAATTGAACGTGACGACCAATCGTCCCTCAAGTTGCTCGTCCGCCATGTATTCAAAAGCCGAAACCGGGTATTTGCTGCGGTCCACGCCAAAGTTCGCGAAGGTGTAGCCCAAGATTCCTGCTAATCCTCCGGCAACCAACAGAAATTCTCCGATCAGCAGTCGAGTTGCCAGAGGGGACGTTTCTTGCGACTGTCCCAGGCTAGGTCGCCACTTCACGATTTGTTGCCAAAGTGAATGGATGTGTACGGGCATCCAAAACCCAAACGCAATTGCAAAGAAAGCAAGGTGGCGCAGGTGCCCGATCGCCTGGACAGCGATCAACCCGAGGACCACGATCTGCACCCAGTCTCTTTTCTGTTTGGTCCATACGGTGGCGACGATGGACAAAATGCAGAGGGTGAAGAATGGGACAATGACCCCTCCACCCTCAAAGATGGTTGCCCATTCGGAAACTTCCGGGCGAGGCTGCTTCAGCGACATCCACATCCAGTACGGCAGTTCCCAGCCGTAGGGGTTAACGAAAATCGCAGCGATCGATGCTAGGCCGATGCAGCCTAGATACAGCAGCGTACGCAGGTTCGGCACGGTTGTGGAATCATCGTGGTGCTTTGTAATCTTGCGTCGATGGAGAACGAATTCAATTCCTCGCAGCCCCAGCACGGCTAGCAGCACACACAGTCCAGCTGCAAACCCACCGTGGGCGTTGGTCCACAATACCATCACAGGGACGCACAGGATCAACCACTTCCAGTCGACACTCCATGACGATTGCCAATTGCGAAAAGCTTTATCAAGGGAAAACAGCAGGACGCCACAAAAGAGAAAGCTAAACAGCTGGGGACGCATCAACCAGAATTCTCCCAGGCCTGCCGCAACGGGCAGCATTGCCACTGCGGCAACCACCATCGGTACATCGTGGGCGGCCGCGCTGCGAATCATCAACCACAGCAACCACAGTCCGGCGGCGCATTTGAGGACCATCAGTCCCAGGCCACCCAGCGTTCTTTGGCCAACCGCGACCGCCAGTTCAAATAGATTTTCGTGATTCACCCACGGATGATCCGGAGTGGAATAGGTATGGCTAGCAGTTGTCGGCATTGCCCCCGCATGGATCCAGTCTTCCCCGTACTGAATGTGTCCCCACAGGTCGGGTTCGATACTTCGCCACGCCAATAGATTGGCGACCGCTAGAGCCAGCAGGACAAGAATGCCGTAATGAAGCCAACGGTTTGCAGAATTCGAGGTTGCGGCGGGCATGGGTCAACGAAGTTTGGTGGACGACAACTTCCCCCGTCTTCAGCGATCGCAACCTACAGAAGCGACCGACGGCGGCCGCTGAAAAGTACCTCAGGATTCGTTTGCTGCCCGCTGGATCCTTGCTCCTGCATGATGCAACAGTGCAACATGCCGTGGCAAAACGCAAAACCGTTAGAACCTGCCCGCTTTTCCTAGCCCGGATGATTCATGGCAGCGTTTCTGTATCCTTCACTCTCCCGACGGAGAATGCTCAATGCCATCTGCGGGCGGTATTCCTAGCGGACGGCTTGCGCCGTTCCGTTAAGAAGGTAGCTGGTATTGGGAGGGTGCTGTTTCCAGGCTGCCAAGCCTTGGGTGGAAACGTTTATCGATGGTCGGGGCTAGATTTTTGCCGAGTACGATTCGACGTCGCGGATCAATTCATGGTTCCGCTTGCTGAGCACCTCTTTGGCTGCGGCGACATCTTGCGATTCCGCCGGTGGCAAGCAGGTAAATATATAGAATTTGACCTTCGGTTCGGTACCCGAGGGACGCACAGCGACATAATTTCCCGATTGCTCCAGATCCAGGATAACCAAATCACCCACAGGGCCGTCCAGCTTCATTGGAGTCCCTCCACCAGCCGGCAAAATTTGCAAGTTGGCGTAATCGCGGACTTGGGTGACTTTCATTCCGCCCAGTTGCTTTGGTGGATCGGAGCGGAAGGTCGCCATTAATTTTTTCATGTTGGCCATCCCCTCGCTTCCTTCCATCACCACGTTGATCAGGTGTTCGTTGTGATAGCCATGGCGCTGATAGATCGCGGCTAGATACTCATGCAACGATTGCCCATCCGCTTTCAATTGGGCGGCCAATTCGCAAAGCAACATGCAGGCAACCGGAGCATCTTTGTCACGGGCATACTGCCCCACCAGATAACCGTGCGATTCTTCGGTGCCAAACACGAATTTGTCAGGGCCATCGCGATCGATGATTCCCGCGATCCATTTGAAACCGACCAGCAGATTGCTTTCGCAGCCGACTCCATACTGCTTCGCAATTTTGCCGATCAATGCGGTTGTCACCAACGTCGTCACCACGTAATGCTCGGGTGACAGAGTCCCTGCAGCTTTTCGGCGTGACAGGATGAACTCTTCCAGGATCGCACCAATCTGGTTACCTGTCAGCGTATCCCATTCGCCTTGGGAATCGCTTGTGAGCGGAGCCGCGACACCAACGCGGTCGGCGTCCGGATCGGTCGCCAGGACCATGTCGAATCCATTGGCTCTGGCATATTCGATCGGTTTGTCGAAGACAGCCTTGTTTTCGGGATTGGAAACGTGACCGGGGACGTTGGGGAAATCTCCGCTCGGTTCCGCGTGCGGTTCATAAACTTCGACGTCTTTGAATCCATCCCGCTTCAGTAGGGGAATCGTCGCGTAGGCGCCCACACCGTGCAGTGGAGAGTAGAGAACTTTGACGTCACGAGGACCGCCCAATTGGCAGGCATAGGCTGCATCTTGATAGGCTGCATCGATTTCGTCCGTGCAGATTTCAACTTTCCCTTCGGCCAAAGCGGTATTGAAATCGATTTTTTCGATCGCATCGCATTCCATGACCCGGGCGACGATCTCTTTATCGTGAGGCGGCAAGACCTGACCACCCGACGACCAATAAACCTTTACCGCATTATCTGAAGGGGGATTGTGACTAGCGGTCACCATGATCCCACACGAACAATCTTTGGACCGAACCGCAAAAGACAACTGAGGGGTCGCGCGGTATTCATCGAGGAAATAAACTTTGAATCCTGCGGCGACCATGACACCAGCACATAGTTCGGCGAACTCGCGCGAGCGATGTCGCGTGTCGTAGGCGATCGCACACGATAGTTTGGCGTCGCTTCCTAGTTGTTCGCGAACGTAGTTAGCCAGCCCTTGAGCACTTTCGCCGATCGTCCGTTCGTTAATCGCATTGGAACCGAATTCGTACATTCGGCCGCGACGCCCTCCGGTTCCGAAGGGGATTACCGTCCAGAAAACGTCATCCAGTTTCTGCCATTTTTGATCGGCAATGTGCTGCACGATCCGGTCGCGATAGTCCGCATAGCGAGGTTCCAGCAGCCAGCGTTTAATGTTCTCAACGGCTGGAGCGGTCACCTCGCCGCGCTCGGCAGCTTGATTTAATTGTTTCAACGCTTCATCAACAGAAAGAACCGATCCGGAATTGTCAGTGGAAGTCATGTAATTGCAGCTCGCTGAAACGAAGAAGATAGACGCGGGGATTCTAGAGGGTTTTAGCTTGATGTGAAACGGACCGGGTCGCCGAAAAAGCCGCACAGCGTTAGGCTATGACGATAGAAATGCACCGATATCCACCCTTCTCGCACATTGCTTTGCACCGGCTTCACACATGTCCAAACTGATCATTAGCGTAAGTGGGCTTCGCGGAATTGTTGGCGAAACATTGGACCCTCTTGTCGTCGCTCGCTACGCAGCAGCCTTTTCAGCCCATGCTGGTCCAGGCCCTCTGATCGTTGCCCGCGATGGCCGCGCGACCGGCCCGGTCCTGCGGGACGCGCTGACGGCCGCTTTGCGAGCCACCGGGCGGGATGTCCTGGACGCAGATGTTGCCGCCACCCCCACCGTGGGCGTTTTGGTCCGCCAGCATAAGGCAGCCGGAGCCGTTCAGATTTCTGCCAGCCACAACCCGCCGCCCTACAACGGGATGAAGCTGTTTGGTGCGGACGGACGAGTCCTGGACGCAAAACAGGGGGCAGCGATTCGCGATGCGTACCAAAACGATTTTCCAAAATGGGTCTCCCATGATCAACTGGGAACTTTGACCCGTCTGGAAGATCCTCATTCGGAACATTTACGGAAAGTATTGGAAACGGTCGATGTGGCGGCCATTCGCAGCCGTGCTTTTCGAGTCCTGTTGGACAGCAACCATGGTGCAGGCGCACTCCTTGGGCGTCGCTTGCTGGAATCTCTGGGCTGCGAATTTGTGATCATGGGGGAAACGCCAGACGGACAATTTGAGCACACGCCAGAACCAACCGCCGTCAATCTGAAAGGGATCGCCGAGAAAGTTCGTGATTCCAACTGCGACATCGGTTTCTGCCAAGATCCTGACGCGGATCGCCTGGCCTTGATCGATTCTGAAGGGAACTATATTGGCGAGGAGTACACTCTGACGCTGTGCATCCTGCGAGCGCTGCAGGACGAAGCGACACGGGGCCCAATGGTGATTAATTGTGCAACGAGTGCGATGTCGGAAGCACTTGGGCGGCAAGCGGGAATTTCTGTCTATCGAAGTGCTGTTGGCGAAGCGAATGTCGCGGACCTGATGATCGAAAAACAGGCGACCTACGGTGGCGAGGGGAATGGCGGACCTATCGATCCACGTGTTGGTTATGTTCGTGACAGTTTTGTTGGGATGGCACAGATCCTGGATTTAATGCAATCCAGCGGCCAATCCGTTGCCGATATCGCCGCGACGATTCCGGCGTTCGCCATTCATAAAACCACCGCAACGGTCGATAGCGATCAGTTGCCAGCGGTCCTGGATGCGATCGCTGAATCGATGAGCGATGCAACACAGGATCGGCAAGATGGGCTTCGCTTAGCCTGGGACGATGCTTGGTTGCTGGTGCGGGGCAGCAACACTGAACCGATTATTCGTTTGATCGCCGAAGCCCCCCAAGCCCGTTTAGCGGAAGCCCTTTGCGAGCGAGCTGCGGAAATCGTGACTCAGGTCATCCAAGGAAAATAGCGAAAGCGAAGTTTGGTTTACAATGGAGGGAAACTTCCGTTTCATTTGCCGTTCGTGAAAGTCGACCTGGATGCTCCGCTTAATCCTTCTGGCATGGTTCGCTTCGGCCGGGATGCCGCTGCTATTGGCAGAGCGTCCTGACTGCCGCTTGGTTTATTTTCCGTTGCCCGCCGAGGCAGGCGACGCGGCAAAGTCGAAAACCTTGTGGCAGCAAGCGAACAGCGAAATCGCCGCCGGAGACGCCGCCGCAGCATTTCACACGCTCTGGCAGTGCCATCATGCGGATCCCGGCAACCTGCTGGCTCGCCGAGCATTGGGGTTGCCCCCCGCAAAAACGTCTCAGGTGGTCACACGTCGCGGTCGCTCCGCGCCTCCGATTTTGCGTTGGCGGCCCGGCAGTTACCAGCAAGTTGAAACCGCTCATTTTACGATCTTTTCCACCGCAGATCCTGAAGCCATCGCGAGCGTTGGCGAACAGCTGGAACGATTTTACTGGGTCTGGGCCCAGGTCTTTTTTCCTCTTTGGGAAGGGCGTACCGACGTCGGTCGAGGCCTTCGCGGGGATGGGGCGATTGGTCGTGGCAATCAGCGGATGCAAGTCGTGCTGTTCAAAGACGCAGCCGATTACATCCGGACGCTAAATCCCCACGTTCCCGGTATCGAACGGTCGACCGGTTTTTATTCGGATCCGCAGCGCTGCACTTTCCTTTTTGCCGGAGAAGAAGCCGACCCAGCGACCTGGCAGCACGAATTGACGCACCAATTGCTTAGCGAGGCAACTCGGTCACGGTTGAAACCGGATCAGTTGCCGGGCGAAGCTTCGCAGTTTTGGCTGATCGAGGGAATTGCCACTTATATGGAATCGGTTCGTTTCGGCAAGACGCAAGGCTGGGTCGGTGGCTGGGAATCTCCGCGACTGCAGTTTGCCCGCTATCGTTGGTTGAGCGCTGGTGATTCTATGCCTTTAGCCGAACTGATTCCTGCTGGGCGGATCGCGGCGCAGCAACGCGAGGACTTAGCCCGTTGGTATGCCCATGCCGCCGCCTACACGCATCTGCTTATGGACGACCAGGACCATCGTTATCAACAGGCCTTGTTTGCCCAGCTGACAAAGGAATACGCCATCCCGCGGCTTGCGGAGGAACCGCCGATCGTCTCACCGCCGATGGACCTTCAAGCGATCACCAAGCAGATGATCCCCTTCCTTCGCTTGGATGACCAGCGTCTTTTTCCGCCGGCGACCGACGTGTCTTTAAAAGCCATTTGTTTGGGTAGGACCCGTGTCACCGCGGCCGGGCTAGCAGCGTTGCCGCCGCAGCCCGATCTGCAATGGTTAGACCTGAGCGGCTTGGCGGTCGATACCGCCGATGTAACGCGTTTGGTTCCGGCGCCGGGATCGTTGGATCAGCTGAACTTGGAACGAACTGCGATTGATGATTCCCTTGCCGAGTGGTTGCACCAAGCCAGTCGACTAAGCGAACTAGATCTCAGTCTGACAAAAATTGGTGATCCGGCTTTGGCGGAATTAGCGGCGCAGACGCCTCTGGAAACCGTTTGGTTAACTGGGACCCAGGTGACCGCTGAAACCGTCAAGCGATTGCTTCGTTTTAAAACGTTGGAGCAGATTGACGTTCAAGGAACCCAGGTCAGCGATTCCGAAATCGAGCAGCAGCGGACTGAAAATCCTGAGGTCCATTTCAATCCGCTGCAACTAATCGCTCAGTAATCTGAACGATTTGGGGCATGGAATCGGTTGGTTTAGCCAAGCAGTTTGATTGTTTTCTGCTCAGCTGCACTTTTGATGGCGGTATCGACGATCTGCTGCCCGATCCTTGATATTTCGGTGCTGCATGGTCCATCGATCGGCAGATCGTTCTGGACTCGGCTGACGTAGTAGTTAATCAAGTTCTTCGATTCCGGCGCCAGCGGGTCGGCCGCCATTTCAAACCCTGCGGGCTTCTGTTCGGTTTGCACAAACAGGCTTGTCTGGTAGTCGTAGCAGCCGATGGTTCCCTTGGTCCCGACAATCACGAAACCACACCGAGGCTGGGGCTGATGGGTCCAAGGATCTGTAAAGGTTCCCCAGCGTGTTTCAAACTTGCTTAATCCGGTCGTGTATCGAGCGACCGCAATGCAATGTTCATCCACCTCAAGGCCTTCGGGCTGATCGACCGTAGCCGTTACTTCAATCGGTTTGCGGCCGCCGAAGAACCAGGTCCCGATCGTGGTCCCGTAGCCGATGTAATCCAGCAAAGACCCGCCGCCAGCGGCCTTGGAGTAGAACCAACTTTTCGGTTTTTCGCGAGCGATTTCCTCGGCGGTCGTTTCGCGTTTGTCCGCGCCGTGGTACAGAGGCCCACGATTGCCTCCGTAGTAGTGAACTTCGATCACTTCGCCGATCTCATCCGCTTCGATCATTCGTCTGGCTGTTTGGTGCGGAGCCGACCAAGCGAGCGGCCAGTTGATCATCAATCGTTTGCCCGCAGATTGGGCGGCTGCGATCATCTGATCGGCTTCGGCCAGCGATGCTGCCATCGGTTTTTCGATAATGGCGTCGGCGCCGAACTGCATGATGCGGTCGGTCCAAAGTCCATGGTCTGCAGCGGAGGGACAGAGGACCACGACATCGGGCTGTGATTCGGCCAAACATTTTTGATAGTCGGTAAAGACCTTCTCTGCAGGAATGTCAAAGGTGCGAATGGCTTCCGCCATGCGATCTTCCTGGGGATCACAAATTCCGACCAATTCAACGTCCGGATTCTCCGCCACGGCGCGCAGGTTATCTCCCATATGGAAATGCTCAAAACTAATCCCAGCAACACGTATTCGGCTCATCGCACTCTCTCTCAGCGGGCTTCGGAAAATGAATCAGGGCTCCAATTGTAAGGTCCCCTAATGAGCCAATGGTATCCCCTCATTCACTGGTGCTGTTCAATCTGCTTTAAATCGATCAGACTATTGACTGGATTCGATTGAATGTGAATGAAATCGATGACGGCGTATGAAACCAAAATGGAGTCTTGTTTCGTCGCACTTTTACAGCTGGAGTACGTGTCGATGCCGTTGCTGCCTGAAGAACCCGATATCTTCCCTGCAAATCTTCTTGAAACGGTAAGCGTCGAGGCCCCTTGGTGGGCGATTTACACGCGTTCGCGCCAAGAGAAGGCCCTGATGCGGCAACTGCGGCAAGCAGAAATTGCCCACTACGGCCCGATTATTGAACGCCGCTACCGCTCCCCTGCCGGACGGTTGCGAAAGTCATATTCTCCACTCTTCGCAAACTACGTCTTTCTTCAGGGCGACGAAGAAGCTCGCTATCAAGCGGTCTGTAGTGGCTGCGTCTCGCGCTGCGTTCCCGTCACGCAAACGGATCTTTTGATTACCGATTTACGTCAGGTCCACGCACTCATCGGGACCGGCGAATCGTTGGCTCCGGAATCGCGTATCGAGCCCGGGGACATTGTTCGTATCAAGAACGGGCAATTCGCCGGCTATGAAGGTCGGGTGATCCGCCGCGAACACGAAATTCGATTGGTCGTCGACGTGCGGTTCATGAACCAAGGTGTTTCGGTGGAATTGGACGACTGCCAGATGGAAGTGATCGGCAAAATTCCTGCATCCTGAGCGAGTATTCAGGTACATGCGGTTAAGGTTTTCAAGTTCAAATCTTCGCGGCATTGAGGGGGCTCCTACGGCGGGTCTGAATTCCCGCGTAAAGGGCCGGACACCGTGCGCCCAGTGTCGTCTACTTTCTTAGCGGAACGGCGCGAGCCGTCCGGCAATCGCATAGAAAAAACAATGATGCGCCGATCCGCTAGGAAATTCGGCCGCAGATGCCAAAGTAGGTGGCATTGGGCGTGCACTGTTCTGCTATTTATGGTCGGCCCTGCAAAAGACAGCGGCTAGAGAAGCGATTACAATCGTTTTTCTCTGATCCAGATCTTTATTCCTGCAGACAGGCAGCCTTAATGCGCGTCTTAATCACTGGCGGCGCCGGTTTCATCGGTTCCAATCTCGTCCGCCTGGCTATCGAATCGGGGCACACCGTCCTGAATGTGGACAAATTGACGTACGCGGGTAACCTTGCCTCCCTAAAAGATCTCGACAGCCACCCAAATTACCAGTTTTTGCAGGCCGACATTACGGATGCGGAAGCGGTGTCCCAAGCGTTTGCCAGCTTCCAGCCCGAAGCGGTGATGCATTTGGCGGCAGAAAGTCATGTCGACCGGTCTATCGACGGCCCTGGGCAGTTTATCCAGACAAACGTTGTCGGCACCTTTCAGCTACTTCAGGCCAGCCTCCAGTATTGGCGAGGCCTCTCGGCGCAAGGGCAGTCGGAATTTCGTTTTCTGCATGTATCGACCGATGAAGTTTACGGATCATTGGGCGAAACTGGCCTGTTCACTGAAACGACCCCATACACGCCCCATTCTCCATACTCAGCCAGCAAGGCTTCCAGCGACCATTTGGCCCGCGCCTGGCACGACACCTACGGACTGCCCGTTTTGGTGACCAATTGCAGTAATAATTATGGTCCCTATCAGTTCCCTGAGAAATTGATCCCGGTTGTCATTCTTAAATGTTTGCGTAACGAACCGATCCCGATCTATGGCAAAGGTGAAAACATTCGCGACTGGTTGTACGTGGTCGATCACTGCGAAGCCCTCCTGAAGGTTGTTCAAGAAGGAAAAATAGGCCAGACCTATAATATTGGCGGAAACAACGAACGTACGAACCTTGAACTAGTAAAGACTCTGTGCGGGCTGTTGGACGATTTGCGGCCTTGTGAATCAGGGCAAATGCACGAGAAGAAAATTACCTACGTAACCGATCGCCCTGGGCATGATCTGCGGTACGCCATTGATGCTTCGAAAATAGCCGAAGAACTTGACTGGCATCCCAAGGAAGACTTCGCCAGCGGCTTTCGTAAGACCGTAGAATGGTATCTGGATCATCCGGAATGGTGGCAGGATATCCTCTCGGGTGATTACCAACTGCAGCGACAGGGAAATAACGTTTCTTAGATCGCGAGGGATCGTTATTGCTGGTTCTTACTTATTTCTAACTTTTGACCGAATGAAAAACATGGCTTGCCAACGATTATTCGCACTTCTTTTTGCCGGCCTTTTAATGGCGGTTACCGTGAACCTTGCCAGCGCCGAAGAAACGACGCGAGAATTTTACGAAGTTCGCACCTATCAGCTGGGCGAAAACGGTGACCCCGCGGCTCTGGATGCGTATTTAGAAAAAGCCCTTTTGCCAGCGCTTCAACGCCAAGGCATCGGTCCAGTAGGAGTCCTTTTTGATCCGCAAGCTGAACCAGCAAACCAGCAAGTTACCGTCGTTATCCCGTTCAACTCGCCCGCTCAATTGCCTGAAGTTCAAGCGGCTTTGGCAAGCGACGAAGCCTATCAAAAAGCTGGCAAGGATTACCTTGAATTGCCTGTGGACCAAGCTCCGTTCAGCCGAATTCGAAGCGAACTGCTGATTGCCTTTGAATCGATGCCACGCATGGAGGCACCCACCGAATCGATCGCTCCAAAAGACGAACGCGTCTATGAACTGCGTACGTACGAAAGTGCGACGGAGCAAAAGGGAATCGTCAAGGTTCACATGTTCAACAACGGTGAAATTCCAATCTTCTTGGACTGTGGGATCCAGCCTGTTTTCTTTGGTCAAGCGATCGTCGGACCAAACTGCCCCAATCTGACTTACTTGACCGTGTACCCAACGGACGAAGCCCGCCAAGCTGGCTGGAAAGCCTTTGTCGCGCACCCCGACTGGGCAACCCTAAAGGTCAAACCCCAATACGCAAACACCGTCAGCAAAATCGAAAAAGCCGTACTGAAGGCAAAGCCATACTCCCAGTGGTAAGCAACGGCGATTGGTGTTGCGCTTGTACGCTTGTCCTTGCGGGCAAGCGATTTATAAATGGACGGCTTTGCTGCGTTTTAACACCTGGTCCTGAGCGAGCAGGTTGATCGCTTCCCGTTGCGAGTTCCGTCGGGCTAGCCCGAAACGGAACGCTTACTGCAGGTGAAGCTTGGCTTGTGAAACGCTAAAGCCATCACTTATGAATTTTACGTCCCGCGCGAAAGGACGTCTTCTCTTAACCGCCAGCCTGCTTGCCGGCGAAGGAATTTGCTTTTTGCTAGGCGGCTGGCATTCCGATCGCTCGGCGCCATGCACTGATTTGGCCTAGGTGCATCATCATGTGGCCACCCATGTAAAAAGTGTGCATCGATCCCATTGTGGAGAAACGCTCACGCATGCGCTCAAGTGGGTTTGCGACTTCGTAGGCAGCGTTGTCGATGTTAGCGATCTCTTTCAGGGCCGCTGCGTAGGAGTCGTAAAACCGGGACATGATTTCATCCATTGGAGGATAGATGTCGCCATTTACGTCGTCGCTGCAGGCGACTCCGGGCTTAAACAGTTCGTGGTAGTTTGCGGGGGCTTCGATTTTGCTTGCATCCAGCCCTAGGTCTTCGAGCATTCGGGCGGGGTACAAGCAAAGATGCCCGAACACGAACGCAGGATGGTTTGAGTCGATAGGTCCGTTGGATCCGGTTGCGAAGCGTCCGAACTGGTCCGCTTTAACATCGGTCATAAGACGTTGGGCATAACCGATGGATAGGTTGGCCGATTCGGTAATTGCAGTGGCAATCGATTGCATGGTATCGCTTATCTAGGTGGTAGGACAGAAAAAAAACAGGGAGTGCGGTTGAGTTCTGGATGGGGGCTTTGCCGTTTCGTTACGGCGATAGGTGCCGCTGCAGCAGCCCACCATAAGCATCGATTCGGCGATCCCGCAAGAATGGCCAGTGGGTGCGGACCAGATCAAGCATGTCTAACGAACAGGTCTGGATCAGGGTTTGTTCGTCGCTGTGGGACCCTTGTTCGATGACTTCGCCGGTTGGTGCAACGAAAAAGGAACCGCCCCAGAATTCGATCCGCCCTTCGGTGCCGACGCGGTTTGGGGCGGCAACCCACAGCCCGTTTGCAATCGCATGCCCGCGCATGGAGGTCTGCCAAGCATTGTACTGATTTTTGCCAAATTCTTCCTTTTCTTCATCGATCCAGCCGATCGCCGTTGGGTAGAGCAAGATCTCTGCTCCGCCCAAGGCAAACAGTCTCGCCGCTTCGGGGAACCACTGGTCCCAGCAGACGCCGACTCCAAGTTTGGCGTATCGGGTTTCGATGACCTTGAACCCTAAGTCACCGGGGGTGAAGTAGAATTTTTCATAGTACAACGGGTCATCGGGGATATGCATTTTCCGGTAGATGCCCGCAATGCTTCCGTCCGCGTCCAGGACGGCGGCCGTGTTGTGATAAAGCCCAGGTGCCCGGCGTTCGAATAGCGAGGCGACAATCACGACCTCGTATTTTGCAGCAACCTTGCCAAGCACGTCGGTTGTCGGGCCGGGGATCGATTCCGCCCAGTCAAAAACCCGGTGGTCTTCTTCCTGGCAGGGGTAGGGGCTGGTAAATAATTCTTGCAGGCAAATGATCTGCGCCCCTTTCTCTGCAGCTGCTACAATTCGCTCGACCGCTTTACAGACGTTTTGCTGCTTATCTTCGGAGCATTGCATTTGCACTAGGGCTAAAGAAACGTCGCGTGTCATAAATTGGTCTCGGGGAAGGGCGTTCATCATTGGATATCGTTTTGTAATTCAAAACCGCCAGCAGCTTCTACCCCCTATAATGCGGCAACCGTTCTTAATTTTCACTCTTCCTCCTTCCCTCCCGAATCGACCGGATGGTGGGCATGATCGTCAAAGCACCTCCCATCCTCTTTTTTACGGGGACCGACACCGATGTGGGGAAGACCTACGTCGCTAGTTTGACGGCAAAATTGCTTGCCGGCTACGGAATGAAGATTGGAGTCTACAAGCCTGTCGCCAGCGGCTGTGACTATCGCAACGGCGAACTTGTGTCCGAGGACGCATTGGGATTGTGGCAGTCAGCGGGCCGCCCGGAAAGCCTCGAACGTGTTTGCCCTCAGCGGTTTGCGGCTCCTTTAGCACCCCCATCGGCCGCGGCACTAGAAAATCGAATCGTCGACAAGGACGAACTGATTGAGGGAGCCAAGTGGTGGTATGGCCGCTGTTCGTTGTTAATCGTCGAGGGGGCCGGGGGCCTTTTTTCTCCTTTGGCAGACCGATTTAGCAACGCCGACTTGGCCTATGCCTTGCGGGCCACTTTGGTTTTAGTGGCAGAAAATCGGTTAGGGGTGATTCATCAAGTGGTTGCGACCACTTTGGCGGCTAAACATTTTGCCGATGGAGAGGGGCTGAACCTTGCTGGCATTATCCTGAATCAAGCGATGTCACGCAGCGATGCGTCTGCAGAAACCAACCTCACTGAAATACGAAAATACTGCCATGTTCCGTTGCTTGGTTCGCTCCCTTACGGAAGCGACGCCTCGCCGATTGAACAGTGGCTACGGAAAGCCTGCTAAGTAAGAATGTCACTCCCTGCGATTGCAATCACCACCGGTGACCCTGCTGGAATTGGTCCTGAAGTTTCGCTGCGGGCGATTCCCGAAATCCTTGCTTTTTGCCGTCCTCAGCTGATTGGCAATCGCACGGTTTTGCAGCAAGTTGCTGCTAAGATTGGCGTCGACCTACCTGAGGTTCCCATCCTGGACCCTGCCGGCGATTTCTCAGCTGTGCAGCCCGGACAAATCTGTGCTGAAAATGGTAGTGCTTCTTACCAGTACGTTACGACTGGTATCGATTTGGCCATCGAGGGCAAGGTGGCTGGGGTCGTGACGGGGCCGATCCAGAAAGAGGCTTGGCATCTGGCAGGGATTCCTTTTCCCGGCCATACCGAACTGTTGGCGTCACGCACTCATTCGTCCAATGTTCGCATGATGTTGACCGCGCCGCAGATTAGCTGTGTGTTGGTGACGGTGCACGTCGGGTACGCCGAGGTGCCGCGGCTGCTTACCACGGAGGGGATTTTTGAATCGATTCAAATGGGGCACGAGGTGGTGTCGCGGATTCGTCAACGCAAGGCGCGCGTCACTGTCTGCGGCTTGAATCCGCACGCCGGAGAACACGGGCTGTTCGGTCAGCAGGAGGAAGAGCGAATCATCCAGCCGGCCATTGATCGAGCGAGAGAAGCGGGGATGGACGTTCAGGGCCCCCTGCCGCCCGACACCGCATTCACCGCAGCAAAACGCCTGGAAACCGACGTCTACATTTGCATGTATCACGACCAGGGGCTGATTCCGCTGAAGACACTTGCCTTTGATGACGCGGTGAACGTCACGTTGGGGCTGCCGATCGTGCGCACGTCCGTTGACCATGGGACCGCCATGGACATTGCTTGGCAAGGAATCGCCGGGCACAGCAGCATGGTCCAGGCGATTCGTTTGGCCGTCCAGTTGGCGTCCCCAGGGCAAGTCTAGGTTTGACTGGCACTGGTTTGCGCTGCAGCCATTGGATTGCATTCCTGGGATGGGGCCAGGAATGCAATCGAAGGGGAAGTCTTCTTTACCGACTATTTCTTGTCGGTGACATCAAAGTCTTTTGTCATTCCGTCGCCTTCGGTAGGGATATCCAGTTCGACTTTGTAATCGCTAAAGAGGGGCTTTCCGAGGGGCAGTTCCGCATCCGGTTCGGCTTTCCCGTCAAACCCGTTGATGATCACTTCGTGAGGGCCGCCGACGGTCCCTTTTCCGCCCTCGGCTGCGGTATCGTATTTTCCGTTGATAATTTTCGCACTTCCCGCGGGTCCAGGGTTGCCCGATTTTGGCAGGAACTGAATGTCACCCATTTGGACCGGAGCCCCCTTAAAGGTGACGGAACCACTGACGTTTTGTCCTCTTGGGTCGGCTGGTCCGCAGCCGATTTGCGATAGCAGCAGGACGGCGGCACAGAGCAATAAAGCGGGAGACAGTCTTTTCATTTTTTGATGCAGGGCTAAAGAGACAGATTCATAAAATAAGAAAGCCACCTGCGATCCAATCGCAGGCGGCAGTGGGATGGTCATCAAAAAAGGTTTAAAGACCGTCGGACTCGCGTCCGTTAACACTTGCAGCGGATAGGTACGTGCTGAAGTTAATGGTTTCGGAAACGAACCGAACCGAGCCGTCGCAAAGCCCAAACATCGCACCGCCTGGGTGCTCGCTGCCCATGCTCATGTCATTAAACAGGGCCGTGTAATCGGAGTTGATGGCGCGAGCAATGTTCTTGGCAGGTGCCATGTATTGATTCACTTGGCCGCCACGCGTCCATGCTCGATAGCGAGTCGCGTTTCCATTCCGTTCGGACCATGAAATTTCGCCAAAGGCCAAAGAGTTCGAAGTTCCGTCAACGATGTTGGCGAAGTTTTTAGGTTTCAGCCCCCAGCGAAATAGCCCTTGTTCGCTCCAACCACCGTGTGCGCCGGAAGTGTTTTCTTTGTAGGCGACGCCGGATTGAGGGTTGGTGCCTGTCGGCCCCATGACGCCGTAGTAGTGAGTCGTGTAATCGGCTTCGGTATCATCCGCGGTATTTTCCGGCGAACTAGGGCAAATGTACATCGCCATTGGGGCGTCTTGAGTCAACGGTCGATTGTTTGCGCTATTGAAGACTTCCTCAATGATAAATCGATCGTACTTGTTGCCTTGTTCCATGAATGGCAGCAACGCGACGTGTAGCGAAAGTCCCTGCGTGATCGCAGTGGCCCCGAGTGGGAAGGCCTGATGCGTGTCGTGGTAATTGTGCAGCGACAGCCCTAACTGCTTGAAGTTGTTGCTGCAGCTCATTCGTCTAGCGGCTTCGCGAGCGGCTTGGACGGCTGGTAAGAGCAAGCCAACCAAGACACCGATGATGGCAATCACCACCAATAATTCAACTAAAGTAAAAGCGTTCCGTTTCATAGGATAAGCCCTTTGGGGGATAGAAAAGAAAATTGGAAAAGAGGATCGCTTCCGTGAACCACCAAGGAAGCAATGAAGGTTTGCCCGCCTTTAATCCTGTGGTATGGTTGCTTGGAATTGCATCCGTACTCACTATATCGGTTTCTGGGGGCCGAGAGTAGCAATTTTGCCAAGATTCTTTGAGCTTTGTTTTGCCCGTTTCTATCGACGGGCTGAGAGGGCCGAGGCGTGCAAGCAACACGTCAGCGGACGACGCAAGCTCTCCAGTGTGTTCGTCTGCCCGCGCGCCGGTGCAAATCGCAGGGCCGATTTCCACCGGCGGAAGCAATTGTGGGTTTCCGCCCGGCTTCCCCAGGTCGGTGCAATCACTGGCAACTGCGTCCAGTCTCCCGTGTTCGTTCTTTGGGTTGCCGACTGGGTGATTGTCGCCTTTCGCCCCGCGAAAGGCCGCAATCTTTTTCTGCTTCCGATTAAAACGACAGCCCGTTTTTAGAGGAACATGCGGTAAACAGGATTTTGGGTTTCTTCCACGCAGGGGTATCCTAGGCCTTCGATGAAATTCGAGATCGCTTTCAGATCGCTATCGGGCACTTGGATTCCGACCAATATTCGTCCGTAGTCGGCGCCTTGGTTGCGGTAGTGGAACAGGCTGATGTTCCAGTTGGGATGCATGCTTGATAAGAAACGCATCAGTGCCCCGGGGCGCTCCGGGAATTCAAAGCGATACAGGTGTTCATTCTGTGAGGCTTGGCTTCGGCCGCCCACCATGTACCGAATGTGTTCCTTGGACAGTTCATCGTCGACCAAGTTGATCGATTCAAAACCCTCTTCGGTAAATGCTGTGCGAATGGCTTTGGCTTCCTGACGATCATTGGTGGCCAGCCCGACCAGCACGTGAGCCTGCTTTGCATTGGAGATCCGGTAGCTAAATTCGGTCACGCTGCGTTGCCCGATCACTTCGCACAGGCGTTTGAAACTGCCCCGCTCTTCAGGGATCGTGACGGCAAACAAGGCTTCGCGGGCTTCGCCAACTTCGGCTCGCTCCGCGACGAATCGCAGACGGTCGAAATTCATGTTGGCACCGCAGGTGATGGCGACCAGCGATTCATTTTCAATATTGTGCTGGGCGATGTATTTTTTCATGCCTGCGATTCCAATCGCCCCGGCTGGTTCCAGAATGCTTCGCGTATCTTCGAACGCATCTTTGATCGCAGCACAGACGGCATCGGTATCGACAAGCACGAAGTCATCGACCAAGTTCTTGGTCAGTCGAAACGTTTCCTCGCCAACCCGTTTGACAGCCGTCCCGTCGGAAAACAAGCCTACATCTTCTAGCGTGACGCGTTCGCCTTTGCGGATCGATCGGATCATGGCATCGGAATCTTCCATCTGGACTCCGACAATTTTGATGTCGGGGCGTACGGCTTTGAGGTAGGCGGCGACTCCTGAAATCAAGCCTCCTCCGCCGATCGCGACGAAGACCGCATGGATTGGATGTTGGTGTTGGCGAAGGATTTCCATCCCGATCGTTCCTTGCCCGGCAATGACATCGGGATCGTCAAAGGGATGCACAAAAACCAATCGGTCGCGTTCTGCGATCTCGAGTGCGTGGGCATGCGCGTCGGAGTAGCTTTCACCGTGTAAGACCACGTTCCCGCCGAGGGCGCGGACCGCATCCGATTTAAGTCGCGGAGTGGTTACCGGCATGACAATGACGGTTTTGCAACCGAGCCGCTTCGCACTGAGGGCAACGCCTTGTGCATGGTTCCCCGCCGATGCACAGACGACCCCCCGAGCCAGTTCCGCCGACGTTAGCCGCGACATCTTGTTGTAGGCTCCGCGCAGCTTGAAGCTGAAGACCGGTTGCGTGTCCTCTCGTTTTAGCCAAATTCGATTGCCTAACCGCTTGGATAGTTTTTCCGCTTGTTCAAGAGGCGATTCAATGGCAACGTCGTAGACCGGGGCATTCAGGATGCGTTGCAGGTAATCGAGAAGCGTTTGGTTCATGTTCATGGTTGGGGTTGTACGTGTGGCGAAGGCCAGTCGAGGACGCGACGCCGGAGGTTCCCGCGGTCGGAGAGCCTGATTCTAGCAAAGCAACCGATCGCGACAGCCAGGGAGTATTGGGTTCCAGACGCGGCGCATGCATTGGGACTGTCCGGAAAGTCCGCGTCGTGTGGGGGGGAGGTGTCCGGAATGATCGATAAATCAGCAACTTTCAGCGACCGCCAACAGGAATTGAGATTAGGTTAAAATCATCTTGTCGTGCCTCACGGCAGATTCCCTCCCCATAATCCTTCCGCTGCATGCTAAACAACATGAATCAATCCTTCTTTACGCAATCCTCCCGTTTGTTAACGGTGTTTTTCGCCGTTGGACTAGGGAGTTCTTTTTTGTTGGCCCGTTCGGCTTACTCGCAGCAAACGAGTGCCGAGAAACCGTTGGTCGCCTATGTAGGGACCTTTAGTGCTCCCTTGCAAGACATGCTTCCGACTCAGGTCGATCTGCCACCAGGAAATGGACGAGGCATTCACCGCTTTCACGTCGATCGTCAAACGGGAGCGATGACCCAAGTTGGCGAGTTTCTGCTGGGCACCAGTCCAAGCAGTTTGGTGATCAATGCCGCAGGCAATCGACTCTATTCGGCCAATGAAACCGATCGTGTTGGCGAAAACAAAGAGGGAACTGTCAGTGCGTTTGCCATCGATCCTGATGGCGGCAAACTAACCCCGCTGAATTCGGTGTCGTCGGGAGGTGCAGGCCCCACCTACGTGAGCCTGGATCCAAGCGGACGCTTCCTGTTGGTTGCCAATTATTTTGGAGGCTCGGTTTCCGTTTTGCCGATCTTGGCAGATGGGAAACTTGGCCAGGCCACGGACATCCAGGTGGACGAAGGGGAAATTGGACCAACCAAGGCGACTCATGCTCCTCCTGGAAGTTTTGCGATCAGCGGCCACGACCGCACGCATGCTCACATGATTCATTCCGACCCTTCGGGACAGTTTGTGCTGCATGTTGATCTGGGATTGGATCGCATCTACGTTTGGAAACTGGATCGGGAAACTGGAAAATTGATTCCCAACACGCCTGCCTTCGTTTCGCTTCCTCCGGGCGATGGACCACGGCATTTCCATTTTCATCCAAACGGCAAATGGTTTTATTCGATCCAAGAAGAAGGTTCGACCGTTGCCCTGTTTGATTTTGATGTCGAAACCGGGAACCTAAAGCATCGCCAAACGCTTTCGACGCTCCCGCCCGAATTTAAAGGGAGCAACTTCTGTTCGGGGATTCTGGTTTCCAATGACGGCCGGTTTGTTTATGTCGGGAACCGTTTGCACGACAGCATCGGGATTTTTTCGGTCAACGACGACGGGACATTGACTTACGTCGGAGAAGAGTGGACGCGTGGCGATTACCCTCGCAGTTTCAATTTTGATCCGACCGGTCAGTTCTTGTATTGCTGCAACCAACGGGCGGATCACGTATCGGTGTTTCGAGTTGATGCGAAAACAGGAAAGCTGATTTTTACCGATCATTACGCAGCCGTGGGGAATCCGTCGGCAATCGTGTTTCTAGATCAAGCTGAAACAGGCAAGTAGTGAAGCCTGATTCACGTCGGTTGACGTTCCCCGCGTCAACGGCGAGTGGTGGTCACTCCCCTGCGGTATCGCGGGGCCTCCACCCGCTTAGGCTGCGTCACCGGGCACCGGTTGCTTATCGATTTCGCGTCCCGCACGGAGCGTGAAATCAGCCCTATGACCAAGCTTGGCGGAGCGTTCGGAGGAAGTTGCCATGAAAGATTGCTTCGCGGTCTTCCTCGCTGTAGCCGCGACGCGTCAGGATTCCATCAAGGGCTTGCATGTCCGCGATCGTATCCAGATCGCTAGGCGATTGTTCCTTGCCATAGGCTCCGTCTAGATCGCTGCCGATGCCCGAATGCTGAGCGTTTCCTGCGAGCTGGCAAACGTGATCGATATGGTCGGCGATCTGTTCCATGCCGACGCCGATCGACGTGGGCGTTGATTCACCGCGAATGAAGCCGGGGACGACCATCCAAACATCGAAGGCTGCCCCTAATACGGCGCCTTGTTCGATCAGTGCCGAAATCTGGCGATCGCTGAATTGCCGGACGTCGTCGACCAATGCTCGGCACATCTGATGGCTTGCCCAGATGGGACCGCTGAAATGTTCCAGCGCCTGCCAGAAGCAGGGTTCGTTCAAATGCGTCACATCGAGGATCATCCCCAGCTGGTCCATTTTCTTTATCAGTTCGATTCCGATCGGTGGAAAAGAACCTTCCACATCATGTCCCATCGCGTATCGGCCGATCCCGTAGTGCGCTGGCCCGAGGGCGCGCAGGCCGTACTCCCAGGCTTGGTCCAGGTGGTCGAGGGTGACGATCGAATCGGCACCTTCTAGGCTGAGGATGTAACCGATGGGCTCGTTACGAGCGGCTGCGGCAACGGGATCTGCCCAGCGTTGGATTTGCGATTCCAGGCCGGCGAGGTCGGTGATTTGGATCATCTCACCTTGGCGTTCCATCTCGCGGTACCAGGCGAGCTGCCCCTGAGACATCGCCCAAGCCTGGGATGGCGATTCCCAGTTCGCTACAAAGGAGCTTGGTTTCATGCAGCCGCCGATTTGGGTGGCCACGCACAACCCGATTCCGCCGCGCCGCATGTCGGGCAGAGAAACAGTCCCGGCGGCTTGCCCGGCCAAGCGAGGTGGCAAGGTCCGTTCGAATTCGCGGATGTCGGCAACGGTCCGTCGTAAGTCCCGATTCCACTCCAAAGCGTTTAGGCTGAGGTCTAGATGTGCATCAAAGATCCATTTCATCTTAAGCTTCCTTTTTATCGTTCTGTTGGCCTCGAATCGGTTTGGTCGCGTCGGTCCCCAGGACGGCCAGTCCTGCGACCCCGTACATCCCAGCACAAGTCAGGAAGACAAGGATCTGCCCGTCGCTGAAGATCGAATCGAGGGAGTTTCCAAGGTTCAGTAGGTGGGGGACGGCAACGGCGCTGGCTGCGGCCCCTAAATTGCCCCACATATTTCCCCAGCCAAAGACGGCCGAAGTGTTGCGTCCCCCGACGTCTTGCATAAAAGCCCAGACCGTTGGGTTGCCGATGTCGGTCATCAGGGAAACCATCGCACAGCAGCCGACGATCAACCAAACCGAATCGAAACTTGAACAACCGACGTAGGCGATTCCGGCGAGGAAGCAGGTCCCGCTTAATGGTGCGACGCGTCCCCAGCGGTGTCCCAGACGGATGACCGCTTGATTGCCTAACCAGCCGCCAATCAACTGGCCCGGGATCGCGATCGCTAAAACGCCGGTGACCATTATTGAACCCAAGAAGGATTCCACGCCCTTCTCTTCTTTCAGGTAGGTGGGTAGCCAAGTGATCAGATAAACCCAGCCAAACACCAAGCAAAACTGAGCGAGTGCATTCAGCCATAAGGAACGACTGGCCATGATGGCCCCCATCATCGGGAGGATATCACGGAGGTTCGTTTTCGGTTCCGCTTCCCCTTGGGATCCGATCTTTTCCAGTTCCGCTGGATTCACACTGGGATGTTCTCGCGGGTCGTCCCGCACAATCATCCAGTACGCGATCGCCGACGCGATTCCAATGAAACCGTACAGGTACAAAACGTAGCGCCAGCTTCCTAACTGGAGCACCAGCAAGGTTGTCAGGAATGGGGCGAGCGTCCCCCCAAGGCGACCTCCAATCGAAACGAACGAACTGGCCATCGCTCGATCACGGAAGTGAAACCAGTTTCGAATCACACCGCTACTGGTCGGGTAAGCCCCCGCCTGCACGACTCCAAATGCAAGCCGAGCCATCAGCAGACCGCTTAGGCTGGTCGCCATCCCTGAGAACGCCGTCAGCCCGGACCAAGCAAGGATATAAAAAGTCAGCATGGCTCGACCGCCAAAGCGATCGCTGATCCAGCCCGCAGGGACTTGGAAAAGGGCATAGGCAAAGAAAAAGGCTCCGAGGACTTCCCCGATTTGTTCTTTGCTTGCGTCCGGGAAATCGCCTAGAAACGAATCGCTTTTAACCATTTCCCCCAAGCAGACTCGATCCAGGTAGAGCAAGAAAGCCATCACAAAACTGACGGCAACCACCTGCATTCGGATCGCACTTGCGGGCTGCGGTGAGGAGCTGGGGGGCCCGCTATGACCGATTGCGGAATCAGGTTCGGTTGGCATGAGCATTCAGGCAGGCAAGAGAATTAAGGAGGGCTGCCGCCAATCCTAGCAACTATCGAGGGCCTTTGCTGGCATTTCCATTGAAGGCTCGTTTGCCATCAAAAGAAATTTTCTTCTACAGAATCCTGCGGAGCAGATCTGGGTTGCGAACGGCTTCGTAACTTCCCAGTGTCGTTCCCGCCGTCAAATCATCCGCCGACATTTCTTCAAGCACTCGGTCCGCCTGGTCGGCGCCGGTTTGAAGCCGATGCAACCACAGCGATTTCATCATCCCATGGGAATCGAATAGGTCGGGACGTAGGCAAAGCATTACCGCTTCGGTGACCTGGCGATTGCATGCCGGGAGGGCGGGGGCGTTGCTGCAACGCCGCATCAAGGCGTCACGCATGGTGGCAGACGTCAACCAGTTGGCGGTGTCGCGGGCTGCGCCGGCTGGCAGAAGTCGAGCATCGTTCGCATGGGCTGCGGCACGTCGCTGGTTGATGGCGTATTCGAGTGGTTCTGGAAAGTGGGCCCCCATCGATCCGAGAAGCACGTCCGTCCAGCGTTCGACTTCGGTTCGCAAGCGATTCAGCCGGACCGCTTCGTCGACGCGGCCGCCACGACCGTGGACCATCAGATTCAAGACGCGAAAGCGGACTTCGATATGGGTTAAATGAACGGAATGGGCAATCGGTTTGATTTCGGACTTCGCACACTCACGGTCCAGGCCGGATGCAAGCGCCGCGTAGACTCGTGTCAAACATTCCGTGACCAGAACCTCTTCTAGCAAAGGGATATGGTCGTCCCACCATTGTCGCAGTTCGATCGTGTGGCCACTTTCTTCGATTCGCCGATAGCGTCCGATCGCGTGATGCCAAAGGTCAAACCGGTTGCGAGCCGCCGTCCAGTATTTCGTCATCGCTTCGGTGGGCAGCATGGAGCGATGGTAAAGCAGCCCTGGCCCGTGATGGGCGACGACAGCAGCAAGTTCGGCAGTATTAATGCAGTGCATGGTGTGTGATGCTCGTGAGCCATGAAGCGATGCGGGTTTGCGAGAATTGCGACGCTAAGTTTTCTCGCTCTTTCATTGCATCGCACTCACTGTGCCAGAGCCTTGGTCCATGATCTGTCTGAGTCTGTAAGTCATTGTTGTGAAGTGACTTAGCGCGGCTGGGTGGGTCCGCGGCGTTTGGGAAGTGTGGCGTCAGGGCAGCGGTTCACGATGCGAAAAAACAACATGCGATACCATTCTTGGCTTTTCGAAACGGTTCGCTCTTGTTCCCGATCGTCGGCAATCAGTATGCTCGCAGGCAGGAGGGGCCCTTCGCGGCCGGTATCACTATGCGCAAGGAAGCGTCGATTCATTGCAAGCTGTTATTTCTATGGGGATGGTGCGCCATCCTGATAGCTCCGGTAGCGTTCGCGCAAAGCACGGATCTGAACGGGAGGTTGCAGCAAGGTTTGCAGCAACTGGCTGCAAAGGATTACGCGCAGGCCCACCAAACCCTGCAGCACTACATTGATTCGATCCCCAGCGACGAATCCGCCGCGCAAGCGTATCAGCCCTATCTGTTGCAAGCGACGATGGCGAACGGAAAAGCCTTGACGCGTTTGGGGCAACACGAAGATGCCCTGAAGCAATACCTGGCAGCCATCGAATGGGCGCCGAAGAATTTTGATCGAACCCCTCTGCAGTTGACGGCAGCCGATGCGGCATACCGTTGCCAGCAATGGGATCAGGGGGCCAGCCTTAGTCAGCAGGTCCTGGATACCGCTGAGGATGCTCGCCGACTGGCGTTGGCTAGGCGCATCCTTGTCGCTTGTGAACTTGCGAATAAGCATCGTCAGCAAGCGTGGGAAGTCTTAAGCCAAGCTACCGAATCGGAGGCGGCTGGCCTTAGCGAATTTGCCAATCGGTTAGGTGCCGCCGCACTCGGTCAGAACGAAGTTGAGCTTGCATCCAAGGCGTATGGCTGGATCCTCCAATATCCAACCGACGAAGAATTGCAGCGCAAAGCGAATTTAGGATTCGCCTGGGCAGCCGCTCTGGGGGCAGCCCCTCCCGATGAAGCAGCCGCTTTGCTGATGGGCTTTGCCGACCAATATCCAGAAGGGGAAGATGCTTCGCGAGCGCTTCGTGCGGCCGCGACCTGTTGGAATCAGGCGGGAGAGCCCGAGCAGGGGAATGCCTGTTTGCAGCAGATCATCGATTCCGTGAATGCCACCGATTCGGCTCCGCTCAGCCCGGTCGTGGTGGCGGCGGCAGAAACTTTGTCGGCGAATCCTCAAACCGCCGATCAAGAGGGACTTCGCTCGATCAGGAAACGATTATTCGTCACGCGGGACTCAAGTGACAATCCAATCCCCGCTTCGCTTATTGCGGCCAGCATCGTGGATGCGGCCCTGGAAAATGATGAATCGGCTTGGCAGCGATCGACGTTAGCGGCAGAACGTCATCCTGACGCGGGTGAAATCATGGCAGCGACCCTGAAACGTTTGAGCCAGCAAGGGGCGGACGCCGATGCAGAGCGTCTTGCCGCTTACCTGCTGCAGAAATTATCAAGCACAGATCCAGATGCTAGCATCCAGGGCAAAACGATCGAAGCGGCTTGTCGCTGGGCTGCGGAATCAGGAAAGTGGAGTTTGTTGGCGTTGGCGGCAGAAGATGTCGATACGGTGGATGTGGCAGCCCGATTGCCTTCCGCTGGAATTCGATTGCTAGCGGAGGCCCTAATCCAAACACGGCGTGCTGCGGCGGCGAAGCGATGGTTCGATGCGGCGGTTACCGCAGGAGCCGATGACTTCCCGACTTTGGTTCGTCGAGCCGAACTTTCGGTCGCGATGGACGACTTGACCGACGCCGACAAGAACTTGCGGGCCGCGGTGGAAGCGGCTGGACCGGAGGACGACACGACGCTGGTCGAAGTCCTGCAAGCCGAACTGTTGATACGTCGGGCGAGGCTGGAAGAGGCACGTGTTGGTCTTGAGCGAATTGTTCGAATGGACACGGCCGCGGGCCCGGTTCGTTGTCGAGCCCAATGGTTGATCGGTGAAACCTTTTTATTGCAACAACGCTACTCCGAAGCGATTGATGCCTACCGGATCGTGGAAACCCTTGACAGCCCGCCAGGCAACTGGACGGCCGTCGCGTTGGTTCAAGCAGGGAAGTCTTTTGAAAAATTGGGGAGGCATCGAGACGCCGCAACTTGTTACAGCGGTCTCTTGCAACGCTTCGCCGACAGCGAACACGCTTTGGTTGCGAGAGATCGACTAGCGGTGATTGGGGCAGACACCCAACGTCGTTGAAACATCCTTCGCCTGTCCGATTACGATTCCAAATCAACATAATTTCGCACTAATATGTTAGCCAATCTCTGCTGCTGCACGCCGCTTGCCACGCTTTCGTTTAGATCGCGAATGTCGATCTGTTTGTTGTTGCTAGGCATTGCAGCCGCTCCGGTTCATGCCCAGTATCCCGCGCCCCCTTCCGGCCCTATTTCGATGCCCAGTCAGTCGGGGCGAATGCAAATGGGGGGAAGTGGTGTGACACAACCGGCTCCGATGATCCCGCAAACTGGCGTTCCCGCAGCCGCCGAACCGGTGGCTGGCGAAGAAGCGGTGGACGCGGAGGCTTCGGCAATGCCTGCGTTTGTGCAGCGATTGACCGAGGGGGGGCTGTTGATGATTCCCCTGGGAATTTGTTCGCTGATCGTTTTCGCATTGTCGCTGGAACGCTTGGTGGCGCTCCGCCGTGGGCGGGTTATCCCTCGCCCGTTTGTGCGCCGATTCACAGAATGCGTTGAAGACGGCCAGTTAAGTTACGAGGAAGCCGCCCAGATTTGCGATGAATTCGACTGCCCTGTTGCAGAGGTTTTTCATGCGGCGATTAAACGTTGGGGCCGACCGGTTATCGAAATCGAACAAGCGGTTATGGATGCTGGAGATCGTGTTACCGATAGTTTGAGAAAATTCTTGCGGGTGTTTCACGCGATCAGCAATGTGGCTCCGCTGCTGGGATTGTTGGGGACCGTGCTGGGGATGATCGAAGCCTTTGACATGATGGCATCCGAAGAATCGGTCGGGCGTCCCGAAATGTTGGCTTCGGGGATCAGTGTCGCTTTGTTGACAACCGCAGGTGGGCTGTCCGTCGCAATCCCCGCCTATCTGGCTTACATGTACTTCACCAGCAAAGCGGATCGTTACCTGGTCGAAATCGATAGCCTCTGTCAGAAAGTCATCGATTCGATCAGTGCAGAGGGCCTTGAATCGGGGTCAAGTCGCAGCCGTAAATCACGTCGAGCCGCCTAGTCTGAGCCGCGTGTTGGGTCCCTTAACGGTAAAGGTGTGGGGACCTCCTATTCGAATTTTATGTCACTTATCGTTTTGCCAAGTAAACCATTGCCATGCGACGTCGATCTGCTGAAGAGGCGACTCTCAACCTGACGCCGATGATCGACGTTGTCTTTCTGTTGGTGATTTTTTTCATGGTGGGAGCGAAATTCACCGAACAAGAAAGTCAGATCCCGATCAATCTGCCCGGAGTCGGACAACTGAATCCGATGGTGCGTGGTCCGGATCGCCGAACGGTCGATTTGACGCCAGATGGGCAGGTCACCTTAGATGGTCAGCCGGTCAGTCTTGCTCAGCTCCGTTCGGATCTCCAGGTGGCGCATGCTTCTTATCCTGATTTGCAAGTAAGTGTTCGAGCCGATGCCAGTGAATCACTCGCTCGGTTTACGGAAATCCTCCATGTCTGCCGCAGTAGTGGTGTCGAAAATTTAGGAATTGCAGTTCAACCTCAGCGACGTTGAGGCTTTAAATAAATATGTGGACCGACCCACGGGTTGTCTGGCCGATCGCCGGTGTTGCTATCATTCTGTTGATGGCAACCTGGTGGCTTATGCGCCGCGGTCGTCGCCGTCGTCCGCGGGCCGCTGCAATCTGTATCACGCTGTCCATTGTCCTGCACGGGCTGCTGTTTTGGCTGATGCCCTTGGTGACTCGGCCCGGTGGTGGAGCCCCTAAGGGGGCGGGGAATGAAGAGGTCCGTGTCGCGGACATCACCCTCTCGGACCTGAGCGACGAACCGCTTGATGATCAATCCGGCGACGATCCGACATTGGCCATGGAGCCCCTGCCGGTTGCGCCGCCGGCACCGGTTGTCCCCGACGCGGAACCGGCCTCCCCTACCCCGCCATCTGTCGAAACCGATTTGACCGCACAGTTGGCTGAGGCTATCGACAGCCCGGAAGTCAGCTCGGATTTCGATACTGAATTCGATGCCGGCTTAGATGAAATGCTTGCTGCCTTGGAACTGGCGCAGACGGTGGCGGTTGATCAATCGCCCGCGGCAGGCGACGCACCCAATGCAGCCGCTTCGCCATCGGTTAAAGCGGATTCATCCGTTCAGGCAATCGCCGCTTCACAATCACAGGCACCCGCTTCCTCGCGGTCGACGCCGGCACAAGCGGCGTCCGCTCGCGTGGTTGCAGATCAAGAAGGAGATTTTGCCAATCGAACGGGTGAAGCCAAGCAGTCGGCTTTGAAGCAACTGGGCGGAGACGCGCAGACCGAAGCGGCTGTGGAGGCTGCCCTCCGCTGGTTGGCGTATTACCAACGTGCCGACGGATCGTGGGATGCGATCGCTAGTGGAGCCGGCCAGGAGCGTAAGGTGCTTGGAGAAACCCGTGCGGGCGCGGGGACTCGCGCTACTAACGCGATTACCGGTTTGGCCCTCCTGTCGATGTTAGGTAGCGGTAGCACGCATCGCGAAGGACCCTACGCCAACAACATTCATGCGGGGCTTAGCTATTTGATTCGCAACCAAGCCCCCAACGGGTCGCTGGCGGGACCGGCAACCCCGTTTGCACAAACCTATTGCCATGGGATGGCATCGCTGGCGCTCTGTGAAGCGGCAGCGATGACCAAAGATCCGCAAGCGATTGCAGCGGCGCGCGCCGCCGTTTCGTATACACAGCGACTGCAGCATCCAACCACAGGCGGTTGGCGTTATCGAGCAGGAGAAACGGGGGACACCAGTCAGCTTGGCTGGCAGGTCATGATGCTTGATAGTGCACGGCAGGCGGACATACCCCTGGACCCGCGGACCCTTCCCCTGGCAAGTCATTTTTTACGCTCGGTTCGGCTCGGTTCGTATGGCGGTTTGGCATGCTACCGGACCGGTCATCCCGCTTCCAGAACGATGACCGCCGAAGCGTTGGCCATGCGATTGATGATCGGGGAACAGGTTCCAGCGTTGGAAGTTCAGGAGGCGGAACGTTATCTCTTGGAAGAGCTGCCGGGGACGGGGCAACCGAATCTGTATTACTGGTACTACGCTTCGTTGGCCTTGCACCAATTGCAAGATCCAGCGTGGGAGAAATGGAACCACCATCTCAAGCAAACGCTGCTGAAAAGCCAGCAAGCCGACGGTAGTTGGCCTACCGATTCGGTTTGGGGAGGCTACGGCGGACGCGTCTATACGACCGCGTTGGCAGCGCTTAGCCTAGAAGTCTACTATCGCCATCGCGTCGGGAAGTAGCTGTGCGGGGCATTGGCGTTTTAGCGGTTCAAAGATTCGGCATTGCAGCGAACGTTTAAGCGATCTTGAAATCGCGAACTTGCCATTCGTAGCGTTCGGAATCTTCGTCCCATTTTCGCTCCATTTCGATCGATAGTTCTCCTTCGATCGATCCGCTTGCGTCTTTGAATTTGACGACCGCCAAGATCTTGCCACGGTCGGTATAGATCTTCGACGGTTCGCTTATTTGCCAGTCAAGCAGTTGTCTGGCGTTGACCATTTGGGAGATGTCGGGCCGTTCTCGGAATTCGCTCAACGCTTCGATTCGCATCGGGTTGTTTGCGTAAAATTCCTTCAACGGCATTTTAGGATTCTGCCGGGCAGAGGGAGCATTCATCAGTTCCATCACGATTTCCCATTCGCCCTGCCGAGCCAGTTCCGCCCAGTCCGCGGCAAATTGGTCGGCTCCTTCGGCGATGCCTCGATCCATTGTCTGGGATTTTGAAATCCCCCAGGTTCCGAAAAAGAGGGCAAGCAGCATTCCCAGCACAGCGGCTTTTTGGCCAACGGCCGGGCCAAACGGAGAGGGGCGGAAAGCGATAGCCCCGCATACGAATGCGGCCACGACCAGAGGGATAAAGTAGGTCGTCAGGATGTTGAGGATGCTTAGCAATCCAAACAGCAATGCAAAGAATCCACTGACCCTAACCGGGGCGATTTGAATCGACTCCGCACTTTCCGTGAGGTCCGAAAAAGCGGTGGTAGCTTGGTTCGATTCCATCGGCGTAAAGTATGCAAATCGGGTTTGGGACGGACTAAAACGGCCTCCCGCTTGTTACGCAGAATCGGGCCAGATGGTTCGGTTTATAGATTGGATCGGATGCTATTCAGCGACCAATAAACCACACCGCACGTGAATGCGATCAGGATGCAGGTGTAAATCGTGACGACAATGGCCCAGGTCCATCTTTCCGTGCGGGAAAAATTAGGGTTCATCCAGAGGAGCGGAATCCCCAAAAAACCGGTCATCAAAAACAGCACCGCGAGGATCGCAATTCGACTGTTTTGAGCTCGCTTTAGAATCCCTGGAGGCGGCGTCTGGACCAGCCTTGCTTCAACGATCGTTTCGGAGGACGTCATTGGACCGCGGGATCATTCATAGATTGGACAGAATGTATTAAACGCTTCTTCGCAAAAATCGCCTGGGTCATTGAAGCGGCGGTGTTGATCCAGTCCACTGATCTGAGACATCTCTTCGGAGCTTAGCTGAAAATCGAAGAGTGCGAAATTTTCGACCAGCCGTTCTTTGTGAGAGGTTTTCGGGATGATTGCGGTTCCACGCTGGATGCCCCAGCGGAGAACAATCTGAGCTTCCGTTTTGCCATGTTTCCGTGCGATCTGCTGGATCACCGGTTCGGTCAACACGGTATCTGATTCCGTCGCCCGGTTCATTTCGTGATACGAAAGAGCCCCCAGCGGCGAAAAGGCGGTGTAGGCGATCTTTTGTTGCTGGCAGAAGCGGAGCAATTTTTCTTGGACCAGGTAGGGATGGGATTCAACCTGGAGTACCGAAGGAGCGATCTTGGATGAATTTAATAGATCGCGCAGCAGCGAAGTGCCGAAATTGCAAACCCCAATGTTTCGAACCAAGCCCGAAGTGACCAGTTCTTCCATCGCTGCCCACGTTTCCGCGATCGGCACCGCGTCCATTGCCATCTTTGGATCGTCGGCAGACGGATCCGGGAACCAGCCGGGTGGATAGTTCGTTTCGAAATCAACGAATTGCAACGCAATCGGGAAATGGATCAGATACAGATCGAGGTAATCGACGCGGAGGTCGTTCAGCGTCCGCTGTAGGGCTGGGCGAACATGTTCGGCGCGATGGTAAGTGTTCCAGAGTTTCGACGTGATCCAAAGGTCTTCACGAGCGACGGTCGATTGCTGCAGAACCTGTTGCAGCCCGACGCCGATCTCGGATTCATTGCCATAGTCACAGGCGCAATCGAAATGTCGATAGCCAACTTGGACCGCTTCATCAACCAATGAGGCACAGCGGTCAGGAGCGACTTTCCACATGCCTAACCCCAGTTGAGGTAGTTTGTCGCCACTGGAAAGTGTCAGCTTATTATCCATCAATCACCCACTCCTAGGTCTTCTTCCAAAGCAACTAAAATCAAATTCAGCTCGGCCGATTCGTGGGCTTTTAAAGCCTTATCAAAGACTTGGAACTGAGCTGCCAATGCTTCGCACTGGGTCAGTTGTTCCAGGTCTCGTTGGTTGGCCGAATCCGCTAAATCTCGAGCCAATACAAATAGCTCAGCATGTTGGGCTCGGAGCGCATGCGCTTGGTTGTCAAGTCGCGGCGAGGATTCAATGGCATCTTCAAAGTAGCCGTAGGCTTCTTCTAAAGAAAAATGAAAAGCCAGTTGATCTCTTAAAGCGCCCAGGGTTTCCGTAAATTCTCGATTATGGTTGGGCATCGCTTGCGGTTGCGCGCTCCAGGCTCGAAGCCGTTCGAGCAATTCTTTCAGTTGTTGATGATCCGCTTTGATTTCTTGTAGAAACGCGGCGTTGATCGTAACGCGACCCGCAGGCTTGTCGTCTGACATGATTTCATTCCTTAATCACTGCTATGAAAGGTCCGCGAAGGAAGCTGCGACGGGACTCTATTGTAAGCGGTGAATGAGGGTGCCGCGGCACCGCTGGCGAAGAAATCGGCTAGCAATCAGAAAGAATTAAGTTTGCTCGACCGGGGGGGGCGAGAACTTGGGGGCCGACGTAGTCGTTCCAGGCCCAAAATCGTCGTCATCATCTTCTTCTTTTTCAATCGGCTTCGGACGGGACATTTCCAATTCCGCCACCCGAAACTGATTCTGGATATCGCTCATCCCACGTTTCAGTTCGCTGTAGCTTCCCCCTAGAGTTCTCGCAACTTCCGGTAGTTTTGCCCCGAACAACAGGACAGCAACCACACCGATAACCCCGAGCTCAAAAAAGCTAAGTCCAAACACGAACAGGTACCTTGGAAGGGAGCAATGAAATCAATGGTATTAACACAGACGTTGTGAAAATTAGACGACGGGCTTCGATTTTGAGTCACTGTCTTGAGGAACATCGTCCGAATCGCCTTGGTCGCTCATCCCGCTTTTGAACTCATTGATGCTCCGTCCCATGTTTCGCATCAGCGACGGCAAACGAGCTCCGCCGAATAGCAATAATGCGACAAACAAGACGATCATCATTTCGGGTAAACCGGGCATAGCAAAAGCTAACAGTTGGGTGCTCATGTAACACGCTCGCGAGTGGAGGTAAGGTGGGCCAATGTTCTATTTTATTGTACCCAGGCTGCCTGTCAAAGGCTCGCCAGATTTCGTCAATCGCGAAGGATTGCCCGAAGTTGATAGCGAACCTTCATCATAGCCAATCCTGCAACCGATCAAGGGCTACCATCAGTTGATTCCACTCTGTGACCACTTCAAATGTCTCCATGCTGCTGCAATCGTCACGATCGAACCCTTTTTCGCTTAGGCGAATCTGCGAATCCAGGACGAACATGCCCCCCGCCTGGGCCTGGCAGGCTTTCTCAGAGGGCGAATCGCAGGAATCATCATAGGTAGGGACGATCTGCTGCATCACTTTGTGGACGGCCCAGAGGGCCGCACGGCGAGAATCGGTTGCGGAAACGACTGTGCGAACGGTTCCGGACTGAACGTAGTACTTTGCCATCTGATTTGATTTCCGTCGTTGGGGGTAAGGACTTCTGACCAAAGTTGAAAGGCCCAGGGGGACAGCCTCTCTTTCGTACTATTGGTATCGCTGGCTGTGGGACACGTCAGGTCCAAGCCCTCGGGACCCTCTTTTTTCCACGCCGTCAGTTTTTGGTTGCCCTCAAATGCTTTGTCGGTCGATTCTGCCGATCCCCCCCGAATCTGGCGGTTTGGGCACGACGGAGGTTTTCAGCTGGTTACACGTGGCGAAGTCGCCTTGCTGCGGTAGACGATCGCACCCCCCGAAGTCCGCTCAATATGCCTAAGTCCACGCCGTTCCAACCTCCCTTTCGAATCGCTGATTAGACTCGGTAAGCTCCGCGACCCAGTAGGCAGCCTGCGGCAGCCGTTGGGTGGTTGAGAAACGTCAAAACTGTCATAATTTCCCTGTCATTGCTTTCACTATGCCTGTCTCGCCTACATCTCTCTTTCTCCCTCGGAGAGTCTTCATGCTTCGCATCTTGCTGCCCAATCTTTGTTGCCTGACCATCCTTCTTGCCTGTGGATGCGACCGCCAACGCACCGTCGACCAGGTTCCCTACCAAGAGCGGGATCAGGAAGTGCTGGAACGTGAATCGCTGGGCCCCAAACCCAATCCGTATTCCAAAATTACCGCGAAAGAAAACAAGCCGTCGGCTGCTAAGGCGACGATGAAACCGGCACCTGCAAAACCGGCCGCTGTAAAACCGCAGCCCAAGCCATCGATCGATGATGCCGATGCGGTTGCAGCGATTGAATCGGGGTCCATCCCCGTCAAAATTCGCCGTGATGGTGATGGCGCAATTATCGATGTCGATTACCGAGGCACCGAAGTGTCCGACGCCGATCTCGCTCCGCTGACCAAGCTGCCCCGCTTGCGAGCGCTCCGTTTGGGCGGAACAAAAGTGACGAACGAAGGCCTGAAAACAATCGGTCAGATCAAATCGCTTGAAGACCTAGACCTGCGTGATTGCCCCGTCGGAGACGACGGGCTTGCCGAGTTGACCGGACTAAGCAAACTGAAAGCCCTTCGCTTGTCGGGAAAATCGGGTGACTGTGATGTCAGTGATTATGGAATGGAACACGTCGCCAAGCTTACCAATCTAAAGGTCCTGGCAGTCGATTTTTTGTGGGTTAGCGAAGAAGGGCTTGCTGAACTGGCGCCCCTTACGCAGTTGCAGGAACTTTATCTTGCCGAAACGACCATCGGCGACGAAGCGATCGGTCTTCTGGCACAGTTTCCAAATTTGAAAAAGCTACGGATCTCGCGGACCCTGATCGGCGCAGACGGGATGGCCGATATCCCCAAGCTAAGCAAGTTAGTCGAACTGGACTTGAGCGAATGCTCGCAGCTGAGTGAAGATGCGATGGTTCCACTTGGTGAGTTAAAGGAAATGCAGAAACTGAATCTCTGGCGTCTGAATATCTCCGATGCCGGGATCGATCCTTTGAAGTCGCTTGAGAAACTGACTTGGTTGAATCTTGATAACACCCGTCTAACGGACGCTGGGCTGAAGAACCTAAGCGAGATGGACCAGTTGACCTTCCTGCATCTTGGTTCGACGTTGATTACAAACGATGGACTAAAAGAACTGGAAGGCATGCAAGGCCTGAAAGATTTGATCGTGACCCGTACGGCGGTGACTCAAGAAGGTGTTGACGAACTGCAGCCGAAGATTCCGAATGCCAAAATTCAGTTGCTCTATCTGGGTGACGAATAGTGGCTTGCTAAGTGCGGAGAAATCCTTTGCGCCTTATCGATAGCTAAATAGCACGTCCGACATGCTGGAAAGGTTAGTTCCATGAAGAACCCTCTTTGGACCTGTTCGGCGTGCTCTTTGGCGTGTGAAGACCTGCAGATGGGGCTCACCGAAAATCAGTTGACTCTCCAGCCTGCCTGCGGGCTGGCGGAGCGACAATTGCAGCAGCGAATCTCCAGCAGCGGTGCGGTTGCCTATCTGAATGGGCAGCCCGTTGATCCTGTGCAGGCGATCGACGCGCTGGCGACGATTTGGGACAGCGCACGCGATCCGGTCCTCCGTGGAAGGTTTTGCGATTTGCAAACCGCCCGATCTGCGGTTGCTTTCGCTGCAGCAAGCAACGCCGTCATCGACCTGCCTTCCTCCGCGACACTGCGTTCTCTATTCGCTGCGGTCTGCCGTGATGGGGCGACGATGGCGACGCTTGGGGACGTCCGGCAGCATGCGGACCGAGTTGTTTTGATCGGTGATTGTCTGACGGAAATGCCACGCTTGGCGGAACGTTTCTTCCCCGGTGTCCCCCCGCTTTTGCTGTTGGAACGCGATGCCGATTTTTCCGTGTCGGCGGATTCAATGTCGCCAGGAGCCGTGGTTCAGCGGCTGGATTCCAGTTGGAGTTCCTGGCTGCGTGCTCAGCAGTCTGATCCGAGTGGTATGGATCACGCGGTCGCTGGCTATCTGCAAGACGGCAAATACACCGCCTTGATCCTTGCTGCAAATGCGTTGGATCAGGACGAATTGGCGGCGACTTGGTTGCTGAAATGGATTGAGCAATTGTCCGAATCGATGCGAGCCGTATTGGTCGCTCCCGATCAATCGACTGCAGCAAAACAAGTCTTGCTTTGGCGAGCAGGATTTAGCGGTCCCGTTCGGTTTCGCGATCAAATTCCAGAACCACTGGAAAAGGTCCCCTGCGGTGACGTTCAGTTGATCCTCCAACCGTCGTTGCCGTTGGTCGCTCCGAAACAGCTGGAACAACAGATTCGCACGCGTCGACAGGCGGGACAGCAAACCATTTTATTAGGCGACCAAGCGACTCCTGTGTATCTGTCTGCGGCTGCAGATCTCTTTTTGGCACTGGACTGGCCGGGGCAGGAATGCGGGGGGACTACGGTCCGCGGCGATGGTTCGGTAACCTTGCCGCTGCCGCCGCTGAACGTTTTTCGAAACGAGTTGCCGGAACCCTTTAACGCTGAGCAACTGTTCGCTGAAGTCCTTCTTTCACTGAATGTCTAAACCTACGATTTGGTCTCTATGCAATCCTCTACTGCGACGTTTCGAGTTGACGTTACCAAAGAACAATTCGTTTTTTCGGCTGCTCATTTTATTACCTTTGCAGGCGATATTTGCGAGCGGATTCATGGGCACAACTACGGTGTACGTGTTGCCGTCGAAGGTCCACTGGATGAAAACCGCTACGTTGTCGACTTCATTGCCCTGCGCGATGCGGTGTTAGCGGAAACCAGTCAGTGGGACCATCACATTCTGCTTCCAACCAAACATAAAGAGATTTTGGTTTCTTCGGACGATAAAGAAACGACGGCTCGTTTCCGTGATCGCCGTTGGGTCTTTCCGAATGAGGATTGCATTCTATTGCCTGTCATTAACACGACGGCGGAGGAACTTGCCCGCGTTCTAGCCGAACAGGTTCGTGAGCGGACTGGCGATGCGTTTGGGAATGCCTTGTCTTGGATCGAAGTTGCTGTCGACGAAAACCACGGACAGTGGGGCGTCTGTCGTCTGCCCTGGTAAGCGTGAACCGATTGCGACAAGTAGGCCGGACCAAAGAGCAACATCGATACCGTTCCGGCAAACTACAAGTAGGCCGGACCAAAGAGCGACAGCGATACCGTTCCGGCAAACTACAAGTAGGCCGGACCAAAAAGCGACAGCGATACCGTTCCGGCAAACTACAAGTAGGCCGGACCAAAGAGCGACAGCGATACCGTTCCGGCAAACGCGTCCTGCCTTATCACGGGTCCGATCTCCGTCGCTATCGCACCTCGATCCGGCTAACGCGACTCATCGCTCCGCCTCTCGGGACGTGCGATTTATAAGAGGTGACTTTTTAAGGCATGTCGGATAACCGTTACATTCGGTTTTGTTTGCCAGCTTTCCGGGCGAACCGACTGGATGGGGTGAGTGGTTTTATGGATTCATCGTCCGATGCCGATGGAAAGGAGTGCGGGCACCACCTCCCTAAACTCCATTCAGTCCACAGCGATGGTCGATTTGATGACAGAAACCGCAGTACTTGGCGAAGACGGCTTGCGTAAGGCAGCCATTCTGATGATGTCATTGCCCAATGACGTTGCTGCGAAGGTTCTGGCCAAATTGCCTCCACGTCAAATCGAAGCAATCAGCATTCGCATTGCGCAGATGGAATCGGTGGGCGGTACCGAGCAAGAAGTGGTGATGGCCGAATTCCTCACCAGTGAAGCAAGTGCGGTCTTTGCCAGTGAAGGAGGGCTTGAGCGAGCGAAGGAATTGATCAAGAGCGCGCTAGGGAAAGATGGCGCGGACGTGTTGGGTAATCTGCAGCAAACCATCGACGCCATGCCGTTTGGCTTTTTGAAAAAGGTCGATCCGCAAACCCTGCTGCAGTTCATTCATGAAGAGCATCCGCAGACGATCGCGTTGTTGATGAGCCACACCGCGGGGGCCTATGGGGCCGAACTGCTGGCCGGTCTGGGGCCCGAAAAACAGTTGGAAGTGATTCGCCGAATCGCGGCGATGGGGCGTACCAGTCCCGAAGCGGTCGATGAATTGGAACGCGGGCTGGAGCAGCGTTTGAGCACCATGGTCAGCCAGAAACATGCCAAGGTTGGCGGCGCGGAAAGTGTTGCGGAAATCCTTAACGTTTCTGAACGGTCGATCGAACGTACGATCATGGAATCGCTTAATCGTGAAGATCCCGAATTGTCAGACGGGATTCGGCGGTTGATGTTCGTGTTTGAAGATATCGCCAAACTGACCGACCGCGATATTCAGTCGCTCCTTAAGAACGTGGAAACCGCGCAGTGGGCGATGGCTCTTAAGGGAGCCAGTGAACCGTTGCAGGAAAAGGTCATGCGAAACATGAGTTCGCGAGCCGCAGACAATTTGAAAGAAGAGATCGACTTTCTCGGCAGCGTGCGCGTTTCCGAAGTGGAAGGGGTGCAGCAAAAGATCGTCGACATCGTCCGCCATCTGGAAGATTCCGGCGAACTTTCCAGGCCAAGCGGAGACGAAGAGGAAGAATACGTGACCTAGATGATCGCCAGTGGGTCACGTTTCGATTCCATTGTCCCGCGAGTCACTCCGACGCGGTTTAGTGCTTTTAGTTCTTTCCACACGCTTGCACCATCTTTGTGACCGGCCAACAGTTCTTGGTAGGTTTGCAGGATGGATGCGGTATCCGCAGCGTTTTCTTCAAGCAGTTCAACACGGAAGTGTTGAATCCCTCGTTTCTTAAAATCGCTGACCGCTTCTGCGGCACTTTGCGGGACTGCGTTGTAAAGCGTGTTGCGGCAGGCGATGTCGGCTTGCAGTGGATGTTCAACTCCGGTGCGATCTCGTAGCGAAACCACGTGGGTGTCGCAAGGACGACCGCAATTGGTTTTGTTGGTCCCTTCGGAAAGAACCGAGCAGAATACGCAGTGCTCCATATGGAACATCGGCATATGTTGATGCACGACGATTTCTAGCCATTCTGCTGGAACGGCATCGATCAACGCCATCAGTTGTTCGCGGTTTAAGTCGTAGGAAGGAGTGATCCGCTGAGCGCCCAGTGAATGCATCCATCGCGCCGACAAATCGTTGGCAACGTTTAAAGAAAAATCGACGATCGCGGGCCAGCCTTGCTCGCGGCAGAATGCTAGTGCAGCCAAATTGCGGCACAACATTCCCGCCGGTGGCGTGCGGCGGAGGACGTTAAATAATCCCAGTTCACCTGGCTTCTGGATTCGCAGCGAGGCGATCATGACTTCGGCTTGATGCTCCGACGCCAGTCGAATTGCCTCGCCGTACAACCGAATATCCTGGAAGTCGGCGTAGAGGTGTTTGATTCCGAACTCGGCGGCCGCAGAGATTTGTTCTAGGCTGCGGCAAAGGACCGTCAGGCGTTCGGTGGTTGGAGCTTGCTGTGCGGCATCGGTGCGAACTTCACCCGCTGGTGCCATTCGTAACGTTTTTAGTGCGTCGGTGCGAACTTCGCGATGCTCCGGCGTAACCGACTGCTTCTGTAGGTTCTCGACAACCGATCGGCGCAGTTTGTTGATCATGCTGACAGGGACCATGGGGCTCCCTTCGATTCGGCATGAGAGTTGACGAAGTTCATAGGACGAACCGCCCAGTCGCCCGATTTTCTCTCGGATCATTTCATCGGTCGCCGGTAGATTGCGAGCTACCTGCAATGGCTCGGTACCTGAATCGCTGGCGGTGTTGCCCGAAGCGGTGGTGGCGGTCACCTGCAAAGGTTGCCCGGCGATGGCGGTCACTTGCATATCAAGTGGTTGGCAACGCTGTGGGTCTTTACCACCGTAGGACCGTCGTAGCCGACGGTTTAAGTCGGGGTCATCCGATTTCCAGACAAGCTGACCGACATGAAGTTCGTCAAAGTCGATGTCGCCGCGTCCGAAAACCACTTCGATTTCAGTATCTTTGGCCGTCGTTCGGTCGACCGAATTGCCGTCGAGATACAAACCAAAAACCCGGCCGCCTTGTTGGGTGCCCTCTTCACGTCCCCCGGCAAAGCCCAGGCCATCGCCTCGAGCCAGTGTCCGCTGGAGTTCCAGGATCACGGAATGAGGTTTGACTTCGGTGATGCTACCAAGCAGGATCCCGCGTTTTGCAGAATCTTTGCCGGGGACAAGTTCCTTGTGATCACAGCCGTTCAACCAGCCCTGCGAAAACCCTCTCGAGAAGGAAAGTTGCATGTCATCAACCGCTTTGGCGGGCAGGTTGACGACTCCGTCGGCCATCGCTTGATCGATCGCGTTTCGGTAGTGAGCGGTGATATTGGCGACGTATTCAGGGGTCTTCAGCCGGCCTTCAATTTTTAAGGAGCAGATCCCGGCTTCGATCAGTTCCGGAATCAGCGCATAACCAGCTAGGTCTTGGGGGCTGAGGAGGTAACGGACGTCGCCCAGGTCCTGGTCTTCGCCATCGCAGATCAGTTCGTATGGCAGGCGACAGGCCTGGGCACATTGCCCGCGGTTGGCGCTGCGGCCCCCCAGCGATTCGCTGGTCAGGCATTGTCCGGAATAAGCAACGCAGAGTGCCCCGTGGATGAAGGCTTCTAGCGGCATATCCGTTTGACTGTGGATTTTTGCGATTTCCTTGACCGAGGTTTCGCGAGGAATCACGACACGTGAAATGCCTAGTTCCGCCGCGACGGCAATCGTTTCGGCACTGGTCAGCGTCATTTGGGTTGAGGCGTGAAGTGGCAGCTGGGGGCAAATCTGCCTAGCCAGCCGAGCGACGCCAAAATCCTGCACCAGGATCGCGTCGACGCCCACCTGAGCAATCCTCGCTAGGATCCGTTCCAGGTCTGCCAGTTCGTTGGCAAAAGCGAGCGTGTTGACCGTTACGTAACCCAAGACACCACGATGATGGAGGGTCGACATAATCGAGTCCAAATCGTCGAGGTGAAAATTGCTAGCTCTCGCCCGGGCATTGAAGCCGCAGTCCAGCCCAAAATAAACGGCATCCGCCCCATTTTCGATGGCTGCTGATAAACACTCCCACTGGCCAGCCGGGGCTAGCAATTCGGGGGCTCGCCGCGGTGTGGGCTGAGAAGCTAGCGGCGAAAGTGAATCGGATGGGGCCGGAAGAGGCATTTAATAGCTGTTTTCAAGAGAAATGGACCTCCCGTCCAGCTTTGGAAACGTGTCGCCTATCCTTGGAGCAACAACGTGGAGGCCGCAAGAAATTATCTATGGGCCTGCTAAAACCTATCCGCAACAGGGGAATTGCGGAAGTGGCAAAACCTAGGCTTCTAAGCTTCGCAGGCTCGCTTTGGCATCGGCGATGGAAACGGTCTGACGCTTGCGGTTCAGGAAGAAATGGACATCTTCGTACCCGGCGTCCGACAGTTTTTGCAGGGCAATTTCATACCCGTCGGCAACGCGTTCTGGCTGATGGGCGTCCGCTCCGAGAGTGACGGGGATGCCTCGCTGGCACATTTCCTTCAGCATTCCCGGAAACGGATTCATTTCCGAGATCTTTTTGTTGACCCCCGACGTGTTCAGTTCCATCGCGATCCCGGTCGCGGCAATTCGGTCTAAGGCCTCGCGGATGTCATCCAGAACGGCCTCCGGTTGCCATCCATCAGCGGTGAAGTTCTTGATTAGGTCTGGATGTGCCAGTGAATCAAAAAGCTTGGTTTCGGCAGCCTTCGCCAACAGGCGGAAATAAAGCCGCTGCATTTCCTGAGGATTGCTGTTCCAGTATCGAGCCCGGTATTCGGGGATTTGCGGATGCACGGATCCCAGCACAAAGTGGAACTCCGCTGAATCGAGTTGCTTTTCCAGGTAGGCTTCGTATCCCTCGAAATAGTCCGCTTCCAGTCCCAGGCGAACGTCGACGCGGCCTTCCCATTCTTCGCGAGTCTGGGCGACCAGGTCGACGTATTCTTCGAACTGGTCCTCCCGCATTCGGACCGCGTGGGAGAACCCACTTGGCATCGGGTTGTGGCACGTGACCAGTAGCCCGCGCAGGCCCCTCGCCTCGGCGACCGCCGCATACTCTGTCGGCTGGCCGTCAGCGTGCATGCATAAAGGTGTGTGCGAATGGGATTCAAACAGCAAAGGTGCAACAGTCATGAAGAACAAACATCACATGTAGTAAAGAACCAAACAGAGCGCGAGCAAAATGGTTGCCCAGATGGTCATCGTTCCCGTCGGCCACGCACGTCCAAAGATTCCTCGAGGGCTGAACAATCGCTCAACCCCTCTGAGAAACCAGTTGAGCGTATCCATTGCGGTTCGGCGTAGGGTGCCATCAATCATCACAATCGCGGTCCCGCCCCACTGAATCAGTTGCGGGAAGGCACGGCGATAGATCCAGTCCGTATCCAAGTTCACTGAGCGAATCTCAGGTGGATAAAGATGGGTTTTCATCAAAAATACGAACGCCAGGGCGGCGAACAATAGTAATTGTAGTTGAGTGACGACATGCGTCACGGTGTACGGATGGTAATCCACATCGTGCGGAAGCCACTTGTACAGTAGTGGGTAAGCGACCCCTAATCCGACGCAGAAGAAGGCGGCGATCCCCATTGCAAAACGCATATGAAGCGGCGCTTCTTTGGGGCGTTTTCCGGAATCGTGACCAAAGAATGCAAAAAACGGAATCTTGATTCCCGAGTGTTCCATCACCCCTGCAGAGGCAACCAGCAGGATCAGCCAGACCCACAGCAGGTGTTCTTCCCCGGCAGCAGAGATAATCATCGATTTGCTGATGAACCCACTGAGCAGTGGGAACCCCGAAATCGCTCCGGCTCCGATCAGGCAGAACCCCGCGGTCCAGGGCATCGATTTATGTAATCCACCCAGTTCCGTTGCTTTGGCGGTTCCGGTCCGGTACATCACCGCTCCGACTGACATAAACAATAGGGCTTTGTAGATGATATGGCAAAACGCGTGTGCAACCGTACCGTTGATCGCCAGTTCGGTTCCGATCCCGACACCGACAACCATGAACCCAAGTTGGTTGTTAAGGCTGTAAGCCAGGACCCGGCGAAGGTCGTTTTCAATCACAGCGTAGATGATTGGGAAGAGGGTCATGACGCACCCGATCCAGATCAATATCTCTGTCTGTGGAAATCCACGCGCCAGCGAATAGACCGCCAGTTTGGTCGTGAACGCACTTAAGAAAACGGTTCCGGTGACGGTCGCTTCGGGATAGGAATCCTGCAGCCAGTTATGCAGCAGCGGAAAGGCACACTTGACCCCAAATGCCAACAGGATCAGCATCGCGCCAAGGCTCATCGTGCCACCGGCGGGCGTGAACCGCGTGAATTCAATCGAACCTGTCGTGACATACTGCACGACGACACCCGAAAGAAGTAACACCCCGGAACCAACCTGAATAATCAGGTATCGCATCCCGGTTCGGTAGGATCGTTCGGTGCCGCTTGCCCAGATCAAAAAGACCGACGAGATCGCGGTCAATTCCCAGTACACAAACAGCGTGATCAAATCGCCTGCACAACACGCCCCGATGGCGGCTCCGGCGTAGACCAAGCCGGCGATGTGCTGACGGATGTCGCGAACATGCAGCGCATACAAAGCCGACAGGATCGCGGCAAGGTGAAAGATCACTCCGAAGATTCGGCTGAGCGAATCGATGCGGACGACGTTGAGGGAGGCCCCTAGGAATTCGAATTCGCCATATTGGCCCGACGGAGTCCAGAGGAACAGCGCCAGGCTGACCGATGACAAAACCAAGACGCCAATGGCTTGAGCTTTGCGACTTAAAAAGGGCAAAAACCATGCCCCCAGGATCATCAGCAAGCCCGGTGGAAGGATGGTGTTACCGATCATAGTAGTCCTCGTCGCGTTGGACGAACCATCGCAGGATCTTCCCCAGGTAAACGACCACCACAAACGTCACAAAACCAAACCAAGATTGAAAAGCAAACGTTGATTCGATGGCAAAGTGGGCATGTGGATTGGTGTAAAACAAATCGGCCAGCGTCACGATCGCACACGCGATTAGCAAGCCGATAATTAACTTGTTAATGTTCTCGGGCCGTTCAAACCAACTAGGACTATCCCCCTCAGGAGTTTGGTCGGTTGGCGAATTGGATGAGTGATTCATGGGCTGTTATTCCTACGGTGTCAACGTGATCGGCAGGAGGACGTCGTAGATCGCCTGAGCCACAAAGAACAGCACAACACTACCGATGGCGGTAATGCAAAGCGGTACCACGCACATCAGCGGAGCCTCGTGAATGCCTGTGCTAGAAGTATCGTCGGAATGGTCGGATGGGCTCTTAAGTGGAGCCTGGAAGGCGCGGATGGGAATCGGAATCAAGTAGGCGATGTTCAGTAGCGAACTGATCATCAAAGCAGCCGTTAGCCAGTACAGGTGATTCTCAACCGTCCCGACCGCGAGGAACCATTTGCTCCAGGCTCCGCCCCCCGGCGGCAGACCGATGATGCTAACCGAAGCGATCAGGAACGCGGCAAACGTGAAGGGCATCTGGCGTCCCAGCCCACGCATCTCGCTGATGTTCTTTTTATGAGCCCCGACATAGATCGCACCGGCACAAAAGAAAAGGGTGATCTTGCCGACCGCGTGCATCGCGATATGCATCCCGCCGCCAATAATGCTGTCGGGTGTGGCGAGTGCGGCGCCGAGCGTGATGTAGGCCAGTTGGCTGATCGTTGAATAGGCCAGACGAGCTTTTAGGTTGTCTTTGGTCATCGCCACCAAAGAGCTCAGCAAGATCGAAGCCCCCGCAGCGTAGGCCAGCCAGATGCTGATTTCGGTTTCTTGCAGTAAGTCGATTCCAAAGATATAGACCGTTACCTTCAGGATGGAAAAGACTCCAACCTTGACCACGGCAACCGCGTGCAGGAGGGCGCTGACCGGGGTTGGGGCAACCATCGCCGCGGGAAGCCAGCGATGCATTGGCATCAAAGCGGCTTTGCCGATCCCAAATGCAAATAGCCCGAGCAAAATTCCCAGTTGTTGGTTACTGATCCGTCGATCCGAATAGGCTTCGGTGAGGATTCCTCCCAGCTGGAAATCAAGCGTGCCCGCCAATTGCCAGGTCCAAGCGATCGCCAACATGAACAGGGCGATCGACGTCGACAGAAGGATTCCCAGGTAGACTCGGCCCCCGTCGCGAGCTTCTTTATCGCCGTTGTGCGTTACCAGTGGGTAAGTTGAAATCGTCATGATTTCGTAGGCAACAAACAGCGTGAACAGGTTGGCCGAAAAGGCCGCCGAGAGGGCTGCGAAAATCGCCACTGCGAAACAACTGAAAAAACGTGTCTGGTGCTTTTCGTGATGCCCACGCATGTAGCCGATCGCGTAGACCGTCGTCAGGATCCACAGCCCCGAAGCAACGATGGCAAACAGCATCCCCAGCGGTTCGACGCGGAAGGCAATTTCGAAGCCGGGGATCATTTCGCCGATGATCCATTCCGGCCTGCCGCCGGCGAAGACGTCACCGGCCAATTGGCAGACGGTGGCAAATACTAATCCGGAAACGACCAGGCTGCAGGTTTCGCGAAGGTTGGGCCAGCGGCCACAGATAATGACCAACAGCAGGCCGACCAAGGGCAAGCCCATCGCTAGCGGGATCAGCTGCGTACTTGTTAATGATTCCAGTCCAGGCATCTTACAGTCCCCCTCCAAGCAAGGCGGCGGCGGCTCTTTCGGCCAGGCCTGCGGAATAGAGCGTCCAGACACCAAACACGAGCGTCGCTGCGGTCAGCAAATAGGTGGGCAGTAGCATGGTCAGTGGAGCCTCACGAGCTTGCAGTGCCTTTTCAGAGGGCTCGGAAAAATAAAGGGTTTCGACCACACGCCAGACATAGATGACTGCCAATAGCGAACTTAATAACATCAAAACCGCCACCGGCCAGCGACCTGTTTGGATCACCGCCGTCAGGATCATCCACTTGCTAACGAACCCGGCTGTGACGGGGACTCCGATCAAAGCCAGCCCACTGATGACCCAGGCAAAGGAGGTCCATGGCATCGTCTTGCTCGCGCCCCGCCAGTCCGAAAGGTGAACCGATCCCAGGCGAAGTGCGAAACAACCGACCACCAGGAAGAGACTGCACTTGATCAACGCATGGTTGAACATGTGGACGATTCCCCCAGCCAAACCGGCTTGGTTGGCAAGGCTGATCCCCAGCAGCATGTACCCAATCTGAGCAACGCTGGAATAGGCGAGCAGCAGTTTGATGTTCTCCTGGTAAATCGCGGTTATCGAAGCGGCAAAGATTCCGGTTAACGCGAACACGATCAACGCCGTGTCCAGCGATAGATGCCCCAAGGCAAATTCGGGGGTAAAGATCCCGTAGACGACGCGAATAAAGGCGTAGACGGCAATCTTGGTCGACGTGGCAGCGATGAACGCGGAAACGACCGACGGAGCGTACGTATAAGCGCTGGGCAGCCAGGTATGGAGTGGAAAGACGGCCATCTTGATGCATAGCCCGACCGTTAGGAACGCGAACGCCACCAAGACGGTTCGTGGCCCATGATCGATCGGCAGTCTGGCTGCCATGTCGGCCATGTTTAAAGTCCCGGTCATGTGATAGACCAGACCGATACCAATCAAGATGAAGGTCGCCCCGACCGAGCCCAAGATCAGGTATCGAAATGCCGCCAAAGGGGCTCGCCGTGAGCGTCCGAGGCTGATCAATGCATACGAGGATAACGACGATATTTCCAAAAAGACAAAGACATTAAAAAGGTCACCCGTGATGCACATCCCCAGCAATCCGCTCAAGCAAAGCAGGTAGCAAGCGTAGAACATCGTCCGCTTAGAGGGTGGGATTTCATCGTCGATACTTCGTGGAGCGTAAGCCATCACGACCGCTCCGATCCCCGAGATAAACAAGAGAACAAAGCTGCTCAGTTCATCGACGACGTATTCGATTCCGTATGGGACTTGCCAGTTTCCCATGTTGTAATGAATCGGGCCATGTTGCAGGACCATCGCGGTCAATGCGATGGATATCGCAAAAGTGCAGCAGGCGACAACCAACGCCAGCAGGTAGGCGATGCGGCGACCGCCTAGCAGAACACACAGCGGTGCGGCCAGCAGCGGTAGAACGATTTGTAGGGCAGGTAACTGGCTTTCGATCACGACTGATTATCCAATGCCAGTATTTCGTCTTCGTCAATGGTCCCGAACTCTTCGCGAATTCGCACCACAAGGGCGAGCGCCACTGCGGTCGTTGCGATACCGACGACAATCGCCGTCAGCATCAACACACTTGGAAGCGGATTCGAATAGATCACGCCATCTACAGCGCCTGCGGCATTGGCCGCATGCTCCGCGATTGGGGCGGCCGCGGTCGCTACCGTATCGGCGGTTTCTGCAATCGCATGACCGGCTTCAGCGGAGTGGTGCGTGTCATGGGCTGCGGAGTGGCTCTCTGCGATCGCTCGAGGAATGATGGGGGCGGTCCCGTCCTTCACTTTTCCCATGGTGATGTACAGCAGAAACACCGACGTTTGAAACAGGTTCAAACCGATGACGGTCTTGATCAGGTTTTCTCTCGCGATGACCACGTAAAACCCGGTCATCATCAGAAAGATCACGATCCAGTAGTTATACAGGCCAAGAATTGTATCCCAGTTCATACCGACCTCCGCCTTCCTGCGAACGCATAGAAAATCATCGTCATGACGGACGTGACGGTGATCCCGACGCCCATTTCGACTAACAGGATTCCCAAGTGCTGGCCACTCGGCAAAATTCCATGCCCAACCGAATGTTCAAGCGTGCTGTAATCTAAGAATTGCCCACCAAGGTACATCGTTAGAACCCCCGTTCCGCCATAGATCAGAACACCAAGTGCGGTCAGCCGTTCCATCAACGCCGGTGGCGCAACGCGCTGAATCGCCTCCAGTCCGAAGACCAGTCCATAAAGGATCAGGCCAGAGGCGAAAATCACGCCCGCCTGGAAACCTCCGCCGGGACCAAAGTCCCCGTGGAACTGGACATACAGCCCGAATAGCAGGATGTATGGGATCAATAATTTCGTGACGATGCGGACGATGGGAAACGTGGTTTGGATCATGCCGAAGCTCCCTCGGTATTTTGTTCCGATTCCGGTGAATCCGATTCCGGTGACCCTGGGCGGCTGGATCGTGGTTTCTCACGTCGCAGAATCAACAACACGGCGGTTCCTGCAGTGAAGATCACCGCGGTTTCACCCAGCGTGTCGTAACCGCGGTAGCTCGCAAGTAAGGCGGTCACCACATTCGGCAGCCCATGCATGTCGGGCTGAGATTTCTGAACAAACGATTCTTTCGGGTAGATCTGTACCGGCGCGTTGGGGTCTCCGAAATGATGCATGTCCAAAGTCCCGTAGATCAGAATCCCGCCGGTAGCCACGACTGCTAACAGCGGCACGATCCGTACGCCTGAGCGACCCTGCTTGAAGCCGGTCAGGGCTAGCGTGCTTAGCATCAGGACGGTTGAAATTCCCGCGCCAACGGCCGCCTCGGTAAAGGCGACGTCGGGGGCATCCAGATTCAGCATCCAACTGGCTGACAGAAAACTGTAGATGCCCGTAAACATGACCGCCGCCCAAAGGTCGCGGATACGTGCGATCGTAACCGCAGTGGCGGCTAGTAACGCCAGGATGATGATGTCGATTGCGATCATGATTTGTCGCCCTTCTTCTGAAGGATGCTCGCATCTAATTCAGGCTTTAAGCCGTGAGCCAACGCTGAACGAGCCAGCGCGTGGCAGGAGGTCGGACTGGTGATCCAAACGAAAAACAGAATGGTTATCAACTTCACCGTCACCAGCGAGAACCCCGCGTAAAACATCAGCCCGGTTAAAATCAAACCGGCTCCCAAGGTGTCGGTAATCCCGCCACCATGCATCCGAGAGAAAAATTCGGGTAAACGGAGAATCCCGATGCCTCCGATCAGGGAGAAGAATGCCCCGCTAACGAGGAAGAGCCAGCACAGGATGTTGCCAGTCATTTGCATGATTTCAGGGAATGTCATTCGAGGTTTTCCCCGCCGAAATCACCAAATTCGGTGAAACGTAAGAGGGCCACCATCCCAATGAAATTCATCAAACTGTAAAGCAAGGCAAGGTCTAAGAAATCATCGCGGCCCGACATGAAATCTAAAACGCAGATCAAGAGCACGGTCTTGGTGCCAAACATGTTCAGCGCCAATACCCGGTCGAATACCGTCGGCCCAAGCATCGCTCGAATCAGGGCCAAGGTCATCGTGACCAAGATCGCAATCGAAGTTGCCAGAAATAGATGGGTCATGGTCATGATTGGGGAGGCTCCAAGTCGCAGATTCGATCGGACATCTCACCGGCGATGTCTTCTTCTGCATCTGCAAGCGATAGGGCGTGAACCGTGATCTGTGAACCGTGCAAGTTAATCGCCACGGTCCCCGGAGTTAGCGTGATGGAGTTCGCTAGGATCACTCGCCCGAGTTCTGTCTTTTGGGGGGCGTCGACTTCGACGACGCAGCGCTGAATGGGCATCTTGCGTGCTAGCAAAATTCGGGTGACGTCCAGGTTGGCAACGACAATTTCTTTGATCAACCAAGGGGCGTACCGTGTGAACGGGCGAATCCCTAGTTGCACCGGAGCTCCTTCGTCGTCGACGATCTTCATCCGTCGTGCAATGTAGACGCAGAATATGCAAGAAACTGCACCCACCCCCAGCAGGAAGGGGTGATTGAAGTAGCCCGACCAGAGCAGCCAGTTCGCAGCAAGTGCGGCGCTAAGGGTGAGGGTGTATTTCACAAGACGTTGCGATCGATTGAAGTCATAAAACGGCCACGCATGTGCTGGGTTAAAAGGTAAATGGAGGTGTCAAATGGATAGGAGACCAGGGCTTAATCAAAGCGATTAGCACTTACCGGACCAATCGTTTTTTATCCTGTACGGCTCCCTGCAATAACCCTCAATTTCGTTCTTAACGGCGCACTAGCGTTATTCGGAAATATATAACGATCCGAACAAATTGCTAGAAGTCCACCATGGACAATCCTTTCTATCGGTCGATGTGACGAGTCAAAAGACCGTAAATAGAAGATTCCCTAAAGCAAAGGCTATTTGGTTGCTTCGGTTTTCCGTAGTCAAAGACCTCTGGTTAGAAGTTCTGGTTGTGAACGTTCAGTTCTTTGGATCGAGACACGGAGGCACGGAGGCACGGAGACACGGAGACACGGAGACACGGAGACACGGCCGCTGGAGAATCATCGCACGGTGGATGGCTGGGTAGGTTGCGACGTGATGCTGGCGTGAGGGAGGGAAATTGCAAAAAGTTAAATTGCAAAATGGCTGTCCCTGCTGGGGATTTTGCAGTCTCTTACGCGGTTCGTGGAATTTTGTGCTGCGCAACGCGATCAGGAGAAGCCTTTTCGTCAGTCCAATGGAAGACTGGGGGACATAGGGGAGAAAAGTTGCTGTGGGGAATGTGCTCGGGTGTAAGTGCGTGTCCGATCGTCTTTGGTTCAGTAGGCTAGGCTGCTAGCCTGTTAGGACCGGGGCGACAGGCTGGCAGCCTATTCCACTCATTAGCGTCTCTACTGTCACCGCCTCCACCGGCGGGCGGCACTCGGTATGCCTTTTCGCGAAACCGGGAGGTTTGCGACGGACTTTGGGATTGTTGGGGCGTTCGATTTTCCTTCGGTCGTCCTTCCAATTATCCTTGGAGGGGCTCCGCTAACGATTTTTGGGGGAGCTGCCCTTTTTCTTTGCCATGAAATGGAATGATGGGGCGTTTCAGGGGACGTCCTGATGGCTTAAAACAGTCCCATTCATTGCTTTTTATCCCTCTTCGCTTGCCGACGCCATGCCTCCCAAAGACCCCCAAGAAGAGCCACAACTTTGGCAATCGGTGCCACCCATCGAGTTTTCGGTTGTTGTTGGAACGCGTGAACAGCAACAGGGCTTGGAAATTCTTGCTCGTCAGGCTCCTGGTTACCCCGTTGCCGCTGGGCAGATCGCTCATGCTCTAAAAGTCCGTGCAACCCACATCATGATGGACTTTACCCAGCAAGCGACCGCGATGCGTTATCAGATCGATGGTCAGTGGGAAAACCTTCCGCCGCTGCCTCGCGATGCGGGGGATGCGATGCTGTACACCCTGAAACAGGTGAGCGGTCTGAATCCAGCCGATCGTCGAAGTGCCCAATTGGGCAAGTGTGCGACGAAGGTTAAGAAAGCGAAATTTACGATCACCGTGCAAAGCCAGGGTACGAAGACGGGCGAACGCGTCTTGGTCCGGATCGAACCCGATAAAGCTCCGTTTGCAGGTCTGACCGATCTTGGGATGCGAGACAAGATGCGGGAAATTACCAAAGCGGCTCTCGATGCCGATGGTGCTTTGGTCCTGATCAGTGCTCCTAAGGGTACCGGTTTAACGACCACCTGGCAGGTCAGTATGGAGGCGGCTGACCGGCTGACTCGCGATTTCCAGTCGGTCGAGAACGAGGACCGGAAAGAGCCTGAAACGATCAACATCAGTGCGAACTATTACGGTCCCAAAACGGGGAAAACCGCGGGCGAATTAGTGCGCAGCATGATCCTGAAAGAACCGGATGTCTTTGTGCTGCCCGAGATTCCCGATGACGAAGTATTGGCGTCGATTCTGGATCAGGTTGCAAACAACGAGAAGGCTGCCTATACCCGTTTGGTTGCCCAGGATGCGGTAGAGGCGGCGGTCAAATTGGTCGCAAAACATCGCAGTTGTGCAAAGGCGATTGCGTCCACGCTTAAGGCAGTGACAAGTCAGCGTCTGGTTCGCCGGTTGTGTGAAAACTGTCGCCAGCCGTTCGAACCTTCGCCGCAATTGCTAAAGCAGTTGGGGATTCCGCAAGGCCGCGTCGGAGTGTTGTACCGCGCCTACGTGCCGCCTCCGATCGAACAGCAGGTTGATGAAAAAGGGAATCCGGCGCCGGTTCCTGTCTGCCATGTTTGTAACGGCCGGAGTTACTTGGGGCGTGCCGGCGTTTTTGAATTGCTTCAGCCAGGGCCGCAGTTCCGTGCCGCCCTGTTGAAGACTCAAGACGTCAATAAGCTCCGTCAAGTTGCCAAGGCCGAAGGGCATCGAGGCCTACAGACCGAAGCGGTCCTGACGGTAGCTCGAGGCATCACCAGCCTGGAAGAGGTCAAGCGAGTTTTCGCGGGCGGTTAGGCCTATTCGTTGACCAGTAAATTGACAATCCGGCAAGCCGTTCCCTTGCTTGCTTCGTTGTGGTCAGCATCGATTTGGATTCGCAGGACGTGTTCCCCTTCGGGGAGTTCGGATTCAAGGACATGCACCCACGGGATGTGCAGGCCTCCGCTCCATTTGGTGAACAGGTCTAAGTGTTTGGTTTCGCCGCCGTCGACTTGGTAGGAAATTTTGCCGGCGTCTGGCCCGGCGGCGACGAAGATTCCAACGCCACGTCCGCTGAATTTCAGCGCAAACGAATCGCCAGCCGATGTGCCCACCAGCATTGGAACGTCATGAAAACGTTTGCGGACACCGCCGCCAATATCGTTGGCGCGTGGGTCACATTTGGGATCGATCCGAAAACCTTGCAGGTCGGTTGCCGATTCCAAGGGAACCATGGTTCCTCGGTCATAGCTGAAAGGATCGATCGGCTGGGGCATGTTGTGGTCGACTGCGGTCGCGGTATCGCGGAGCGGCGGTTCCCAAGCGGTGCTTAGCAAGCGACGGATGGTGGAAGCGTAAAGACGGTGCCCGTAATCCGAAGGGTGCAGGTCACGAAAGTCTTCTTTCCAGGTGAACTGGTTGGCATCGATCCGCTCGGTAACTTCTTTTGCCAATTGGATCGTGGGCACGTCATAGTGTTTCGCCACCCGTTGGTGTTGTTCAATGACCTTTGGAGTTTGCCCGTTGCGGTAATCGGTCATGTGATACGGGTCCACAAATTGCATCACGACGATATCCATCTTGGGATTGGCTCTGCGAGCGTGCCTTAGGATTCCTTCCATGCCGCGAACGATTTCGGTTGGCTGGCGGAAATTGTGTTTGTCATTGACGGCGGCTTCTTCAAAAAAGAGATCGATGTCACCCGCTGCCAGGACGTCTCGCATCAGGCGAAAGGATCCGGGAGTCGATCCGGTGGACGAGATTCCCGCATCGATGAATTCGAATTCGGTTTCGGGGAATCGAGATCGCAGGTAGGCTTGCGTCCGCTCTCGCCAGCCTTTCATCTCGGTGATCGAACCACCCATAAAAGCGACGCGACCCTTTTTATTGCGTTCGAATTGAATGCGTGAATTATCAAGGCTCCCGCGCAGTTCGAAGTAATCGTTCGTGTTAGGCAGCACGGTCGCGTGGGCTTCAATGAAGTCGGCGACTCGGACCGGGTCGGGATGGGTGAAGTGATGTCCCTGAGATTTTTCGGTCCCTTCGGCAACTTCGATAATGTCCATCTGGCCGCCTAGTTTTCGATATCGATCGGCGAGGATGAACGTGTTTTCCTCGGGAGGGACGACGCGATCGGTCAGCGATACGATATGAAGGATCGGGATCTTGGCCGCGGCGATCGTTTCCAGGCGGTCGATGGGGTTGCCTTGGTAGGCCAATGCCTCGGCTTCGCTGAATCCGTATTCTGCCAAACAGGTTTTCCACGTCGAGGCACTTCCGACTCCCTTTCCTTTGCCTCCTGGCCAGCTTTTCATGTCGCAGACCGGGGTGTCGCAGTAGATGCAGGCGACACGATCGGGCCATTGAGCGGCGAAGGCATAAACAAATAAACCGCCGCGGCTGACCCCTTCTAAAGCGACTTGCTTGGCCAGTCCTTGGGAGACCATCGCTTGATAAAACGCATCCCAGGTCTTCATGGCTCGAGGGCTGCCAAGTTGGTTGGCCGTATCGATATGAGCCACATGGAAACCTCGGTCCAACAGAATCTTGTCCGCTTCAGCGTGGAAGCCAGGAAATCGAGCTCGCCAGACCCAAGGGGCACCGGGGGCGACTGTTTCGGGGGCGACCACGTACGCTTTGTGTTGATCGACCTGGAAATCGAAGCGTTTAAATCCTTCCCACTTCGATTCGGTTCCTTTCCAGTCGAATCGCTTGGCAGTCGTTTCCGAATCTGGAGCGACAACGGGCTCAGCCGCCTGAATGGTTGCGAAACCGCCCAAAATGCCCAGGACAAGCAATGTTAGGGCAAAAAGCCGGCAGCGGGATTGAAACAAAACAGTCATGGTGGGGCCTCGATGCGGCTTGTTCTTAGGAAGGGGGGATCGAATAGTTCGGATTCCAGAGGGTCATTGTGGCAGCGAATAGGCGCGGTTCAAGCACGAATTGGGGCGAAATTGATAGATCAAGCTCTGATCGCTGAATCCTCTATAGAAGTGAACTAAACTAATACAGCCTGTCCGCTTTTCGCTCCTCCTTCTTTTGGCCCGACCAGGATGACTCGTCGCTTCCACTGCTTAATCCTCGCTGGCTGGATGTTTTGTCTGCTACTGGGTGGTGCGCCCTCGCAAAACGTGATGGCTCAGCCTCCCGCAGCGGATCCGTTTGCGCCGGTTGATCCCTTTGCGCCTGCTGGGGATAACCCCGGTATGGACCCCAACAATCCGTTCGGAGGCCCGGTCGAAGGGAATCTGTTCGATCCGGCAGCGGCGCCGGCAGCCGCCGCAGGGCAAGCGCTTGGCGAAATTCTGCAGCCGACGGACCCGTTTATCGAAGAACTGCGACGTTACGCGGCAGGATCGAATGCGAAGTTAGCGTTAGCGATTCGGCAGGCTGCCCGGATTGGTAACTGGAAAGAGGTGGAAGATTTCTTGCAGATCTTGGCCGGACGGAAACCAAGTCAGGCGGTCCTTTCGTCGATGGCAAACACGATTGATGGGCCGTTGTTGGCGAGGATGCGTCTGCAGCCCAAATTGTCGCCTGAGTCGATCAAGATGATCGATCAGATGCGTTCCGCGGCTCAAGCGAGTGCAAGCGATAACAAAATCCTTCGGCAGGCAATCCTTGCTCTGAAGTCTCCCAGTGTCGACCTGCAGTTGAAGGGATACCGTGCGTTGTTTACGGGAGGCGATAACGCGATTGCGGAATTGGTGACCGCCGCGGTGCAGCCCAGTCCAGTCGTCCCGCGTGAAAAACTGGTTCCGGTGTTGCGTGAAATGGGGCCTTCTGCGGAACACGCCATTCGGCAATTTGTGCTGTACGGAGCTCCCGAACTGCGAGCAGGAGCCCTGGAGACCCTGGTTCTTTGGGATCGTAAGGCCGCACTTGGCGATTTAGTGACCGCGTTACATGCGGCCGACGCAACGGATAAAGAGCGATCGATTGCGGCATCGACGCTGGCTCAAGATTACAAACCGCTGCCGTCGGGAAAAGAAGCGGAACAGTTCCTAACCGGAAAATTGAACGACGCGGTTCGTTTGGCAAAACGAACCGCTCGTGACGAAAAAATGAAGACCATCTGGGTGATTGGCGAGGATGGCAAAACGATCACGCCTCAGTTGGCTACGGCTCGGCTTGCTGCGGTTCAGCAGGCAGCCGTTGCCGCCGCAAGGTTGCGTCCGTTGTCAGGCCTTAGTCTGGAGGCTCAGCGAGCCGCTTTGATCACGGACATTGACTATGCCGTTCAGCAAGACCTGCTTTTTGGGACCGACCCGAAGGACTTTGACTCGTTGCGAGAATCTTATTCCGCGGACGCGTTTTCATTGCCTCAGTTACAGAGCCTGCTTTCGGACAGTATGGATCAGCGCCGCGATGCCGCTACGGTCGGGATCCTTCGGTTGCTGCCGGCGGACCCTCAGTTGGTCCGTTCGATGTCTCAGGACCAAACGCCACTGGTCGATGCGGCTTCTCATCCCGATCCCCGCGTCCGGTATGAAGCCTCGTTGTTGATTGGGCGAACGAAGATGGATGAGCCGTATCGGGGGAGCAGTGTTGTGCTTCGTCGCTGGCTTGAGATGGCGGCTTTGAAGAATCGGCCGACGGCGCTGGTTGTGCAGCCCCGCCCCGCTGCGGCGATGCGGCTGGAGGCGATGTTGATTCAGCAGGGTTACAACGTTGAAATTGTGCCAAGCGTTCAGGAAGCGGCACTCCGAGTCGCCCGAGGGGGGGACATCCAAGTGATTGTTGCGACGACCGACCTTCCCGACCTGCCGCCGATCGAACTGGTTGACCGCATTCGCCGCATTTCACTTGGGGCGAACATCCCCATCCTCTTTTACGGCGACGATCGCGCCGGGACCAGTAACAACAGCCTTTCGGCTCCGGTTCGGCGGATCGTTCCGCCACGGCGCACGCTGGATCAAGATCGCTATGACGTGCTGCTGGAATCGCTTCAGTTGTTAAACGACGATTTAGAATTTGTATTGTTTCAGCCACCGATCGACGTACCGGTGAACCGTCCGGATCCGCAGTTGGAACAGCGCGAAAATTACGCGGCTGCATTGGAAAAAGTTCGTGCGGCAGTGCTGAAATCGAAGTTAGATCGCAACCTCAGTTTCTTTGGATTGGCACTTGGAATCGATGCCCATCCGATTGCGTTGACCCTGCAACCTGAAACCGAAGGTGGGATCGCTCAGGCTGAAATTTTGCGAACATCGCTGGAAGACCTTGGTTTCGAATTTGAAAGTGTCAGCGATTTGGCGGCGCTTCAGACCCGTTTGGAGGATCGCCGACCGGTCCATATGGTTTTTCTGTCCGCCAGTTCGGCGCCGGAGTACGCGCGTGATTTGGTCAACCAGATTCGCGAGACAAAGGAAGGTGCCAAGGTCCCGATTTTCTTCTACGGAGGGAGTGACGATGGACTGGAAACCGCTCGTTTTGAATCCCAGCTCCGAAGGCGGCATGCGATATCGACGCCAGAATCTTTTACGTCCGTGATGGATGCGGTTAATGCAGCGGCTGCACTGCCGCCGCTGGATTCTGACGAACGGAAAGCTTACGAGATTGGTTCGATGTCGATTTTGTCTGCGGTCGCTCAAGATCCGAAGCAAGAATTCTACGACCTGCGAACAAACGAAATCGACAAGGTGCTAGGGGCCCCCTCTTCCGGATCCAACGAATCACACCTCGCGGTTTTGGCCGGTTTAGGGACCGCGGAATCGCAGGATGCCCTTGCTGAACTGGCGGCAAATGAGTCGGTTGCACAGCCGGTTCGGATGCGGGCCGCCGAGCGATTTGCCGAATCAGTTCAGCGTTTTGGTACAAGACTCAGCCGAGATCATGTGGCGTTGCAGTATCAACGCTACAATCGCACAAATAACGAAGACATTCGTGCTTCAATCGGGATTGTGTTGGATGCCATGGAAAAACGGGTCTCCAGCACGAATTGATTTGCTTCGACCAACCTGCTGACCAACGCTGATATTTTGAAAACGGATCGTGAAACACTCAGGCGGTTGGGCCCCTCGGCACTTGCCGACCTTCAGCTGTGCAAATTGAATCGGTTACTGGCAGACGTCTTGCCGCATTCCGAATTTTATCAAGCCAAGTACGGCAGGCAGGACTGGCAACTGGAGTCGCTGGACGAGCTGAAATCGATTCCCTTTCTGAAAAAAGGGGAATTGGTCAATCCGCAACCCGGCCATCCCGCTCGGTTTCATTGTCTTCCTCGGCGGCAATACGTCCGTTTCCATCAAACCAGTGGCACGACCGGGCGGCCAATGCCGGTCTGGGATACGGCGGCTGACTGGGAGTGGTGGATACGAACATGGCAGTATGTTCTGGATGCTGCCGAGGTGACGCCCGATGACACCGTTGCGATGGCCTTTTCGTTTGGCCCGTTCATCGGATTCTGGTCGGCAAACGATGCCCTGATCCGTAGACAAGCCTTGGTCGTTCCCGCCGGTGGGATGAGCACGCGGGCTCGATTGCAGTTAATCATCCACAGCCAAGCGACTCTGCTGTGTTGTACGCCGACTTACGCGCTGCACTTGGCCGAAGTCGCTCGCGAGGACAACTTGGACCTCCGTTCAAGTTCGGTAACGCGAATCATCGTCGCTGGGGAACCGGGGGGATCGATTCCCGAAGTTCGTCAGCAGATCGAATTGGTCTGGGATGCGCGAGTGATCGATCACAGTGGGGCCAGTGAGCTGGGCCCGTGGGGCGTCGGAGCGACGGACGGGAGCGGGCTGTTCGTGATTGAATCGGAATTCATTGCCGAATCGTTGGTTCCCGGTACCGACCAACCGGCCGCCGATGGAGAACTGGGGGAATTGATTTTGACTGGATTGGGGCGAGTCGGTGGTCCTGCAATCCGGTTTCGCACCGGGGATTTGGTGCGAGCGACTCGTCAGCACGATCACGATTGTCGTTTTCTGTTCCTTCCTGGAGGCGTTTTGGGGCGAGCCGACGACATGTTGGTGATTCGTGGGGTTAATGTTTTCCCCAGTGGAGTCGAATCGGTGGTTCGCTCGATCGACGGGCTGGGGGAATTTCGGATGATCGCCACACGGGTTGCCGCGATGGACCAGTTGGAAGTTGAAGTGGAGGGGGATACTGCAGCGGCGACGGAATTGGGTAAAGTACTTCAAGTGCGTCTAGGGTTGCGGATCCCGGTTCGCTCCGTCCCCCACCAGTCGTTGCCTCGTAGTGAAGCAAAATCGCGACGACTTGATGACCGCCGCTTCCTTCCTTAAACCGATTTTCGACCGCCCTTATGAGTAATTCTGGTATCGTCCATCCGACTTCGATTGAACGTCTTGGCAGTGATCAAATCGCGATCCTGTGGAGTGACGGGTCACGCACCGAGCCGACCATACAGCAACTTCGCAGAGCCTGTCCCTGTGCAACGTGTCGAGAGAAGAAGAAGGCTGCCGATAAGCCACCAGAGCCGTCGAAACCGATTGGTTTGCCCGTGCTAAAAGCGGAAGAGGCTCAGTCGCTGCAGATCACCGCGATGCGTCCCGCTGGGCAGTACGCCTACAACATTCAGTTCAGCGACGGCCACCACAGCGGGCTGTTCCCATTCGAATTGTTGCGTTCGATATAGAGAAGCGGTGAGAGCCTGAATCCAAATTCTTAGCGGCAGGGCGCGAGCCCTCCGGCCCGTGGATAGGATCGGCTTCTCGCAGATTTGCTGGTCTCATGGTCCACTAGCCCGGAGGGCGACAGATACTTGCCGGTGGTGTAAACCACCGGGCCAGTCAGCAGTACAGGAAAGCCCGGAGGGCGACAGATGACACACCGTAAAGTGGCGTCGGCAGAGATTCTGTCGCCCTCCGGGCTAGCCAAGGCCTTAAAGACAGACCGGCGGCTGACGCCGCCGGCAAGTATCTGTCGCCCTCCGGGCTAGCCAAGTATTGCACACATCGAAGTGCCAAGCATTGAAATGCACTGGAGGATCAAGGCCTTTCTTTCTTAGCGGCAGGGCGCGAGCCCTCCGGCCCGAGCGTAGGGATGCGAAACAGGCCGGACGGCTCGCGCCGTTCCGCTAAGAGTGGGCGCCGCGAGCCCTCCGGCCCGAGTGTAGGGATGCGCAACAGGCCGGACGGCTCGCGCCGTTCCGCTAAGAAGGGACGCCGCGAGCCCTCCGGCCCGAGTGTAGGGATGCGCAACTGGCCGGACGGCTCGCGCCGTTCCGCTAAGAAGGGGCGCCGCGAGCCCTCCGGCCCGAGAGTAGGATCGCGCACCATGCCGGACGGCTTGCGACGTTCCGCTAAGAAGGGGGGGGGGGCGTATATTCAGCGCCCTTCGGCCTGTCGACAGGATCGCTTAATGGGGAGACCGATCAGTCGGGGTCGTAGGCTAGGTTGGGAGCTAGCCAGCGTTCCATATCCCTTAATTTCCAGCCTTTGCGTTTCGCGTAGTCTTGGACTTGGTCCCTGGTGATTCGATCAACGGTGAAGTATTTCGCTTGCGGGTGGGCGAAATACAGTCCGCTGACGCTGGCACCTGGCGTCATCGCATACGATTCGGTTAATTGAACGTGTGCTTGGTTTTCGGCGTCCAGTAATTCGAACAGCGTGCTCTTCTCGGTGTGGTCGGGGCATGCTGGGTAACCGGCTGCCGGTCGAATGCCACGGTACGATTCGGCGATCAAATCGTCTTTGCTGAAGTTCTCCTCTTTTCCAAAAGCCCATTCGTTGCGGGCTTTCTCGTGCAACAGTTCCGCAAAGGCTTCGGCCAGGCGATCGGCGACGGCTTGCACCATGATCGCCGTGTAATCGTCTTGTTTGGCTCGATACGTTTCTGCCAGTTCGTCGGCTCCCAGTCCCGCAGTGACCGCAAACGCACCGAGGTAATCCTTGCGTCCCGAATCAACCGGAGCAATGTAATCGGCAAGCGATCGATAATCGTCTTGCCCTTTGCGTTCCCATTGTTGGCGAAGGAAATGGAATCGAGTTCGCTCTTCAGTCCGTTGATCATCGGTGTACAGGATGACCGAATCGCCGTCGCTGGCGACCGGGAAGAATCCGTAAACCCCACAAGCACGCAAGCTGTTGTTGGCGATCATTTGGTCTAGCAAGCGGTTTCCGTCGTCGTACAGTTCGCGAGCCTGTGCGCCGTATTTGTCGCTTTCGAATATCTTGGGGTATTTGCCTTTCAGCTCCCAAGTCATGAAGAATGGCGACCAATCGATGTACTTGCGAAGTTCCTCAAGTGGGTAATCGGTCAGCGTCTTCGTTCCTAAGAATTCTGGCGTGTCGATCCGTACCGATTCCCAGTCCGTTTCAAACTTTTTCGCAAGCGCTTCTTCGTATGGAATGAGGGTCTGGCGCCGGTCACGGAAACTTGCAACCAGTTGTTCTTGCTGCTTGTTGTTTTCCTTGATGAAAGCATCTCGGTTGTCTTTGTTAAGCAGTTTTTCGACGACTCCGACACCTCGGCTGGCATCCAAAACATGGACGACCGGGAAATCGTAGCGTGGAGCGATCCGGACGGCCGTATGCTTGGCGCTGGTGGTTGCTCCGCCGATCAACAGGGGTGTCGACATTCCCAAGCGTTTCATCTCGCTGGCGACGTGAGCCATTTCATCCAAGCTGGGCGTGATCAAGCCGGACAGCCCGACCAAGTCGACCTCTTGTTTCTTCGCTTCTTCGAGGATGCGTTCCGCCGAAACCATGACGCCGAGGTCAATGACTTCGTAGTTGTTGCACTGGAGAACAACGCCGACGATGTTTTTGCCGATGTCGTGGACATCCCCTTTCACCGTTGCGATCAAGAACTTGCCACGATGGGAGTGCATCGCGGTCCCGTTTAATCGCTTTTCTTCTTCCATGAACGGTTCTAAGTAGGCGACAGCCTTTTTCATCACACGAGCGGATTTCACCACCTGTGGTAGGAACATCTTGCCTTCGCCAAACAGGTCTCCGACAACCTGCATGCCGGCCATCAGGGGGCCTTCGATGACATCCAAGCAGCGCGGTAATTGTTGCCGGGCTTCTTCGGCGTCTTCGACGACAAACTTGTCGACCCCTTTTAGGAGCGCATGTTTCAGTCGTTCGGAAACGTCGCGTTCCCGCCAGCTAAGGTCTTCGGCTGATTTTTTCTTGCCGCTTCCTTTGACCGTTTCTGCAAAATCGAGCATGCGATCGGTTGCGTCTTCGCGCCGGTTCAGCAGCACATCTTCGACATGTTCCAGCAGGTCTTTGGGGATTTCTTCATAGACCTCTAACTGACCCGCGTTGACGATCCCCATGTCCAGTCCCGCCTTGACGGCGTGGTAAAGGAACGCGCTGTGCATGGCTTCGCGGACAGGATCGTTGCCGCGGAAGCTGAAGCTGATATTGCTAACGCCACCACTGGTTTTTACGCCGGGGCAGACTTTTTTGATTTCGCGAACGGCTTCGATGAAATCGATCGCGTAGTTGTTGTGTTCTGACATCCCGGTAGCGACCGTCAGGATGTTCGGGTCAAAAATGATGTCCTCTGGCGGGAACTGGACTTCATTGACAAGCAGGTCGTAGGCTCGCTTGCAGATGGCCACTTTGTGATCTTTTTCAGCCGCTTGACCTTGTTCGTCAAAAGCCATCACGACGGTAGCGGCCCCGTACTGGCGGATCAGTCGAGCTCGTTCGAGGAACTTTTCCTCTCCGTCTTTTAGGGAGATCGAATTAACGATTGCCTTTCCTTGGACGTTTTGTAGACCGGCTTCGATGACTTCCCATTTGCTGCTGTCGATCATGAGTGGGACGGCCGCAACCACTTCGTCACCGGCGATCAGGCGCAGGAACCGAGTCATTGCTTCGACGCCGTCCAGCAGTCCATCGTCGAAGTTCAGGTCGATGACGGCCGCTCCGTTGAGGACCTGTTCTCGAGCCACTTCGACCGCTTCGTCGTACTTGTCGCCTCGGATCAATCGTGCGAACGCCCGGCTGCCGGTGACGTTGGTCCGTTCCCCGATCATCGTGAAGGGGACTTCGGGACGCATGGCGAAGGGCAGCTGGCCGGACAATCGCGTGTAGACCGGTTGGTCGGCATCTTGGCGAGGGCGGATGTTTTTAACCGCGGCATCAATTTCTCGAATGTGATCGGGAGTCGTACCACAGCAGCCACCGACGATGTTCAGCCATTGATTGGAGGCAAAATCGGCAATCATTTCGCCCATCGCTTTTGGCCCCAGGTCGTAGGCGCCCATTTCGTTGGGGAGCCCCGCATTGGGGTGGCAGCTGACCGGAACGGGCGAGACCTTTGCTAGCTCTTCAAGGTGAGGACGCATGATGTCGGGGCCGAGGGCGCAGTTCATGCCGATCGACAGTAGCGGGAAGTGGCGGATCGCGGTCACGAACGCTTCGACGCTCTGTCCGCTGACGAACGTTCGGCCGCCACGGTCGAAGGTGCCACTGGCCATTACCGGAATCCGGCGGCCTCCTCCGTCGTAGTACTGCTGAATCGCAAACAGAAGGGCTTTCAGGTTAAGGGTGTCGATCGCCGTTTCTGGCAATAGGATATCGACGCCAGCGCCCGCGAGGGCCACGATTTGGCGGTGATAGCTATCGGCCATCTCGTGAAAGGTGACGTCGCGGTGGGCGGCGTCGTCGACGTTCGTGCTGATCGCGGTTTGGCGGCTGGTGGGGCCGATCGACCCTGCCACAAAGCGAGGTCGGCTGGGATTTTTTTCGGTGAATTCGTCCGCGGCTTTTTTGGCACAGGTCACCGCGGCGATGTTGATCTCTTCCACTAATTCGAGTGGAAGGTCAAATTCGATCATCCCGACTGGCGAGGCTCCGAACGAATTGGTTTCCACGATATCGGCACCCGCGGCGAAATAGGCCCGGTGAATATCGGTGATCTTGTCGGGGTGGGTGAGGCACAGAATGTCGGAAAAACGGTTCAAATCCTTGTGATGTTCCGCAAATCGTTCGCCGCGAACCGCTTTCTCATCCAGGTTTAGACGCTGGATCATGGTCCCCATCGCGCCATCAAGGATAAGAATGCGTTCACGTACCAATTCAGGAAGGATCGATTCGGAGTTGCTCGCCTGCAACATTTTTCTTATACCAAAATCTAAAGGAGAGCCCGCGGTACGCTGCCGCATCACTGCGGGGTACGTGGGTTCGAACGGAAATCGCGAGGAGGGGAAACCAGGAAGGACCATTGTCAGCGGTTCTTGGTTCCTCTCTTTTTAGCCTTTTTGTGGCGTTTTATCGAGCGGTGGCTAAAAGCCATACTTGGTAGTCGATCCATCTTGCCGAATCGGCAAAGTTTCGCTATTCCGCAAAAAGGTAAAGATCGTCAAAGTTAGTGACGATAACCTAAAGACAAGCCGTTGCCGCGCCACGCAGAAGCTGGGGGTGGGCCGAACGCTAGGAATGGATCCTGCGGCGGCGCCATAAGACCTCCTAAAATCGGGAACTATTCGTCAAGGACGACTGAATCTATGACACATCCAGGAAATCCAGCCAAATCAGGGCACCCTGGTTTTCAATCGAGCAACCTTTCGCACGATTCCGTCGGCAGCGATGACCCTCCAGTGCTGTTTCGTCTGCCTGCTTTAAATCAGGCGGCTTCCGCTGCTCCGGCCAGTCCAAAGTCTAGATTGACAGAGGATACCGGTTCGCCGGCGAATAGTTTTCCTCCTCCGCCTCCGGTTGCCGCTGCGGGTAGCAATTCGTTTCCGCCACCACCGGTTCAGCCTGCAGTCCCCAACCAAGCTTCGCCTGCGCCGACCGCCAATACTGCGGAACGCGAGTCGCGGAACGCCCATACGCCCGATACGAATCAGCCTGCCGGTCGCTCCTGGACCGAAAACATGGGAACTCGGTTGGCTGTCATCGCATTGGTCTTGGCTGCTGCGGGAGTCATGTTGTTGATCTCACGCAATGGTGAAGACAAATCCTTGCAGATCGCTGAAGACGAAACGGATCAATTGCTTGCCGATTTGGGGATCCCTGCGAATGGCGATGCCGGCAATGATGCCGCTCCTGAATTTTCCACGACAGAAACACCAGACCCCGCAATCGATTTCGATTTCACACCGACCAAGCCCCCTGCGACCGCGCCGCCTGCAGAGCGTGGCGACGTCGATTTGGCTGCCTCGCCTGCTCAGCGTGCACCTGCTGAACTGCCGGCTTGGGACATCGACACCGCGGCCACCGAAACATCCGGTCCGCTTGGTTCCGGCGATCCAGCGGCACGGACCGCGGATGCTCGTGCCGATGATTCTCGTGCCGATTTCGCTACCGATTCAGCCCCTTCCGCGATCAGCGAACCAGCGACGATCAATGAACCTTCCGGTGACGAAGGGTTTGAACTGACGGCACCTCGTTCGCCTTATGACTCTCAGACACGCAGCTCGATGCGAGCTCCGGAAACCAATCGATTCGCGACCGCTCCTGAATTCCAGCCGTCCGCTGCAACCCAGCCGGCGGCTCCCTCGAACGTTGCACCGCAACCTCAGGATCGGGTTGCGTCGCTTCCTCAGGCGAACGTTGCTCAGCGCGTCTCCAGCGATACGTTGGGACAGCCTTCCAGCCGTTCGGCTCCGCAGCCAAGCCAGACCGAAACTCCATACGCTGTTTCCGACTGGTCGCAGTATCTGCCTGCCGAATCAAATCCAGCGGCCGCAGCAAATGTAGCTCAGCAGCCAGGTTCGCCGCAGCAACAGCCGGTAGTGGCTCAGCAACAACCTGGTTACCCACAACAACAGCCCGGTTTTTCACAGCAGCAACCTGGATACCCGCAGCAGCCGGGCGGTTACGGCCAACAGGCAGCAGGCGGTTACGGCGAAGTTCCCCACGTCGCTCAAGCACCTCAGGGCTACGGTCCGGCTCCCGCAGCGGGGGCCACTCAGCCCGGGCAGTATCCATCCAGCCCGTACGGCGGTGCTGGAGGAATGATCGAAAGTTCGGACGTTCCGGTCAGCCCTTACGACAACCGCTGATCCACTGTCACACCAGTCAACACCAACCTTTTTACCGTTGTCCTTTTCGCGCGGACAGGATCTTTCCCATGAGCAAAATCGACCAAGCATTCGTCAAGGCGTTCGCCAAAGAGCGACCTCGTACGGCGCCTCCAACTCCCGAGTCGATTGCTGCCGAAATGGTTGCAATGGGGATGTCTTCTTTTTGGGTAGACCCGTCCAACAACGATTTGCTCCGCAAAGATGAGCCTCAGTCGATTGGTCAAACCTCGACAGGCCGGCGCCGCGGTTCACGTTCCGTCAAATCAGCACCTCCGGTTTCGCCTCCTGCACAGGCGGCGTCCCCGTCAGCGTCTGACGAACCGTCAAAAGCGGCTCCGGACGCGTCGGTTTCTAAGCGAATCCGTCCTGACCAGGCGACTGCTTCGACCGAATCCCACAGTATTGAACTGCTTCGGTTTGATCGGGCTCAGATGGAAATTTCGCCTGAAAAACTTCTGCGTGCGAGACTGGATGCCAGCTCGTTCCCGGCATTCACCGTCGCTCACGATTCCCTTGAAGATATCGTCCCTGAACGGATTTCCGCTGCGGACGCCACGCTTCCAGTTGACACAACCGAAGAAGCCACAACGCATGTTGACGATGCACGCTTTGTGCCGACGACATGGGGGGACCACGCGCCAGCCCCGGCGACGCCTCAAATCGATCATCCTGAAGTCGCCTCGTCGGCCTCTGCCCCAGCACCCGCAGCGCCCGAAACAGTATCGGCTCCGTTGCCTGCTGCAGGCCCACTCCGTTTTGACTCGCCACATCCTTCGCGTCCGGCGACTGAAGTAAACTCGAACGCTTATCAAACGGCTGTCGAAGAAGTCGCCGAAATCCAATTTGCACCAGCAAGCGAAGAAGCGGATGTAACGCGGCGTGAGATGCCTGCGGTTGAAAAAGCCGTTCCGGTTCAAGAGGCTGTTTCGCCGAACGCTTTCGCACAGCAAGCAATGGAACAGGCATCTCCCGTTCAATCGCTCCCGTTTCAGGAAGCACCGCTGCCGGTTGAGCAATCATCTGCGTCGGCTCCGAAAACCAGCGGCGCGTTCGAAGCTGCCTGGGAAGTCGACGGCTTTGATGCCCCTTCGATCGTCCGGGAATTGATGGTCGCCGGGGATATGGTTAACAATGCCGGGCAGCCACTGGCGCAAGCTGCAGCCGAGGGGATGCAAGCCGTTTTGGTTTCCAGTCCTCGCCGCGGTGACGGCCGTTCGACACTTGCTATGGCGTTGGCACTGTCGGCCGCCGCAACCGGTTGTCGTGTGGCCCTGGTCGATGGAGACTGGGAAAAGCCTTCGCTTGCGGACGATTTTCAGCTGGAACTTGAATTTGGCTGGCCCGAAGCGATCCGTGGTGGTGTGCCTCTAAGCGAGACCGCCGTTCATGGTGTTGAAGATGGCGTGACGCTCTTTCCGATCGTTCCCGCCGAAAATGCACCGCAGCCATCGGCGGATGCTCTTCGTCAAACCGTCGATAGCTTGCGACCTCACTTTGATCTGATTTTGGTGGATGGGCCGACCGCCGATACACCGCTTCAGTACAGCGGTTTCCAGTCGGCGATTGTGATCCACAACCGACAGTCGTATGACTCGGTTGGTTTGAATCACTGCATCCAGCAGCTTCGTTATGCCGGAATCGCTCATGTCGGAGTCGCCGAAAACTTTTCGGCGTAACGATCTCCCTCAACCATTGCCGCGATCTTTCTTCCCCCCAAGAAAATAGACCTAATCGTCTGGAGCCGAAAACGATGTACGAAAGCTACTGGAATCTTAACGAACGACCGTTTGAAAACTGGAGCGATCCGCGTTTTTATTACCCTTCGGAAATCCATCAAACGGCACTGTTGAAGGTCCGGTACGCGGTCGAAAATCGGCGTGCGGCTGTGGCGATTTGTGGGGACAGCGGAATCGGTAAATCGTTGATCGTCGATGCGTTGGCCGCTCAGTTGCCCGATCCTTTTGCACCGGTTGCAAAACTGGCTTTCCCGCAGTTGGCGGGTTCGGAATTGTTGGGTTATGTGACGGACGAACTTACCGGAACGACCGGCCCTAATGATGAAACCTCGCGGACTTCGCTGCGTCGCTTGGATGATTTTTTTGCTGACAATGTCGATGCGGGACGGCATGCGGTTTTGATCGTTGACGAAGCGCATTTGTTAACCGCTCCAGAACAGCTAGAAACCCTTCGGTTGCTGCTGAATCTGCAACGTGAACAGGCACAGGCCGAAGCGGCTTGGACCCTGGTCCTTGTTGGGCACGCGACGCTTCTGAGTGTGATCGAACGCAATCGCGCTTTGGACGAACGGATGAGCGTCAAGTGCATGCTTAGCCGTATGAATAGCGAACAGACTGCCGCTTACATTCAGCATCGCCTGCAGGCGGCCGGTTGCGAAAACCATCCGATCTTTTCGGCTGAGGCGATCGAAACGCTGTATGTCCGAAGCGGCGGAATCCCACGTCGGATCAATCGGCTTGCCGATTTGGCATTGATGGTTGGGTATGCTGAAGAACTGGAGCAAATTGACGCAGCCCACATCGATGGCGTTCATCAAGAATTGGTGACGATCGCCGCCTAACGCAGCTTGTTCAGCAGCCAGCAGGCGGCTAACCCGGTTAGCGGTCTGCTGCGAACACGTTTTGCATGATTTCTACCTAGGTACCAGACTTTGGCTTGCGGCCTGTCGCATTAATCGGCAGCGAAGAAAAATTGTCCTCTTTCGCTCCGTGACAGGTGCTTTGAGGAAGCGTTCTTTCGCATAGCGAAAGGGGGCACTCACCAGCCCGTCATCACGTGTCGGGTTGGGTTTGCAGGCTTCCATCTTATTCGCATCCGCTGAAATAGTGCCCCTCTTCGGCTCCTCGGCAGCGGGATTCAGGACGCATGCGATCGCGTTGTTCGGTTGAAAATGTCCGAGACGGCGCGGGAAAATCGCGGCACGATGGTTCCTCTTTGATTTCAGGGGCGGTATTCTCTAACCGTCTCGCACCTTTCAAAGAACAGTACCATGTCGCAAACATCTGAAATCGTTTACACCCTGACCGACGAAGCTCCTGCACTGGCAACGCGTTCGCTGTTGCCCATTATTCAGGCATTTACCCGATCCTCAGGAGTCTCTGTCCGCCTGAAGGATATCTCTTTGGCATGCCGGATCCTGGCTCAGTTTTCAGATGTGCTCCCCGCAGACCAGCAGCGATCCGATGTGTTGGCCGAGCTTGGTGAATTGGCGAAGACTCCGGACGCCAACATTATCAAATTGCCGAACGTCAGTGCTTCGATCCCGCAGTTGAACACCGCGATTGCTGAACTTCAGTCGCATGGCTACGCGATCCCTGATTATCCGGCCGATCCGCAGAACGACGCCGAACGCGAAACGAAGTCGCGTTACGCAAAGGTTCTGGGAAGTGCCGTCAATCCAGTGCTTCGCGAAGGGAACTCCGATCGCCGCGTCGCGGCTCCGGTTAAAAAATATGCCCAAGACCATCCGCACTCGATGGGGGAATGGTCCAGCGATTCCAAAACCCGCGTCGCTTCGATGGCTCAAGGCGATTTTTACGGCAGTGAACAATCGCATGTCATGGTTCACGCCGGAGAGATCCGGATCGAACTGGAATCACCTACAGGTGAAATCACGGTACTCAAGCCTAGTCTTGAGCTTCTGCCAGGCGAGGTAATCGATGCTTCCTGCATGAGTCGCAAGGCTCTGCGAAGTTATCTTGAAGAGCAAATTGCTCAGGCCGGCAGGGATCAAGCACTGCTTTCGTTGCACCTGAAGGCAACGATGATGAAGGTTTCCGATCCCATCATTTTCGGGCATGCGGTTACCGTCTTTTTTGCTCCTGTCTTTGAAAAGTATGCGGAGACGCTTGAATCGCTTGGAGTCAATCCGAACAACGGTCTTGGCGACCTGCTTCGCAAAATTGAATCGTTGCCAGAAGCCGAAAAGGTTGCGATTCAGGCCGATATCGAAGCCGTCTACGCTCAGCAGCCTCGCTTGGCGATGGTCGATTCCGACAAAGGGATCACGAATTTGCACGTTCCGAGTGACGTGATCATCGATGCTTCGATGCCAGCAGCGATTCGTTCGTCAGGGAAAATGTGGGGCCCCGATGGAAAACTTCACGACACCACCGCTTTGATCCCTGACCGTTGCTATGCAGGCGTTTATCAGGCAACGATCGACTTCTGCAAGAAGCATGGCGCTTTTGATGTGACCACGATGGGAAGCGTATCAAATGTCGGCCTTATGGCTCAGAAAGCCGAAGAGTACGGGTCGCATGACAAGACTTTTGAAATCCCCCACGCCGGAACCGTTCGCGCGATTGATCAAGACGGGAACGTGCTGACCGAGCATGTCGTCGAAGAAGGGGATATCTGGCGCATGTGCCAGACCAAAGACGCTCCGATTCGCGATTGGGTCAACCTGGCCGTCAAGCGAGCCCGAGCGACCGGCAACGCAGCCATCTTTTGGTTGGATGCCAATCGTGCGCACGACGCCAATCTGATCGCCAAGGTTCGCCACTATCTGGATGAACTGGAAACCGATGGGCTGGAAATCGAAATCCTTTCCCCGATCGTTGCCGCAAAGGAAACCTGCCAACGAAGTCGTGATGGGCTGGATACGATCTCGGTCACCGGGAACGTGCTGCGGGATTATTTGACCGATTTGTTTCCGATTTTGGAATTGGGAACCAGTGCGAAAATGCTCTCGATCGTTCCTCTGCTGGCCGGTGGGGGGCTGTTCGAAACGGGAGCCGGTGGCTCGGCCCCAAAACACGTTCAGCAGTTCGTTAGCGAAAATCACCTTCGCTGGGACTCGTTGGGCGAATTCCTTGCCCTGGCGGTTTCGCTGGAGGACCTGGGCCAAAAGACCGGAAATGAGAAACTGCTCGCACTGGCAAAGGGATTGGATCAAGCCAACGGGGCTTACCTCAGCCACAACCGGTCCCCTTCGCGAAAAGCGGGCGAAATCGACAACCGTGGTGGTCACTTCTACCTGGCTCTGTACTGGGCGCAGGCGATTGCAGGAAGTTCTGACAACGCTGAACTGCGAAGCGAATTCGGTGCGTTGGCAAAGGAGCTGGCCGCCAACGAACAGACGATTGTCGACGAGCTAAACGCGGTTCAGGGAGCCCCCGTCGATCTGGGGGGCTACTTCAATCCGGATGAAAAGAAGGTGGAAGCTGCTATGCGGCCCAGTGCAACGCTTAATCGTATTTTGCCGGGCTAGCCATTCTGGGCGCTCTTTCGGGACCCATTTTGGGCTCCTGATCGTCTTATTCGTTCGCCTCCGGTTCTTGATTGGGCCCCGAGGCGAGCTTGCGGTCCCTTACCGGACGCAGAGGGCTTGCCAGATTGTCGCTTGTTACGGCATAATGCCCCGCTTATTCAATTAAAAATCCGGTCAGTCACGCGGTGGCTGAATCAATATTTACGTAACGGCAGAGTTTTACGATGGCAAAAAGCAAGAAAAAGGTTGAAACGGTCTTTCTCATTTGTGAAGAAACCGGCGATTACAACTACACCCTACGGCGTAAGCCTGGTGGTGAAAAACTGCGTTTGAAGAAGTATTGCCCTCGTGTTCGCAAGCACACTTGGCACGTCGAAAAGAAAAAATAACCCGCCTGACTCTCACCGCAGGATGCGAGCATGCGCAAAGAATGGCGAGTTTTGCCGCTGGACCAGGGCCGCGTCGAACAACTCGCTCGGCTTGCTCGTATTCCCGATGTGGTGGCGCAGTTGCTTGTCAGCCGCGGTGTCTATGATCTCACCGCGGCAAAGCAGTTCTTGGACGCAAAACTATCGGATCTTCGTGATCCGCTAGATCTTCCGGGTGTCCCGTTGGCCGTTGAAGTGATCGCCAAGGCGATCCGCAGCAAAGCCCCCATTGTGATCTACGGGGACTATGACGCCGATGGTATGACCTCCGCAGCCATTCTGTTTCGCGGTCTGAAACTGATGGGATCGGACGTCAGTTACTACGTTCCCAACCGACTGGAAGAGGGCTACGGCTTAAGTTCCGCCGCCCTTGAGAAACTGGCCCAGCGAGGCAAGAAGTTGGTCATCTCGGTCGACTGCGGCGTCGGCAGCGTTGACGAAGCCAAACTGTGCAAGACGCTTGGGATGCAGTTGGTCATTACCGATCACCATCGCATCGATGGAGAATTGCCCGATGCCGCTGCGATTGTGCATCCGCGTTTGCCTGGCACGTCCTATCCGTTTGGTGAATTGTGCGGTGCAGGGGTCGCGTTCAAGCTTGCTTGGGCGCTCTGCCAGGAAATCTGTGAATCGAAGCGGGTGACTAACCAGTTGCGGCAGTACCTTTTGGAAGCCCTTGCTCTGGCGGCGATTGGCACCGTTGCCGATGTCGTTCCCCTTGTCGATGAAAATCGGATCTTGGTAAAGCATGGTCTGAAATCGTTGCGAGCTCATCCGGGGCCGGGCGTGGCTCAGTTGATGCGGATTACCAAAATCGATCAGCGCAGCGATCTGCAGAGCGAGGATATTGCGTTCTCGATCGCTCCTCGATTAAACGCGGCAGGACGGCTTGGGCAAGCTCAGTTGGGGGTCGAATTGTTGACCATCCAAGAGGAAACCCGAGCGATCCAGTTAGCCGAGTATCTGGACCAGTTGAACGCGAACCGAGTCAGTCTGGAACGGAGCGTCTATCTGGCGGCTCAGAAGCAGGCAACCGATGATTACGATCCGGAAGCCGATTCCGCACTTGTGCTTGCGGGTTCGGGATGGCACCTGGGTGTCATCGGAGTCGTTGCAGGACGACTTGCCGAAAAGTACGGACGCCCCGTGTTGATTCTCTCTCTTGATCCGGTGAATGGACGTCCGGCAACGGGATCGGGACGTGCCGGTGGCCCGCACATCGACCTTCACGAAGCCCTTGGGGAATGTGAGCATCGCTTGCAGAAGTTCGGAGGTCACCGAGCGGCCGCTGGGCTTACGCTTGAGGACGCGCAGGTCGACGATTTTCGATCGGATTTTTGCGAAGCTGTCGCGAAACAGGTCGCAGAGAGTGATCACGTGGCCGAAGTTAAAATCGATGCCGAAGCGGGCATCGGGCAGCTCTCTTATCAGAGTGTTCGGCAGATCGAACAGTTGGCGCCGTTCGGTCAGGGGAATCCCCGGCCGGTCTTGTACGCACGCGGGGTTCAGTTGGCCGAGCCTTCCAGACGGATGGGCGGCGGAGACCGACACCTGACGTTACGGGTCACGCAGGACGGCGTCAGTATCCGCGGCGTCGCTTTCGGACAAGGCGATTGGTGCGAGGAGCTGAATGCCCATGAGGGACCGTTCGACATTGCCTACCGTCCTGTCATTAATGAATTTCGAGGCCAACGCAACGTCGAAATTCAGTTAGTCGATTGGCGTCCCACGCATGCTGCCGTCGTCGGAAGCTAACAGAGCCATTCTCAGGTCTGAGAATGTCGCCTTTCGCTCCGTGAAAGAACGCTCTCTTCAATCTTCTTCATGTCCCGAAAAGCGTGGCGACGGATCGATTTGTCCGCAGGACTTTGGTGAACCTTGTACCGATAGAATGGCTCTTTTGTTGCCATGTGGACGCTGGATGTTGCGTCCTTTGTTTGGGCCATTTGTCCGAACGGCCTAAACTGTCAGATAGCGGAGTTCCCTTTTGTCGAATCAAATGATCCCTACCGGCGAAGCGACGGCAATCTTGCCTGCTGGTAATCATCATTCCCCCGTGAAGGTTTTTGGGAATGAGAAGATCCGTGCGACCTTTGACGACCTTTGTTTGCAGCAAGCGATTAATTCACGCTGTGCGCCTGGAGTGACCGAGGTCGTTTTGAATCCGGACGCTCATTGTGGATATGGTGCTCCGATCGGATGCGTGCTGGCTTCGCCAACGCACATTTACCCGGGGCCTGTTGGCTTTGACATCAAGTGCTCGATGAGCCTTTTGCAGACCGACGTTCCGGCCGATGCGATGATAGATAAGACCATTCGCCGCGAATTGATTCATGCGGTTTGCCGGCGGATTCCTACGGGGATGGGGAAAGGGGCTCGCGATGTGCCGAAGTCACGCCGCGTGGAGGAAAAGACCGGCGTTGCCGCGATGACCGATGGAGCCTCGTCTGATGTCTTGGCGGCGCTTGGCGTTCCGGTTGCTTGGGCGGACCGCTGTGAAGATGCCTTCCATCGCGGGCACGACGGTTCCGCCGATGCGCTTCGGCAGCGTCTGTACTACTTGCGGCAGGGGAAAACCTTTTCCCGATTTCGTTCGACGGTTCAGCAGTTGGGCTCTTACGGAGGTGGTAACCATTTCGGCGAATGTGAAGTGGTTGATGTTGTGGATGACAACGAATCTCGGCAGATTGCCAACGTTTTTGGATTGCGGGATCAGCATGTTGCGTTCCTGTCCCATTGTGGGTCTCGCGGGATCGGGCATCGACTGGCAAGCGGGCAATTTAAGCAACTGGAGCACAAGTTTGATCAATGGAAGATTCCCTACCCAGGGAATGATAAGCAACTTGTTTACGCACCCATCGGATCAAGCGAAGCCAACGACTATATCGACGACATGTCGCTGGGGGCAAATTTTGCCACCGTCAATCATCTGTTGATTAATGCATTGGTGCTGGAGGCGTTCCAGGAGATCATTCCGGGAACCACTGGTAACCTGGTCTATTTCATCAGTCACAACATTGCCCGTCAGGAGATCGTCGATAACCGTGAAACATGGGTTCATCGCAAAGGGGCGACACGCGCATTCCCGGCTGGTCATCATGCCCTTAAGCGAACTCCGTTTGAGCATACCGGTCATCCGATTCTGTTGCCGGGAAATCCGCAAGCGGGCTCGAGTGTGATGGTTGGGTTGCCTGGTGCGAAAGAGAGTTGTTACAGCGTGAACCATGGTGCAGGACGAGCCTTGGGGCGACGTCGAGCGATTCGTGAACTGGATCAGAAGCAGATTGACGCATCGTTTGATTCCGCCGACATCCTTTCGAACTGCCGTCGTTATCCACGCGACGAAGCTCCCGCGGCTTACAAAGATTTTGAAGAGGTGCTTCGCAGTGTCAAACAAGCGGGGCTTGCGAAAGAGGTCGCTCGGTTGAGAGCACGGTTTGTGATTAAAGACTCTTCGGATGCGGATGACTAAACAAGGAAGCTTTCGCGAGCGTTGCTGCGTGTTTGCAATCGTGGGAATACCGCATGCCCATCGTCTGGCGACGGTGGTTACGGCAGTCACGTAGCATACGCTTGCCAGAGCTTGGGCAGGCCGACAGCAAGGGGCGAATAAATTTCACATCTCCCGCGAAAGAACGCCCCCTTAAAGCACCTTTCAAGGAGCGAAAGGCGACGCTCGTTCGTCGCTTTCAATCGAATCGACAGCCCACGTAGTTGGCAAATTGTTATGCGCTCCGTTTTCTAAGGTGTTCAAGCGGGACGTAATATTTGCGGTAGCGTTTTCCATCGTCAAAAAGGGCTCCGGCTTGGTCGGGGACGAGGACAGTTGCCCGTCTGGTGATCCGGTTCACCACCCCCTGCAGCGGCTGCCCTTCGAATTGAAAATTAACTTTTGATCCGACTCCAATTTTAAATTTTCTTGCGGCGCGTTCGCGTTGCGTGATCAGATCGTGTTGATGTTGAGTGTGTCCGAAGGCTCGATTGGCGATTCTTTGGAACAGTGATTTCGAGCAGGAGCTGTCGTCCCAAACCAGCATTTCAACCAAGTGAACCAGTTCATGCTCAAGGACTCGTTGCATCGCTTGCAGGCGGTCGCGGCAGACGATTCCAGTCACTTCAACGGGGCGATCGATATCGCTGAAGGTTTGGAAAAGCAAAGCGGAAGAGAGGATGATTTCGAATTTTCTTCGATCCCCTCGTTTGTAGTTGTGCGGATAAAGAGTGACTGTTTTTCCAGCGTTTTTCGTCATTCGGGACGACCAGCCAAACTTCAGGCCTTCATCGGCGGCCAGTTTTAGCAATCGACCTTCGAAGAAAAGTTCGTCATACATTTTGGCCATTTGACGCAGGTCGTCATTGGCAACCCTGGTGAAATTCGGGCGGTCCATCGCTCTGCTAATGCGCAGGCTGTCGGAATAAATTTGGTGCTGACGAGCGACCGTATCTTTGTTTTTCGCGGGCAGGCTTAGGACCATCTCTCCTAACTTGCTCCGTTCTTTTTCATTCATACCCGATCTCCTTAATTTCCTGCGGGCTCACCCGATTCTCGTCCAAATATTCAATCTAGGAAGTTTGTTCCATTCCTGGAGGGTTGCGTTATCATAGTGGAATCCAAACGCCAAGGTGATCTGGGGAGTTTTTGTACCGCATCTGGAATGGCACCTCCCTGACGCCACCGAAAGAACTCCCACCCCCCACACAGGCATGGCCCACACTGACGAAAAATCATCCCATCCTTCTCCTCAACGCTCCGCTGCCCCACGGCGTGAGTTCTTGAAAGGGGCTGCTGCCCTGGGTGGAGCCGCCGCAGCGCTTAGCGTGACAGCTCCCAAACTCCACGCCGCTGGATCGGATGTCATCCGAATCGCATTGATCGGTTGTGGTGGACGTGGCCGTGGTGCCGCATTGAACGCGATGGCTGCCGACCCGAAAGTACGGTTGGTCGCATTGGCCGATTTGTTTGATCAATCGATTACCGATTGCCGCAAGCAATTGACGAAGCAAAAACCTGACCAGGTCGAGCTATCGGACGAAACATGTTTCGTCGGTTTTGATGCGTATAAAAAAGCGATCGAGCTGGCCGATGTGGTGCTGCTCGCTTCACCGCCTCACTATCGTCCCGACCATTTGGAAGCTGCCGTTGCCGCCGACAAACATATCTTCTGCGAAAAACCGATTGCGACCGATGCCACGGGCGTTCGTCGCGTGCTTGCGATCTGTGAAGAAGCGGACAAGAAGAATTTAAATATTGTCAGTGGTTTGTGCTGGCGTTACGACCAAGGTGTCCGGGAAACGATGGGGCAGATCTTTGATGGCAAGATCGGCCGCGTGATCGGTTCCCAAGCGAACTACCTTACCGGGCCCGTCTGGATTCGTCCTCGCAAAGACGGCGAATCGGAAATGGCATACCAATGCCGTAACTGGTATTACTTCAACTGGCTTAGCGGTGACCATATCACCGAGCAGTTCATCCACAGTTTGGACAAGGCGCTTTGGCTTCGTCACGACGAGCCGCCTGTAAAGGCTTACGGAATGGGCGGTCGCGGACTACGAAGTGATTTGACCCAAGGGGATATCTTCGATCACTTTGCGGTTGTCTACGAATGGGCCGATGGTTCCACCACAAACGCTTTCACGCGACAGGTTCGTGGGGCGTACAATCAAGTTGAAGACTTTGTCTACGGCAGTGATGGAAAAGCCTCCGTCCTCGCCAATAAAATCGAAGGCAAGAATTCTTGGAAGTTCGATGGCAAGGATAAAGTCAACATGTACCAGCAAGAGCACAACGAGCTGTTCGAAGCGGTCCAGGGCAAGCGTCCTCGAATCAATAACGGGACCTACATGTGCCGCAGCACGTTGCTGGCGATCCTCGGTCGTGAGGTCTGTTACTCGGGCAAAGAGATCACTTGGGATGAAGCGATTAACAGCCCCCAAGACCTGCGTCCTCAGAAGTACTCTTTCGATGCTGAGGCCCCAGCGGTTAAAGTACCGAAACCGGGAGTCTACAAATTTCCGATTGCAAAACCGGGTGACAAATCCGGTTCGGTCTAAAACCCTTTAGGGCTAAGCACGGATGGCAAATTACTGGTCTCGACGATTTTCGGCTTTTGTGATCACCGCTGCATCCCTTGGGATCAGCGGATCGGTTGCGGTTGCACAAACCGAACCGACCGATTCGTCGGCAGTCAACGCTACGTCGACAGTCGATTCAGCACCCGTTGAGGATGCTGAACAGATAACGAAATTCGTCGAGCAACTTGGAAGCAACCAGTATGTGCAAAGGGAAATTGCCTCTCTTGAATTAGCTAAACGCGGGACGGACGTGATTCCGTTCCTGTTGGACCAAGTCGAAAGTGGGGATCTGGAGCGAACCGAACGAACGGTGCAGTTGCTGCAGCGGATCGCGTTGCGGGAAGAACCAACCGACCCACCGCTCGGGTCTCAGGCGTTGCAGTTATTGGCCGAGCAGGGAGGCGGGGCGATTTCCAGTCGTTCACAAGCGACGTTGCGAGTGGTTGCTGAGAATCGTACCGAACGCGCGCGTGAAGCGCTTCTTCAGGCAGGCATCACGGTAGGCTTCAGTGACGTTGTCCTAGAAGCGTCGCGAGTCAGCGAAGAAATTGTTTCGATCTCCGATGAGTGGAACGGCGACCCGCACACGCTTGTCTGGCTGAAATGGATTCCCAATGTCCATTACGTCTTGCTTGACGGACCGAAGATTGATCAGTCGGTCATCAAGGCGGTCATCGATATCCCGGACTTGCAAAATATCGTGATTTCGAATGCGGACTTCGATGCCAAGGAACTGTTGCCGTTGGCGGAACTGCCGCGAATCGACCTGTTCGAAATTCGTTACACGCCGCTCGATGATGATGCGATCGCTTTATTGGAAAGTTTCGCGATCCGGCAAAAATTGATTCTTAACGGGACCCTTATTACTCCCGAAGCCGTTGCGGAAATGAAAACGAAGCTGCCGAATTTGCAGGTCGTTTATAAGCGAGGCGGTTTTTTGGGGGTCAACTGCGACCCGCTGAACCATCGTTGTCTGGTAACGGTTGTTGTGGCCGGTGGGGCGGCCGAGATCGGTGGCGTGCGGGCTGGCGATATTATCGTGAAGGTCAACGAAAAAGAGATCACAAGGTTCGCGGACCTGCTGGCCGCGATCTCCGTCTTTGCCCCGGGGGAAGAGGTTAAGATCGAAGTCGATCGGCATGGGCGGAGCGAAACCCTGACCGTGACATTGGGCCGCCTGTAAGATGGCCAAGAAGGCGAAGAGGGCTCTCTCGGAGGTGATTTCGGCAGCCCCGCATGACGATCGTTGGCTTTCCGATCCATGGCGTACCCGAATCCGCCGCCGACTGCTGCAATGGTTTAAAAAGAATGCGCGTTCGCTCCCCTGGCGTGATCGGGCAAGCGACCCGTATTCGGTCTGGCTAAGCGAAGTGATGCTGCAGCAAACGCAGGTCAGTACCGTCATCCCCTACTTCAAGCGGTTCCTAGAAAAATTCCCCACGGTCACCGATTTGGCCGCAGCCGAAGAGGCGACCGTGCTGCAGTTGTGGGAGGGGCTGGGGTACTATCGCCGGGCTAGGCAGCTTCACGCCGCCGCCAAGCAGATCGTGGAATCCCACGACGGGAAATTCCCTACGCAGTACGACGATGTCCTCGCGTTACCTGGTATCGGACGCTATACCGCGGGTGCAATCTTGTCGATTTCGACAGGGCAGCGATTGCCAATTGTCGAAGCCAACACGCAACGCCTGTACAGTCGCTTAATCGCTTCCACGAATCATCCGACCGATAAGGCCGCCAATGCCCTGCTGTGGGAATTTGCCGAACGCATTCTCCCGCGTCGCGACAGTGGCCAGTTCAATCAAGCGGCGATGGAACTGGGGGCACTTGTTTGCACTCCACAGCAACCCGACTGTCCGAATTGTCCGCTCCAGCCCTGTTGTGCAGCCCATGAAAAGGGACTGGAGACAATCATCCCGGGGAAGGTGAAGCGGATTCAGTACGAAGCACGCGATGAGTATGCGTTGCTGGTTAGGCATCCCGACCGTCATGCCTATTTTGTTTACCAGGTTCCCGCGGGGCAAAGATGGGCAGGCCTGTGGGATTTCCCGCGTTTTGGTCCGCCGCACGCAAGCTCTTTAGACGGAGCCATTCGCCAGGCCAGGCAGGACTTTGGGCTGGAAATCAAAGCAGGCGATTTAGCGACCACGATTCGCCATGGTGTCACCAAATACCGGATCACGCTGTACGCCCATCATGTGCATTGGCAAAGCCCGGAACCGAGTTCGCTGGAGGAAAACCAGCAGTGGCAAACCCCCGAGCAACTGCAGTCGCTGCCGCTAAACACCACCGGCCGCAAACTAGCTAATTTGCTGGCTGCCGAATAAGCAGGGGGAAGCGGCTATCTCCGTAGCTCTGTCTTTTAAGTAGCTCCGTCTTTCCAAGACGGAGAGATCCGCGATCGATTCTTGAATGTATCCAAACAGGTTGGTTGCTGCGGTCAATCGTCCTGAGTTCCGTGCTCTTGCTGATGCCTCAAGCATACGGCTATTCCAGCACCTTTTTAGCTCCAAGTATCGAGAGTTCCGTTTCCGGGCTTGCCCCGGCGGACTCGCAATTGGCAGCTACCTTATTGCGCGATCGAAATGCTGTTCTCCGCCAGCCCCAAATCGCCTAGGCGATTTGGGGCTGGCGGAGAAGGATGAAATCGCAAAGAGGCATGGGGGTAGCTGCCAGTTGTTGCCCCGGACCGGGACAAGCCCGGCGGAAGCAAAGTAGCCAACTCCGAAAAACGCAGCTTCAAAATGCGTAAACGAGGGATCGCGGCCTGCTCTTTCGGTCCCTCGCTTGCGCAGCGGGTTAGGATATCCGCTGTCTGCGGCCTCGCTCGCAACGTATTTGTCACGCGTCCCCGAGAGACGCGGCTAGGTTGTTGCACCTACCAGCCGTCGCTTCCGGGCGAAGCGACGTCTGTGGGTTCGGCCCGTTACCTCGGGTCAAGTGCTGCGCTTCCTAATCCTCTTCCGCGGGGAATGTATTTGCACATCAAAATTCCCAGGAAGTATAAGAAGATCAGGGGGATGGCCAGGGCAACCATGCTGGTGACGTCGGCAGGGGTTAGGATCATCGAGGCAACACAGATGATCAAGATCGCGATTCGCCAGCTGCTGACGTAAGACTGGACGGTGAACATTCCCAGCCGTTCGAGGAACAGCATCACCAGTGGCAATTGGAATGCGACGCCAAAGCCCAACGGCAGCAGCAATACGAAGTTCATGTAATAGCTCAATCGAGGCTGAATATCGACATTCATCCCCGCATTAAAGGTGAGCAAGAAATTGAGGACGTAGTACAGAACGACAAAGAAGGCGAGGCAGACGCCGGAGGCGAATAGGACGACGCTGAAGGGTAGGTAGATGTAGACGTATTGACGTTCGTGGGCATAGAGGCCGGCGGCGACAAATCCCCACAGGTTGTAAAAGATCATTGGGCTGGCAATGACCGCTCCGATCATTAACCCCGCCTTGATCCAGATCATGAATCCTTCTTCGGTCTTGTGCGAATTCAAGCCGGCGGAAGAGGGACGCAGCGTTACCTGTCGCTGCAATGAGCTGGGGTCGAAATGGTCGCCGGTCAAAGCGACCAAATCCTCCTGCTCGGCTTTGATGAAGTCGGGGATATCCGATTCGGGTTCCCCGGCAGCCAGTTCCTGCGCTACCGATTCCTCTTTCACAGGGACCTTGCCGGTCGCGTCGTCTGCTTTCGCTAGTTTTTCGGCCTTCGCTGCCTCTTTAGCTGTCGCCTTTTCAGCAGCCGCATCGGCCGCTTCCGCAGCTTTTTCCTCGGCGGGGGGAACCAGGAAAACGGTTTCGATCTGAAACGAGTTTTCGATTAAGAAGGCCTTGAGGGGGCTTAACGCTTTGTCATTGGGGTCCAGGTTGCGACGCGCGATTTCACGATCCGCCTGGAACGTGAGGATCGCTTCTCGTAGCGGTTGTTGGACGTAACTGACTAAACCTGTTGCGAAATAGAGTCCAATCGCTAGACCGATCGCTAGCCAAATGACGGCTCCTCGCAGGGCGCGGCGCAGTTCCTCCAAATGCTCGCCGAATGTCATCGACGATTCTTCGAAAAGACTATCTTTTGGGCGGGATGGCAATTCCACGGTGCAGTGTTCGTTTTTCTTGAGGCGGGGGCCGATCCGATCGAGCAGGACTCGACACCTAGACAAAGGTGGCAACAATAACGGATCGGCGTTGGGAGCTAGATTGATTGCCCTTCAGTTTAACTGCCACTCAGTGGTTTGGCGAAAGGGGCAGTTCGCTTTTTCTTGGAGGCATTAAAAGGATTATAATGATCAAACTGGAACCGCTGAAAATGAACCCCATCATGCGTGACTACCTGTGGGGGGGACGCAAGCTGTCTGAGCGGCTGGGGAAAACGATCGAAGAGGGCCAGACCGCTGCGGAAAGCTGGGAAATTGTCGATCGGGACGATGCCCAGAGCGTGGTTGCTGACGGACCCTGGAAAGGGCAGACGCTGCGGCAGTTGATCGCCGAGCAGAAACGCGAAATGCTTGGTGATTGCGACTCCAATAGCCATTTTCCGCTGTTATTAAAATATTTGGATTGCCAGCGAGTCCTTTCGGTGCAGGTCCACCCTACGGACGAGTATGGGCTGAAAATGCCCCAGCCTGACCTGGGGAAGACCGAAGCGTGGTATATCGTTGATGCCGAACCGGATAGCGTGATTTACGCCGGTCTAAAAGAGGGAGTCGACCGGTTGATGCTGGCCGAAGCGATTCAGGACCAGCAGACCGAGAAAGTTCTTCACGAAATTCGCCCCAATGCAGGCGACTGTATCTTTATTCCCGCCGGGACGGTCCATGCGCTCGGCGCAGGACTGTTGGTGGCTGAAATTCAGCAAGCCAGCGACACCACTTTTCGCCTGTACGACTGGAACCGCGTCGGTGCCGATGGAAAGCCTCGCCCGTTGCATATCGAACAAGCTCTGGCGGTGACGAATTACGATTCGGGACCGGTTTACCCTGTTAGCCCCAAAGACGTTGCCGATGGTTGGCAGCAGTTGGTCGATTGCGACAAGTTTCAGCTGTTAAAGGCAAGCGAATGCGGTTCGTATCCGATTCCCTCGGCAGACCGTTTTGTCATCCTCAGCGTCCCCTGCGGAAAAGCGCTCCTCCGCTGGGCCGGAGGGACTCGATCCCTTGAAGTAGGGGATTCAGTACTGGTTCCTGCGGCTGTCACCGACGTGGAAGTCGTCATCGAAGAGCCCCATTCAACGGTCTTGAGGATGCACGGGCCTGCCGATACCCCTTGCCTGGCTTAGACAATCGGTCTTTTCTCGCGGGTTTGCTAGCAAATCTTGCTGGATTGGTTCGGATTGCTGCAGAGGGGGATTCTTGGAGGTCGATAGGAGGTGTGTGAGTCGGCCTGAGGCGGTCAGGGATCGGACGATTTTGGTTCCTTTGCCTGCCGAATAGGTATTGGCTTCACCGCGATGATTTCGCTACGCTCGACGCGCCAAGGGCTGCGTCCCTTCCTCTACAACCAATAAAAATCCCATGCGAACCATAGCTCTTCTCATTTGCTGTGCGACTTTGACGTCTTTGGGATGTCGTCAGCGTCCGCTTTTGGCTCCTCCGGGGCCGACCAGTTATCAGCAAGGGCAAGCGGTCATCCATGATCCTTACCCCCAAAATGACATTGGTGTGGAAGAGCAGGCCAGTCGCCCTCGGGATTACCAAAAGCCTCTAGCGGAGCCGGTTCGCGATCGGCTGTACCGCGACGCGTCGCCATGGTGGCAGTTCGGAGGTTAAACCGGGCAGGTTTTAGCTTCCCTCTTTCAAGCGAAACGACGCTGGTCCAATCTCTTTATCGGCGTTGCGTGTTCGGTTTTAAAGCATTCGCTAGATAGGCTTTAAGCGGATTGGTTAAACGGTTGGTGAATGATTCGGGCTAGCCGCCTGATGGAGATTTACTGGAACCTTGGCCGCTGGCGGTTTGATGCTCTCAAACAAAAAAAGAGTACGGCAAAAAACCCCAAAGCCAAAACGGAGGATGTGTGTTAATCTAGGAGGCCTTCTCTTTCGCTTCCCATTCATTGATCTGCACACACCTGATGGCCGCTCCAAAATCCAACCGCAATCACGATCATGGTGACAGCAAGTCTTCCAAGGCATCGGAAGGTGAGCAACGACTGCAGCGCATTTTAGCGGCCGCCGGTTTTGGTAGCCGTCGCAAGTGCGAGGAATATATCACGGAAGGTCGAGTGGAGGTCGATGGCGAGATCGTCATGCGATTGGGAGCGACCGCCGACCCACTGCACAGCAAAATCTACGTCGACGGCAATAAATTGCATTTGCCGAAAGCGGTTTATTTTATCTTGCACAAGCCAACCGGCGTCGTTTCGACCAATCGTGACCCTCAGGGCCGGCCTCGCGTTATCGATCTGATTCCCCCCGGAACTCGCGTTTTTCCGGTTGGTCGTTTAGACCGTAATAGCGAAGGATTGATGCTGATGACCAACGATGGTGCGTTGGCCGACCAGCTAACCCACCCTCGGTATGGCGTGATGAAGGTCTATCATGTGACCGTCGCTGGCGAGGTGACTCCCGAAGCGATGAAGAAGATGCGGGAGGGGATTTTCATCGCGGAAGGTCGAGTGCAGGTCGATGGGGCCAAAATCCGCAAAGCGGGGGCTCGTTCGACCGATATGGAAATCAGCCTGCGAGAAGGCAAGAATCGCGAAATCCGCCGCATCTTGGCTCGCCTAGGCCATAAAGTCCAGAAACTACGCCGCGTAGCGATCGGTCCGCTCCGATTGGGTGAATTGCCTAAAGGGGCTCATCGCCAGCTGACGCATATCGAAGTCAAAAAATTAAAAGCCGAAGCGGCAGCAGGGGCAAAGCGGGCAACCGACGGCGTCGATCTGCGGCAGCCGCAGGAGCCTGAACGTCCAGAGCGTGGCGAAGCTCCGATTCGAATCGCACCCTCCGCGAAAGCATCGCAGCCTGCCAAGGAATTTCGGCCCGCGAAAAAATCTCGATCGGGCAAAGATTCTCGGCCTGCGAAGGCATCGCGTCCCAGCAAATCAGGTCAATCGGCCAGCAAGCTGGGTGCAAAAAAGGGGACCAAGCGTCCTTCGCCAAATCGATCCGCTGGTGGTCCATCCAAGCGTCCCGTCGTATCGCGAGGCAAAAAAGTCGCTTCGCGATCGAAATCCAATTCGTTTGAATTCGATTTCAATTCCGCCGGAGCTCGTGGTGGTGCTTTGATTGGGATTGAAAGCGAATCGCAAGAAAAGCCAGATCGTGCAAAGAAAAAGAAGCCGGCGAAACGTGGGGCTCGTGGGGCGGCTGGCCGTTCGGGAACCTCAAGGTCAAAACCAAAGTCCAATACCCGATCGGCGGGAAAGCCGAATCGTGGTTCCGATAGGAAGAAAGGGAAGTAGCACGGTGGCTGAATCGCTTCATGCGGCCTATTACGCCGATCAGATGCAACAGGTGGACGCCCAGGTGGTTACGAATCAGCCACTGGCCAAGGAGACCTACCTCGTTCGAATTGCCGCTCCAGAAATTGCGGCTCGTGTTCGTCCGGGACAGTTTGTGATGATCCGCATGTCGGGATTGAATGATCCCTTGATCGGACGTGCGCTGGCCGTTTATGACGTCGGGTGTGACGACCAAGGAACCCCGGCAACTTTTGATCTGGTCTATCTGAAAAAGGGCAAACTAACGACCTGCTTGTCTCAAGCGGCAGCGGGGGATTCGGTCACGGTTTGGGGACCGCTGGGCAATGGTTTTGCTCCGGTACCCTGTGAGCATCTGGTAATGGTCGCCGGTGGAATCGGGCAAACCCCGTTTGTGGTTCTGGCGAAAGAAGCGTTAGGTTTGCAGACCTTTGGCCAGCGGACGGGCGGCTGGGCAAAAAGTGTCACCCTAATCTACGGAGCTCGCAGTGCCGATCGTTTGGCAGGCGTCGACGATTTTCGGAAACTGGGCGTCGATGTTCGACTGTGTACCGACGACGGGTCGACGGGCGAAAAAGCGTTGGTTCCGGCCGTCCTTGACCGTTGCTTAACCGAGCTGAAAACGTCCCTTGCTGCCGATTCGATTCGCGTCGTTTGCTGTGGCCCTGAAATCATGATGGAAAAAGCTTCCGAGGTCGCGATCGCTCAGTCGACGCCGTGTGAAGTGTCGATGGAAACGCCCATGGCGTGTGGCATTGGGATCTGTTTTTCTTGCGTTGCCAAGGTCCGGCAATCCGATGGGGAATGGGATTACAAACGGACCTGTGTCGAAGGGCCTGTTTTTGACGCTACAAAAATTTGCTGGTAAGCCATGCGGATCCTGCAAATTACCAGCGGTGGGCAACAGTCCAACGGAGCGCTGCAGTATGCGGTGCAGTTGTCGAATCGCTTAGTCGATCGTGGACACGAAGTTTGGATGCTGACCGTTCCCGGAGGCTACGTTGCCCAGGCGATCGAACAATCCGATGTAACGTTGATCCCCTCGTCACTGCATCGTTGGCCGCTGGATGAATTGAAGCGAATCGACCAGCAGATTCAGAAACTGGGAATTCAGGTGGTGCACGGCCATAGCAGCCGAGCATGTAATTTTGCCGTTTGTCTAAGACGGCTCTACGGGGTCCCTGCCGTTTCCACCGCTCATGCCAATAAGGTGCAGGTGCACTGGGCTTGGGCTGACCGCATCATTGCGGTTTCCAAGGTGACGGAAACCTTTCACCGCCGCTGGAACCTCGTCCGTAAATCGCGTATTTCGATCATCCACAACCCGATTGATACGGACCGATTTCAGCCGCTGGATCCGGCCCTGCGGTCCGCTCAGCGGGCTGCGTTGCACGTCGCGGACGAGACGCCGGTGTTACTGATTGCAGGGCACATTGTGCGTCGTAAGGGACAGCGCATTGCGGTTGCCGCGATGCCGGAAATTCTGGCAAAATTCCCGGCAGCCCAGTTGTGGTTGGTGGGGCATGAAGATCACCGGTATGGAAAACTGGTCCGCGAGGATATCGAACGGTTAGGAATTCAAAACTCCGTTCGATTGATCCCGCCTTGTGAGGATGTGCAACGCTATTTCGCAATGGCAGACCTTTGTCTTTGCCCGTCACTAGACGAACCTTTTGGGTTGACCGCCTGCGAATCGCTCGCCTGTGAGGTGCCCGTCATCGCGTCCTCTGTCGGAGGATTTCTGGAAACGATTCAGCACGATCGATCCGGAGTTTTGCTGAAACGAAATGATGCACCGACGTTGGCAGCGGCAACGATTCAGATGCTGCAAAACCGGGAACGGTGTCAGGCGTTTGGGAAAGTTGGTCGAAGGTGGGTTCAACAAAACCTAACGGCGGATGCGCACGACCAACAGGTCGAGCAAGTCTATCAGTCTCTCTTAAAATAACCGATTCGCGACAGAGCCGTTTAAAGAACATGAAGCCCGAATCGCCTTATTCGCCACCCTTTTCGCAAACCATGCAGGTCGATCGCCATCGGCTTCGCAAGGCGTGGCAACGCATCGAACAAACCGGTTCCCAGGACCAGGCATCCGAGTCAGCGCGGCAGCGTTTCCAGGAGCAATTGGATGCTTCGATCGCCGTTCGCCAACAACGCGAACAGTTAAAACCGTCGCTGGAAACGCCTGCGGAGCTACCGATCAGTGGGTACCGCGATCAGGTCATTCAGTTGCTGAAAGAGCGGCAGGTGATCGTGGTCTGCGGAGAAACAGGCAGCGGGAAAAGTACGCAGCTGCCGAAATTCTGTCTGGACGCTGGGTTTGGACGCAAAGCGATGATCGGGCACACCCAGCCCCGGCGGCTGGCAGCACGATCGATCGCAGCCCGGTTGGGCGATGAACTGGCCTGCCCTTCGTCGGTCGGATTTAAAATTCGATTCACCGACGCCACCGAATCGAACACCTTGGTCAAATTAATGACCGATGGAATCCTGCTGGCAGAGACTCAGCATGATCGGTTCTTGGATCGCTACGATGTGATCATTATCGATGAAGCGCATGAGCGTTCGCTGAATATCGATTTTTTGTTGGGGTACCTGCGGCGTCTGCAAGGGAAGCGTCCCGACCTGCGGATCATTATCACCAGTGCCACGATCGATGCCGAGCGGTTCGCCGAGCATTTCTCTGATGAATCCGGCCCCGCGCCGATCTTGACGGTGGAAGGCCGTGGTTACCCGGTGCAGATGCGGTACCTGCCTTGGGACGAAGTCGCCGCCAGTACCGATGACGGAATGTCGCCGACCTATGATCTTTCGCGTCACGTGATCGCGGGAGTGGACGAGGTTCTTCGCGACGGTGGAGGGGACGCGTTGGTGTTCCTGCCGACCGAACGCGACATCCGTGAGGTTTCTCATCGTTTAAACGGACATTTTAAGCGACAGGGACGTGAGGGGCGGATCGACTTGCTGCCGCTGTATGCGCGATTGCCTCAGAAAGAACAACAGCAGATCTTCAACCCCTCAGGATCGAAGCGACGGATCGTGTTGGCGACCAATGTCGCGGAATCGTCTTTGACGGTCCCACGCATCCATTACGTCGTCGATGCGGGAACCGCCCGAATCAGTCGATACAGTCCACGCAGTAAAGTTCAGCGGTTGCCGATCGAGGCGATCAGTCAGGCGAGTGCCAATCAGCGTGCCGGACGTTGTGGACGGATTGGACCAGGGGTTTGCGTTCGCTTGTACAGCGAACAAGATTTCGCCGATCGTCCTGCTTTTACGACTCCTGAAATTCGCCGCACCAATCTGGCTTCGGTCATTCTTCAGACCAAGACATTGAACCTGGGCCCGATCAGCGAATTTCCGTTTCTGGATCCGCCGCGACCGGAATCGATTCGGGAGGGGCTGAAAACACTGCATGAAATCGGAGCGATCGACCGCCGCGAAGAATTAACCAAGATCGGGATGCAGTTGGGACGGATGCCCGTCGATCCTCGCGTGGGCCGAATGCTGCTTGCCGCAGAGGAACATGGCGTGTTGCCCGAGGTCCTGGTGATCGCCGCGGCGATTGAAATCCAGGATCCGCGTGAACGGCCGATCGAAAAACAGCAGGCCGCTGACGAAGCGCAGGCGATCTTTCAGGATGGTCAAAGCGACTTTGTTAGCTATCTCCGCTTGTGGCATTTTTATCAGGAACAACGCGAGGCGCTCTCTCGGAATCGGCTGCAAAAGGCCTGCCGAAGTCGATTCCTCTCCTACAATCGCCTCCGAGAGTGGGAAGACGTCTATCGACAGTTGCGTGAAATGATTCGCGGTGTCCATCGTCCTTCGCCCGGGCAATCGCGTGGGAAACGCTCGTCGGGTGGCGGCAAGCTTGCTTCCATCGGGCCGCCACGGTTGTTGGAACCGGATGACAATGCAAGCGAAGAACCGGCTGCCCAGCCGGTGCTGAGTGAAGAACGTTACGACGCCGTTCACCAAGCACTTCTGACGGGGCTGTTGTCCGGCGTCGCTCAGAAAACCGACAAGCACATGTATCTGGGAGCCGGGGGACTAAAGTTGCAGTTATGGCCTGGGTCCGGGCTGTTCGAATTGGCGCCGCAGTGGATCGTGGCCGCCGAGCTGGTCGAAACGACGCGAACCTATGCCCGTACTGTTGCCAGAATTAAGCCAGAATGGCTAGAGCAACTGGCCGAACATCTGGTGCGTCGCAGTTACAGTGAACCGCACTGGAGCAAAAAGCAGGGAGGAGCCTTTTGTTATGAACGGGTCAATCTGTTTGGATTGCCGGTCGTGCTTCGTCGCCGCGTCGCCCTGGCACCGATCGACCCCACCACCGCTAGGGAATTGTTGATTGAACAAGGGTTGGTCGAACAGCAGTTGCCCACCCGTTCGCGATCCGTCACCCACAACCGGCGATTGATGGAATGGATCGATCAGTGGATGGCCAAAGCGAGGCAGCGGGAGTTTGTTGTCGACCCACTGACCATTCATCAATTTTACGCGATGCGTTTACCGGCGAATGTTGTCGATCGAGTTTCGCTGGAGCGACTGGACCGAGACCAACCGATTCCTGATTGGGTCCGTTCGCTGAAATCGCCAGAGGACCTCCAAGCCTGGCTGGAAGCGCCTCCGGAAATCGAAAACGTCGAGGGACAAGAGGGGCCCGATACCCTAGCGACCCTCTACATGGCTCCGCACGACCTGTTGCCGCAAGTCGCTGCCACGATTGCTCCCGATCAGTTTCCCGACATGTTGGATGTTGGCGGAACCCAGTTGCCAATCGATTATCACTACGAACCAGGATCGCCACGCGATGGGATCACGGTAACGGTTCCCAAGGCTGCGCTTGCTCAGGTTTCCGATCATCGATTTGGTTGGTTGGTCCCCGGTCTGCTGGAGACGAAGGTTACGGCGATGATCAAGTCGCTGCCAAAACGAATTCGCCGAAACCTGGTTCCGGCGGCGGATGTGGCTCGCGAAGTCTGTGCGGAATTGTCCCCTGATTTCGGAGCGGTCCCTTTTCTCCCGACGTTATGTGCAACCCTTTCACGGCGCGCGGAAATGCCTATTAGCGAGGGGGACTTTAATTCCGAAAAGCTCCCTCAGCACTTGCAGATTTTGGTGAATGTGGTCGATGAAGAGGGGCAAACGATCGCTAGTGAACGGAGTGTGGCTGAGGTTCGAACGCATCTGGGCGTTGAAGAATCCTCCTCTTCCGAATCGTTGGTGCAGGCCGTGACAACGGCTCAGATCGATCGCGAAGGGATGCAGACTTTCGATCTGGAGTCGATTGAAGAACAAGTGATTCGGACGCAGGGAGGTGTGCAATTAGCACAATTCCCCGCCTTGGTTGACGATGTTGATTCGGTTTCACTGCGACTGTTTTCCGATCGTCTAACCGCCGAAGCGGCTCATCGCCGTGGTTTAATGCGGTTGTATGCCATTGCCGAACGGAAGGAGATTCGCAGCCAAGTGCGCTGGTTGCCCGGTGCCGATAAAGCAAAGGTGCGACTGGGCAGGATCCTGCCAGCCGATCAGTATGAGCCAGCGCTGATTGATTTGGTTGCCCGGATGGCGTTTGTCGATCAGGGGCCGCTGGTCCGCAGCGAGGCGGAATTCAATGAACGTCGCAAGAATCGCGGCGAACGGATCGCCGTCGCAGCCCAACAGGTCGCCAAGTGGTTGCCCGCTTGGGCCGACGCCTATCAGCAAGCGCGAAGCGAATGGGAATCGATCGGGCAAGCACGTTATGCCGACGTCCGCCAAGACGTCCACGAGCAAGTCGAATGGCTGACCGGCGACCACTTTCTTTCGAGGACGCCCTGGCAGTGGTTGCAGCACTACCCAAGATATTTCAACGCGATTGCCTACCGTCTGGATAAATTCCGTTCGGGCGGAGAGAGTCGTGACAGGGAAGCGACGGCAACGGTTTCACGCTTGTTGACGCAAATCGAAAACTATCAACCCGGCTCGGGGGCTCCCGGACGCCCGGCCAAAGCGACCAAAGAAACCTTGCGTTGGTTAATCCAAGAACTGCGAGTCAGTCTGTTTGCACAGCCGCTGGGAACCGCCGAGAAAGTCTCGGTCCCTAGGATCGAGAAGTACTTGAATTGATTCGATTCATAACTTTCCGTTCCGGTTGGGCAACGTCCCCTGGTCGGCTTGTCCGACAGGAACGCAAGATTTGTAATTAGATATGGGAGCGACAGAAAGCCGCTCCCCTCGCCAGCTTGTCTGGCAGGAAGCTGAGGTCGCGTTGCGTTTGCCCATGGATCGTTTTTTAACTTCAAATCTTTTGCTCCCGCTGGGCAAGCCAGCGCGGGGCAATGGTTTGATCCTAGCAAATTTTAGGACCGTCGGAGCCATTCTCGGGCTCTCATCAACGTCCCCTGGTCGGCTTGTCCGACAGGAACGCAAGATTTGTAATTAGATATGGGCGAGGTTTGAAGCCGCTCCCCTCGCCAGCTTGTCTGGCAGGAAGCTGAGGTCGCGTTGCGTTTGCGTTAAATCTTTCCGTTCCGGTTGGGCAAGCCAACCGGGTCGGCGTTTGCCCATGCATCGTTTTTTAACTTCAAATCTTTTGCTCCCGCTGGGCAAGCCAGCGGGGGGCAATGGTTTTGTCGTAGCAAATCGTGAAGACGATCGGAGCCGTTTTTCGGCTCTCATCAACGTCGGTTTGGCAACGTCCCCTGGTCGGCTTGTCCGACAGGAACGCGAGATTTGTAATTAGATATGGGAGCGACAGGAAGCCGCTCCCCTTGCCAGCTTGTCTGGCAGGAAGCTGAGGTCGCGTTGCGTTTGCGTTAAATCTTTCCGTTCCGGTTGGGCAAGCCAACCGGGGCGGCGTTTGCCCATGGATCGTTTTTTAACTTCAAATCTTTTGCTCCCGCTGGGCAAGCCAGCGGGGGGCAATGGTTTGATCTTAGCAAGTCGTGAAGACGATCGGAGTCATTCTCGGGCTCTTATCAACGTCGGTTTGGCAACGTCCCCTGGTCGGCTTGTCCGACAGGAACGCGAGATTTGTAATTAGATATGGGCGAGGTTTGAAGCCGCTCCCCTCGCCAGCTTTCCGTTCCGGTTGGGCAAGCCAACCGGGGCGGCGTTTTCTCATGGAACGTCTTTTTAACTTCAAATCTTTTGCTCCCGCTGGGCACGCCAGCGGGGAGAAATGGTTTGATCGTCCTGTTTTTAGTCGGCGAATAGTTCTTGGCCGCTTGATTCGGATTCCATAAGCGCCGTTTTGACGACGGTTCGAACTTGCCTTTCAGCGACTTCCTTTTGCAGTTTTGCAATCGCTTCGGCGACTGGCATCGACCCAAGGTCTCCGTCGATTCGGTCTCTTAGTGCCAGTTGACCCGATTCGGCTTCTTTGGGACCGACGACTGCCATGTACGGCGTCAGTTCCAGTTGAGCGTCTCGGATCTTCGCTTGGACTTTGCTGTTGCGAAGGTCGGTGGTGGCTCGTAGTCCCGCGTCGGTCAACTGTTTGGTAAGCGCGACGGCGTAGTCGGTCGTTTTTTCCGAAAGGGGCAAAACGCGAATCTGCTCGGGGGCCAACCAGAGTGGGAAAGCACCGGCGAAATGTTCGATCAACATTCCGACAAAGCGTTCCAACGATCCAAATGGAGCTCGATGGATCATGACCGGACGATGGCCGACGTTATCCGCTCCGGCGTATTCCAACTTGAAACGCTCGGGCAGGTTGTAATCCAGTTGCACGGTGCCCAGTTGCCATGAGCGGCCGATACAATCGCGGACCATAAAGTCAGCCTTGGGACCATAAAACGCGGCCTCGCCTGGTTGTTCACCAAAATCGAGCCCCGAATCATTGAGGACTCCGCGAAGAGCCCCTTCGGCGTGATCCCAGTTTTCTTCAGTGCCGACGTATTTATCGCTATCGGGGTCTCGCAGCGAAAGTTGAACTCGATAGTCAGCCAGACCGACCGCTTCGAGAACAAACTTGGTCAGTTCAATCGTCGCTCGGAATTCTTCTTCGACTTGATCGGCGGTGCAGAAGATATGGGCATCATCCTGCGTCAGGCCGCGGACGCGAAGCATTCCGTTCAGTTCCCCGGTCTGCTCGTGGCGATAGACTGAACCGAATTCGAACAGTCGCAGCGGCAACTGGCGATAGGATCGCGGCTGAGCCTTAAAAATATGGCAATGATGCGGGCAGTTCATCGGTTTCACGAGGTACCGCTCATTGGTCGCTTGCCACTGCTGCAAGATATCTCGCTTCGATTCGACTCGAGCACTCGTGGTGTAATCGGGAAGGCTGACGCCAAGCACTTCGGCGGCGGCCATCAATTTGTCTTCGCCGTCGGCGTCGATGGTGCCAGCTTCTAGCCGTTGGCTCCAAGCATCCACGAGGGCTCCGGCTTCGGCACCGAACAACGGTGGAAACTGGCTCTCGCGATAATAGGGGAAGTGCCCACTGGTTTCGTACAATTCGACACGGCCCAGGTGAGGACTGTAGACCGGGTCGTAGCCGCGGCCGAGCAATTCCTTTCGAAGGAAGTCTTCCAGGATGGATCGCACGCGGGCTCCGCGAGGCAGCCATAAACACAGGCCGGGGCCGACTTCGGGATTGAACGCGAACAGTCCATGCTTTTTGCCCAGCACGCGATGGTCGCGGCGGCGGGCTTCTTCTAGCAATTCGAGATAGGCCTTCAGATCTTTTTTGTCAAAGAAAGCCGTTCCGTACAGGCGTTGAAGTTGCCGGCCTTTGGCATCCCCTTTCCAGTAGGCGCCCGCCACGCTTAGTAGTTTGATCGCTTTGATCGTGCCAGCGTGCGGGATATGGGGGCCGCGGCAGAGGTCAACGAATTCGCCCTGGCGGTAGAAACTGACCTGTTCCTGGTCTCCAAGACCCGTTTGGATATGCTCGACCTTTAGGTCTTGGCCCATTTCGTCACACAGTTGGACCGCTTTGTCACGATCCAAACTGAAACGTTCAAACGGTTCCTTTGCCTTGATGATCTTGGTCATTTCGGCTTCGATCTTAGGAAAGTCTTCTTCGCTGATTTTTTCCGGCAGATCAAAGTCGTAATAGAAACCGCCGTCGGTGGTCGGTCCGAAAGCGAGCGAGACGCCCTTGTAGACCCGCATGACAGCGCGGGCCATGACATGGGCTGCGGAGTGTCGCAGCACGGCCAGTGCGTCGGCGTCGTGGCGGGTCAGCAGTTTAAGCTTGACCGTATCGGAGTCTGGCGACTTCAATTCTTCGAAGGTGCGGACGGCATCCACGATCTTGTCGTCGATCACCGCGGCGACGACACCCCTTGCCAGTCCCTCGCTGATTCCCTTCGCCACGTCCATGGGCGTCGCTGAAGCGGGCTGAGTTTGAATAGAACCGTCGGGTAACTGAACCGAAATATCCGCCATCGCTGCCGTCCTTCGAAATCAAAGAGGAAAGGAACCCCGTTACAAAAGGAGTTCTACACATCGTAGGATGGCAACCGCCGGGGGGCTCCGTCAAGCGGTCGCAATAAAGACTACTTTTTTTGTCCGACTGGCCAGAACTTCTGCCAGACGCCTTTGGTCCCTTCTTCGCCCTTGGCGTCGGCGTCAGCCGCATCGGGAGAAGCGGTCGATTCACCAACTAAATTATGAACCAAATCGCGCACAGCCTGGGTGATACCAGCTTTAGGGGCTTGGGTTATCAAAGGGACGCCGTTGTTGCGAACTTCGACCATTGTTCGGTAGTCGTTGGGCAATTGAGCGAACACGTCCCGTCCCATCGTCTCTTTGGCCTTTTTGAGGCTGATCCCACCGGTATCCAGTCCCGCTCGATTGACGACGATTTTTGTCTTCTCTTTAAGATTGTTCGTTTCTTCAAAGCTCATCATCAGGCGAACCACGTTCCGCAAGCAGGGAAGGTCCAGCTGGGTCACCAGGATCGCGTGATCGGCCTCTTCTAAAATCGTCATGTCTAACGACGAGTAGCTTTTCGAAAGGTCAAAAATCAGATGCGTAAACGAAGCTTTCAAGAGCCCGAGGACTTTGCGAAGGCTTTCCGCATTGATGACCGCCGCGTCCTTCAATTCAACCGGACGGGGCAGTAGGTAAAGCCCCGAGCTATGTTTGGTCAACGAACGCTTGAGCAACTGGATGTCCAGTCGCGAAATGTTTTGTGCAACGTCCGCCAGGGTATAGTCTGGAATCGCATCCAGAAAAACATCCGCATCGCCAAGTGCCATGTCCAGGTCGACCAAGGCGACACTCGTGCCGGGCTGGGTCGCCAGCACACAGGCCATGTTGACCGCCAAGCTGGTGCTGCCAACTCCGCCGGTTGCCCCGGCGATGGCAATCACTTCACAGGATCGCGTCTTGCCATCGGATTCTCCGAATCGCTGTCGTCCCACGCGTCCCAAAGCGCTGACCAGGTCCTCGGCGTTGATCGGAAGGGTGATGAATTCACGAGCTCCCGCCCGCATGGTTTTTAGGATCAAGTGCCCGTCGGTGCTCGAACTAGCCGCAAGCAATGCACAGTCAGGGTGCGATGCCGACAGCTCCGCAATCAACTCAATCCCTTTTTCGCTGCTGGTATCCAACGCTACGACACCCACGTCCGGAGTCGTTTGTTCGACAACATCCGCGAAAAATTCGTAGCGTGAACATTCCGCTTCTAGCCAAACGGTATCCATCCCCAATAACAGTGACTTTAACGATTCGCGAGATCCATCATCTGGATCGACGATCGCTAGTCTTAGTACATTACTCATCGAAGGGCGTCCGAATTTTTTGAAGTGGAAGGAACCCGAGCCTTATTCGGCTGGAGCGAGGACCGTGACACCAGGTGCAACCTCGGTGCCTTCGGCTTGTGGGATCACGGCGTCTGCCGGAATCCCGTCAGAGTAAAGCCCTGCACTCGTGCATTCCGTGCACTGCCCACAGTTTCCACAACCTCCACGGTACACGGGGACTTCGATGTGCCCCTTAAGATAAAGTTCATTATCTGTAGGCGACATTGAATTGAGTCCTGGTCCGCCGCGAGGAACTTCGTGTGGATCCATGGCCCCTACAAATTCTGGGGTCACCAGGATCAGTAGCTCAATTTCGTTTGTTGTTTCCGTGACCCGGCGGAAGGCAGCTCCGAAGTATGGCAGTTCGCCAAGGAAGGGGATCGCTGACGTGCTCGCTTCGGTTCGGCTTTGTAATAAACCTGCAATGGCGAACGTCTGACCCGCATCCATTTCGACAGCCGTTTCAACGTATCGGCTTCGGAAACCGGGGACCGAAGTCCCGTCAATCGTCAATCCTCGTGATGGATCGGGCTCGCTCACTTCGGGGCGAACTTCCAATCGAATTCGGCCGGGGCCGACGACAAATGGTAGGAAGTCGACCGAGGTTCCGAATTCTTCATAGTTGACCGTGACCCCTTGTTGAGAAGGAATCAGGTAAGGCACTTTACCACCAACAATGAATCGTGCGGGGCGACCGTGAGTCGCGACGACCGTTGGTTCTGCCAGGACTTTGATCAAATCGTTTTGACGCAGTGCCTTGATAAGGGCTTCGAAGTTGTAGCTTCCCAGCGTGAACGCAGCACGAGCGTTCCCCTGCAAAGCCACCGGCGATAGCGCCCCCGAGGTCGGGCTTGCCGCTGCATTGACCAATCCACCAGGAGCGGAGACCACACCGTCAATCCCACCGGGGTTGTGCAATCCCCAGTCGATGCCGAAGTCGCGAAGTTTGGTGCGAGACACTTCCATGATTTTGGTATGCAGCAGGACCTGCTGGACGCCGACGACACGGATATTGTTGACCACGTTCGGGTAGTACTGTTCGACAATCGCAACCGCTCGGTCGACATCGTCGACATTGGTCACGGTACCGGAGACAATCGCACTTTGATTGATCGGCGTCACGCGAAGCGAAGCCATTGGCAATTGTGAGCCAAGGATTCCTTCGACTTCACGAGCGTCTGCAAGGACGACAATGTCGACCGTATACAGTTGGTCATCCGCATCCCAGAGATTCAACTGGGTGGTTCCGGGAGTTTTCCCGTGGACCTGAATTTGATTTTGCGAAACCGGGGTCGCTCCCAAGATCTGTTCATTATGAACTTGGAATCGAGGGACCCGTTTATCGAGGGTCAAGATGCGACTGCTTTTAACAATCATCTCCAGCCGTTCAACGGGCTGTGTGACGTTGTAGTTCACACTCGCACTGGTCGAGGCCAACATTGAATCACCGGCTCGTCCGCTTTCTGCAGACAAACCCTGGGCGTGCCCGGACTGCGGGCTCCCTGTGGTGCCAGCAACCAGCAACAAGCAAGCGACCGCGTGGGCCGCGAAGCGTTTTTTGATCATGCTATCGCTTCCTTGCTCGACCAATTAATCGGATCCTTCCGAAAAGCCTAATCATTCGAATGAGTGCGTCGGCAGTGGTCAGTGCGAAGTGTTAAAGGGACAAAACTATTAGCGGACTCGGTTAAGCGCTCGGATCGGGCGCTGATTGTTTCCGGGTTGCGGTTCTTCTTCAAAAAATGGGCTACCCGAACCGTTTAGGTAACTGTAGTCGTCTGGGCCGGTGCTGGTATTGGCACCGGTGCCAGTGCCAGTGCCAGCACCTGGCATTGTATTGGCTTGGGCAGGAGGCGAAATCAATCCCGTTGTAGGGGAAGTTTCCGTGTCGGCGTCCGAAGACTGAACAACCACCCAAATACCGTTTTGCATTTCGTAGACCGTCATCATCCCGCCCGACATCTTGGTCATCCGGAGGGCTTGTTCGGTGTTTTCTGGAGCCGGAGCGGCTGGTGCGACGGCGGCAGTCGGTTGACTGATCTCCGCCTCACGCTTGCCGTAATCGGCGATCCATTTCAGGAATTCTTGTCCTGCGACGTCCGAGCCGTCGGAGGTTTCTCGATTGTCATACTCGTCGGGATGACTGAGGGACAAGCGAATGCGTCCGAGTTCGTTGGCGTACGTCCAGGCCTCTTCGTCTCGTTTATGAATCAGCAGTGAAACCGAACGAGCCGGCGTGCTAATCGCTTCGCCTTCGGTTCGCGTTTTACGGCCGTCCACCGCATAGACGCGGATTCCCGTCAGTACTTTTTGTGTCATCGTTTGCGGGATGACTTCTCCTTTTTTGAAGAAGCCCATCACGTTGACGCGGTCGCCTGGCTCGATCAGCGTCGCCATGCTGGTCGCGGGATCCGTTTGCAGGGATACCACGCTATAGTCGCGAGGAATATCGCGGCGAGTGTTACCAGCGGTTTCGCTGATCTTGCGACTGATCAATGGTTCGCCCGCATACAATCGTTGGTTCGTAAATTTACCTTCGATCTGCTCAAGCTTTTGCATCGATCCTTCAGGGATACGATCAAGCGGCCATGCTTCTAGGCGGACGTTCTCTGCAGTGAACTGCTCACCGATCTCGATATCCTGAACGGTTACAAAGATCTCGGCAGTCTGTTGCTTTTCAACGCCACCCTGGGCATGCATCCACTTGCTGGTGCCGACTGCGGCAATGGTGCCACAGATGCCGGCGACGGCGAGAAGAAGGGATTTGCTACGCATGAGTGTGTGCCTCGGTGGGCGACCTAAGTTTTGGGTCGGAAGTAACGGACCTAGCGGTTGTCATCGGTGGAACAGTGGGATCGTCTGTAACAAAGGTTCTTTGGGATGACAGGGTTTAACATTGTCCCGTAGCTACCGTAGGCGGAATAAGTTAACTATTCGTCTAGATCAGCATGCCGGCATAGGCGAAATACAAGATCGAACCGATGGCCATGGGGATCCCATAAGGAAGGAGAGTCATGGTTGGTTTTCTCTCTTTAGCGATCTCGAATAGTTTTTCTGGATCGCGAACGGTTTTCCATTCGTGAAGAATTTGGCGAGCCATGTAGTAGTGCTTCCGCCAATGTCCGCTCATTGCAATCATTACGATCGCCATGATGGCTCCCACAAACGTGGTGACAACGAATGCCCACCAGACGGTCGAAACACCAACCCAGGCTCCCAGCCCAGCAAGTAGTTTCACGTCGCCACCGCCCATTCCACCGATAGCACGAACGACTAGCAACAGCGCCAAACCGACAGCGGTACCTGCAAGGCTCCATCCCAGTCCGGGAAGGCCTGCGTGGAGTAGTCCATGGGCCCATCCGCAAAGGATGAACGGGAAAGTCAACCAATTGGGGACTTTCAGGATCAGGCCATCGATAACCGCAGCAAAGATCATCACGGCACTAACCAGCCAAATTGGCCAGTTTGCGGCGATGGAATCCAGAATCATTTCCATTGTACAGTCCCCCGAGAGTGCATGGTTTTCGGGGTTTCAGTGCAAAATCCCGAAGGTTGGATTAGTGATTTGTGTTGTCGCAAAAAGCGAACTAGCGCAGGCACGCAAGCCAGCTGAACATGGCCACGATCAACGTCGTCACGCAGCAGACGATCTGCCACGCTTGGGCAGCCGCTTCGGCAGGTAGCAACGGATAGTCCATGTCAGGAAAATCGCTTTAAGGAAAGTATTGTGAGGTTGATGTTGGTATCGTTCCAAATCACGGAACTTGATGTTTCATCTTTAAAATCCCCTACACACGAAGTCGGTTCGCCTAGAGACGCCAACTTCGTGTGCTGGGGAAATTTTCAGCAAATATTGCGAACAGACTATTTAGCCAGTTCGGTTGCAATTTTGTCGAATTTCGCATTTGCATTGGTACCGATAAGGCCAACGCTGCCCAAGCAGACAACGATGATCAAAGCCATCATGACGGCGTACTCAACTGCGGTTGGACCATCTTCGTCCTTCAGGAAATTCACAACTTTTTCAGCAAAATTTTTCATAACCTAGTACTCCTCGCGAGTGAGTTAATGACGGCAATAAAGTTAGTGCCGCCACAACAACAAACAAATTAGCCAGGCAACGAAAGTCACCTAGCAAGTGCAGCCTCGTCTCCAGTCATTTACCTTGGTGACAGGGCGGCACGTCTTGCTTCGCATTCGCGGTAGCTAGACGAACCGTTCACTGCTGCCTTGGCAGCCCGGCGATCCAATTCCCGAAGAAATTGCACCCGCAGCTTTGCGCCCCGACCTTGCGATCGGTTTGCCTTTTTCAAGGAGGCAGAGGCCGACCGAAACTTTTCAACGATTCAAAACTCGCAAGTCTCTTGTCGCAATCGGTCTCGGCAGCGGGTTGAACACCAACCCGCTCGCTCTCTGATGAAAAAGTACGACACGAATGGGGCAAGTCAAAAGAAACGGGTCAGGTTTGCTGTTTCCATTGCGATAAGTTGGAAGCGTGCGTTGAATTTGCCGATTAATCTGAATATCCCGCTCGTTTGCCAGTACGCGATCATGTCCCGCGTCCGGATGGGGATATAAGTCGCCCGGATGGGTGGTTTGCAGGCTTTTCGATAGCAAGGTATTTCTCGAACCTCACCGTATGACTGCCCCGCTAGAAAACCGTCCCGCCGCACCTTGCGTTCAGCCTTCTCTCGGGAAGTGGACGGCGATTTGGCTGGGGATTGTCTTCCTCGCTCAGCTTGTGCTGCCTGATGCGGAATCGATTGACGCTCCCACAAACGTCTTCTGGTTGGCCGCGATGTGGAGCGGATTGTCGATTAGCGTCTGGGTGACGGTTCAAGGGAACGCGGTCAATTGGCGACATCTGGTTCTTTTGGCAGCGTTCGCTTGGCATGTCTACTGGATGACGGCAATCACCGGAGAACCTGTGTCGCGATACTTCCTGTCGATGGGAAGCTTGGTCCTGCTGCAATTCGCTTCCGCAACGGTCCTGGGGCTGACCGGTTGGCGTATTCCTGCGTTCGAATCGTCGACTGAGCAACGCGATTCGCCGTCTTCGCTACGTCGACAGTTTGGAATCACAACGCTGCTGGTTTTGACTTTGTTGTCAGCGGCTTGGTTGTCCGCCAATAAGCAGTTCGGATCAGCGGAATGGCAAGATTACGGCGAGATCACCTTCCTCGTGATGACCATGATCCTCGTTAACTTTGCGATGCAAAGAGCCTTGTTGGGGACGCCGCGCACCACGCCATGGTGGGATGCTTTGCTGCTGCTAGGCACCCTTCTCTCTTCGCTGCTAGGGATTGGAGCTTTTACATCCTGGGTCTACGAACCGCCCGAGCGGTCCACGGTTCAGATCGTGCTGGTGAACATCTTCTTGCTGTACGCCGGAGCCATCGCCGTGACCGCCTTCTGTGGTCGCGTCGATCGAAACGTTCGTGAGCGGCAGTAACGAAGAACAAGCCACAAACCCACCCTGTTGCGTAAGCGAGGGACCGAAATAACTACGCAGCGGGTTGGGAGTTCGGCGGCCTGCGACCCTGTTCGCAACTTATTTATCGCACGTCCCGAGCGCAAGGGGACATTGGCTGCAGCAACGGCCTGGCAGGTTAGCCAAGCTTCAGCGAACCGACGATGTCGGAAACTTGTGTTGCCTGCAGCGATTGCAAGGCGCCCGGCAGTTCGTCGATCAAGCGAGTCGAAAGCGTGGGGTCGTAATAGTTTGCGGTGCCGATTTGGACGGCGGATGCTCCGGCGATAAGGAACTCCATCACGTCATCGATATTACCGATTCCGCCGATCCCAATAATCGGGACGTCGCATGCTTGTCGGACTTGATGAACACAGCGAAGGGCGACCGGTTTGATCGCGGGCCCACTCAATCCCCCCATGACGTTGCCCAGCAGAGGGCGTTGTTTTTTCCAGTCGATCGCCATTCCTAGGAGGGTATTGATCAGGCAGACCGCGTCGGCGCCGTTTTCTGCGGCAGCTTGAGCGATGGAAACGATGCGGGTTACGTTGGGGGTTAGTTTTGCCAAAACCGGAACCGGGCAAGCGTTCACTGCGGCCCCGACCAATTTTCCGCAGGCTTCAGCGTCGGTCCCAAAATCGACTCCGCCCGAGACGTTGGGACAGGACAGATTCAGCTCGATCGCCGCGACTCCCGGCTGGCTGCCCACTTGTTCCGCTAAGCGGACGTATTCTTCGGCGGAACGGCCGGCGACGCTCACGACAATAGGAGCGCCAACCCCAGCTAGGTAGGGAAGATGCTGAGTAAGAAAGACGTCGACGCCGTCATTATCTAGGCCGATCGAATTCAGCAGCCCCGCGGAAACTTCGACGGTTCGCCAAGGAGCGTTACCGATTCGCGGTTCGGCGGTGATCGTTTTGGGCAGAATGCCCCCAAGTCTTGAACAGTCAACAATCTGTTGCATTTCGCGAGCATAGCCAAACGTCCCCGACGCGACCATGATCGGATTGGGCAAATTCAGGCGGTTCAGACGAACGGACAAGTCCATTGGGGGATTCCAGATACGCAGTGACGTCGGTAGCCCGATTTAAACGTTGGTAGGGATCTACCGCATTGCTGGCGGTTTCGCACTGCTGGCGGTTCGGGCCAACGCAGTCTAAAGAGGGTAGAAGAGGGGGACAAGGAGGAGTTTGGTATGGACATTCGGCTGCCGGGCACTTTAGTCTTCAGCTTTTGGTCATGTTGATGCGTTCGAATAACCCAGTGCGAGTTTGCGACGATGATAGTAAGCCACATCTTGGGCGGCCTGGGAAACCAGATGTTTCAGTACGCCTATGGACGCTGGCTGGCGGACCGCTGGGATGTTCCGCACTATTTGGATTTGCGTGAATTTGCCGGGTATGGGCTGCACGCTTACCAGTTGGACTATTTTCCGCATCGCGCGGTCGCGTTGCCGCCCGAATTGGAATCGCGTTGCCCGCAGCATTTGCATGGGGCGAGGGTTCGGATTGCGGCAAAGCTGCCCGACTGGATGCGGAGAGGGCTCTGTCCCGTCCGCGAACGCCCCTTTGGTTTTCGCCCAGCCTATTTGAAAGCTCGCCCGAACAGTTATTTGTGGGGATATTGGCAGAGTGAATCGTTTTTTCCGGGCCATCGGGAAACGATTTTGCAGGATTTTGCATTCCCTGAATCGACTTTAAGCCCTCGGACTCGGGAAGTTGCTCAGGCGATCGAGAAACAGCCCAGCGTCTTTTTGCATGTGCGTCGCGGTGACTACGTAACCGATCCGCAGACCAAAGCGATCTACCTTTCAATGGGACGCGATTATTACCGCGCCGCTTTAGACGATTTGTTGCAGCGCCAACCCAATTTGCATGCCTATCTGTTTACCAATGACCCCGAGTGGTGCCGGAAGGAGTTTGATGTAGGGATTCCGTTGCACATTGTGGATCACAACAACGCGGCGACCTGTCAGGAAGACCTGTATTTGATGTCACGATGTCAGTATGGAGTGACTGCCAATAGTAGCTTTAGCTGGTGGGGCGCCTACTTGATGACCAACCCGCAACGGCGAGTTTATGCACCGGCCGCTTGGACGGCGACAGGACGGGATGATTCCCACCTGCCGGTCGCCGACTGGCAGGTCTTGCCGGTCGAGGGGAATGCCCCTGCTGCGGTTGCTGGATAGGGAGTAAGGCGTAAACTAAACAGGATGCCAATCATCCGCCAATTGCCGCCAAATCTTGTCAATCAAATCGCCGCTGGTGAAGTGATTGAGCGGCCCGCTTCTGTTGTTAAAGAATTGCTTGAAAACAGTGTCGATGCGGGGGCCCAGCGGATCGAATTGCTGATCGAAAAAGGGGGGACCGAGCGAATTCGCGTCAGCGACGATGGCTGCGGCATGTCCGCCGAACAGCTTCCCCTAGCGGTCACCAGCCATGCGACCAGCAAGTTGCCCGATGATGAATCGCTGTTCCATGTCGGCACCTTAGGTTTTCGTGGGGAGGCGTTGGCCTCGATCGCTTCGGTTTCTCACATGACCATTCGCAGCCGGCCGGCCGATGCTGCCGAAGGCGCGGAACTTCGGATTCGCGGCGGAATCATCGATCCGGTGGCTCCCTGCGGTTGCCCGACCGGCACGGCGATTGAAATTCGCAATCTGTTTTTCAACACCCCGGTCCGTCGCAGGTTCTTGAAGACGCCACAGACCGAACGAGGCCATATCGTCGAAGCCTTCACGCGACTGGCGCTGGCGAACCCGCGAATCCATATGGTTTTGACCAACGGCGAAAAGGTTGTCTATGACCTTCCGCCTACCGAGCGTTGGGCCGATCGGATCGAAGCCTTTTTCGGAGGCGAGGTTTCCGATTCGCTGATCTCGCTGGAAAGCGACGACGGGCAAATTAGGATCTCGGGTTATGCTTGCGACCCCGCGGTTAGCCGGGGGAATAATCGTATGCAGTACCTGTTCCTGAATGGTCGGTTCATTCGCGATCGCTCGCTGCAGCATGCGTTGGGAGAATCGTATCGAGGACTATTGATGTCGGGACGTTTTCCGATTGCGTTCCTCCGCATGCAGATCCCCCCCGAAATGGTCGACGTCAATGTCCACCCTTGCAAGCTAGAAGTCCGGTTCACCGACGGGGGACGAATCTATAGCCGCGTCTTGCAAACGCTGCGTCATAAATTTCTATCGACCGACATGACGATGCGAGTCGGTCCAGGCGGTCCTGATTCTGCTGGTTCCGATTCGAACAGCCATCGACAGGCTACTTCGACTGGAAATGCGTTGCCCGCAAGCGGTTCGCAGACCCCGTTATCGGGAAGTGGTTTGTCGCCGCTGATGCCGCAAAGCAGTGTGCTGGGGATGCCCGCCGATGTCGAAGCTTCGCAGCGGCAAAGCGTTATCGAATGGGCGCGGACCGGTGCCCCTTCCCTGCCCACCAGCCTTTCGGGCCCTGCAGCTTTTAAGCCCTTTGAGGGACAGGCCGTTCCCTGGCAACCAGCCGAAGAAGACGCCGCTGCGGTCGATAGGCAGCCGGTTGAATTCGCCTCCTCGACCAGCCCGCAAGAAGAGGTTCAAGGTTTGGGCGTAGGGAGCGACGGCACTCAATCAGATGCTGTCGCCGGAGTGGCGAACCAACGTGTCGATGCGCCTCATCCGCCACGGATCAGTCACCTCGGATTTCAAGTCCACAATCGGTACCTGATCACTCAGGATGAAAAAGGGATGGTGGTCGTTGATCAGCATGCGTTGCATGAACGAATCTTGTATGAGCGAATCCGCGAAAAGGTTCTTGGGGAAGGGATTGAAACCCAGCGGTTGTTGGTGCCGGAACCTGTTTCTTTGACTCCTGCCGAGCAAACCGCTGCCCTGGATGCGAAAGAGGTCTTGGGGAAAGTCGGGATCGATATCGAACCGTTTGGCGGAGATACCGTTCTCGTGCAATCGTATCCCGCAATGCTCGCGACGCTTCGTCCCAGTGAGGTGTTACGGCAATCGCTGGAGTCCCTTATCGCGGCTGGCAAGGACCCTGAAATTCGAGATTTACTGGATCACTTGTTGCACACGATCGCTTGCAAAGCAGCGATTAAGGCAGGCGACCGACTGGCTCCAGAAGAGATTACCAGCCTGCTCGAACAACGTGATCACTACCAAGATACGCACCACTGTCCTCACGGTCGTCCGACCGCGCTGTTCTTCAGTCGAGACGAACTGGACCGGATGTTCGGACGCTTGGGGCCACGTGGCCGAGCAAGATCCGATGGCTAAGCACTGCAGTCTAAGCATTGGAGTCTAAGCGGATCGTGTATTCGCCTGCATGTTCAGTCGTTGCATGCGCAGTTTGCGCGTTGCATACGCTGAGGAGGCGTGCAATCTATAACCGGCGTAGTGGATGAGGCCGTTAAGGCTGCCGTTGTGAGCGAAAGTAGCTTTAAGGGAGCGTTCTTGCGCGGGGGATGTGAAATCGGTTGGTGGCGGTTTCCAAGTGGGGACCACCGTCTGGCTACGGCAGCCACGCAGTTACGCTTGCCAGAGCATGGGCAGACCGATAATACGTCACCAATGATTTACCGCCGCAACAGACTATGGTCCTGACTCTGCCACTGGCGGGTGCTCCAAGGGGCCGGTTATGGGTTGCTGTTTCACGTCCGAAGCGTTTTTCGTCCGTTTCTCCGCTTTTAATTGCCTTTTCTGGGGGCTTTTTGAGACTTTTCAGGGGACGGATACGAGACTTTTAGGCATTCATTACGTCCATATCTGGTAAAGTTGGTGCATGATTCCGGCAAATGACCTGTCGGGTATCCGAAAAGTCACGCTGTTTCGGCGGCCTGTGGGGCGTTGTTTAACCTTAGCGTCGTTATAGTGGTGGTAAGGGACGATGGCCGAATGAAAGGACTTTTCTTGACGCCAGGATCGTTTATATTAATCCTGTCCATTACCTAATCCCCTAATACTTTGATCGGGACATTGAAATGACGAAGAGCAAGTTGGAGTACATTTGGTTGGACGGCTATCAGCCGACTCAAACCTTGCGGAGCAAAACAAAGGTTGTCGACGACTTCAGCGGAAAAGTTGAAGACGCCGAGGTATGGTCCTTCGACGGATCGTCAACGCAGCAAGCCGCAGGTAGCTCCAGTGATTGCTTGCTGAAGCCTGTGTTCTGCTGTCCCGACCCAGGTCGATCGGGCGATTCTTTCCTGGTCATGTGTGAAGTATTGAATTCAGACGGCACCCCACACCGTACCAACGGTCGGGCGACGATCCTGGATGATGATGACGATTTCTGGTTCGGTTTCGAACAGGAATACACGATCTGGAATCTTGACACCAACAAACCAATCGGCTTCCCGGTTGAAGGTTTCCCCGCTCCGCAGGGACCTTACTACTGTAGCGTTGGGTCTGGCAAAGCAATCGGTCGCGAAATCGTTGAAGAACATCTTCAGATGTGCCTCGACGCTGGCTTGAACGTTGAAGGTATCAACGCGGAAGTCATGATGGGCCAGTGGGAATTCCAGATCTTCGCCAAGAGCGCAAAGCGTGCAGGCGACGAAGTTTGGTTGGCGCGTTACTTGCTCGAACGAGTGGCTGAATCTCACGCCGTTTCGATCAACTGGCACTGCAAGCCTGTCCAAGGGGACTGGAATGGTAGTGGCATGCACGCAAACTTCTCGAACGACCTGCTCCGCACCTGCGGTAGCCGCGAAGTTTACGAGCAAGTTTGTGTCGCCTTCGAACCACGTATCAAAGAACACATCGACGTTTACGGTGCAGACAACGATCAGCGTCTGACCGGACTTCACGAAACCCAGTCGATCGACAAGTTCAGCTACGGTGTTTCCGATCGCGGTGCTTCGATCCGGATTCCAATCGCAACCGTCGAAGGTGGCTGGAAGGGTTGGTTGGAAGACCGTCGTCCAGCTTCCAACGCAGATCCATACATGGTTGCTTCGGCAATCATCAACACGGTCCGCAGTGCTAAAGTCGGCGCAACGACCTAAGCGAATCGTTTGAATTCGATATACGAAATCCCGTCTGGTTTTTTCCAGGCGGGGTTTTTTTGTGGAGACACGGAGTGAAGGAGTGAAGGAGTGAAGGAGTGAAGGAGTGAAGGAGTGAAGGAGTGAAGGAGTGAAGGAGTGCGGGTGCGGGTGCGGGTGCGGGTGCTAGCACTGTTTTGGTTGACTCGATTGCGGGTTTTTGCTTGTTTTGAACATTGATAGGGATCCGCTACGATGTTTGCGATGGCGGCTAGCGAAGCCTTTTTTTGGCTCCCTGTCTCGGATTCTGTGGGCAGCACGTTATAAAGAGGGGCAGCAACTAGCAGTCCCTTAAGTAGGCCCTGTTTGGCAACGGCACGAATTGCAATGACATTCTCACATCCATCTGAAATCATCCTCGCGTCGACAGATCCGGATTTACCTGCGGTGATCCCTCAGGGGTTGGAACGCTACAGTAATTTCAGGGAAATGGCTCGAGGTGGTAATGCGCTGCTGCGCAGCTGTATTGACACGGTTATTGGTCGAACGGTCGCTCTAAAAACATTGCTTCCGCAGCATCAAATGGACTCCCGTGAACGGCGTCGGTTTCTCCGCGAAGCACGTGTGACCGCTCAACTTCAGCACCCCAATACGGTTCCGGTTTATGAAATCGGTGACGATCCACATGAGGGGCTGTTTTTCACCATGAAGCGGATCTCCGGTGAGAACTTTTTCGAAGCGCTTAAGCGAATTGCTCGGAATGATCCCGCCACGGTCGAAGAGTACACCGTGGCTAGGCGGTTGGAAGTGGTCATCAATGTCTGTCAGGCTTTGGCCTACGCTCACATGCGTGGGGTCATTCATCGCGATGTGAAGCCCGAGAATATCTGGGTGGGAAACTTTGGCGAAGTCATCTTGTTGGATTGGGGAGTCGCCAAGGTTTGGGGACATGCTGACGACAATCCCGCGATCGGCAATAGTTCGATTTCGCCTCCAATGGAAAGCGCTCGCGAACAGACGCAGTTCATGACGCTGACCCATGGTGGGTTGCGTCCTGGCACGCCGCTCTACATGTCGCCCGAACAGGTTCAAGGCAATCGAACGATCGACGAAAGGACCGACATCTTTAGTGTCGGGGTCGTGTTGTACGAAATGCTGACGTTCTGCGAGCCATTCAAAGGGGCAACCGTTGACGAAACGTTTTCCAATATTCGCAACCTGGAACTGCCGCCTCCGAGTGAGCGGACGTCGCGAAAGGATGTTCCCAAAGCGATTGACCCGATCGTCGCAAAAGCGCTCGCCAAGAATCCCAACGATCGCTACACGCGGATGCGAGATCTGCTGGAAGATCTACAGCACGTCGTTTCAGACCTATAGGGATGGGCTGTTGGCAACGGTGTGCCGGTTTCGTCTTTGCTCTTCGTCTTGAAGGGCGTCCGTTCCGTGTGATTTAACCACGGAACGGCAGAGGGCTACGGAGTGCGTTCGCGAGTGTTCGCGTCTCTGATCAGCAGTCGCATCATGCTTCTCCGTCGGTATTTCGTTGCTACTGCGAAGGGGCGCCCCGTTGGGCCTGTTCTAGCAGTTGCTGGTACCGTTCGCGGACCGCTACGTCTTGGGGCGGTTGGGTTAGCAGGATGTAGCGACATAGCTTCATCGCTTCTTCCGAATCGTCTGTCCGGATCTTGATTTGGATCGCTGCCTGTTTCGCTCGATGCCATGCGGAACTTCCTTGTGGCAGCCCGGCAGCGATTTGATTGTATAGATCTGCCGATTCGCGAAGCGCCGGTTGCTGATCGGATTCGCTCAGCCCTTTTGCGGCCGCAGTCATCTGTTTTAGGTTCCCCGGTTCCGACTGGATTAGGTCCTGGTAGATCTGTTTCCCTTTCTCCCAGTCGCCGCTCCAGATCAAGGCGCGGGCCATGTCGTTGCTGGCAATTCCATCGTCATTCGCTTTGGCCGGATCCTGCGAAGTCATCTGCTGTTGAAGCTGCAGGATGACTTTGCCCGTTTCCACGCGTCGAGCCGGTTCGGTGCCTCCATCCAAAAACAGACGCTGGATGGCATCCTGCAGCGTCGCGATCTCTGCAGGGTCTGTGGATGTTGGATGCCAATCCTTAAAGGCAATCGCGTTTGGTGGGGATCGCCGAAAGGCAAACAGACGCGCAATCAAATCTGGCAGTGGGAAGCTTTGATCCGCTTGTTTTTCGATGACGGAACGCCCCGCGTATAACACCTCTAAAGTCATGCGACCAACTGCGGCGGCTTCCTGAGTCGGTTGCGGCTGTTTGTTCGTTCCGACGCTCAGGTGTTCAATGGCTTGTTTCAGAGTCGCGGGAGCATCTTCTGCGACGCGGACGGCCATCTGCCACAATCCGGTCGCCTGCTCTACTTCAGAAGGTGTGGCCGCTCGGTTTTTCGGGAATGCGACGTAAGCGGCTTCGGCATATTTGCGTTTGGCGACAAGGATTCGTACCAACCAGCTTGTAGCGGTGGAACCTGCGGATGTTTGAGGCCAGGTTTCCGAGGTTGTCCGCAGTAAAGCCTGCAGGGGTTCAAGGTCGGCACCCGGTTCCTGCTTCAGGGCTTCGGCCAGCAGCCACGACGCCTGAAGGTGTGTCGCTGGCGCCGATGCATGTTGTCGGAAGCGAAGCGACGTCGCGGCGAGGATTTGCACGGCGGCTTCGATTTCTTCCGCCTGTTTCAGGACCGCGGCTGCTTGGGTTGCATGCTTCAAAGCCTGTTCCGGTTCGCTGGCCGCAGCGGCCGCTTGAGTCAACCATTCGCCTGCTTCCAGTAGGTCTCCGGCCTTCAGCCGCAAAGCCGCCTCGGCAACCATCAATCGAGTGTCTCCGCCACTGGGCTGTCCCCGCACGACCTGCAGTGCAGCCGCTTCTCCTTGTCGACGAACGTAGTCTCCGTTCCGTTGTCCGATCACTTCTAGCCAGTCGGCGATCTGCGATGTGATCTCGGATCGCTCGGTTTCGGGGATCGACTTCGCCGTCGCAAGTAGACTGTCCAGTCGAGCCAAGTCAAGGTCGGCCGATGGTGGAGCGAGTTGTGGTTGGTTGCCGTAGTATCGTTGCAGGATTTCGTTGGCGGCAGTGAGGTTTTCTTGTGCAAGGTAGACCTGCACTCGTAGGGCCAGTCGGTCAGGATCGGATTGGTTCGTCGAATTTCTCGCACGTTGGTCCGCATCGAGGATTTCCAAAGCCTCTTCAGGTCGACCGGTTTGAATCAGTGCTTTGATTCGCAATGCCTGTAGTTTGGAATGGGCATTGGTCCCTGTTGGGATTCGCGACATGACTTCGACAGCTTCCCGTTCGCTGGTTGTTAAAGAAGCGATCGCGTCTTCACTTCCACGAGGAAATAGTTGGCTTTGCAGCAGCCAAGCTTCCACGCGTTGTTGGCCAATCGTACTGCGGAGGTCTTGCAGGTCTTGGTTCTCCGTTTCGCCTGATGCATCGATCTGTTCGCGAATGTCTTCAAATTGTTTGAGGCATGCATTGGTCGCTTGTAGGCCTCGGTTCTGAATGTTTGTGTCGCCGGGGGAAATCGCCATGGCCACGGCCGCGTGGCGAGCCGTCGATAAATCGATCAAGCCGCTTTGTGTTTCCAGCCACAGTCGCCTTGGGTGTTGTGGGTAGGCTTTGAGCAATTGTTCGATGGGCTGACGTGCCGCCTGGGCAAGTTCGGGTTCCCAGCGACTTTGGCCAACCATGCGTGCGGTGCGAACCGTTGACAAGCGGATCGTCCAGCGGGCGGCAACATCGGAATCGAGGGCCGAATTTCGCAGGTGATCGATGCAAATCGCTTCCGCCGTTTGCAGCATGTTTGCATTCAGCAGGACGGAAATTAGATCCTGTTGCCAGTCCTCGGTGCGACGTTGGGGACTGGACGTGCCCGCTCCCAGGAGAGGATGGGGAGGGATTGCGTATTGCCAGCAGGCAAGCGTCCCTAGTAAGCACAAGAACCGAACGCGAAAAAGAGTAATTAGGTTCATGTTGCTAAAGACTATGGCTGCTGAACGACTTCGCCGCCGCTGATCGAAGCGTTGGCTTGGTGGACTTGTAGGTCCATTGAAAAGTTGATGGAGCGGACCGATCCGTCGGCCATCACCATGTTCCACGCGGCTGAATGGGCACTGCCAAAATCATGACAAACCAAGCAGTCGGTTGAATGATCGCGGCGAGGCGAGCGGACGGCATAGCGGAGGTAGGAGCTGGGTGTATCATTGTCGCGAGGGTCTCCGGCGATCGGTAGTTGGTCGCCTTGGCTGGTGCCGGTTGTGTAGGCTGACGAGTCCATCGATTTTTCGCCGATCAAATACGTTTGGCTCATCCCGTCGATAAAACTGGCTGCCCTGGTACGCCGGCCCATCTGCCAGGCACCCAGGTCATTGATTTCGACCAAGCGTTCGTTGATCCCTTGACTGCCTGGTGGAGGATTTCCGCTGCCACCGCAAATCGCGTAATCGGTACGAGCTCCGGTAGCCCCATACTGGTCATGGTATTTTTCTAGCAGCGGATAAGCTTTTGCGGATCGACGCGATGGGCAGTGAAGCGATTCAACGGGCGATTGGATGGCTTCTTTGCGTTCTTGTGTTAGTAGACCGTGGGGGTCTTCTTGCAAGCGGTTCAAGCGTTCGGCTAGCTGCCTTTGTTCCAGATACTGCATCGTCTGGATGATCCAGTTTGCACCGGTGAGGCGATCGTCGACATCGTTTTGGGGAAAATAGATCAGTTCTGGACGCTGTTCGCCAGCGTATCCGGGGAACTGATTGAATGTCGACTCATAGTTGTGGCAGGCAAGTCCCAATTGTTTCAGGTGGTTCTTGCACTGCATCATACGAGCCGATTCACGGATCGCCTGAACCGCAGGGAGCAGCAGGGCAATCAGCACTCCGATGATTGCGATGACTACCAACAGCTCCACAAGGGTAAATGCTCTTGAATGGTCTCGTCGCATCGGAAGCTCCCCCGTTTCGAAATACCGTCCGTCGAGGAGCCAGCGGAATCCACCCACCTACTCCCGGATTTCAGTATAGCGGTTTCCCGTCGCTTCAAACTCCCCTAAATCAGCCGATTTCGCGAGGCAATTGCCTCTGCCTTGCTCCTATGTTCTGTTTTACAGCGGGAATTCATTGGGGTCGTCGTACAGAGGCAAGTAGCGGTAGTAGACCTCCAGGGTCATGATCGCCATCGCGGTGGTGTAGAGCCGTCCACCGACGTCGCCGTAGTGATCTTTAAAGTGCCAACTGCCTCGTTCGTGACCCTTTTTGGCCTGGGTCTGGACCAGATAATCGCGAACCAGGGGATGCCATTTGTCCCAGCTCGGGTGCCTTGCATGGTGTAAGGCAAGTGTGGCGTAATAGTTGTAGTACACACTTTTTTTGCTTGGCCCCCATTCGATCAATTGGTTTAGCCCGCTTAGTTCTCCCGGGTGCGTAGGGGACCGGCCTAGGTAGAGCTGTGACGCAAGCGCGATGGCCGTCGGTGTCCTGACGTTTCCTGGTTCGCGGTATCCGTAGTGGATGCCATCATCAAGGGACATTGAATCGAGGTACTCACCGATTCGTGAGAAGGTATCCGACGGCATGCTGATTTTTAAACGTTGGGCTCCTTTGAGAGCCATCAATTGCCAACCGGTCAGAGTCACATCGCCTGGGGCTCCGGGGAAATAGCCCCAGCTGCTTGTCGGGTGCCGTGCGGCCAGGATGAAACGAGTCAATTCATCGGACATTAAAACCAGTCCACTATCTTCGGTCATGCTGGCGGCTTCGGCGATCGCAAGGCTGGCGATCCCGTGCCCGTACATGCTTCCCATCTGCAAGTCCGAACCAAATTCAGCCGGCCGCATTTGGCCGCGAAGGTAGTACAGCCCGCGATCGATTTCCTCTTGATAGGGGCCGGAGCGGTTGGTGTAGCCCGCCCCCATAAAGGCAAGCAGGGCCAGCCCGGTCGCTGCGGTTGGTGGGGTCGGCAGGTTGTCTGGGTTTCGCCGAGGGTTGGAGCATTCGCCGTTGCATGGGGCGTTTGACAAATCGAACGACCAGCTACCATCGGATCGCTGGTGGGCGGCCAACCATTTCAGCCCCAGTTCAACAGCCTCTTCGCTTTCTGGGGTCGCTCCGAATTTATCGCCCCAGACTTTACGTCCCGTCGCGGAGCGTCCACCCAGTCCTCCTCCGGAAGGCATCTGAGTGGTTTGCCCCGAGGTCATCGATGCCATGAGTGCGGCGGTCATCGCCTTCGGGTCCGGAGCGCTAGACGCTTTCGGTTCCAAAGGCGAAGCAGGTGTTTGTGCGGCGACCGAAGGAACCGCAAGCGGAACTTCAATCGGTTGTTCCGCTGCCAAAGCTTCGTCGGTGGTCTGTGGGGTCGGCGGGATCAGGGCTTGAAGCGATGCGTCGTTCGTTTGGGATGACTCGGCAGAATCGACTTGCAGCAGAAGACCGCCCCCCCCGTGAGGAGGCACTGTTAGCAGGGCAAGCACCAAAAGGGCAATGGTGTGCAGGATCATGCTAACCAGCCAAGCCGGAACGCGCTCGTCCTTCATCGTGGGGAGCAAATCCGAGCCCGGAAGGTGCCAATTTGCAGCTTCGGACGGTTCGGGGGGTGGGGCAACCGGAGGCGCAGCAACCAACACCGGTGGCACCCTAGATGCTACCGGCGGCACTTCAATCGGAGGGCGAGCAGGGTTGGTCATGCAAAGCGTAGGTGGCAAGAATTCATGAACTGCCAAACCCTAGCTTACTTTTAATCCCCGTTTAGTGAAGATTTAGCGTCAGTGAAGTGCAGCTCGACGCGGTTTGCGAAGTTCGACGCGTTGCTTTTCAGCTAGCCACTGGCGGTTCACTCGCTCGGGGTCCTTCTGAGACCAGGTTTCCCTGTAAAGCGGTGCCCAGACCTCTCGCAAAACCCCGTCGTCATGCCATAGGCATCGATATCGGTCGGGGTTCCATTGGCGTTGAGGCAGTTGCCGGGGCGATTTAACAAGCCGCCAAGCTTTGACATGGTAGATCTGCTGTTCCTCGGACCACTGGTAGAAAACCACTTGGTCAAACACATGACGCCCTGTGTTGTCGAGGAAATGATTCAATTCAATCAGGTCGACCCGCTGCTGAATGACCGTCTCTCCGGCGGCACCGCCCGACAGCAAGCTGTTGACGAACCAAGCTAGAAAAATCACTCCATTCATAACACACGTCCCTTTTTTGAGGTGAATCAGCGTGTACCACTCTTTCGGATTAGCAGATTTCGTTTTGGGGAGGAAGGGGAGTTGGGAGTTGGGAGTTGGGAGTTGGGAGTTGGGAGTTGGGAGTTGGGAGTTGGGAGACACGGAGACACGGAGATGCGGAGTCTGAAGTCTTTGGTGGGATTGCGGTTAGGGTTGGGGGCGGGATGTCGCCCCCCGGATGGATGCGAGAAAAGCGACTGATTCGCTGTCCAAGTGCTGTCCCTACGACCGACATAACCGGTTGGATGGCTCTATTCTGAGGATCGCTACAGTCACAGCGAATGACTCGCCTTCCCCACTTGCGACGGGAGATCTCATGCTTAAGCAGAACGTACTTCTAGTTGGTGTCTTTTTTGTTTTGACGTCCGCCACACACTGGAGCATTCCAAAGGCGCAGGGACAGGATGCACAAGCGAGTCCAGTAGGGGGACATTCGCCCACCGGTTTTTATGTCGATCCATCGACCGGGAATGTGTACCGCAAGGTACAGCGGACGATCGAGCGGCCGGTCACTCAGTACCGCAATGAGACTCGCGAGCGGACGATTTACCGGCACCAGGTCAGCACTCAGATGCAATCTGAAAAGCGAACCTACTATTCGCCTCGAGTTGAATACGGGATGGCGCCGTATTGGAAGAATCGCTGGAACCCATTTGTGCAGCCAACGCTGGCCTACCAATACGTTCCGATGACTCGTTGGGAAGCTCGTAGTGAAACCATTCATCGTCCCACCACAGTGACTAAGTTGGTCCCGGAGAAGCAGGTCGATACGGTGCCGGTGCAAGTGACTGAAAATAAGAAGGAAGCGGTTGTGCACTATGAATTGGTTCATGGTGGGCCCGCTGCATCGCTTGCCGACAACACCGTGATCGCTCGTCTGCAATCGTATCAGCCTCAAAATCAGATCGCGGCGGCAAGCCCAACCCTGCCAGCGCCGACGCTCCCTTCCACTTATTCAACGGCAAGCGGGATTGTAGCGTTGCAAAGCCCGTCGGAACGATCGGGCACGCAAACCGGGATGCGTCCTTCGGTCCTCCAGCCTTCGACTTTGCCGCCGCCAATGATCCCCGCAAATGTCGCCAGCAATCCGATTCTAGATATGCTCCGATAACGTTCGAATGCAAACTTCTTAGCGGCAGGGCGCAAGCCCTCCGGCCCGTCCGCGCATCCTCACAAAAGGCCGGACGGCTCGCGCCGTTCCGGTAAGAGTGGACGCCCGAATGCAAACTTCTTAGCGGCAGGGCGCAAGCCCTCCGGCCTTCCCGCGCATCCTCACAAAAGGCCGGACGGCTCGCGCCGTTCCGCTAAGAAGGGACGTCCGAATGCAAACTTCTTAGCGGCAGGACGCAAGCCCTCCGGCCCGTCCACGCATCCTCACAAAGGCCGGTCGGCTCGCGCCGTTCCGCTAAGAGTGGACGTCCGAATTCAAACTTCTTAGCGGCAGGCCGCAAGCCCTCCGGCCCGTCCGCGCAACCTCACAAAGGCCGGACGGCTCGCGCCGTTCCGCTAAGAGTGGACGCCCGAATGCAAACTTCTTAGCGGCAGGGCGCAAGCCCTCCGGCCCGTCCGCGCATCCTCACAAAGGCCGGACGGCTCGCGCCGTTCCGCTAAGAGTAGACGTCCGAATTCAAACTTCTTAGCGGCAGGTCGCAAGCCCTCCGGCCCGCCCGCGCATCCTCCCAAAAGTCCGGACGGCTCGCGCCGTTCCGCTAAGAGTGGACGTCCGAATTCAAACTTCTTAGCGGCAGGGCGCAAGCCCTCCGGCCCGTCCGCGCAACCTCACAAAAGGCCGAACGGCTCGCGCCGTTCCGCTAAGAGTGGACGTTCGAATGCAAACTTCTTAGCGGCAGGGCGCAAGCCCTCCGGCCCGTCCGCGCAACCTCACAAAGGCCGGACGGCTCGCGCCGTTCCGCTAAGAGTGGACGTCCGAATTCAAACTTCTTAGCGACAGGGCGCAAGCCCTCCGGCCCGTCCGCGCAACCTCACAAAGGCCGGACGGCTCGCGCCGTTCCGCTAAGAAGGAACGGCTGCCCGTTGTTTACCTTGCGAGCAGCGCCTACGATCATACGGTCCCTTCCGATACGATCGTCAAGCTTATGAAACTGACAACACAAACCGATTACGCTTTGAGAACGCTGATGTTTCTCGCGACGCGAACCTCGCGTTCGAATGTCGCTGATGTTGCGACGCTGTTTGGCATTTCGGTGAACCACGTTGCCAAGGTTGTCAATTTATTGGCTCGCGGCGGCTACGTTCGTAGTATCCGTGGCGTCGGAGGCGGGATCGAACTGGCACTCCCCCCCGAACAAATTTCCGTCGGTGAAGTGATCGCGAACATGGAAGGAGACACTCATCTTCTCGCCTGTGTTGGGACCGACGATTCATGTGCTATCCACTCCTTCTGCAAGCTCAAAGGTGTTTTGGCTGAAGCCGAGCGGATCCAGATGGAGTACTTGCTGGGAGTGACACTGGCCGAAGTCGTCCCGCAAAAACGGCAATTGAACCGAATTCAAATTGCCGCGAACGGTTCTCCCGATAAACCGTCCAGTCGATCCTAGTCGATCCTCCGCGGGGGGGCGGACTCCAGTGCCTTCTTTGGGTCACCACGTGCAAGACGTTGGTGCTCTGTCAAAACCGTCACCGATAAATTTATCGTTCCTGACCCGGAAACCGAGATCGCTTGACAGCGGCTATTCGCAATCCTTAAAACATGTAGGACTTATGCATGTTTGCGATTGACCATCTCTCCACATAGCCAAGGAACGACACCGATGACCAAGGAACTCAAAAAGTCAAAGGTCGAGTTAATCAAAGAAGCGAGCGTTGGGCTGCGAGGGAGTATCGCGGAGGAACTCGATGATCGGACGACAGACCACGTCGTCGATGCGACAACCAAACTGCTTAAGTTTCATGGCACCTATCAGCAAGATGATCGCGATTTACGAAAGCCCCGTCGAAAAGAAGGGCTGGGCAAAGCCTATTCGTTTATGGTTCGCAACCGCATCCCCGGCGGCAAAATGACCGCAGCCCAGTTTTTGGGAGAACTGGATATCGCGGACGAACTGGGGAACGGAACCATCCGTATCACGACTCGGCAGAGCATTCAGTTGCACGGAGTTGTCAAGAACAATCTGTGGGGCGTCATCCACCGGATCAACGAAATCAAACTTTCCACGCAAAGCGCCTGTGGCGATGTGACGCGGAACGTTTGCTGCTGCCCTGCCCCGCTTCGTCAGAATGGTCTGCGTGACAAACTGCAGCAGTTGGCCGACGAAATCGCCGTTCACGTCCGTCCGAAAACGAAAGCCTATCACGAGATTTGGATCAAGGACCCGGAGAGCGGCAAACGTCAGCAAGTCGTCGGCGCACCTACCGAATCGGAACCGGATCCCATCTACGGAAACGCCTATCTCCCTCGTAAATTCAAGATTGGGCTGGCACTGTGCGATGATAATTGCATTGATGTGTATGACAATGATGTTGGCCTGCTAGGCGTGACCGAAGGGGATGAGCTGATTGGTTTTAATATCCTTGCCGGTGGTGGGATGGGGACGACACCTAGCAAAAAACAATGTTTCCCTGCTTTGGCAAAACGTCTGACGTTTGTCAAAACGGAGCATTTGTTGCCGATCATTACGGCCATCATTTTGGTGCAACGCGATTTCGGGAACCGTGCCGATCGCAGCCAAGCTCGCTTGAAATATCTGATTCATAACTTGGGGCTTCCCGAATTTAAATCGAAGGTCGAAGAATACCTACCCGCAGCCGAATCGATTTGCGGAGTTCCTGCGGGGACCGTGCCCTGCCCGTTGCCCGAACCCCATGCTGCGGATGTAACAGGGCATGAAGACCATCTTGGCTGGCATGATCAAGGAGACGGGAAATGGTTTCTGGGATTGCCGATTGAAAATGGACGAGTCAAAGACGAAGGGGCTTTGCGTCTGAAGACGGCCCTGCGAACGCTTTTCTCGCATCACGTCGCTACCGCACGTTTAACGGCTCACCAAAACATTCTTCTTTGTGATATCGAAGGATCGCAGAAAGAAGAAATCGAAAAGGTGCTTGCCGATCACGGCGTGGTTACCGTCAACCAGATCAGTAATGCAAGGCGATTCGCGTTCGCCTGCCCTGCCCTTCCGACTTGCGGTCTTGCCGTAACCGAAAGTGAACGTGCACTACCCGGTTTGATCGATGAACTTGAAACCGAATTGAAAGATCAAGGGTTGGAGTCCGAAGAGTTCTCGATCCGAATGACTGGGTGTCCGAACGGGTGTGCGCGACCCTATAACGCCGATCTCGGTTTGGTCGGACGGAGTGTGGATGGCAAAACGGGAGAAGGACGATACACCGTGTTTCTGGGGGGGAACCAGATTGGAACTCGCATGAATCAAGTTTTCCAAGACCAAGTCCCACGCGGCGAAATTGTTTCGGTTTTGCGTCCTGTCCTGAAACACTTCAAAGAAGGCCGGCAAGGGAAGGAAACGTTCGGGGATTTTTGTAATCGTATCGGCATGCAGGCTCTGGCAGCGCTTGGTAATCCCGTCTGATTGCGGCCAAGTCTGTTGGATATCGAGTGGTAATATTTGACATCGATATCGCTGGATATTAAAACATGCATGAGTCGTGCATGTTTGGTGTTTTTTGTCTGCTTTAAAATTTGGATCGTCCGTATGAAACGTGCAACCCTTCTGTCTTTCGCTGCCGCCTTATTGTTTGGGATGGTCGTCATCGCCGCACCCCAGATCACTCCACTAGCTGCCGCGCCCGTTCAGGACGATGTTCAAGAAGCAAAGAAAGAGCGAAAGAAGCCAGGTAAAAAGGCGGTGGAACGCTCGCGGAAAACCGTTGCAATGTTGGACAATATTTTCAAGCAAACGATTGTCCTGGTGACAGACAAATACGTTCATAGCGACGACGACTTTGCCGCTGGAAGCGCCGCGGTGCTGCTGTTTAAAAACATTTCGGAAAGCGGTGACAACACGATCCGTCTGATTGATGCGACGGGGGATCCCTATGAACCAGACAACGTCGCCAAGGACGCCTTCGAAAAGAACGGATTGAAGAAGCTGAAGCAAGGAGAGCAAAGCGTAGACGCAGTGGTGAACATCGATGGGAAACCCCACTTGCGTGCTTTGACAGCCGTTCCGGTTGTTATGCAAAAGTGTGTGATGTGTCACGCTCACTACAAAGACGTACCCGCCGGGGAACCTATCGGAGCGATCAGTTACACGGTCCCGATTGAATAACCCATCCGCATCGGTTCACAAATGGACTGTGAAATCTTATGGAAACCGAAAGGCAATCAGCTCGCACGCTATACGGGATCGAAGTTCGCACGTCGAACGCGACGCCAGATGATATCGCAGCGGTCTGGAAGCGTTTTTTCACCGAAGGTTTGGCGGACGAAATTCCTCAGCGAGCCGATGACAAATTGATTGCAGCCTACTTCGACTATGAAGGGGACCACACGCAACCCTACAGGTTCTTTCTGGGCTGTGAGGTAATCGACGTAGCATGTGTGGCCGACGGTTACGTGCTCCGCTCTCTACCAGCGGGAGAATACGCGATCTTTCACGCATTCGGCGAAATGCCAGATGCGTTGTTAGACACCTGGGAAAGGATTTGGGATAGCGAACTGCCGCGTACCTACGAAGCCGACTTCGAAGTCCACGATCTAGAAACGCCCCACGAAGTCGCTCTCTATATCGGCGTCCGTTAACGCGGGCCTGTTGGTACTAGATCAGGTGGATACCTGCGGGATCGGATCACCTGATGCCAACTACTTTCTTAGCGGCAGGGCGCAAGCCCTCCGGCCCGTCCACGCAACTTCACAAAGGCCGGACGGCTCGCGCCGTTCCGCTAAGAGTGGACGTCCGAATGCAAACTTCTTAGCGGCAGGGCGCAAGCCCTCCGGCCCGTCCGCGCAACTTCACAAAGGCCGGACGGCTTGCGCCGTTCCGCTAAGAGTGGACGCCCGAATGCAAACTTCTTAGCGGCAGGGCGCAAGCCCTCCGGCCCGTCCGCGCAACCTCACAAAGGCCGGTCGGCTCGCGCCGATCCGCTAAGAGTGGACGTCCGAATGCAAACTTCTTAGCGGCAGGGCGCAAGCCCTCCGGCCCGTCCGCGCAACCTCACAAAGGCCGGACGGCTCGCGCCGTTCCGCTAAGAGTGGACGTCCGAATTCAAACTTCTTAGCGGCAGGGCGCAAGCCCTCCGGCCCGTCCGTGCATCCTCACAAAGGCCGGACGGCTCGCGCCGTTCCGCTAAGAGTGGACGTCCGAATGCAAACTTCTTAGCGGCAGGGCGCAAGCCCTCCGGCCCGTCCGCGCAACTTCACACAAGGCCGGTCGGCTCGCGCCGTTCCGCTAAGAAGGGACGTCCGAATGCAAACTTCTTAGCGGCAGGGCGCAAGCCCTCCGGCCCGTCCGCGCAACCTCACAAAGGCCGGATCGGCTTGCGCCGATCCGCTAAGAAAACCGCCAGCATATGCCAACGTAGATGGCATCGGTGGATCGCCGACGGTTCGAGTGCCAAAGGGCCGGGAAGTGTTTCCTCTATGGCCTCCGTCCACCCTGTGGTTGATTCTTGCGAAAGGGATTGTTGCCTGATCCTCCTGGGCCTCGCCGCCGGTTCATGCCTGGTCGTTCACCGTCGGAACCAGGTCGCATTCCTCCGCCTGGGGCACCTTGGCCTCGGTTGAAACTGTATGTGCGTGAGTTTCGATCCTCGGGGGTGAATGAGATGGTGTATTTGTGGGTCATGGCCTCGCACATGCCTGGAGCGCAGGCGAAGTAATGCAGCGACAGGTTGATGTCGCTAAGCGGGGTGTTGCCATCGATGTTGACCCAGAATTGTCGCGGCTGAGCATCGCTATCTCCTGGCCCCTTTTTCGCTACCGCCGTTGCTGGATCGGCTTGGATACCCGCGGGCAATTGCAGTTCGTACTTCATCCCGGGTGTCAGGTTGTTCCAGTGAGCATCATGAATGGGGTCGGGATAGAAACCGAGGAATAATCGTCCTGTTCCCGTTTCCAAGAGGGCTGGTTCGGCTTCGGCTCGCAGTTTGACGTAGTACGTATCTGCTGGGTTTTCAGGCGTGGTTTTCAGGATTACCAAACCATCGGGTCGCTCGACCAAAATGTCGTTTGTGACATTCGTCGATCGGAATCGAGCCAGTTGTGGAAGCTGGAGATCACGAGCGGAGGTCGGGTTTTCGATGGGGCCTACCAGTTTTGACAACGCTTGTTGCAGGCCATCACCGTTCATTCTATCGGCGGCGTAGACGATTTCGGAATCGGGCGAGATAACGAAGACTGAATTGGAATTGGTTTTCATTGCGACACGAAACGAATCATCGATGGTGTCAGCGATCCAAGGGACATTTGTGCCTAGTTTCTTTTTCGCCTCGGTAACCTGCAGCAAGCGTTCGCTCATGTTCTGGGCTTGGACATAACCTTCACGTTCGGGATGGCGAAGGCTTTGAAAGACGTAAAAGAACTGGACGTCTTTGTCCGCATAGTCTTTTGCAATCGCTTCGACGTCCGCGTAGGCTCGCAAGAATTCAGGGCACGTCAGGCAGCCCGTTTTCAGGACCGTGTATTTCCCTTGGATGAGGTCCCGGACCTTAATCGGTTTGCCGTCCGCGGTGAACGCGTCGGTGTCGGGAAGAAGCCCATGGCTGACGACGATTGGTTGTCTTCCACCACCGCCCTGCCCTCGTTGCATTCCGCCGCGTCCTTGGCCGCCTGGGGGCTGTGCAAGCAAGGTCGCTCCGCTTGAACAGAGAAAGAGCGAAAAGCTAGCAGCAAGAAGAGAAAAGCGATTCATCGTCGGTTCCTGATAAATGACTTGGACGGGGCAATAGGAACTAAAACCCGGCTAGTCAGGAATATCTACCGACAAAATTCTTTTTTAGTGGCGCGGGCCGCCAGCCCGTCTCATTTCAACGCTTCATTTTCCACTCGTATCGTTTTCGTGCTGTAATTCTTTGGCGGTCACTCGCTGGCAGCCTGAGCTAATTGGTGCCCCAATTTGTCTTCCGGGTTTGGGGCGGGGTTTAGGAAGGCCTGTTGTGCGTCTTGGTAATCGAGGATGGCGACTCGCACATCGACCGGGAGGCTACGGATGCTGCGATCGACGTGCGGGTCGACTCGGCCTCGCAGGACTTGCCCCAGCCAATCGGCGGAAATCTGTGGCTCGGATTTATCCAGTACGTTGACGACGTGTCGAAACAGACTGGGGACCGATGACTTGCGCGACGGTGGCGTTTGGCTGGCCAATTTCCGTAGTCTTGATTCCGATTTAACCAATTCCATTGCCGCCCTGCGGACTGCCGGGTCGCAGTCCAAAAAGGTTGCAACGATGAAGCTCGCTTGGCCGACTCGAACGGTTTCTGAATCCAAGCCTGCAAACGTTGATTTTGTGGAATCGGCCGTGATCGATACGTCCAGCAAACCGCCTCGCCAAGAAAGAGGCACCGACAACAGCAGTTCAAATTGTTTGTCTCCTTCCAGAACTTGTAGCGCGGTGGCTCGTAGTTTGAAGTAAACCCCTTTGCCTCGTCCTAGCGTTCCACTTGCCGCGACCACTTCAACCGGGGCGACTCGTTTGTACTTGACGCTTTCTGTTTCTTTTTTGCCCATGTCACCCAGCATGCTGCCGTCGGCGACCGATGGATAGCCTCCTTTAATGGACAGTCCCATGCTTTGGCTTTTCTCGTTCGACCGTGAAACTTCCATGCCGCCTTCGTAGGGGCTGGAAACTTCGGTCCGAGGTGCGTAGTCGGCGACGCTTGCCTGTGCATCCAGGCTGAAGACGCGGACCATGATTTGGTCAACACGCGGGGATCGCGGCGAATCGATCAGGGCTGAAATCCGCAGAGGGATTCGCACCAGTTGTTGACCCGGCAGCGGATTGGCCGTTTCGCAAGGGACCACGGAATCGGCCACAGCCAATGGCGGAAGGTCGAAACGGATGGTGGGATCGGCGGCCGTCAGCGCGGTTGTCAGCGTAAGGGCCGTCAACAGCGGCAAGCACCGCGAACGAATTCCAGAAGATAGCGACGATAATAAAATCGATGGCTGAGTCATCGGTTTTCCTTTCCTTTAGATGGACTTCCGTTTCAGGCCGCATCTTGCGACATCTTCGCTTCCATCCAGGAAGGAGCTTGATGTGACCAACATCAAGGCAAAGCCATCCTATGGGGTTTGCTCTCCAGGGCAAGTCATACCTGCTGGCGAGCCTTGCTTGTCGGTGGTTCTAGCTGTGCATTCTAGGTAGCGAACTGCCTGCGGAAATAATTTCGGCCTCTTGATGAGACAGTTCGTTTAGGCGGTCGCGGACCAGGTTACGGTCGGCGTATTTCTCTGCCAGTTGAACGTAGGTCGTGTGATGCCGAGCCTCACTTTCAAACAAACCGGCATAAAATACCGAGAGCTCAGGGTCCCGCTGAGAGACATGTTTCGCTAGCAAGGAGAACCGTTCACAGCTTCTCGCTTCGATCAAGCTGGCAACCAACAACCGATCAAGAATACGTTCGGGTTCTCGTTTGCGGATGCACTCGTTTAAGCTTTTCCCGTAGGGTCCGGGAGTGAGTCGGTGGAATTCGATTTGACGGGCATCGAGGATTTCTAGGACCATTTCAAAATGCTCCAGTTCCTCTTCGATAATCCGTTTCATTTCGCGGCAGAGGTCGCGGTCTTCGGTGTAGGCGTTGATCAAAGCCATCGCCGTGGAAGCCGCTTTCCGTTCGCAGTAGGCATGGTCGATCAAAATTTGATCAAGGTCCTCATCGACTTGTTTTAACCAAGCGTCGTGGCATATCGGTTGCAGGTGAAGCATGTCGGTTATTCTCCCAGCAGGCTTGGAAGGCCCTGCCGTGTTAGCACTTGGTTTAGCCAGGAAAGTTCCGAGGCGATATCTTTTGCTAGGCCGTGTCGACGCATTGATTCGGGGAGGACCGTCCATGCGTACGTTTCCACTTCAAGGTCTCCGAGGAATTCAGGAGCGTCGCTGCGTTGGAGGCATTGCAGGCAGTATTCGATTTGATCGCGAGTCGTTCCCAGGTTGCCAAATTTTTCTAAGAAGATGGGGACATGAAAGTGGATTCGCCAGGCGTCGTCGTTCAGGTCTGTGCTTTCCTGTTGGATCAATTCTGGCAAGTCTTCGATTAACCGGAAGCGTCCGTCGTCGCTTCGGCATCCCGTCTGGTGCAAGTAGCGGTCTTCGGCAAATTCTGCCAATTGGGCGAAAGCTTCCGCTCTTCGTCCTTTGGACATGATGGACCAGTCCACTTCAATTGCGTTGCTGACTTGGACTTTGCCGATCGTCACTCCTGCGGCGGAGTAGGCGGCCAGGGCATCGGCTTGGTCTTCAAACATTACTGCGGAATGACAGACGTCGTGGCAGACGGTCAGGTAGCGGCGATGCCAAGCTTCGCTGAGTTGCGAATCGAAAAACTGAGTGACGTCTTTGGCGGAATCAAGGATGCAGCCCGGTTCGGGTTCGATGGCGACAACAATACGCTGTCCGCTCCGGTCTTCTAGTTCTCGCAGGTGGCTGGCAACGGTCCTGAAGTTTTCGCCAGCACGAGCGATCGCTGTTGCATCGGCCGTCGGTGAGGGCCAGCCGATCGGAAGCGTACTGATCGAACCGCCACGTCCGTCTGGCAGCAAGCGAGCTAAGATGTCCGCCAAGCGGATCGTGTAGTCGCGTCGTTCATCCGTCCACCACGCCGGTTCGTAGACTTGGTGTTTGACGATTTCCTGGTGGAAATTGTCGTAGGGGAAACCGTTGATGGTGTAGGGCTGTAAGTTTCGTTCTTGCAGCCATAACGAAAACGCTTCGGCGGCTCCCTCTTCGCATAATTCTTCTGCCGCTTTGGCGGGCAGCCATAGCCCGACGGCAAGTCGTTCTTTGCGTAAATCTTGACGGACCGAAACCGCATAGGTTTCAAGATTTGTCCGGATCGAATCCATGTCTGTCCCGGCATGCACATTCGTGCAATATCCAAGGGCCCAATGGGGAGTACTCACGCAAGTCACCTGTGTGTGTCTTATAAAATAGGCTCACCAACGGCAAGCTTCCTAGCGATTTAACCGTACCAGGATAACTCTAATCAGGGCGTCTTGGGCAACCGGGGTAGCCGGCAAAAAAAGTGGTGTTCAAGGAACAGGGAACCCGAAGCGAAACAGGCTGTCGTTTTAATCGAAGACAGAGAACGATTGTAGCCTTCCGCTCGGGACGTGCGATTCATAAGTTGCGAATAAGTCTCAGGGAGCGGGTTGGGATTTGGGTCTCTTGCCACACCACTGCAATCCTCTAGCAAACCGCCAACCTATAAATCGCACGTCCCTCAGGAAACTCTCTTTCGCGTATTTCGTGTATTTCGCGGTTGTAAAAATCAGCAGACGCGGCTCCCAGCCACAACGAAAATTGGGAAATATTTCAACCGCGAAAAATGCAAAAAACGCGAAAGAAGAAGGCGGTTCAAAAAATGATTACATTCCTTGGGGACGTGCGATTCATAAGTTGCGAATAAGTCTCAGGGAGCCAAGCCCCTAAGCCGTTGCGTGAGCGAGGGACGGAAAGAACATGCCGCTATCCCTCGCTTACGCAGCGGGTTGGGATTTTGGTCTCTTGCCACATCACTGCAATCCTCTAGCAAACCGCCAACCTATAAATCGCACGTCCTTCGCGAAAATAGCATTGAAGGTCGTTCTTTCGCTCGGGGCGTGAAATTGATTTGTGGCGGTTTGCCGTTCTGGCCCCGCTCTGGCGAGCGTCGCTGCATGAGTGCCGTTGCTAGGCGGTTGGTTCCTGCTGCGGGTATCCGTTGTCCGCTAGCCTCTTGCGGCGGTCCGCTCTACGATTCGTGTCATGCTGCCTTGGGAAACGCTTTTACCGTTACTGTTGATCCTCTCGCTTGGAATTTTTGTTCAGGCGTCTGCCGGGTTTGCCGCTGGACTGGTTTCGGTGCCGCTGTTGTTGTGGGGGGGCTATCAGCTTCCGGAAGCTCAAACGGCTTTGCTGGTGGCGACTTTGCCTCAAAACTTGGCGGGGGTGTGGTCTTTCCGCAGCTATGTCACCGTGCGAGAAATCCGCTTTCCAGCGTTGCTTCGTGTCGCCACGTTGCCGCTGGGGGCGTGGCTATTGGTCGCGTTGGATAATTTGCCGCGTGAACAGATCAGCCAGTTTGTCGGCGGAGTGGTGTTGTTGGTGACATTGACGATCATCGTTGCACGTCCGAAGCCAAGAGAATCGCTGCCGATTGCTTGGTCCTGGCTGGCTTTCACTTCCTCGGGGTTCCTGCAAGGGTTGGTCGGGATGGGGGGGCCAATGATGGTGCTTTGGGTACAGGCTCACGACTGGGGGACCAGGCGTACGCGAGCGTTTTTATTCTCGATGTATCTGGTTAGTATCGTGCCCGCGCTCTTCGTGTTGTGGCTGTTGTTTGGGTCTCGGATCGTGGAAACCGCGATGGCGACTTTGATCTTTATCCCCTGGTTATTGGTGGTGACATGGGGGGGGCTGCGGGTTGGAACTTGGCTGGGTAGAGCTCGTTTACGGATTGTCACGTTTGGTCTGCTGCTGGTTATCGGTTTGCTTAGTTTGGCAAAACCTTGGCTGCCGTTTTAGCAGGTGGCTCGAAGTTCGTTTCGGAACCTGCTACAACCATAGCTCGACCCCTGCCTTCAGAATCCTCACCTTTTGACGACCGTCAGTTGATGCATCCCTTCGACTTTCAACTTCGTCCCCGCATCGTTTTTGGTGCCGGCGCGATTCAGCAGCTTGGTGATTTAGCTCGCGCGAGCGGCGGCCGACGTGCCCTGATCGTTTCCGACCGAGGCGTTGTCTCGGCGGGCCATTACGATAAAGGAAAGCAGGCTCTAGAAGCCGCTGGATTAGAAACCTTTTCGTTTCATGATTTTGGCGAAAATCCGACGACGGACATGGTCCAAGCCGGCGTTGATTTTGCTCGCCAAGTCCAGCCCGATATTCTGATTGGTCTGGGGGGCGGAAGCAGCATGGATTGTTGCAAAGGAATTAACTTTGTTTATTCCTGTGGCGGCACGATGCATGACTATCGGGGTGTCGGAAAAGCGACCGCGGACATGGTCCCCATGATCGCGGTTCCGACGACCGCCGGAACCGGCAGCGAAGCGCAATCGTTTGCGTTGATCAGTGATGCCCAGACACACGTAAAAATGGCCTGCGGAGATCCACGAGCGGCCTGCCGGGTCGCACTGCTGGATCCCGAATTGACTCTGACTCAGCCGGCGGCAGTCACCGCTCTGACCGGTATCGATGCGATTTCACACGCGGTGGAAACATACGTCACCAAGCCCCGCAACGCGATGTCGTTGACGTTCAGCCGCAGAGCCTTCGGGTTGCTGGCCAATGGATTTCCGAAAGTCCTTGCCGATCCGAATGACCTTGAAGCTCGCTCGCAAATGCAGGTTGGATCTTGTCTTGCAGGGTTGGCGATCGAAACATCGATGTTGGGGGCCGCTCACGCCGTCGCAAATCCATTGACCGCACGATTCGACATCGTCCATGGGCAAGCGGTCGGCGTTATGTTGCCGCACGTGGTCCGTATGAATGGCTCGCGATACGAAGACTGGTATGCGGAACTGCTCGCAGAAGTCCAGCCGGTCCGTAACTTGGAAAATGCCGCCGGCCAATTGGCGGATCTATTGACCGGTTTTTTAGACATGGCCGGGTTGAAACAGAATCTTTCTCAGTTAGCCGTAAACGCAACCGCGATCGACGAACTCTCGCAAGCTGCAGCCGAGCAATGGACAGGGACGTTTAATCCTATCCCGCTCGATCGAGACCGAATTACCGGTCTTTATCAATCGGCAATGTAGTGCTGCAGGAGCTCTGCTCCTGCGGCGTGGATGCATAAAAAATGCCGGCACCGTTGGAGGATTCTCCAACCTGCCGGCACTTATGGCATGCCTCGCTTAGCCGACTGTCCGTCGGCTAAGTCGACCCATTAGCGATGGCGACGATGGCTTCCACGGTAGTGGTTGTGGTGCTTTCCACGGTGGACGTCAAAGTGCCCAGGGACGTAATCGTAGTGGCCTCGATGAGGCACGATCGCTGGTGCGTGGTAGTCGAGGTGTGGCCGCGAATAGCTGCGGTAGGACTGATAGCCGCCGTAGTGGTGACCGGGATTGTAGATTCGGTGGCTGCTGTAGCCGCGGTGGCCATAGTTACCGTAATGGCTCGAATGCGCCCCGATGCTCAGGCCACCGACTTGGACTCGGAAACCATCATAGGCTTCGGCTTGTGGTGCGTCGGCGGCAAATGCCAGGGCGAAGGCGACAACAGGGACGGCGGCCCATTTCAATAATGCGGACATGGCTGTATCTCTTTTTTGCGGGGGGAATTATTCGACTTGGATTCACGCTACCAATTCAAATGAACAAATAGATGCACAATCCGGGCCAAATAACCGTACATTTTTATTCTTTTGGTCCCGTGTTGCGTTTTACTAGTGTTTTTGCGGTTTCGTTCGGTTGTGAAGACTTCGTCAACAATCTTGGTGCCGTCAATCGGAGACGGATGTGTCATCTGTTTGATGACATTGTAGCTTGGGTCATGGAGTTAGACTGAGTTGAGTAAACGGACAAGTCGCCACGATGTAAACTATTCTTTTCGTAAACATCGCATTACCATCCCTTGATCGTCTGGATTGAAAGCAATGCACTCACGCCGGAACTTTGTCGTTCTTTTTGCCCTCCTGCTGGGGTCCGCATTTTCGTCGACCACCGCGGTGACGGCCAAGCAACCAAACATTCTGTTTATCTTTTCTGATGACCATGCGTTGCAAGCGATTGGTGCGTATGGGTCGAAGGTCAATCAGACTCCGAATTTGGATCGGATCGCGAAGGAGGGAGCCGTCTTTCATAATTCGTTTTGTGCGAATTCGATTTGCGGCCCGTCACGAGCTTGCATCTTGACCGGCAAACATAGTCACATCAACGGATTCCGCCGCAACGGAAATCGTTTTGATGGGGATCAGCCAACCTTCCCAAAACAACTTCAGCAGGCAGGGTATGAAACGGCTCTGATCGGGAAGTGGCATCTGGGAACCAACCCTACAGGGTTTGACCACTGGGAAATCCTTCCCGGCCAAGGGAGCTACTACAATCCTCATTTCATCCAGATGGATGGGACTCGAGTGCAACGTCCTGGTTACTGCACCGACATCATTACCGAGAATTCTTTGAAATGGTTGGAGGAAGATCGCGATCCAGACAAACCGTTCATTTTGATGTGTCAACACAAAGCCCCACATCGCAACTGGTCACCTCCGCCGCGGCATTACTCGCTGTTTAATGACCAGGTGATTCCCGAACCGGACACGCTGTTCGACGATTACGCGGGCCGGAGTGCTTTGCTGAAAGAAAACGAGATGTCGATTGCCAACCATTTTCATTGGGGGCATGACATGAAGTTCCATGGTGACACACCTTTTCCCGAACACTTTGCCTCGGCACATCGCAACGGTGAATATGCACGGATGACAGCCGAACAGAAGAAGGCCTGGGACGCTGCTTATGAACCACAGAATCAAGATTTTATTCGCCGCATGAAAGCAGGCGAATTGACTGACAAGCAGGTGACGCAGTGGAAATACCAGCGTTACATGAAAGACTACCTCCGCTGCATCCAAGCCGTTGATGACGGCGTTGGCAAAATGTTGGACTACTTAGACGAGTCCGGTTTGGCCAAGGATACAATCGTGATCTACAGTTCGGACCAAGGTTTTTACCTGGGCGAACACGGTTGGTATGACAAGCGTTGGATGTTTGAGGAATCGCTGCGGATGCCCTTCTTAATCCGTTGGCCAGGCGTCATTCAGCCCGGCACCGAATCGAAGGCGCTGATTCAAAACATCGACTATGCACCGACGTTTTTGGAATGGGCCGGCGCCGAAATCGCTGACGACATCCAAGGTCAAAGCATGGTGCCGCTATTGAAGAAACAAGGCGTTGCCGACGATGAATGGCGCGACGCCATCTATTACGCGTACTACGAAAATGCTGCCGTCCATAATGTTCCTCGCCACGATGGGGTTCGGACCGATCGGTACAAACTGATGTTCTTCCCTCGCACACGTGAATGGAATCTGTTTGATCTGGAAAAAGATCCGCAGGAAATGACCAGCGTCCACGCGGATCCCGCATATGCTGAAATCCTTGCCAACCTGCAGCAACGCTACCGCGATCTGCACGAACAGTACGACGTCAACCCAGCCACCATCCCTGCGACACGTGGCGACGAACCAAACTGGCGAAAACGGGACGCTGCCATCACCAAGCGTGCGAAGGGGACTGCGAAATTGGCCTTCATCGGTGATTCGATCACTCAGGGCTGGGAAGGATCCGGAAAATCGGTCTGGAAAGAATTCTACAGTGACCGGGATCCCATCAATATTGGGATCGGTGGAGACCGAACCGAAAACGTGATCTGGCGACTGACTCACGGCAATCGAGGCAATATCAAACCTGAGGTTGCTGTCGTATTGATTGGGACCAACAACACGGGCCATTTCATGCAAGACCCGGATCAGGTGGCCGAAGGGGTCGAAGCGATCCTTGATATCATGGCGAAGCAGTGGCCCAAGACCAAGGTTGTTCTCCACGGGATCTTTCCCCGAGGAGCCTCCGCCGAAGATCCGAAACGCCTAAACAATGACGCCATTAATCAGCGGATTCGTAAGTTTGCCGATCGGGACAATGTGCAGTACCTGGATATTAGTGATCAGTTTATGGAATCCGATGGCACGATTGATAAGAAAATCATGCCAGACCAGCTTCACCTGAGCACCGAGGGGTATCGCCGCTGGGCGACCGCGCTGGAGCCGACTCTGAAGGAATTGGGGCTGTAAAAAAGGGAGTGACCTAAGGTGTCCAGGCCGCAGCGATACTACTTGCAGTTCCGTGACCCACTGACCTGCGAGAATTCGATGACCGCTTCAGCTTCCCTTTCTGCACCCCAGTCGACACAACCGATCTCGCTTCGTGAAGGCGAGATGGGTCGGGCGGTGGCATTTGCGACCCGCCGAGCGGACGATTATGTCGTTCAGTTCGACTATGTCGACGCAAAGGGGCAAACCACCCGCCGTACGGTCAGCCCGATACGATTCGTTTCGGGCGACCGGTTTCTGGCGCTGTGCCTATGCCGCGAAGCGCCACGGCAGTTCTATTTGCAGCGTTGCAGCAATCCCCAATTGATTGCAGCCGCAGATGTCCTGATGCCGATTGCAATGAATTGAGCCGAAAAACAGAGCAAATAACCACTTAAAGCTAGGTTTGGGTTGCCTTTTTCAGGGGTGATGGAATAGAATCAATAAAAACCAATGTCCCCCAACTAAATCCTCGAGGGTCACACTCAATGGCAATTAAGCTTACCGAACGCGCCGCAGAAGAAGTTGTTCGCTTTCGCTCAGAACATAATTTTGGCGACGAAATGGTGCTCCGGGTCGGCGTTGCAGGCGGCGGCTGCAGTGGTTTTAACTACACCCTAAACTTCGATGACAAGTTCGATAATAAAGCCGACAGCAAATTCGAATCGCACGGCGTTGAAGTCGTTGTCGACAAGAAAAGTGCTCTCTACTTGGACGGAACCACCGTCGACTGGTACGACAGCCTGGAAAAGAAGGGTTTCACTTTCGAAAACCCTAACGCTGTCAAAACTTGCGGCTGCGGAAGTTCCTTCCAAGCCTAAGAACTGGCCGTTTGTCTGTCGCTCGTCCCAAGGGACGGGGGAAGACCGCAATGGCCATGGTCGGCTCCCTCGTTTACGTTCTGTAAACCAAGGGCGACTGGTAACCCGTCGTTGCTGAACCGCATTTGTTTTACCGATTTTGTCGGTCGAAAATGAACAGGATCCCGCATTCAAAGTGCGGGATTTTTTTTGGTTCGTACGGAAATGTGGCTAGGTAACGCGAAAGTAGCTTGCAGGGGGCGTTCTTTCCCGTCCCGAGCGAAGGGCGACACTCACCGGTCGGGCATGGAGAAACCTTGCGTATTGCTAGGTGGGTTGGGCCGTTCTGCGACCGCTTTGGGGCCACGCTGCCCGGGATTGCCTGGAATCAGGCGATTTGCGGGCGTTTGAAGAATGGAGTGGAGCCCTCCCGCGTTGGATGCGTCGGCCGCTAGGCCTTCGGAGCGGGGGCTCTACACGCTTTTTCGCTGCTGGCTCCCCGCCAGCAGCTGAATTCGCTTTTCTGCCTAAGCGGCGGCCTGGAGGGGGCTGGTCCGTTGAGATTCAAAGGATCGCAGGGCTTCGTCCAGTTGCGACAACTGTTCCGCGACCGATAACGAAAGGTCGACGAATATCCAGCGGGATCCGCCGTATTCGCACCATCCGGTCGTCTCGCCGCCTAGCCATTCGGTCCGGATCCGAAATCCAGCTTGGCGTGCGTCCGCCAGTCTTTGGCGAAGACGATAAATCACATTGCGTTCGAATTGGATTGATTCTTGGGGGGAATCCAACATTTCAGCACCCTCCGTGGTGGACGTTTGCGACAGACAGATAAGATCGCGTGAAAAGAGTTGTCGGCACCGGGGCTCCTCCAGATCAATCGATAAATGTCAAAGCGTGCGGGCCAACCCAGTCGGTCTATAGCGGAACTCCCTTATCTCCCGATAGATCATTTCAGACGAATTCATGCGCACGGTTGGTACACAGCGTACAGGCCGTACAAAACTAATTGCTAGCAACCTCCAACGGTGGCAGATTCATGACGGACGGACAAAAACAGGCAAGCGAACAGCGATCGGTACCGCTCGAACAGCAAGTCGAGCAACTGCAGGCCCAGATGCGATCGATGCAGGCGATGGCAACGCTGGGAGAGCTAACGAGTACCGCAACGCATGAATTCAATAATGTCTTGATGACGGTGCTTAACTACGCCCGTTCTGGAATGCGTAACAAAGACGAAGCGGCTCGTGATAAAGCTTTTGATCGAATCTTAGAAGCCTCGCAGCGGGCGGCAAAAATTACCGCGACGATTCTCGGGCAAGCCAGAAATCGCGAAGAGGGCAAGCAGCCGACCGATGTTTGCGAACTGATTCGCAACAGTTTGGTCTTGCTTGAGCGGGAGATGCGTAAGTATCGGGTCAGCATCGAAACCGATTTTTCGGAAACCACTCCGACCGCGATCGCCAACGGAAATCAGCTGCAACGTGTTCTCTTGAATCTATTGATCAATGCTCGTCAAGCGATGCCCGAGGGAGGGACGGTATCCATTCAAACCAAAGGGGACGCCGATCAGTTCGTGCTGACGATTCGCGATTATGGTTGCGGCATCCCGACGGAGCAATTGCCACTGATTTTTAAACCCTTCTATTCGACCAAGCAGGGGCCGGACGAAAGTGGCAAGGGAGGAACCGGCCTGGGGTTGGCGGCGTGCAAGGAGATCATCGAATCCCATCAAGGTCGGATTCGCGTGGAAAGCACCGTTGGCAAAGGAACGGCGTTTATCATTCGTTTGCCAGCTAGCGAAGCGAGCATCGTCGCCGCGTGACCTTTGTGTTAGAAGAGATCAGTTGGCCGTCTGTTTTGCAAGTTTGGTGAACAAATCTTGCAATTTGGTGATGTCGACCGGTTTGATCATGTGTTCGTCAAAACCCGATTCTCGGGCCGTTTTACGATCCGATGACTGTCCAAATCCGGTCATCGCCACCATGTAAATCTGAGCGGTTGCAGGGTTCTTTCGCAGTTGTTTGACCAGGTCGTAACCGGTCATGCCGGGCATCGAGATGTCGGAAAAGATCACATCGGGTTGATAGGATTTTAGATGTTCGATCGCGGTCGAACCACTTTCGGCAACTTCAACATGGTGCCCCAGTTTGGTCAGTAGGCTGGCCATAATCTTTCGCAGCGCTGCCATGTCTTCGACGACCAAGACCTTGAATGAGCGGAACGGAGTCGAAAGGTCGGCATCGATTTCTCCGCTGGATGCCACCGATTCAGTACTGATCGGAATGCACACGCTGAATCGGCTTCCTTTGCCGATTCCGTCGCTGCTCGCCGACACGGTTCCACCATGAACTTCAGCCAGTGTTTTCACCAGAGTTAGTCCGATGCCCAGTCCGGCATTGTCGCGTTCAAGCGTGTTATCGACCTGTGCAAACATCTGGAAAATTTCGTTGATGCGATCGGGGGCAATCCCGATTCCATTGTCTTGAATCAGGATGGTTGCCCATTCCTTTCCATCGTTTCGCGTTTCTGTTGTTAGGCCTAATTCGATCAAGCAATTTGCGTCGCTATACCGCGAGGAATTGTTCAGCAGGTTGGATACGACCTGAGTCATTCTGGCTGGGTCGCAGTTGACCGGGACGCTTTTGTCCTCGATATCGACTTTTAGATGTTGTTTCTTTTCGGTGATAAAAGTGTTGGAAGCTTCGACCGCCGCTTTGATAACGCTTCGTAGGTCGGTCACTTCTTTGCGAAGGTTGATCTTGCCTCGGCTGATCCGCGAGACATCCAGTAGGTCATCGATCAATCGAACCATTTGCTCGATTTGACGAGCCATCGTTTGTCGCAATTCCTCGGATTCATCGTCTAGTTTGGACATGCCCATCAATTGGACGGCATTTTTGATTGGGGCCAGCGGATTCCTTAACTCGTGGGCCAAAGTCGCCAGGAATTCGTTCTTCCGGCGGTCTGATTCGGACAGTCTGGCAGCAAGTTCGGCCAGGGCATCGTGGTCGCGTTTTCGTTCGGTCAGGTCTCGCATTACCTTGCTATATCCGACCACGTTGTCGTCCCGGTCGCGGACGACGCTGCTGATTCCGGAAGCCCAAAATCGCTTGCCCCCTTTTCGCATCATCCAGCGATCGTCGCTGGCGCTTCCGGCCGCGACCGCCGCGGCGAATTCAGCATCCGGAATCCCCAACGCTTGGGCTTCGGGCGTAAAAATCAGGCTGCGGACATCTTTTCCGATAAATTCTTCTTCGTGGAATCCAAGTACTTTTAGGATTCCACGATTCCAGGTCGTGGCACGAAAGTCGGCATCCATCGCAAAAATTGCGTAATCTTCGATCTGTTCCAGAAAGGTCCGCATGTATTTGTCTAGCCGCTCTTTGTCCGATTCCAGGCTGCGGACGCGGTCAAGGGTGGCTTGCAGTTGGTCTCGTTCGGTTTCGATCGCCTCCGCAAATTGCTCGGCCCGTCGCCGGTTCCACTGCACCATGTAGAGGACGCTTAGGACCAGGATTAGTCCAGCGATCGTCGAAACCAGACCGGTCGCTAGAGCCAGCCAGTAGGTCGTTGCGGCACGCTGCTCTCGTTCAGAGATCAGGAGTTCTTCGGTTCGACGAAAATCGACGATCTGGTCATGAATGCTTTCCATGGTTCGGCGGCCAATGTTGGTGGCAACCACCAACTGGGCATCTTCGAATCCGGATTCCCTGCGTAGATCGATCGTGGCTGCCAGTTCGTCGCTTTTTTGGGCGACCAGCTTTCGTAGCTCGATCAATTCCGCCTGTTTGACGGGGTCATTCTCGGAGATGACTTCCAGGTCACGCATCGCCACATCAAGGTGTTTCATGGCCGATTCGTAAGGACCCAGGTAGATCTCTTGACCGGTGACCACGTAGCCTCGCTGTCCCGATTCGGCCGACCGTAAGTCCGATTCGACGTCTCGCAACACGCTTAGCAATTCATGCGACCGGCTGACCAGGTCGGTATGTAGACGTAAGCGGCGGGTATTCTGGAAGGAGATCAAACCGGAAGCGACCAACAGCACCACGACAGCCGAAACGGCGAACGGTTCAAGCAACCGCTGGGAGCGTCGGTGCGGAGCAGTATCTGGCAAAATCATTTCTCAATGAGTAATAGCAATTATCCCCCTCTGGGGACGACTGCAATGGTACCAATGGGTTTGGTTGCCAGCGGCAGACGGAATCATTTTCCCTCGTATTTTAGCCAGAACTGAAATCAAAGCAGTTCCGTTATCGTCCACTTCATCCGATTTCGCAAAATACCTACGACAATCCAACGCGTCGGCGGCAGATCCGGCGCGAACGGTTTTTGTGACGGATCGTCGCAAGTCGACTGGTAAACCAGCCGGGTTTTTGAAAAATTTTAAGACTCTTGCCGGACCGGTGACGTCCTTTCGCAAAGCCGCATGCCGCATGCCGCAAACCGGTTGCCGTTCATGGATCGATGGCAGGCTTTACTTGGTCAGATGCGTTTGAAACCAATCGACGGTCGCTTCGATCGCTTTTTGGGCGTCATCGCCTTGGAAACCGTGCCCCGATTCTGGATATTCGATCAATTGGCTTTCGACGTTGGCTTCGCCAAAGGCAGCGTGTATTTTTCGGCTGTGGTCGATCGGTACAAGTTCGTCTTTGACCCCTGCCAGCAGAAGCGTTGGAGGATCGTCCGCCGAGACGTGAAGCAGTGGCGAATCTTTCGCGGCGGTCTTTTGATCGATTTCTAAAGCGGGAAAGCGGTCGTAGGCGGGGAGTCGATCGGGAGCGTCCTGAGCCATGATCCGCAGGTCGGTAGGCGCCACAAACGCGACGACGGCGTTAACGTGATCGCTTGCGCGTTCGACTGGATCTTTCGCTTCGGTAGAGCCCTCGTCGGACGCGGTCCCCAGCATCAATGACAGGTGCCCTCCAGCGCTCATCCCGTAAACGCCGATACGCTCTGGGTCGATATGAAATCGAGCTGCATTGGTGCGGATAAAGCGAACGCTGCGTCGGACGTCTGCAACCGCTTCGGCAATCGAGAATCGAGGGCTACTGCCGTGCCGGACCGCAAAGACCGTAAACCCTTTGTTGGTGAGTGGGCGAAAAAGGGCTTGAGATTGTTCAGGGGCCGTCCAGCCGGAATACCAACCTCCGCTGACCATGAAAAGAACCGCCGCTCCGTTAGCATTTTCGGTTGGCGTGAAGGCATCACACGTCATCGCTAGACCCAGTTTGTGCCCATAAACCACATCGGGCGTAATCTGAACCTCCTGGGCAAAACCGTTTGTCGGATTTCCTGCCAGGAGGATAGGGCACAGCAGCAAAGTCAGCGACCGAATCAACATCACGAGAGTCCTTATCGAGTTTCGAACCGAAGGTCTTTATCGTAGCTTGAATCGGATCGTCATTCCGAATTTAGTAGTCGTTGGTAAGATTGCTGCAATTCGTCGGGGACCGGTTGGATGCGTCCGTTTCGATCGATCACCGCCAACGTCACATCGGCTTCTACCAAGACGGTTTCGCCCCGACGGATCGTGTAATGGTGCATGATCTTTGCGTTGGTCACTTTGCTGACGGCCGTATGGATCTGGATCAAATCATCGTACCGCGCAGGCGATTTGTAGCGGCAGTCGACCCGTACAACCACGACCAACTGGCCTGCCGCTTCCATGTCACGGTAGCTGCCTCCCGAAGCCCGCAGTAGCTCGGTTCTGCCGATTTCAAAATATTTCAGGTAATTGGAATGGTGCACCAACCCCATAGGATCGGTTTCGTCATAGCGAACTCGCAGTTCAAATGTATGCTCAATCAGCATGCTGGTCTCTTTCTCCGGTGCGATTCAGGTGGGCCGTTATCGTGAAGCCTCCGACAGCCCCGCCAAAATGATAGCCGGAACGACTTGAAAGTGAACGGCGGAGACCCGTTTGGGGCAATTGCATCGCAAGAAAACGGACTTCCGGCCATCGGATTTATTGCTAGTCGCGTGACGGGCTGACGCAGCGGGTTAGGTTTTTTTTCGGCGGTTTGCGGTGCATAGCAAGATCGCTGGCAGGATGATCAAATCACCTATCAACGCGGTCAGAATCGCCAACATCGCCAGCATTGCAAAAATTCTGAGCGGCGGGGTCTCGCTGGCAAGCATTCCTGCCATCCCCACGACCAGGATCAATGACGAAAGTAAAAGGACGCGTCCGACTCGCCGTAAACTGATCAGGACACTTCGTTCGATGGAGTGCCCTTCCAGGCGACTGTCACGGTACTGTTTGAGGAAATGAATGGTATCGTCGACAGCGATTCCCAAGCACAAACAGAACGTCAAGGTGTTGGTCAACGTCAGGTAGCCAGTGGTCCAGTAGATCGCAAACCCGGCGACCAGCAGCGGAAACGCGTTGGGAAGTAGGCTGGCCAGTCCCAGTGTCAGGGAACGGAGCGGGATCGAAATGATCACAAAAACCAGCACGGATGCGACCGCCAAACTGATCGCCAATTCCTGGATCATGTTCGTGAAAACGTTTCCTGCGACCACCGGGGTCCCACCTAGGGTCAGGGAGACTCCGGTTTCCGTTTCGATGTTCTGTAGCGAGCGGTTGACTTTTTCCAGCGTCTGTTTCAGGGCGTTGGCTCCTACGTCGGCCGTTAAGAAGTAGATCACGGCTTCCCCCGGAAGGTCGTCGCCCTCTTCGTCGACGACCAATCGTCTCGCTTGTTTCTTGAATTCCGGACGACGTTGTAATGCGGCCCAGCGGTCTGCGTATCCGCCCGGTAAAAAATCGGCACTCGCCAAAACGTTGGCAATGGATAAGGGGACCCCAAAACGCGATTCCTCGCGAATCACCTTATGTGTTGCTGCCATGGCATTGATGACCTGAGGTGAAGCCACGTTGGCTTCGGCAGGCCAGCGAACCAATACGGCGCCGTACGCGGTCCCTCCAAAATGACGATCCAGTTCTTCGACGGATCGCATCGTGGGACTTCCTTTGGCAATACTTTCGGTCCAGAAAATATTGGGTTCTAAGCGAACGCATGTCGCTCCCATTACTAGGCAGGCGATGATCGATACCGCCACGGTTGTTTTGGGAAATCGTAGTATTCGTCGAATCGCACGCAGCCAAGTCGGTTGACGGCGGCGGAGGCCCGGAGGCTTGGCAAACGGTTTGGCGTTGATTACCGCCGCTCCAAAAGGGCTGGCTGCAAGCGCCCAGAAGGTCAGTACGACCGCCAGGAACAGCAACATCGCACCGATTGCACAGCAGAAGCCAAAACGCTGAACGCTGGTCGTTCCTGAAAGCATCAGCGATCCGAAACCGGCAGCGGTCGTTAACGAAGTCATTAAACACGCACCGCCCAGTTCCTTCAGGGTGCGGTATGCCGCTTCACGCGAAGAGAGCCTCTTTTTTGCTTTGGTCTGCAAGCGTCCCAGTCCCATCACCAAGTGAACCGAATCGGTGAACCCGATGACAAACAATAGCGATGGGATGATGATTTTGATTCCATCGATTCGTTGATCCATCCAGCCCATCGCCCCCATCGTCCAGACGACTCCTATCGTAGGGCCAAGCATTCCCAAACCGATCGCCTGCCATTGGCGAAAAATGAAAATCGCAATGCATAGCGACGACAGGCCACCAATGATGGAAAACTTGAATTGCTCGACTCGGATCCGGGCAAGGCTTTCGACTCGAATGGTCGGCGGCCCTCCAATGAACAATTGAATACCCGGCAATTTGCGCAGTGGAGTCACTAACTGTTCAATGTTCTCCAGTGCTTCTTGCATGTGGGCAATGTTTAGTGATTTTCCGGCTAAGCGAATCAGCAGGATGGTCGAGTGCCCGTCTTCGGACAGCAGCAGGCCGCGGGCAAGTGGGTGCTGTAAGGCCAGACGCTCCATTTCCGCCAGCTGCTGAGGGCTGTTGCGATCTGGATCGACCAGAAGAATCGGAACACGTTGGCGGCGAAGACTGAATAGGCTGTTAACCTCTTCGATTTCGGGCAGTTCCTGCAGCCGATCGACGACCGGTTTCATCTCTTTTATCAGGTCGCCCGAGAAAATTGGTTGCTTGGCTTGAACCATCACCATGACGGTGTTGTCGTCCGATCCAAACGACTCATACATCTGTTCAAGTAGATCGCTCTCTGGGCCTGCTCTTAGATAGAGGTCTCGAGGATTGTCTTGGTAATCCAATCGCCAAAGACCGAGGACCGCAATCACGGTCCCGGCGACGAGAAGTAACCAAGTCAATCGGACAGATGGAATCAAACTAGGAATCCCGAAAGATTGCGTCGTTAATATGAGTCGCTTGTCGATCAAGCCGTTCAAAACAAAAGCTGTCGATCAGTTCGTCGGGACGTGAGCAAACCGGCTTTTCGATTAAACCGGACGATGCCGCCGCCCAGCCGATGATTTGGCGTGGATCGATCCCGGCTTCTCGGTACTGACTTAGTCGTGTGTCCCCATGCCGTTTCGCTAATCGCCGGCCATCGGGGCCGAGGACCAGTGGCACATGAGCAAATTGAGGGGGCGGTGCATGGAGGGCTTCGAACAGGTCCAACTGCCGAAAAGTGCTGGCGATCAAATCGTCGCCTCGGACGACTTGATTGATCGTCATTTCGATGTCATCGATAACCACCGCCAGTTGATACGCTGCTTCGCCGGTCTTTCGCGTTAACGGGAAATCGCCAAGTTCTTTCGCCACGTTCAGTTGTTGACGCCCATGGACCAAATCGACAAATTCTCGAATCCGGTCGGTCGCTCGGTATCGCCAGCAATAACTGCCTTGGGGAGGCAGTGGATCGCCGATCTGCCAAGCGGCACAGGTCCCAGGATAGACGGGGCCCTCATGATCGTGCTGCGTCGCGGTGTCTGTGTTGGGGTGTGGAGCGCTGGCTGCCGTCGCGATGTCCTGCCTTGAACAGACGCAGGGGTAGGCTTTTCCTGCGGCGACTAATTCCTGCAGGACCACTTGATAACGGTTCGCTTTGGTCGTTTGGATGTAGGGTCCGTGGGGGCCACCGATGTCGGGGCCTTCGTCCCAGTCCAGTCCCAACCAGCGAAGGTCATCCATGGCCTGTTCGGTTGCCCACGGTTTCACGCGCGGCGAATCGATATCTTCGATCCGCAGGATCACCCGTCCACCAGCACTACGAGCCGCCAACCAGGCAAGCAGGTAAGTTCTTGCGTTTCCCAAATGCTGAGCTCCTGTGGGCGAAGGAGCCAAACGACCAACTACCTGATTAGAAATCGGCATTGCCAGGGGTTCGCGGAAACGGGATGACGTCGCGGATGTTGGCCATTCCGGTCACATACTGAACGGCGCGTTCCAGTCCCAGACCAAAACCGGCATGGGGTACCGTGCCATATCGTCGGAGGTCGACGTACCAGTCGTAGTGGGACATATCCAGTTCCGCTTCGGTCATGCGGCGCTGCAGGACATCCAATCGTTCTTCACGTTGACTGCCGCCGATGATTTCACCAACGCCGGGAACCAGGACATCCATTGCGGCAACGGTTTTGCCGTCGTCGCTAACCCGCATGTAGAACGGTTTGATGCTACTGGGATAGTCCGTCAAGATCAGCGGGCCGCCGACGTGTTGTTCCGTCAAGTAGCGTTCGTGTTCGGCTTGCAGGTCGGTTCCCCAGGAGACCGGGTAATCGAATTTCGCATCGCAATTTTCCAGAACCTTGACCGCCTCGGTGTAAGTCATGTGGGCGAAAGGCCTGTCGATCACTGATTTCAACTGCTCGATGACTCCCGGCTGAATGCGTTGCTCGAAGAAATCCATGTCTTCGTCACATTGATGCAAGCAGTCGGTAAAGACCCGTTTCAGGAAGGCTTCTGCAAGCCGCATGTTATCCTGCAGGTCAAAAAAAGCAGCTTCCGGTTCGACCATCCAGAATTCAGCTAGATGGCGACTGGTGTTGCTGTTTTCGGCGCGAAAGGTTGGTCCAAAGGTATAGATTCGGCCTAATGCGGTCGCATACGTTTCGCCTTCCAGTTGTCCGCTGACGGTTAGGAAAGTTGGTTTGTCGAAGAAATCATATTCGTAGTTAACCGCTTTGCCCGATTTTGCCATGCGTTCCAGGTCGAGTGTTGTGACTCGGAACATTTCGCCGGCCCCTTCACAATCACTGGCCGTGATGATCGGGGTGTGGGTGTAGTAGAAATCGTTTTCCTGAAAGAAACTATGGATCGAATCACAGATTTGATTGCGGACTCGAGCGACCGCACCAAATGTGTTCGTGCGTGCTCGCAGATGAGCCCACTCACGTAGTTTTTCAAACGTGTGACGTTTCTTTTGCAGTGGGTAGGTTTCACTATCGCACCAGCCCAGGACGCGAACCGAAGTGGCGTGCAGTTCGGTCGCTTGTCCCTTCGCCGGTGAGGCTTCGATCTTCCCTTCAACAACGACGCTACAGCCCGCGGACAGTTTTTGAACCTCACTGCTGTAGTTGTCTAGTTCTCCCTGAGCAACGATCTGTAGGTTGCCAAAACAGCTTCCGTCATTCAGTTCGATAAAACTGAATCCCGCTTTGGAATCTCGGCGGGTTCGCACCCAGGCACGAACCTCGACGGTTTTCCCGACACTTGCTTCCTGTCGGGCTTCCCGGATTAACAACCATTGATCGCTTTGCATCATGCTTCTCGTTGCGATGGGGAATCTTCAATTTTCATCGAGCGATTCTTGGCGAAGAACGAAACGACTCCAAGAACCAGTAGAACGGCTATTAACACTAACGCGGCATAGCCGATTGGGAAATCGTACATCATACGATCCTTCAATCCCCAGATCGAAGCGAACGTGGCCACGCTGGTCGCCAGTAGCATCAGCACATTCCAGCGAATACGAGCCATTCCGCGTGGCATCGCGTCTCCCAGCAGTGCTTTGCAGTTCATCAGTAGGAAGAACGTTACGTAAGCGATCGGCAGCATGGCGCCACCGATTACTGAAGTTGGAGTCGCCAGGGCTGGAGCCGCTTTGGCCCAGAAAAATGGACCCAGCACGCCGATCGCAGGGATCATCGAACCCAGGCGATGCATGTTCCCTTCGGGCGGAACGCCAATCATTTCGCAGAATGCAAATCCATTGATCAGCATCAGGATGATGATGGTCGATAAAGCCATCCCGAGGACCCCGATCCCAAACAGCTTTTGAGCAAACCCGCCGGGGAACAATGGGTCGAGCGTTTTGGCCAAAGCCATGTTGTCGCGGCCGGCCAGCATGGCAGCCAATTGATGTTCGGATTCTGGGAGGGCTTCGCGGGCTTGATCCAAGGTTAAAACATCTGCGCTCAGCGAGGCAAATTCGTCGCCATGTACGACTTGCAAACGTTTGTCGATCGCCGAGTAGTAGTCCTTGACCTCTTTCGATTTTTGAGCGACTGGATCGTCGGAACGAACCAGAGCCATCACGTCCGATGGGTTGTTGTGGAATTGGCTGGCTGCGGCGATGACCACGCAGCTGGTTGCCAGCACAAATGGGACGATCAAGCCGATCGACAAGTCAAAGATCGCCAAGCTGCGATGAGGTTTTCGCCAACCTTTTCGCAGCATGGAATAAGGCAAGAGGAAGGTCATGTTGATTCCAACCGCTGTCGCAAAAGCGGTGATGATGTTGTCTTTTTGAGTGCTGGCGATCAGCGAACGCCAGTAATCAGCCGCTTCTCCGGTTGCCGTGATCGCCGGTTCCATCGAAGGCACAGGAGTGAACAGGTATTTCGGATTTGGAATCATCCCTTTCAAAATTTCTCCCCATGGCAGAGCACCACGAAGCGTCATCGCGATCACGACGCCGAAGAAACTGAGAACAACGATGCCGACCATCGCTTTGAGGATCAATTCAAAGATTTTTACACCGCGGCCGCCTGAGTTGTAAAACCAGACGATCACCGTTGCGGTAACCAACAGCCCAATCGCGGCGATGTAGGTCCCCGCGTCGTTGTTGAGGGCGGGGATCAGGTTCTGCTTTAACGCTGCGGTACCGAGCGAAAATTGTGGCAAACACCACACGATATTGGCGATCGTGGTTGCCAGCAGCCAAGCCCAAGCGAGCACGGGGCTGACATGCGTTTTGATCGCTTCGAAAGGGCGACGCCCGGTCGAAAGGGTTACGTAACTGATCGCCGACAGCATGATGACCCCTAGGATCATCGCCAAAGGCTGAAGCCACATCAGGTGGTAGCCCATGATCACGCCCAAATAGAGCGCTCCAGCGAGCGAGCCGCCCCCAAGGGTGATGGCTCCTTGCAACCATCCGGGGCCCGACATCCTTACAAACAGGGACCATTTTGCAAAACCGCCCTGCTTCTCAGCAGCTTGGAGAATTGCAATCTCTTGTTCAAAGTTGTCGTTCGATTCCATCAATCGGCTTTCGGGGCTATTTGGAGGTTTGTTTTGGCTAGGCATAGCTTAACCGATCTTTAAGCCAAGGGGAGTAAGGCCCCCACAGCTCGAAAAGAATTCTTGTTAGTCATCCGTTGGCGATGGAGGACCCGGTTTGGAGGAGGTCTGCGGGCCAGCAAAATAGGCCCTATTTGCCTACGCCGGGCTCATCCCAGAAATAGAATTCGTGCGGGGGACGAAGCAAAGGCCGGCATGAAAATCAAAATTGGATCACTGAAGCCCATGTTCCAAAAGGAAGATGGAGGGAGCACAGCGTCCTGATCGCTGCTCGGGTCCCCCGCCTGGACTGACGAGAAGGCTTCTGCTGATCGCGAGGTGTGGCCTGGAATTCCACGAACCGCGTGCGAGGCTGCAAATTGCAAAATGAGAATTGGAAAGTGCAAAATGCATAATCCAAAATCCAAAAACCCCGCAGGGGCAGCCTTTTGGCACCTTGCCATTTAACCTTTGCGATTCCGCATGCCCGCTTACGAGCTTACGCGGCGCTGGCTTGTTGAGAGCTTTCGCCGTCCGTTTCGCCGGCGGCGCGAGCGATCCAGCGGGCTACCTCGGTCCGTTCCGGTGGAGAGGCTCCGCGGAGGGCTCGGCGTCCATCGCTGGTCGCTGAAAACCGTACGATCGCGCGATGTAAGTCAGCGACGGACGCGGAGGCAAGTTTGGGTTGGGTTCGGCATCCGCTGCCAACCAGTAACTGGACATCCCGAGCCAACATTTCAGGCACCTGACACATCAGCAGCGTTTGAGCTTGCCAGTCGGAAACCATTTGGGCCGTAATCCAGCGGGCCGCTAGACGGTCCGCCGTTCGAGCCGCTGGCAGGTCCAGGAATTCGCCAACCGTTTCGATCCCAATGGCATGAAATCGAGCGGCTGTCTTGGGGCCGATCGAAGGGGCGTCGACGATCGGGGCGCGGCGTGACAGACGGCAGTGTTTGGATTCGGAAGGGAATCGAATTGGAATTGTCGCGGGGTAGTTTTTTTCGTTCTCGTTTTCGTTTTCGTTCGTTTCCTGGATTGCTTGCAGCTGTTTGGCCTGCTGGATTTCCAGCTCGCTTTGCCGCAGTTTCTCTGCTTGTTCAATCGCTCGTTCAGCTCGTTCCATCGCTGCACGACGTTGGATTTCCAGCAGTCGAGCTTGTTCCAGGTCTTCTTTTCTGCGATTAGCCGATTCGGTGGCCGCTTGTGATCGGCCGGAGCTTGGCTGTTTGTCCTGGAAGGCTTGCGAGTTCTTCAACGCTGCCATTTTCTCGGATGAGAAATGGCTGTTCGCTGGTGCAAGCGGCTGATGCTGGATGGACGTCCATTCGGTGATCGGTTTGGTCGTGGAAGGGGAAGCCTCTACTGGTTTTGAAGTCGCTGCAGGAACCACCTTCGCAGTCGCTTGAGCGGCCGCCGCTTTGGCTCGCTGGCGATATTTGTATTCACGTTCACGGTGGTAGACCGCGATCGAACGCCGGACGGCAACGGCTTCCGGCGGCGTCTGCTCTCGAACTTGGCCTGTCTGTTGGTATTCCGCCAGGATGGCCTCGACCGCTTGCTGTTCGGTTCGGTCGACCAGATAGCGGAGGAGCCGTCGATGGGGAATCTTGACGGTGGCCATTACGACTGCGCCGGTGAGGGGCAGTTTCGGAAGTTTGGCTTGATTCGCCTGTTCGTAATCGGAGGCAGCGCGTTCCAGGATTTTTGCCCAGCCAACGGTGGTCAGCGTGAACAGTTCCGCCAACGCTTTTCGGCTGGGAGCATTCAGCCCGCTGGGTGGATCTTTGACTCCCGCTTCCAAGTTGTAGGCATCGAGAAGCAGGTTGTAAGATTGGTTGCCGATTCGGGCGGCGTGCAAGATCGCTGCAGCAAGCCAACCGGTTTGCTGAGACAATTCGAAGCGAATCTCGACGGGGTCGCGAAGGGACAGTTGCCGAATCGATTTGTATGATTTGGTAATGCTCCATTCCAGCGGCCTGTGTACCGTTTTTTCACGGTCACTTTGCGCGGTATGCAGCGGCTGGATCGGATCCGTGAAATAGTGACTGAGGACCCCGGCGGCATGGGCGGCGTCCGCCCATCGTTGTTCTTGCAATCGATGCTGAAGGATTTCGTACCAACGCGTCGCTTTTGCGGGTGCACCGCCCCAGTAGCCATCCTTCACATGGACCACATGATTATGAAAATCGTGGAACCGTGTGTCCGGATCCTTTGAACCTTCCAGGTAGCGATCATGATGTCGCAGAAGAATACTTCGTAATCGTTTTCCTGCAGGCGTTTCGACCAAAGGCAGGGCATCGAGGGCAAAGTAATGGTGGGTACTACGGCAGTGGGCTGCGCGTAGTATCGCAAGCAGCGGGCGACGCATCATGATCCCTATTCCTATCCCTAAAATCTTCTAGCTATGCTGATTGCTTTCGCGGCGTCCGTGATACGGCCGGCCGGGTCGGCATTTCAAGGATCGGATTCGCAGCCGATGGGGCTGCTGTCTGATTAAGGAATTCAGCAACGTTGACGTGGTAAAACCGAGCCCGTCTGAGTAGCTGCAGTTGGAAGCGTTCGGCACCCTCCGGAACTCGCAGTGCGGCGTCCCGTCGTTCTGAAAAGAGGGCTTCATTTAACGGTCGAAAAGGAGCATGCCCTTCCGGCGGTTGTTCGGCACCATACATGGCCTGCCGGCGCCATTGGTGATCACGTCTAGCGACCTCTAAATAGATCGCGTAAAGCTCGGTCCTACTGTACAACGACATACCCGTATTGTCCTGCAGAGCCATTGGTCCACTCCAGATTTGACTCGCCAAAGCTGATAGCCGCCTCCGCGACGGCGTAAAAAGAACTATCGGCTTCAACTGGGGCCCGTCGCAAGATCAATTTTGTTTTTGGTACCGGTCAACAATGGTGATGAAGCTGGGGACCAAAAAGGTGCGGACAAAAAAGGTATCAATCAAGACGCCAAGTCCCAGCGCAAACCCTAACTGGACAATGCCTTGCAGCATCGCCTTCGGTGGCGAATCGGAGATTCCAAAGGAATACATCAGCCAAGGAAACCAAGCCGATGCGGTCATGCTGAAGAACGTCGCCGCCATCACCAGACCACAGGCGGTGATGATCCCGCCCGTTCGGGCGACGGCTCGTCTAAGGGCCGACAACCAACCGCCTTGATGCTGCTCTTCCAGGACTCGGGTGACTAAATAGACGTTGTAGTCCTGGCCAACGGCGACCAAGATCACAAACAGGAAGAGCGGAAGTTTCCAGTCCAGCCCAAGATAATTTTCGCCATATAGCCAAGCAAAAAATCCGGAGGTCAGGCCGACGGTCGCGTAGTAGCTAAGCAGCACGGTAAAGATCAGGTAGACCGATAGCCAGAATTTGCGCAGGACCACGACTAAAACGACCAGGACCGCAAGGATGACGGCGATTTTGATCCGCTGATTGTCTTCGATCGTTACCCGTCGTAAATCGATGATCGAAGCGGTTGTCCCCGCGATCGATACTTCCGATTCAAACCAAGGGGACTTCGGGTCATCGGCTTGTTCCTGAAGCCAGCCTCGAAGTTTCGCAACCGATTCGCCCGTTGCGGCTCCAAAGGGATCCCCTTTGATAACCACATCGATTCGAGCCAAGCGATCGACATAGGGGGCCGTTTCGCTGAAGAAATATCGCTGTGAAATCGGATGCTCGCGAAGCAGACGTCTGCGCCATGCGTTGGGGTCAAGCAAACCCATGTGCCGATCCGGTGGGTAATCGCCCAAAGGATCGCTGGCCGTGCGGACGGCGCGAACGCCATCTAATTCATAGAGTGCCTTGCGGAGTTCGGCGATGTCGGCGTTCATCGTCTCGCGTGGGCTGGGCTGTTTCTTCACCAGTAGGACGGTTGTCGGATTGGAATCTCCAATCGAAAAATGTTGCGTCAGGTTGTCCAGCCCGCGGCGACTGACCGCTTGGTGGCTCAGTTGGCCACTCATGTCATAGGTCACGTGTCGTTCTTCTTGGAACCCGAAGCTGGCGGGGATCAATAGGATCAAGATCCCTCCTCCCAGCGTTAGCCAAGGGTACCGCGTGATCATGATCGAAAGTCTGCCCCAAATGCCCGCTTTCTTACGTTCGTATCCGACGACTCGACTGGGCCAAAAGACACACGGTCCAATGGCGTAAATCAAAACGGGAGTCAGCGTCAAACTGACCAACAGGCCGATCAGCAAACAGAGTGCGATGATCGGGCCCGTATGATGGAATTTGCCAAACTGAGCGATCCACAACATGCCCAGACCGACCACGGTCGTGAACGCACTTCCCAGGAGCGCCGGAGTGACACGTGTCAGCGCGACCTCGCAGGCTTCCTTCCAAGGTCGGCTAGCCGCTTCTTCACGCAGGCGTGCGATCAAGAACAGGCAATAATCCGTGCCTGCTCCAAACAGAATGACAACCACAAAAATCCGTGATGTGGTGAAGACTCGCAGGTCAAACCAATCGTTCGGATCACTCCGTGCCCAGCCCGCTAGCAGGGCGACTCCACCGGTGGCGGTCAGCACTGCTGCCAAGATCGAAAGCAATGGGATGAAGACCAGGATCGGGGCCCGGTAGACGACCGCCAAAATGATCAGGATCATCAATACCGTGAAGACCTCGGTGTACCGGATCGCATCACGAGCGGCGATCAATGTTTCGCCACCAATGGCTGCGGACCCGGTCGGCAAAATGCTTAACCCGGGCTGTGTGCAGTGCCCGGAATAAGCCTGAACGTTTGCAATCAGTTGTTCGACAACTTCCAGGGTGGCGATGTTTCCTGTCGCTGCTAATTCCGATTCCAGTTGCAAGCGAATCAAACGGGCTTCAGGAACTTTTAAGCGATGCCCGATGGCGGGGTCATTCCAGCTTAAAATTCCCAGCAGCGACTGCCATGGTTCCAGTTCACGTTGCTCGATCGGCGGCAGCCACGTTTTGATGTCTGGTAACAGGTTTTGAGCGGCCTGCAGATCCGATTCGGCCAGTTCCAGCTCGCCAAACTCTTTTAGCAGTTCACCACGGTCCCAGTAGGCGACTGCCATTCGTGGTTCGGTCGGGGTTGCCACGGCGGTCTGCGGTAAGCAGTCGATGAATTTTTCATAAAACCGAGCGTCCGCTTTGATCGACTCATCGAGGGATTTACGAGCTCGAGTCAGCAGTTCCTCGATCCGTGTCCCTTCCTTGGGGATGCCACCCTTCCAGCCCAATTGCTTCGCTTTGGCAATACTCGCTTCGGCCAGTCGGTGGCTCAGACGTCGCTGCAGATCCAACGCGACGTATTCATCGGATTCGATGAGCGGTTCATCGTCACGTGAGAGGACAATGATGATCTCGCTACGAGCTCTTTCGTCTGGAAAGGCTTGGTCCAGTAATCTTCCCCCGGCGACGCTTGGCAGGTCCGCAGGTAAGTATTCGAAGTCGCCATCGTAGGCGATGCTGGCCCACTTGGGAGCCGACAGTCGTACGCCAGCGGCAACCACGATCCACGCGATTAGGATGACGTACCAAAAGCGGATCACAAGTTTCGCTAGGCGATTGGCCGGTCGACCTGCCGGGACAGGGCTGGTCATAAGCAGCTCTTTCGTCGCTCAGGGATTGGTGGTTTCGCCATTGCCACTGGTTGCTTCTTTTATTTGCGGTGATCGCCTGTTCGGGGGGGCGGCTCCTGCCTCTGTGAATGCCCCTAACGCCGATTCCAGCGCGTCAATGCGAATCGTACCAGAGGTTCGGTGGACCTGAACATTCCCCTGAGTCTTCGCGGCATCGTCCAACTGCCGAATCATGTCAACGATTAGGTCTAGCAAGGGCTCTCCCTCGGCACTTACCAGCAAGGTGTTGCCGACTTCGTCCACCCCGACGGAAAGTTTGCCTTTAAAGGTGAAATCGCTGCCTCCCCCTTCTTTTCCGCCTTGATCAACCAATCCGGCTCCAGGGCCATTGCGGCTTTTTTCGACATTCTCGGCACCCCCTTGTTGGCCTTTGGGTTTCCCCTGGCCGAACGCTTTGTCGTTGCTGCTGAGGAGATCTCGGTAGGCATCTTTCACCGTTTCCGCAATCTTTTCGGCGCGGGAGTAGTGGACGGTGACCAGTTTTGTGTAACGAGCCTTCTGTTGGTCCAGCGGTTCTGGGACGTCCCACAATTCAATTAATTCTTCGATCGTCCGCAACTGCTCGGGAGACGCTCCGGTCACCACAATCGTACTGGTGTCGATATCGGCCAAGAATTTGAGTGGCTGGTCGGCGCCCAGGCCCGCGGGAGTCTCGTCGTCGTCCTCGGGCAGATCGAAATACCACCGGGTGAAAGGATCGTTGTTGCCATCGTCTTCTTCGGCGTCTTCGAAGTACAGTTTTAGATTGGTTTCCATCCAGTAAGCGGACGCATGTTTGACATGAAAGACATGGTAAGGCCGCTTGGGCGGAGGGGCCCGCATCATCAGGCTTTCCAGTTTGTCCAAAGCTTCGGTGTCGGGACTGGTCAGCAAAATTCTGCCTTCCGCGTCGACCTGGATTTGGATCGGCGGGGTGTCTTTAGGAGCCGTTGGGGCGTCAGCACGCTCACCAAACAGACGATCAAAATCTTTTCCCGATTGAACTTGTTCAGCGGTCGGGGGTGGTTGGTCGATCGGAGGTTCGTTTAAGGGAGTCGCTGGCGGAGCACGGAATTGGGCTAGGCTTTGCGTCAGCTGGTTTGTAGAGGCTTCCAGTGGATCGACACGAGGCGTTTCTTTTTTAGGTTGGGCATCGGTGCGAGGCGTTTCAATGTCGGCGTCGGTTTCGGATTCTTCCGAAATCTCCACTTTTTTGGGGGCGGGAAAGTCGTCCTCGCTGGGCAATTCGACTCGATTGGGGGCCAGTCGTTCGAACTGTGTTTGCAACCGTTTCAGGTACTCATAGGTTTCCGGAACGGCGGCAGCATCCATCACGCGAACGGTCTGTTGGTTTCCCCCGGGAGGCGGCAATTCGCCCAGTTTGACTAACAGGTTGGAAACGTCCTCCATCTCGTATTCGTTTGCCCATAAGAGAACCTGTTTGAACCGCACGTCGGCCGCGACACGAAACTTGTCGGGCTCTTCCTTTTTCTCTTGTTGCATTCCAAAGTACGAATACCGATTGCGATTATTGTTCGATTCCTTTTTGTCGTCATTGCCGATCAGGAACCCGATCGATTCGGCCACCGCACGGGGATCGCGATAGCGAATGGGAAGGACATAGAACTGCCTGCCGCTACCGTCTAAACGTTCGATCAGGGACCGCACGATATAACGATCCGCTAATGATCCAGACACGATGAGTGCTTTGTTGTCGGAATCGACTTGGATATGGGTCATCGGTTCTAGGATGTTCATCCCGCGAACGATTTCCAGCAGTTTTTCTGGATCCAGCGAGGTCAATCGAAAGGCTTCCACGCGGGATTCCACGTCGGCCAGCGAGACCATTGCATCGGTGGGGACGTCGACCCGCTTGATGAATTCGGCCGCGATTGCGACTCGGTCGACGGGAGCCTGCAAGATAATCGAATTTCGCCGTTCGTTGGCGACAATGGAAATCGCCGGTTCCTTTTCCTTGGCGGGAGGCGGTTTGCCGCCTTGGCGTTGTTGCATTTGCTGCATCATCTGCATTTGCTGAGGAGTCATGGGCGCTTCCTTTTTCTCCAAACCCAAGAACTGCTCAAGCATCTCTTTGACATCGCTGGCCGAGACATGCCGCAGCATGAATTCCGGCGCCAAATCTTGTCTGGATTCGTCCGATTGCTCGCGCGCCAACAGTTCCGCGATTTGCTGCAGGTTCACCGCAGCGTCCATCGCTTCGATACGGTTGGTTGTCGTGAGTGCGGTCAATTTGCCATTTGCACTGACCATCGGTTTCAATTCTTCCGCCAGCTTTTCCGCCGATAGCCAGCCTACATCCAACGAGGTCCGTACGAAATCATGAGGCGGCAATTTGGACAATTCACTTTTGTCGACGCGAGGGACCAATGCGGCATTGATCTCAGCTGTCTTTAAAACCATCAAGCCATCTTCACGGCGAAGCATAACGTACCCGCGAGCCAACAGATGCCGGTTCAGTAGGTCGCGAACTTCATCCAGCGAGTAGCGTCCGAAGGAAGAGATGTTGACGTGATCGCCGGGAAGTTCTCGCCAGTCGAGCGGCATATCCGAGATTTCGGCGAACCATTCCAGAATGGCCAGCCATGGTTGATTGCGGAAACTGAATGCGATTTTTTCGTCCGCGTCGGGGCGAACCGTTAGTTCTTTCGGGTCCGGTGGCTCGGTCGGCTCATTGGGACGCTGAATCGTCTTCGATCCAGCTGGTTCTTTTTCGCCCTCTTTGGCGGGTTTGTCGCCGGGGCCTGGTTTGCCCGGTTTGTCGCCATCGGCGCCTGCCGGGGGGCCACCGGCCTGCGATTTGGCGGCGGCCGCAGCCTGTGCAGCCTTGATGGCAGCAGGTGAAGGTTGGCCCGCAGCCTGGGGAACCGCTTGGACAGCAGGTTCCTGACCCCGTGCCTGCTTTACGTCTAAATCATTGCTAGGCAATAAGATAGACAAACCACTTGCAAGGCACCCAATCATCCAATGACGCGCTGCAAGCGGGGGCATAACGCGTATGAAATTTCGCAACATCCTAAGGATGCTCCGTTTAACTGAGTAGAAAAGGGGGATGAGGGACCCCCATTCTACCAGATGCGAACTCGTTTTTCCGGAGAAATATACATCTCGCTATTTTCGTCGATTCCGAACGCTTCATAAAACGCGTCCATATTGCTGACAATCCCGTTCACCCGGTAGCGGCTTGGCGAATGGGGGTCGACCATTAAACGACGCCGTAGTTCCGCTTCGCGGTAGAGCCGACGCCAGGCCTGGGACCATCCTAAGAAGAATCGCTGGTCGCCGGTCAGCCCATCGATCACGGGAGCCGGTTTCCCTTTGAGAGACAAGCGGTAAGCGTGGTGAGCAACGTTCAGCCCCCCAAGGTCGCCGATGTTTTCGCCTAGGGTCAGCTCGCCGTTCACATGCATGTCTTTCAGCGGTTTGTACTGGTTGTATTGCTTCACAAGCCCCGCGGTCCGTTTGTCAAAGACCTCGCGGTCCTCTTCGGTCCACCAGTCTCGGAGGTTGCCGTGGCCGTCGTACTGGCTTCCCTTGTCGTCGAATCCGTGGCTTAGTTCGTGACCGATGACCGCTCCGATGCCGCCATAGTTAACCGCATCGTCGGCTGCCATGTTGAAGAACGGAGGTTGCAGGATCGCTGCGGGAAAGACGATTTCGTTCATCGTCGGATTGTAGTAGGCGTTGATCGTCTGCGGCGTCATGTGCCACTCGGTGCGGTCGATCGGTTGGCCCAATTTGTCCAGCATGCGTTGATGCTCAAACTGAGCGGACGCGAGTAGGTTTTCTGCCAAGTCTTTGCTGATCGACAGAGAACTGTAGTCCTTCCACTTGTCGGGATAGCCGATCTTGGTGCTGAACTGCGAGAGTTTTTCGCGGGCCTGTTTTTTGGTTCCCTTCCCCATCCAGTCCAAGTCGTTGATTCGCTCTTCAAACGCAACTTTCAAGTTGTCGACCAATTCGCCCATTCGTTTCTTGGCGGAGGCTTGGAAATGTTTTTCCACGTAAAGCTGTCCAACCAGTTCGCCCAAGACGCTGCCGGTCAGTTCAACGCTTCGACGCCACATCGGTTTTTGTTCGTTGACGCCGGTAATGGCCGTCGCGTGAAAATCGAAATGGCGCTTTTCGAGACTTTCGGTTAAATAGGATGCGTAGGCGTCGATCGTCTTAAAGGCTAGATACGCTTTCCATTTGGCTAGCGGTTCGTCTTTAAGAAGTTCGTTGGCAGCTTTGAAATAGCTTGGTTGGCGAACAATAAACGCATCCGATTTGTCGAACCCGGTCGCTTTCGCATAGGCATCCCAGATCGATAGCAGTTCCGCCATCTGCGCGGCATCTTTTTTGTTGTACGTTTTCACTGGATCACGATTTTCAACCTTGGTCCAGTGAGCCTCGGCGATCGCGGTTTCCAAATCCAGGATTTGCTCTGCCGTTTCTTGCGGGTTTTCTGCGTGATTGCGGCTGAGGAGGTCGGCAGCGTATTCGACCAATGCTTTTCGCATTTGCACGTAACGCGGTTCGTCACTTAGGTAGTAGTCGCGATCGGGTAGCGTCAGCCCCGACTGCGTTAAATAGACCGTGTAGGAATCGCTGTCACGGGCATCGACCGACACATAGCCGCCGAAGAAATGGCCAACTCCCGCACGCTCCAGGTTCGCGATCGTTGTCGCCAGCGAGTCCAGCGAATCGATGGAAGCGATCTCGTCCAGCAGCGGTTGGATCGGTTCGATTCCAAGGGCATCGCGACGTTTCAAATCGAGGAATGAATTGAATAGGTCGCCAACCTTTTGAGTCTTCGAACCCGGCTTGGCTGACGTGGTGTCGGCTGCCGTTTCGATCAGGGTGCGAACCTGATCCTTCGTCGCGTCATCGAGGATCGAAAAGACTCCGTAGTCGGAGCGGTCTCCAGGGATTTTTGTCGTCTCCAGCCAGCCCTGGTTGGCATATTCATAGAAATCGTCCCCTGGTTTGACTTTCTCGCTAAACAGCGTCTGATCAATCCCTGACTGCAAGGTGTTTTCTTCACCTTGCTGGGCATGCAGTGCATTTACCGCTCCAAAGATCAGAGGAGCTATAAGGGCTGCGGTGAATAGTCGAAAACAAATCATCGGTCACGATCCTTCACGATTTTAGAAACATTCTGGCCGACGCAAATCCGTGGAAGGTTTTGCGGAAAGAGTCTATCTTAGCATTGGGGCACCAAACTGCCCACAGACGCCAGAGCGGCAAAGGCCGTTCGGTAGCCCGAACAGGGCAAGCCCTACAATCTTCTTAGCGGAACGGCGCAAGCCGTCCGGCCGCGCGACCAAAAACTTAATGGACTACCGGTCCATATCCGCCGCTGGCAGTTCGTCTAGCACCCGCTGGGCTGACTATTTATGGCACCTCTGCTTGTGGATGTAGAGGTCGCTATGCCGTGCAACAGGGGCGGGATCTTAAGCCACGCCACGTTTTCGCCGGACGTCTCGCCCTCAATGCCACCAGCTTTCTTAGCGGAACGGCGCAAGCCGTCCGGCCGCGCGACCAAAAGCTTAATCGACTACCGGTCCAAATCCGCCACTGGCAGTTCGTCTAGCTTACCAGCCCCTTCGTGACGGTCATGAAAACATCTTCCAGCGTGGGGTCTTTGTCGTTGAATGATTTCATGCGGACACCTTCTTTGATCAATTGCTCAAGCAAGGCAGCCAGGCCCTCGTCATCGGTCGCTAGTTCCGCAACCACTCGAGTCGGTTCGACTTCCAGCGACTGCAGCGCACTGCAGCTGCGTAGAATGGACAAACCCGCGTCCTGGCTGCCGATGAATTGAATTTCGACAATTCGGTTACGGCGAATCTTGCGGTAGACATCGCCGATCGGGCCATGCATCAATAACTGTCCGCGTTCGAGAATTCCGATCGAGCTACAGCAGTCGGCTAGCTCGGTCAGGATGTGGCTGCTGATCAGGATGGTTTTTCCCATCGCCCGCAGTTCTTTTAGCAACGCCTTCACTTCGACACGTGCTCGAGGGTCCAGGCCGCTGGCGGGTTCATCAAGAATCAAAATCGGTGGGTCGTGCACCAAGGTTTTAGCCAAGCACAACCTTTGTTTCATTCCCCGCGACAGACCGTTTACAAAATCGTCACGTTTGTGAGTCAAATCCAACAGTTCCAGTACTTCGGAAATGATCTGTTTTCTTTGCGAGCGGCTGATGCGGTAGGCGACCGCGAAGAAATCGAGGAATTCCCAAACCTTCATTCCGTCGTAGACGCCGAAGTTGTCCGGCATGTATCCGATCGCTTGGCGGACCGCGACCGGATCGCCTGTCACGCTATGCCCGGCCACGCTTCCGCCGCCGCGTGTCGGTTTTAAAAGAGTTGCTAGGAAACGAATGGTCGTGCTTTTGCCCGCGCCATTTGGCCCGATGAAGCCAAACGTTTCTCCTTGCTCGATTTTTAAATCCAGGTTTTGAACCGCTGTGAAATCACCATAGTCTTTCCCAAATCCATACAGTTCAATCATGGCTTAATTTGCTTTCTCTGGTGATTCGAGAGCCTGGTCTAACATCAAGTCATCGACCCTCTCCTTCGGCTTGGGAGGCAGGTTGGTATCCTTTTTGGGCTCTGGCAACCCAGGGTATTGCAGGTGCGCCAGTAGCACGGTGGCTCGGTTTGCTTGACTTGCCTGCGGTTCAATGCGCATCTTGCTGGGAGCCTCTTCGATGGCTGCAACTAGGCGGACTTCTCCGCGTTGCATTCCGGCCGGACTGAGCAAGCCTTGCACCAACGGTCGCAGTGGTTCTGCCCAAGTGAGCAAGTCGTGCAGTTCTTCCGATGCAAATTCCACCGTTCGCGTGGCTCCCGAAGGAAAGTCACCAAGGTCGGCGATCGTGATTTGTCCCTCGTCGCCGCGGCGGACCACGACCGCATTGGTAAGTACTAGGTCTGAACCGTTGGCCAGTTTGTTGTTCTCTGCCGTCCAGCGAAAAAATCCTCCCGCCGGAACGATTTGTTCTGTATGAACCAGGCGAGTCTGGTTTGAGGCGACTTGGATTCCCGAGAGGATAGGCCCTTCGCCGTATCCCATTTGCAGTCGCACCGGGGCGCTCCCATCAGTTGAGTTGTTTTGCCCAACGGGAAGGCCCGCTGCATCGGGACTGTCAAACGCAATTTGATAGTCGGTCCCGAGCGAGCTGTAGATCGCAATGAAACTGCTCAGGTGGGCGCGGTCGTATTCGGGTTGCATTTCGAGCAGTCCGATCTCGTTTTCAAGCCGTGCAAAACCGATGTCCAGCCGAGCGGCTCTGGCCACCCAGATTGCACCACCGACCGCGATGACAGGTACCGCAAGCCAAGCGTATTCAAGGCGTCCGATTAAGCGGAAGAATAGATAGTTAAGTGGAACAAGGATCAATAAATACCAAGCCAGCGATCGGGCGACGAAAGAGGCGGGCGGGATGGAGATGCCTGATTGCTCCGTAAGAGACTGCATCGCGACCGAGGCGACATTGCTGCGGTCGGTCCATGCGCCGACGCCTCCCATCGGTTCCGAAACAAACGCGGGTGCGGCTTGCAGGTCTTGGCTTAAGGATGAACGTGCTGCTCGAACCGCTTGGTCGTCGTTGGAATCGGGGGCGGTTGCCGCTGTCAACTCTTCTAGCGTTGTTGATTCCTCGCTTGCTTCGGTTGTTTCCGGCGTGCCTCCAAGGATCCCGTCGCGGGAGAATAGGCGGAGCGGGGAATTGACTTCCGCCGGGACGGTCGATGCCGCTGGATGACCGGCAAACCGAAGCATTATGTTGCCAGCATCTTCAGTGTATTCACGCGGAGGACGCTGCAGCATCAAGTTGTTATAGAAACTGTCTCGCGAAGCCCAGTTCTGGACGAGGTCTGTTGTGATGTCAAAACGAGTCATGACCACGTTGCCCAGACCCCGGCGTCGCGTCAGCACAAGTTCCCCGGTATTGGGGATGGTCTTTGTGTTTGGGTGTTGCACGCCGTCGATGGCCACATTGCCTTGGATCTTGGTCGCTTGGGCAACCTGAGCCGCTGTGGTTGGGTCTTTGTCCACCGACCAATTTTCAAGCAGCTCCACAAAAGGGGCTCCTTCCAGTTCGACTAGCTTCAGCGAATGCATTGGCAACAGGTCGGCCAGCGGCGTTTCTCCAAAGGATTCGTCCGCATACCTTCCGTTGACCACCATGTGGCCGCCCCAGTTCAGCCAGTCGGTCAGAGCCTGTTGTTGTCCCGGAGTCAAACGGTCTACCGAAACGTCGTCCCAGATAACAAATGCGATTGAAGTCCAGTCGAGCATTGTTTCGGGAAGCGGGACCAGGTCCTCGGTCGGCGGAAAAATAACTCGATAGTTGGTCGGTTGGGAACCGGTTGTGAACGCGTTCGGGTCACGTGGAGGCTTCACCCAGTCAGCGACTTGTACCGAGACAAACCGCTCGGGACGCGTGGTCATCACGGCAACGAAATATTGCTCGGGCCGAAGAAGTGGGATCGCCCGCTCGCCGCTGTCGTAGGCAACGCTTTGGTTACGAGTCATCAACGTGTCTCGTAAGTAACCGCTGCGGTCGCTCAAACGGGAGGAGAGTGGTGCCAGCAGCCGAAAATCTAACTGTTTGCGTTGGCCCTTGGGGAGGACGGCAGGACGTTCTGCGATTAGCGGTTGGTGGATACGCTCGATCTTTCCCGAATCGAGTTTGATCCGTTGGCCCGCCGTCACCTGGATGCTTCCCCGAACATCCTCGCGGTTGGCCCGCAAAGGCTTGGCTGCAGAAAACCAATGCCCCGGCTTAAGAGAAGACTCGTTGGCCGAAGTGCCGGCTGGAAAGGTTTTAATTGGCGAGCCGGAAAAGGCAGCCGCGTTCTCCTGTTCGCCCTCAGGGAGGGGGGCGGCCTGCTGGCAACCTTCGCAGCCCAGCAGGCACGGAAATAGGCAAGCGAGGATAAGACACCATTGTGCCAGGCGTCGTCGCAGGGATGTTTGCTCCGCAGTTTCAGCCACAGACGCCACTTCGGTAAATGGATGTCCTCTCCGGGCGGAAAGAATCCGCAGAGAGAGGCCCGATCAAACCGGTGAACCCCAGCGGGGCCACGCTACCAGCCCATAACCATATTGGATTCGATCACCTTGCGTGCGGTATCGAGATCCGAACCGGTTTCTTGGCGGTACAGGCGGATTGCATGGACTTTGTCGCCTGCGGACTTCGCCAAACAGTCTCGGGCGACACCACAGGGGTCGATCGCCGGGGTGCTTAAGCCGAGCGCTCCCTTGCTGATCACCCAGCTATCGCGAGGGCGTTTGGTCATCCGCAGAACGTCGTCACCCGGGTAAGCATCATCGACAACTAATTTGGCAGCGTCTTCGTTGTCTGCCCAGGTAATGATGATGTGGGCATTTGTTTCGATTTCGTATAGCGGCATCGGAGGCAGCTCCAAGAGATTTTGCATGTTTGCGTAGTGGCAGAACGACCCGGCAGGAGTCTCGGTCTGTCATTCTACTGGATGCGTCCATGGTACCGCTCTACCCCCACGCCGCAAAATTCGCAAATCGGAACGCGGCAGGAGAGGATTAGCGTTTCCGCAGGTCGTTGGAACGCATGCAGAGGAAGCCAAATGTGACGGCACAAGCCGACAATATGCCCCACTGGGTGGAGCTAAGGCCACTAAAGTAGTACATGACCTCGTTGGTGGTTCGGTTGAACCACTGGCTCAGGTTGAAGGCAACGATTATGGCGGTTTGCATGGTAATCCTGATCATTGAATGCGAATGACCGCTTCGGTTTGCCGAAAACGCTCCCTAAAACCTAGGTTATGAATGGCAGAGAGCAGGCTCTGCGGAGGCAATTTTTAAAAAATTGGACGAACTTCGTAAAACTGCCAGGGACGGGCTTGCCAGCAGCTGATCGCTGCGTATACTCTCACACCTGTCGGAGGAAAACGGTCAGAATGCAACGCGTTTAAACGCTACTAATTGCATGTTGGCTAGACCTCATCCGGCGCGGTAGCTCAATTGGTTAGAGCCCCGGACTGTCGATCCGGAGGTTGCGGGTTCGATTCCCGTCCGCGTCGCTTAAAGAACCCTGTCGCAACAGCAAGTTGCGGCAGGGTTTTTTCGTTTCAGTAGGAATCTGTGATTCCTGCGTTCTGGCGCCGTTAGCAACAGTACGGTTAGCAACGATTCCGTCCCAGCGGGACGTGCAATAAATAAATTGCAATAGAACGGTGCAGCGTTTCTCGCTCCCGGCGCGGTCAAGCCTGCACGGCGGGCGGTTCTCGCGGGGGACCTCCCCTGTGTCTCTTGGGCACAGCTGAGGCCAGCTGGTCGCCGAGAAATGTCGCGGCTCACCGACTCGCTTGATCGAGGATGGCGTGAAACCGCTCGCTTTGGTCGTCGCTTGTCTGGAGGGTCTTTGGGGGGCCGAAGCTGCCTCCTGTCAATTGCTTCCGCTAGGTGGAGTCACGTTCGGTGGATAACGGACTTTCGAGATATGCCTGTTTTCGCTAACCTCCCAACCAAATAAGGAAGGCAGGCATCGTTTACGACGGGCGTATTGGATGGATGCTGGATGCGAGACTGGAGCGGAAATGAAGACTTGGTTGCCATGGTTTCTTTTAAGCCTCCTCTGCGTTGTTGCGGGGTGTCGCTCCACTGCGTCGCCCAGCCCGCCCAATTCTTCCGAACTGGCCGTTTCGGATTCCACGCCAGCGAAACGGAAATCCATTTCGTTTGTCGACAGGCCTGAACTTCAGGTTGGAGCGGGGCCCATGGATGCGGAATTCCCGTCGGAGTTCGCAAAGACCGATTCTGGCCTGCGTTATCGGGTGCTGCGAAAAACGGAAGGGGAAAAACCGACGGCTAGTAGCACGGTGACCGTTAACTATCGCGGCTGGCTGAATAATGGAAAAGTGTTCGACAGCTCTTATGAGAAAGGCAAGCCAATAACCTTTCCTCTGCAAAATGTCATCGCCGGCTGGACGGAAGGAATGCAGCTCGTCGGTGAGGGCGGAATGATCGAACTCTGGGTACCCTCACGTCTAGCCTACGGCGAAAGCGGTTCCCCCGGATCCATTCCTCCTCACTCAAACCTCCACTTCATCGTCGAACTAGTGAAAGTCGACTAGTCCAACAAAAAAGGGGTCAGGAGCCTTTTTGGTAGTTTGGGTAGTCTTTGGCGGAAAAAGGGGGCAGGAGCGAATGGCACTGCTGGCCGTTTAGGACGTTTCCTGCGCAGCACTGAGAGCCCCGAGGCTCTCGTGGTATCGAAAATCATTGTTTTTCTAGCCGAAGCATTTTGATATTTTGACGTGGCCGCTCTGCCTGTATCAGTAACGTCGACGTGGCCTTCCCAGGCATGGGTGCTTGAAAAACTTCGGTCAGGGAAGGCCATGTCGTTTTGCTCCAAGTGCCCGCGTGAAGCATCGTCATTTCGCATCTCCAGCGATTCCAGGCTGCAAGATTCATCACTTCCGCTCAGCGAGGTGATTGATCAATCCATTTTCGACGAGGCGTTTGAACGCTTCGATGTCGATTTCTCTTGCGACGATGATGCCGTTTACACACCCGCATTGGTGTTGTGGGCCTTGCGCTCGCAAGCGTTGTTTAAGGATGGCCCCTTTTCGCCATGCACATCTATTATCCCCCAGGAGCTTGTGGTTGATCGTCATGCCAAATTTTTAGCTTCCTGGTGGCCCCCAAAACCGGTACCACCTCACAAGGCCGTCGCCGTTCTTCTCTCATGCGACGCCGAGGTTAGGGCATGCTGCAAGTGGAGCCGGCGTCGACCTTGCGATGTGCCTGAACTAAGTGAACGTATGGACGGGTAAATCGGTGTTGTGTTTTGAGAAGGTGAGGGCCTGCTGCACCTTCTCGATTCCCTTCTTGTTCCCTGAAGGTGCAGCGTCGAATCTACCAAGAGCACCTGAGGTAAACGCAGTCGCGAGTCGAACAGGAGACTAGGGTTTTCAAATTAGTTGGTCGGCTGACCAATACCTGATACGATTGGATGCATCAGCGTCAGTAAACTCTATGGAGGGCAATGGTGATGACACTTCTGAATCGTGATTTTCGGGTTAAGGTTTTTAAGGCGTTTCCCAGCGTGAGCGGGAATTTGCTACTGGGCGTTTGCTTTGCGTTGATCGTCGGCGCGTCTGCGGTGGGGCAGGAGAGCCAGCGCGAACATGAAATCTTGGCACGTCAGTTGACGGGACGAAACGAGATACTTCGTCAGCAAACCTTGGCTCGGTTGGCCGCTAATCCTGAAATCGTGGTTCAGTCTCTGCCAACCTTGATCAAGACCGCAGAAGCCGAAATCGAAGAGCTCGGCCCCGACGATTCCGTGCCGCAGTATGCGGATAGATTGTTGTACGTTGTCGGTACGGCGGGCGAACCCGATGGGGATCGCATGTTGGTCGAAATGCTAGATCATGAAAATTACCGCGTCGCCATGATTGCCGCGGATTCGCTGGGGCAAAATGGCCGCCAAGACACGATTGAATTTCTGAAAAAACAGGTCGATCGTCCCGCCTTCAGTTCGCACTACGGATTTCGCTTTAATTTGGTTCGTGCCCTGTCATTGATGCATCATCCTGATGCAGTGGAGTTCCTGACCCAATTGGAGGCCGAATTAGAAGGTCAGCTTGAATATGAAGTTGGGTTGGTTTTGGCGGAAGTCACCGAAGAACATTTCGCTGGCGAAAAGGAACGGTACGAACGTTGGAAAGCAACGAGGAAAACAAAAGCCGTTGTTCAATACGCCAGTTACGAGTCGCAACCTGATCTGCAGGAAGAACTGCAACCTGATCTGCAAGGAAACCTGCAACCGAATCTGCTGGGAGAATTACAGCCTAAGCTGCAAGGAGAACTGCAGCCTGAGCAGCCGATGCCAAATCAGAAGCTACAAAGGCACTATGGCATTGACATCCATGCGAAGCGAATTCTGTTTGTGATTGATCGCTCAAGTAGTATGCGTAAGAACGCGGGCGAACTGACTAGGTTGGAGCTGGCCAAGATTGAACTTTCGAAAGTGATCGAAGAGATGCCAAGCGACAATGAGTTTGGGCTTGCCTTTTTTGAGGAAGGTGTTCTGGAGTGGCAAGAGCACTTGGTGCCAGCGACTCAGGGAAATAAAGATGCAGCGATGGAACTCGTGCGTCGGCTCGGCTATGGCAGACGTACCAACTCCTATGGTGCACTTCGTGAATCTCTGGTTTTTGATGACCAGCTGGAGATTGTGTTCTTTCTTTCCGATGGGCGTCCTACGTGCGGACAAATCATACGGCCAAGATGGATTGTTGATGACATCATTGAGCGTAATCGACTGCGGCACATTAAATTCAACACGATTGGAATCTCGGTTTCCGGAGAATCAGAGTACTTTTTAAGGTCACTCGCTGAACGATCCAATGGCGAATTCCGCAAGGTCAACTAGCTGGCGGCGAGCGGAGGAGAAACATCACGGCACGCCGAGAAGATCGCAGGATCTGATTCGGGACGAGTTTGGGGGGATTCCACTGCTCGTAGCCGCAAGTTAGATCAACCCGTCGAAAGCCGGGCGACAGGGAAGAATGGTCCTTTAGATTGATCGTCACGTCCGTTGCTTGCCAAGCGATTCCAAGCCGAGATTCGAGATTGAATTTGCGAGTAGCGTTTTCGTCCGCGACGAGTGCCTTGCCATCAAATTGGCAACGTGAATACCTCGGTTGTGTCGCAGTTCGCAAAAAAACTCATCCGCCCCTTTTCTTGGCCGGGCGGCGATGCAACCGTTGTGGTGCGGTCCGTCGGTTTTCTTTGCTGCGATTTCTCTCCGTCACTGATCTTCAAAAATGTTTGGTTCGAGATTAGTGTGCGGCGAGTTCCAGGTCGCCGGTTTGGACCTCTTCATCCGAGTTCGGTTCCATGAATTCAAACTGGAAGCGACATCCCCCCATGGCGGACTCTTCCACCCAGATCTTTCCGTCAAGGTGATCGACGATTCGTTTGCAGACGGCAAGTCCAATCCCAGTACCCTTGTACTCCGATTGGCCGTGCAGTCGTTTGAAAATGCCAAAGATTTGGTCTCGATACTGCGGTGCAATCCCGATCCCGTTATCTTCGACCCAGAACCTGCAGCGATGATCGATGACCTCTCCACCGATACGAACCCGCGGTTTTTCGTTGCCGTGATACTTGATGGCATTCCCAATTAGGTTTTCAAAAAGTTGCGCCATCTGACGCGGATGAGCTTGGATGACAGGCAGGTGGTCAAAAGTGATTTCTGCCTCCGTTTCCGTGATCGCTTCGGAAAGGTTGTCGATCGCAAAGGAAACCGTCTTTTGTACGTCCACTTCACTTGTGCGACGCAAGTCATTGTCCACACGTGAATAATCTAATAAGTCTTGAATCAGTGCTCGCATCCGCCCGGCGCCGTCGATGATGTAGCTCATATAGGTCAACCCGTCTTCGTTCAGCTGATCACCGCAGTCTTCTTTCAGAAGTTCACAGAAAGAGGTGACCTTTCGCAGCGGTTCTTGCAGGTCGTGAGAAGCGACGTAAGCGAACTGAGCGAGTTCCTCGTTGCTGCGGATAAGACAGTTATTGGCGTTTTGAATTTCAAGAACCGCCTTTTTCCGCTCGGTGATATCGGCCGCAATCCCCAGGAATCCGGAGATCTGATTGTCATCGTTGCGAATGGCGGTCACGGTGAGGAGGACTGGGACTTTGCTTCCGTCTTTTCGGATGTACGTCCACTCTCGTTGTTCGGATTCGCCCATGATCGCTTTGGCGATAAATACTTCAAAACCAGGCTCAACGACTCGCCCAAGTTCAACGCTTAATTCCGCTGCACGTGCTACTACTTCGTCCGGATCGTGCATCAAAGCTGGGGTTTCACGTAGGACTATTTCTTCCTTGGTGTAGCCCAACATCGTTTCCGCTGTGGTGTTGTACATCAAGATTAAGCCCTCCGTATCCGTGGCAATCATGGATACCCCGGCCGCCTCTTGAATCGCTGCCTGCATTCGCTGAGTGGCAGCGAGTTCATCCGTCGCAAGTTTGCGCCGAGTGATATCGGTATTGGCGCCTAGCAGACGGCTTGCCTTGCCCTCCGCGTCGCGAAAAATAACTCCCTTCGCGTTAAGATGTCGAATGGTCCCGTCGGGATGAATGACTCGAAATTCACTTTCGTACGAATCACCTTCGGCCAAGGATGCTCGCAACTTTTCCTCCGTCGGTGGAAGGTCGTCGGGGTGAACGCAAGTTGCCCACGAAGCGTACGATTGAACGAATCCCGAGCTTTTTTGGCCGTAGATGTCAAACATCGCATCGTTCCACTTCAATACACCCGATTTAGGGTCATAGTCGAAAACGCCGATTTTGTTAACGCGTGCAGCAAGGCCAAAGCTTTCCAAGTCTGCCGTTAAGGTGTCCGCGAATTGAAGTGATTTTCTCGCACCGCGGGAAATCATTGAAAAGAGGAAGACCAGCATGCTGTTGATGATCAATCCGCCCACGAGGATGGAGTTGGCTTGAGTCGAATCAACGCTTTCGCGGAACGACTTGGAGCTCCATACGTCGAACAACCACGTCCGCCCATAGACGTCAACGCTGTACTGTTTTTTGATAAGCGGATCCGCATCGAAATCCGCTTCGTCGTCGACAAGTTCGTCATACAATTTGTCGGAACCATCGCCGATGCGGATACTTACATGACGTCGAGTCTTGTCCAGCACGCCTTCCATCAACTCGTGAAATACGAAGGGTGCAAAGACAAGTCCATCAAATTCGGATTTGCTCTTCTGCTTAGGTCCATTCGCCTGGAACGGTGCATAGAAAAGGAATCCGGGCGTCTGCAATTCGTCTTGAACCAGGACGATCGGTCCCGTCACTTGAGCGGTGCCCGTTGCGAGTGCTTTGCGTGCTGTGGCAATTCGATTGGTTTCGTGAGCCATGTCCAAACCGATCGCCTTCTCGTTTCCTGTTAATGGCGAGATGGCCAAAATCGGAAAGGATTCGTCAGGATTGGGGGGTGGGTGAATCGCGAAGCTTGGGCGGTCCGTTTGTTGATCCCGGAGGAAGGTGTCGACTTGATCGCCTTTGAGAGACGCGATCACTCCGATCCCATTGATGCCAGGGTATTTTTGCTCAATCCGTAACGCTTCGGCGTATCGATTCCACAGATCGTGGTCGATATTCCCATCCACGGTTCTCAGGAAGGCGACTCCTCCCCACAGGGCTTCTTCGTATTTGGCCATCCGTTCCAAAATCAAATCGACAGTCTGGTCGGCTTCCCGGTCGAACTGAAGGGCCGCGCGTTCGTTCTGTTGCTTGCGTGCTAGGTTCCAGGCAAAGAAGGTAAGGCCGAGAGAGAGTGCAACGACAAGCCAGTGGAACCATCGCAGCGTCCCTGTCTTTTCAAGTTTCGTGCGGATTTTGCTGGTTGCGTGTGCATTGAAATTTCTCATCGGTTGTAGGCACAGACTCGATTACGGCCCGTTTCTTTGGCCTCGTATAGTGCGGCGAATTTGGTTTTTCATGACTGCGCGATTGAGGAGGCACCGTTGAAGTATTCGATAACTAATTGCTCGACGGTTTCCCGCCGCAGTGGTTTCGTTTCCGCTGCAACGACAGATGAAATACCTTGTTTGCACGCGATCGATTCGGCCGTGACGGATGTTGACAGGATCACAACCAGCGGCAGTTGTTTTTTCGCGATTTCCAGCTTTTGATAGGCTTCCAGAAATTCGAAGCCATTCATCTTGGGCATGTTAATGTCAAGGCAAATTACGTCGATTGGGTGCTCAATCGACGCTAGATAATCCAATGCCATCTCGGGTTGTTCGAAGGCAATCACTTCTTCGACCAGCCCTGATTTTTCCAGCACGCGTTTGTGAAGGAAATTATCCGTGCTGTCGTCGTCCACTAACACGACGCGGTGAATTGGTTTGTCAGTAGATACGATGGTGGAGGACATGTTTCGACTGAACGGGTTTGGAGGATAGACTTCGCCTGTGCGAAAGGATTGCACCTTGAACTCGTACCTATCGGATCTGGTTTTGTTAGAAGCCAGATAACAAGAGATGTTTGGTAAGTTGTTGGGATGGTAGCGATTGTGCGGAGGTAGCTACGGCACCCGTACTTGTTCCATCCAAATCAAACGCCGGGCGTCATCAGGCAACGCCGGTGATGACGCGCAGCAAGCAGAGCACCGCATGCACGCTGGACAGGTTCGCGGTTTCGGTCTGGGTGTGATAGGAAGATGTCGGTAACTGCAGTGTCGTGCCGGTGATTTCACCTCCACTCGCTTCGATCAAACGCCCCAGTTCGGTTCGTCCAATCGAGCTTTGCTTTTCGCGGCTTTTGTTCATTTCAACAACGTATTCATCCTTGAAACGATACGAAATCTTCGTTTGATCGCAGGCTAGCTTCAATTCGTTGGTGATGGAGGGATCAAAGTCAGCGACCGAATCACGATTTCGTAGCACCACGTTTTGAACGCTGAGATCATTCGTCGTCGGGAAGGGGCTTGTGTCCAGCACGATCAGGCGTCGCGTTTTTAGATCGAACCGCTGAAACCACTCCGCGACGTAACGATAACTTCGACCGCATTCTTCGCCTGCGGAAAAGAACGCCGTTCCTCGAAAGCCGAGGCGGATCATTTCGATCAGCATGGCAACCGAGATCACGTTGTCCAGTTGGGCAGAGATTTGTCCATCATTTTCTTTCAGGCGATCCACGAAAGAAATCGGCGTACCGGGCTGAAGAAAATCAAGGCCATCGATGTCAAAGATCAGGTTCTTGCGACGCGGGCAGATGTAGGATTCGTTAATCGTGCCTTGACCTAAGTACGTTCCTGCATAAGGTGCGTGAGCTTGCACCCGTTGCCCGCGAAACCGGCCAGCGATGATTGTCATGAATTGTTCGGAGATGGAATCACCGTTCAATTCACCACGATTGCCAGCGATGAAAGCCGCATACTGGAATTCACGCGGGCCGGTGCAAACCAGTCCGTGGCGGTCAACGTGGGCTGATAGGTAGTTGCTCTCTGGATCGTCACCCTGGGCAACTAGCAAACCCTGATAGCGTGTGACCGTGACAGGGAACTCTTCCAGTTCACGTCGCAGCACACGAAAGAAAGCATCCTCCATCCCGACGACGGACGGTTCACGAACGAGCGCTCGTAGGAGGTGCAGGAAATGGGTAAGCGAGCGTCTGGTTGGTTTCATTCAGATGAACCTGGGGAACTGGACAGCATTGCAAGCAAAACCGGCAACGCTTCCCCCTGCTGGAGTCGTCGCCGGAAACACCTGAGTGGGCATCCTGTCGAAAAGCACTTGCGGACCGAATACGTTGCGATCCTCCAAAGGATTTGCGATGGGTGCCGTAGTTTACCTATTTCGCAACGAAACGAGAATAACGATTCGCTCATAAAACGGGCGCCGTTCCCAAGGGGCAGAACAGAGGAAAACAACCTCAATTAGCTCGTGATCGGTAGGTAAAACGCTGGTTGAGAACCAAAAAGGCTCCTGACCCCTTTTTAGTTGGGTTTGGCTTTGGATCGTCGCTTGTGCCATTGTTCTACTTGTCGTTCGATGAAGCCTACGATTACTAGGACGCTGACTGCGAAGAGGGTGACGGCGACTGCTAAACCGACGCGGTCGACGGTGGTGGCGACTCCGATTCCTGCGGTCAGGTAGATCGTCGCTGCTGTCGTTAGACCTTCTACGCCTTCTCGGGAATCATGCACGATTGTTCCGGCTCCAAGAAAGCTGATCCCCACGACGATCGCTTGCAAGACACGGATCGGATCGGAACTGAGGACCGAATCTGGTTCATGCTTTTGGAACTGATCGATGATTTCCTGGCCGAGGATCATCATCAATGCTGAACCGGCACAAACAAAAATGTGAGTGCGGATCCCTGCTGGCTTCCCGCGAATCTCGCGTTCGATTCCAATCATCGCTCCGAGGAAGGCTGCGATTGCGACCGTGGTAAAACTTTGAAGGTCGATGGGGTTCATGTTTCAGTGTCTGCTGAAAGGATTGTTTAATTGAATGTCGGCATCATCGATTTGGTTGCTGCCGAAACGCTAGAGTCAGATCGACGAAAGCAATCGGTCAACATGAATTCATGGCCTAGTGCGTACCATCGAAATCCCAACCCGCTGCGTAAGCGAAAAATAGCAGACCGTGCTCCCTGTCCCTCGCTTACGCAGCGGGTTGGGATTTTGTGATTGGATACTTTGCCGCATAATCCGTGCCCTTCTTCGACCGAGCGTCGCATTCGCTCGGCCCTAGTCGCTTTTACCCGAGTCGTAGAATACGCCTCAATCTTTCGGTCCGCAAACCTATCTCGCGGGCTTGTCTTTTTTGGGAGGGCGGGCATCGCCAGAGTCCAGCTTGTAGCGGTCTGTAACCGGTTTTGCCGCCAGTCGTCCACGAAGATGAACGGGACCAATGGGCTTTTGATTCGCCTGTGGTATGGGCTTTGCATTATGTCGAAATCACTGTTGATGTTTAATTTTACGTTTCCGTGAAAGGTGCCCGATGAGTGACACGAATCCACAAATAGAACAGCAGTTAAAGAAACTTGCAGAAATCGTTTGTCAGTCGCTCGATAGTGAACAGGAGGCGGGCGGCAACGAATCGGAGGCGTTGTTGAAAGCTCTTCTGATGAGCGGGTATGCGAGGCAGGAAGGGGTGTCGCTGCAGGCGGATCTTGAATCTCGCGTGAAAGAGATGTGCAGTGAACCAGGGATGCACCGTGGGGGAGAACTTTCGGGGATTACGCAGCGATTGCAGAGCAAGTTCGACAAACTGGCTCGTTGGGAGTCGCGGAAACCCGAAGGCCAGGACGCGCCGAAAGCGGCCAATTTTAGTTCTGCAACCGATTCTTGAATTCGCGTTGTGTAACGCGCGATAAGTCGTTGCAAGGTCCCTTCGGCGAGGGTTCGCTCCCTGGTCGCGGATCTGTCAATTTGTATGAACGCAACACATATACCTAAAGGATTTCCAAATGAGTAATTCACTAAAAACGAAGAAGATTGCATTTTTGGCTACCGACGGTTTTGAACAGGTTGAACTGACAAAGCCTTGGGAAGCCGTAAAGGCTGCCGGGGCTGAAGTTGTTTTAGTTTCTCCAAAGAAGGGAAAGATCCAAGGGATGAACCATGATGAGAAAGGGGATCGATTCAAGGTCGACCAATGCGTTGATAGCGTCTCTGCTGAAGAGTTCGATGGGCTGGTGCTGCCCGGCGGCGTTGCCAATCCTGACGCACTTCGGATGTGCGAAGATTCTGTCAGTTTCGTTCGCGACTTTTTTAAGCAACATAAACCGGTCGCCGCGATCTGCCATGGTCTGTGGACTTTGATCGAAGCCGATGTGGTTCGTGGACGTCGGGTTACTTCTTGGCCAAGCCTGAAAACCGATCTGAAAAATGCGGGAGCCGAATGGGTTGACGAAGAATGTGTCTGTGATGAAGGCTTGGTGACCAGCCGCAACCCCGACGACTTGCCTGCTTTCTGTAAAAAAGCGATCGAAGAGTTCGCTGAAGGCAAACACGCAAATCAGACTGCCTAGTCGCCGCGTGTTGCATCTTAAACGTTTAACCGGTGGTCGTGCTGGGTAGCTTGCCGCACTCCCACCGGCGCCAGCGATGGGGCTTGTCGCAAACACATCTCATGGGAAAAGGCCGCAAGGTTGTTGCAAACCATCGATGTCTGCTTCCGCTTCTTTTAGGGTGATTTTGCGTGACAAGCGGTGGCATTTTTTCGCTTAACTTAAATCGCGCAAACGTTCTCTTGTCCTTCTGGCATTACTCGACCTTGACCTCGACACGTTCGGCCACTGCGTCGCTTGTCGGTTCAATCGATTGTGTTGTTCGAAGGTAGAGGTACGCTAGCCGCTGGTTTTTTGAACCAAGTTCGTAGACAGCAAACCGGTCTAGTTGCGGGTGTCCTTGGAACAAGAGCAATCGCACCAGCTGAGCCAGTCGGGAATTGCTCCCGACGCGGCTTGCGGTCTTCAAGAACACGAACGGCTTTGGATTGGAAGCCTTCCGAGCAACGTGCCCGTCAATCGGGCCACCGAAGAACTCGATGGTTTGGCTCTCTTTCAGCGACATCGGATAATCTCCCAATAGGTTTGTTTCCACGCGGTCAGCGGTTACAAAATTTGACGGGCCCGTTTCATCCGTGGCTTGGGTTTCACCGGCGTTTGACGCCGGTTTTTCGTCTTAATAGCTTCGTTTTGCGATCGCACCAATCATCCAGCCAGGGAATTGCTGTGCGACTTTTCGTCTTGCGAACGAACTGTTTTGAGCCGACACGACAACCATTCTTCCGTAGCCATAGCTATTAGGCGGGATCACTTCGACTTGCCAGATGTCGGTTACGCCCGCGTCCGCCGCCAGCAATCCCAATTCCAGCATTCGCATTTGACGTTGTTGCCAGGCTTGCTGTCCTGCCGCTTGATAGCGGCGCCGTTGCCGGTCGCGGCTGTTGAGCGCCAATCGCTCACGGCTTGTGGTTTCGTACCGATCTTCCTCACTGACATCTTCCTGCTGGGCTGCTTGCCAGCGGGCGAAACCTGGCCTGACTTCCTCTGCCTCTTTCTCCGTCAGGAGAGCGAGTGGAATGGTGATAACCCCCCATTCCTTCAGTTCCAGTTGGACGCCGCTAACGGTGTACTTGTAGGGGCCGCCTCCGTGTTCGGCGAGGTGTTTTTCCAACGCTTCCAGTGATCCGATCGGCTTTTGGTCGATCGCCGCGACGACGTTTGGGAGGACCTTGCGATAGGCGGTAGGAAGATCTTCAAGGCGATGATCATTGATCCACAAATCACCTAGCTCGCGTTTGATGCTTAGTTCCTGTCGTCCAAAGCCCATCAGGCGGCCAGCAACCACTTCGCCATCGTTAAGTTTCCACTCGGAATCGATGCGTGGCGCCGACGACGCCTTTGCCGCAGCGTCACTTTGCTGAATATATTGACGATCCGGTTCCGAGAGTTGTGCGCGGCGGACGGCGATTAAATCGCCGTCATCTTTTTCCAAGACCACCAAGTTTTTATCGGCAGCAAGGAGTTCCGCTTCGACCCGGAATTTTCCACTCGCATCGGTCCACTGCCTCGTTTCCTCAGCAGAACATTGGGCGAAAAGACCCAGCATGGTCGCCGTTGAAAGAAAGAAGATAAGTCGTTTGGCGGCGTGTCGCATGATTGGAATCACCTGGGCTTGGACGGGATCGATGTAAGGGTGGCCTTGCAACGTCTGAGCGGGGAACGGATCCGCCTCTCCTGGCGATGCACGCATTGGACTTTTCTGCTGAGACCAGGAACAGGTTGGTCAATCCTCTTGTTCTGAGGAAACGCCCTCCCCGCAAACAGAGCGTGGTCGCGCGAACAAAATCGAAGCGGTTTACTCAAGACAATTGTTCGGTGATCACTTCTCATTGCTGCTTCGGTCTCTGAGCAATTCGTATGCAGTTCTAACATTCACTCAAACACTTCCTTAAGCATTTCACTTAAGCACTTCGTTCACTTAAGCACTTCGTGTGCCAATATGAAGGGATGCCTTTCTGAAGGAGACGGTCGCCAAAAACAGAAGACTTTGTTTCCTTCTTTGGCTGCAAACCAGTCACTCTGAACGATGGGCAGGCAGCCACCCGATCTTTTGAGATTGCAGGAGGGCCGGCCACTATTGGAACGGTGTTTGCTTTGGCCTTTGATTTATCAACGGTTGTGAACCGGTGGGACCGTCACGCTCTTTTTCGGCGGTCCACCGAATGGAACGAGTCCCTGCCCCATGTTGAGGGCGAATAAATACTTTTAGGAGATCATCATGTTTTGGCTTATTGGTTGGGTGCTGTTTGGCTTGGTTGTCGGAGCAATCGCACGTGCGATTTACCCTGGATCGCAGCCGATGGGGTTGTTCAAAACGATGTTGCTGGGGATTGCGGGATCCCTGGCTGGAGGTTTTGTCGGCTACCTAATCGTCGGCGGTTCTGCTCTTCAGTCTGCAGGCTGGGTGGGGTCGCTATTGGGAGCCATCGCGTTGATCGCGATTGGCCAACGCCGCAGCGAGGTCAATCGTCGCGTGGGGGCATGATTTAGCCTTCCCGAACCGACTGCCGCTGCGGTCTCGGGCCTTTTTCCTGTCGTCGAACTCTATCGTGCTGATTCCACATCGACGGCACGCTTTTCGCCAACTTGTTGACGCGATATGCCTTATCTGAAGAAGCTGTTCTTTGCTTGCTCAATCGTCTTGGTTGCTTCCTTCGGATCGGCGATCGTGTCGGCTCAGGATCAGGCAGCCGAAACCGTGATCCTGGATCAGGAAGATGAGGCGGAAATTGAGACGCCGGACAAGGTGGAGGTTGATCCGGTCGCGGTCGACGAAGATATTTCGGCTCGGTTGGAGAACATCTTTTCGGCGACCGGTTGGTTCGAAGGAGCGGAGGTGCGGACCGACGAGGGGGTCGTTTTTCTCACGGGAATCGCCGACAACGAGAAGCACCGTGAATGGGCTGAGCGGGTATCGCAGCGGACCTCCGATGTGGTCGCTGTCGTCAATCAGATCAGGGTTAAAGATCGTCCGATCTGGGATTTTCAGCCCGCAGTTTTCCAGTTGCGGCAGCTTGGTCGTAACTTTGTGCAGCTGCTGCCGCTGTTGGCAATTGGCACCTTGGTGATATTTCTGTCCTATTTGGCCGCGAAGCTGGGAGCCACCGTGGCGCGGCGTGTTACCGCTCGCCGACTGGACAGTCAGTTGCTTCAGCAGGTGATCGCCAGCGTCGTGGCGGTCCTTGTCATGTTGGTCGGGATTTATATCGCTTTGAAGGTTTCTGGACTTAGCCGATTGGCGGTCACTGTCTTGGGGGGTACGGGGCTTATTGGACTGGCACTTGGATTCGCGTTTCGAGACATCGCTGAGAACTATCTTGCGAGCATTCTGATTAGCTTGAATCGGCCCTTTCGCGTAGGCGACCTGATTGAACTGGAGGGGCAGAAGGGGTTTGTGCGGCGCGTCACCACCAGGGGAACCCTGTTATTGACCGTGGATGGCAACCATATCCAAATTCCCAATAGCACCGTCTATAAAGCGATCCTCACGAACTATTCCTCGTCACCGCGGGTGCGCAAGGAATTCGTGATGGGAATTGGCTATGACGATTCGGTTACCGAAGCCCAAGAGATCGTCCACGAGGTGTTAACCGGGCACGAAGCGGTGCTCAGTGAGCCATCGCCATTAGTGCTTGTTGATTCACTGGGGGCTTCAACGGTGAATTTGGTAACTCGGTTTTGGTTGGATACGGAGCGTTTTGATGCCGCGTCGGTCTGTAGTGTGTTGATGCGTCAAGCGAAGACCGCGCTGAGTGACGCGGACATTAGCATGCCTGACGAAGCTCGCGAAGTCGTTTTCCCTGACGGTGTGCCTGTAGCGATGTTGGAAACCGGTGGTGCGGCTGAGCGAGAAACGAATCGAGATTCCAGGGTGGCGCACGACCGTGCTGCAAATACGAGGTCGGACAAAGCGGATTCGAACACCGCTGAGGGAAATTTGGCGAACAAAGACGAGACCATACAAGACCACGCCAAAGAAGCCGAATCGGATGCTGAACCGAACTTAATCTCCTAACTGGATTTGTTATGGCACGGGATTCGCGTTTCTCTCTTCACCGTTGAAAGAAATACACCAATCTTTACGGAGAGTCCGAATGACAGCCATCGCTAACGAAAACAGTATTCTCAAAATCATTCTTGCCGTCTTGCTACCACCTTTGGCTGTGTACATGAACACCGGCCTGAGCACGCAATTTTGGTTGAATTTAGTCCTGACCATTGTTGGGTTCTGGGTGGTGGGTGTCGTGCACGCATTGATTGTCGTGCTGTAATTCGAAGCTTTCTCTTCTGAACCCGTTTTCCTTTTTGAGAGAATGAACCATGAATCTTGACTCCCTTTATAAACTGTACATTCACGAGCTAAAAGATTTGTACAGTGCCGAAAATCAGCTTCTTGATGCACTTCCCAAGATGCAAGCTGCCGCGACCGACACTCATCTGAAAGAATCGTTCGCAAAGCATTTGGCGGAAACCAAGGTCCACGTCCAACGTCTAGAAAATGTCTTTAAGGGGTTGGACTTTGAACCGGGGGGTCACCGTTGCAACGCAATGGAAGGAATCATCAGCGAAGGCGAAGAGTTACTAAAAGAGGATATTCCACCACGAGTGTTGGACGCAGCGCTGATCGCCGCTGCCCAGCGAGTGGAGCACTACGAGATGGCCGGTTATGGAACGGCGCGGGCCTTTGCAGAAAAGCTTGGCGAGCATGAAGCCGCGGAAACCTTGCAACTAACGCTCGATGAAGAAGGTAAAACCAACCGCCATCTTTCGCGATTGGCCGAGCGAAGCATTAACTTCTTGGCGACTCGAGTCGTCGCAGAGGCTTAGTCAGCCCGTTTCTCTTAGGTGTCGATTTCATGTGCTGGAATCGGCACCGATGCCTGGCCACGTTGTTTCTAAAGCAGCTGGCTCAAGGCGTCCCCCGCTCCATCCTTCTCCGGCAGCCTTTTAATCGCCCAAGTTCGTAGCTGCCAGTTGGTAGCTGCCGGGGCGAGCCCGGAAATGGAACTCTCGATACTTGGGGCTAAAAGAGGTGCTGAAATAGCCGAATGATTTGAGGCATTCGCAAGAATACGGAAATCAGGAGGATTGACCACAGCAATCACCTAATCGCCTCAAAATCGCAACGTCAAAACTGACGCAGCGGGTTAAAATCTCGACTTGACTCTGCACTTACTATCGCACATCGCAGATGATCATTGGCGGCGGGGCACCGTCTACGAACGCAGTTTGCGTACGGCATCTGTGCTCAGTCGACGTGAAGCGATGCGGGCGACTCCGACGAGGGCACCGGAGACGGCGCCCCACAGAACGGCCTCTTTCCACGCGACCTCATGTGACGCTGGATTCTTTGGTGGATCACGGTCGAGTGTCGTTCGCCATGTCGCTTCAAGTAGTTCGCGGGCGACAAGGGTAGCACCAAGTGCCGCAGCGAACGCAACCGCCGACTCTGTCATTCCGATACCGGCATTTCTGGTATCCGGTTGCCCTACCCCTGTCCGTTCACTTGCTTCATCTCGTACTTGTTCGTATTTCTCATGGAGTGTATCCAGCATGCTATGGTCCTTTTTTGCGGTTATCGATAATTCCACGCTTTCACTGGAATCCGATTAGTCGCAATCTCCATGCCACTTTGCGGTTTGCATCGCGGGGGTGTCACCTGCCAGTTTTCTGGAAGGTCACCGTTCATCGCGAATGATCTTCGACCGTTACCCTTTTAGTGCGTTCGGTAAAGTTGGATTTAGACCTAATCGGTGGGCTTTTCGGCATCCCTTACGATCCCGTTGATCATTTTGGGAAAAACGAAGAAGTGCAGTGGCAGGACTGCGTACCAATAGGCTAGGCCCAGAAGACCGGATGGGCGGAACCGGGCGGTTTGAGTGATGCAGGAATGGGTATCGTCAACGGCTTCCACTTGAAATTCAAGTTCAGCGACTCCGGGTAGTTTCATCTCTGCTGTTAGCCGTAACCATTCACCATTCTTGTATCCATTGACACGCCAGAAATCGACGGCCTCGCCGTAACTCAGTTTCTTAGGATGCCGACGGCCGCGGCGAAGTCCTGGGCCTCCAATTGCCTTGTCCATTAATCCGCGAAGCCACCAAAGCCAATCGGCGCCCCAGTATCCATATTTCCCCCCGATTTGGCTTAACGCTGTAAAAGTTTGACGAGCCGAAGCATTTACGTTTCTGCGACGTTGATCCAAGAAAACCTTTCCGCCGGACCATTCGGGATCACCAGGCATTGCTCCGGCCGTCGACCATCGAGTTTCGACGTCGTCCATCCGCCACTTCCCCAGCGCCGCATCGATCGCTTCTTTCACTCCCAATAGAGGTCCTGGCATCAAACGTTGCGCTGTGTCGTCGCGGCAGACGGTGCGGTTGCGAAGTCCCTCGGCGAGCGGTCTGGCGATGCTTGCGTTGACCGGGGTTACCAGAGATATCCAAGCGGAACTTAGTTTCGGGGTTAGCACGGGGATTGGCAGAATGATTCGTTTGGTCAGTCCTAGAGATTTGGCCATCACCTGCATGAGCTGTTGGTAAGTGAACACATCTGTCCCGCCAATATCGATCACTCGGTCGGCGGTTTCAGGGACTTTTAGGCATTCGACTAGGTAGCGTAAAACGTCACGGATCGCGATCGGTTGTGTTTCCATTTTTACCCATTTGGGCGTGATCATGATCGGAAGTCGTTCGACAAGATATCGAAGGATTTCGAAAGATGCGGAGCCTGATCCGATGATCATCGCGGCCCGAAAAACCGTTGTGTCGAATTCACTGTTGCATAATATTTCAGCGACTTCACGTCGGCTGTGCAGGTGACGGCTTAGATCCGGGCCCAGTTCTCCCAGGCCGCCAAGATAGATAATTCGCCGGCAGTTCGTCCCACGCATGCCTGTCAAAAAGGCGTTGGCAAGTTCACGATCGCGTTTCGCGTAGTCCTCTCCCGCACTGATCATCGAATGGACTAAGTAGTAGACCGCATCGGTATCTTGGGCTGCTCGATGAACGATTTCGGAGTTGTCCAGGTTCCCTTCGATGACCTCCAGTTGCGGGTGCCCTGCCCACGAAAACGCTCGGATTTTCTCAGGGCTGCGTACCAGGCATCGGACCTCTAGGCCCTCTTCTAACAGCTTCGGAACCAAACGCCCGCCGACGTAACCGGTGGCTCCACAAACCAGGACTCGATTGATTTCTGCTTGCGACAAAATCTACTCCAGGGGGCGAACCCGATTTGAAAATTCAGTTTGCACTTGAGGGCTCTGCTTTACCAGAGGTTCTTTTTTTGCTCAGGCTCGTTCCGCTCGCGGTCTCTTCGGCCCGCTTTTGGCAAAGGTGTTGAAGCGGGCACGTCGCACACTTTGGCGCTCGTGCTAAGCAAACTTTCTTGCCGAACTGAATCAGCCAGAAGTGTCCTTCGCGAAAAGCCCACGAAGGTGCCGTCTTCTCTAAAGCCGCAGCTGTTTTCTCCGCTGTTGTGCCCCGAGCGATTCCGGTTCGGTTACAGACTCGATGGACATGCGTGTCGACAGCAATCGTGTCGATAGCGAAGGCGAACTGCAGCACGATGTCGGCACACTTCCTGCCGATCCCCGGCAATTGCATCAATTCGGTTCGGGTGTTTGGCACGACTCCATCAAAGTCGTCCAATAAAGCATGGCAGAAGTTGTGAATGTTCTTCGCTTTTAGATTGTACAGTCCACAAGGCTTGATCGCTGTCTTGACATCCTCTTCGCTCAGATTCAACATCGTTCTTGGCGTGCGAGCAAGTCTGAACAATGCCTTGGTAGCGGTCGCGGTGTTAGCGTCCCGCGACTGTGCCGACAACATGCAAGAGATGCACGAGCGGAATGGATTGGGCTGTCGTTTAGGCCCCATTGCCCCGGGCACTCGACCTGGCATCTCGGAAGATAGTATCCGAAATGCCTGTGCGATTTGCTCTGGTGGCAATGATTGATGTGCCATCAGAGGCCCTCTAGCGGTGGATTAAGAGAACAGAAAGACGTTCTATTGTAGGCATCGTGTCAAGACTTGCCTTTACGTATCACTTTCTAGTTCCGATTCCAGCTTGAGGACGTTGTTCGTGTCGTCAACCGTCACGTAGTAGGCTGGATTGTCGGTGCACCCGTTCCGGGTGACTTCCGTCCCGTCGATTTTTCGCGTTACTTTTTTAGTGAAGGTTGATTGGACCTTACCTCGTCCATACCCGTCGCCCCATTTCCACTTCACTTTCGACCCTTCGTGATATTTAGCCATCGTGTTGTTAGCCTATTCAGGGGAATCAATGGGAGGGTGTTTGGTCGGGGTAATATCTCCCGGGACATTGACGTAAATTTTCTTTCCGCATTGAGGGCACGCTGGGGCACGGTCGTCGACATCCTTGCCGCAGTGCGGGCATTTGACATGATTCAGAGGCGTTGTCATCGGTCGTCCTTTGATTAGGGGAGTCACTATGAATGTGCAGAGGTTGGCAGGTCGAGAATGGTTTTTGATAGAACGGGTAACAGAGATTTGAATGCCTGAATTCCGCAAATATTATTCGGACGTCTCGCCGAATAACGAGTCCGTTTTATCTGTGCCTTTCTCTTCTGCCGTTATGGGATTCCGCATTTTTCGTGCCATCGAGCTCGCTATTAGACTCGGGCTGGCGGAGAACCGCATTTCGATCGTACGAGAGAGTATCTGCCAGTTGTGAGCCCCCCGGGGCAAGCCCGGAAACGGAACTCTATTAACCAAATTTCAAATCTTGGCTGCCTGCCAGGCAAGCTGGCATGGGGCCTTTTCTATCTGCCACACTTGCAACTTATTTATCGCACGTCCCAAACGAAGTCTGGTTTCCGGGGATGTTCCGCGACGTGCGAATGCGATAATCACCAATCACAAAGATCGTAACCAATCCGAATAGGACTCTGTTCATCAAAAAAATTAGAAGTTGGCGGCTGATAGGCAGGCGATGCCAATGCTTTGGATCGAGGGGGCACAGGAGAGCAACTTAGCTGCAACGGAAGACAACGACACCAGCCGAACGAGTCAGAAGGCTCGTCCGGCTGGAGAACGATAAAAGAGAAAGCGTGACGCTGGTCGGTTGTCTTGGGGCGTTATTGGAGAATTAGGATTCGTTGAAATCCTCGTGAATCGCGGAGGTTCATCCGTAAGTTCTGCTGAATCCCGCTATCGGTAATCTCCTTGTCTCATCCCTGACAACAGACCTCCCGCGTTACGCTGCGTCGGTTTCGTCTGTCGTGATCGCGCGATCGCCACAACATGCGTTCTCAATAGAACAGCAGTATGCACGTTTAAGGCAGCACGTCGGTTTGCCCGCAGTTGCTGAAACTGCGTCGGTCGTTGCGGAGGATTTGGCATCGTCACAGCAGGCTGCGTTCGAGAGGCAGCAAGCCGCGCCTTCGCTACAGCATGAAAGCTGGTTGGTTGCGTTTTCCGTCTCGGTAGCCGTCGCGGATGATTTGCCATCATCGCAGCATGGTGCCTCGGCGAGGCAGCAAGGTGCGTCCTCGGTACAACAATCTACGGGGACGGAACAGCAGGCAAGGCCCGCGTCGCAGCAATCCGCGGACTTCGTGCAGCACGCCGATTGAGACGCTGTCATTACGTCTGAATTGGCAGCGGGGGCACAAGTAAAGGCAAACAAAACCGTCGAGAAAATAGTCGCTAACATAATCGAAACTCCAGGATGGATGGCGCAGTCAATATCGACGTGAGCCATCAAGGAAACAAACACAAAACGATCTTCAGATGGATGTCGTTCAGGCTTCGTAAATCGAAGCTCTACTCACAGCTAAATCTGAAGGCGTACGTGTTGTTCAATCAGGGAGTTGGATCTGGGAAATCGAACCGGATCGACAAAGGCGACCGAATCCATTTTCCAATCGACGATAGCGAAATCGCTATGGAGAGAACCGCTGGACGCCGACTCAGCGCCGGACGTTCTGGGCGGTAACCAAACGGGGGCGTCGCAGGATGCCATCGCTGGGCATTCATGCGACGGATTTTCGCCGCAACAATCATGAGCGACATGTTGCGATTGGCAACACGCCTCCGGGCAAGGTTGCCCTGCCCGAACCGCAGGAGAAGCTACCAACAGAACCGCGATCACCGCAAATGCGGCGAAGATTCGAGCGGTGGTGTTGGTGCGGCGGCGGTTCATTGTGAATCGTTCCAAAAACGCGAACGTATGCTGTGGGAATCGGTACGAGCGACTGGTAAGCAGGGCTCCGTTCCCCAGAGGAATTGACGTTACAACTGCACTCTGCTGAGAGAAAGTAATAACGATCAAATCTTGGGATAGGTCACTGCTCCCCTTTGCTTCAATGCTCTTTAGATGATTTTCGCCGCCATTTCTTCACGAAGCTGAAAAAGAAATTGAAGAAAATTTGGATGCCTCTCCGCCATGGAACCAACTAACGCGTCCGATTTCGTTGGAGTCATCGCGGAGGACTTTCGCGAATTTTTCGTTCCGCTCGTCGTCTATGAGCATTGGGGATGTTTTCGAAAAGGTCGTTTGCCGTTAGCCGGTTTCCTCTTCGTGCGAAATCACTTCCCCGTTTTCACGAACTTGGGACGCGACCATCAAACGTGATTAGTCAAGTTTCACTGAACGCAGTCGCAGTGCGTTTGCGATCACCGAAACGCTACTGAAACTCATCGCCGCCGCCGCGATCATCGGACTGAGCAGCAGTCCAAAGACGGGGTATAAAAGCCCTGCAGCGATAGGGATTCCCATCGCGTTGTAGACAAAGGCAAAGAACAGGTTTTGGCGGATATTGCTCATCGTTTTACGGCTTAGGTTCCCCGCAGCGGCGACACCACGCAGGTCGCCTCCGACAAGTGTTACGCCAGCCGATTCGATCGCCACGCCTGTTCCTGTGCCCATCGCAATGCCAACGTTCGCTTCGGCAAGTGCGGGTGCATCATTGATTCCGTCACCGCACATTGCCACGATCTTGCCATCGTTTTTTAATTTGCGAACGAAGGCATGCTTGTCCTCAGGGGAGACGCCCGCGTGGAATTCATCGATGCCCAGTTTCGTGGCGACGGCTTTGGCCGTTGGTTCGGCATCGCCGGTTAGCATGATGACCTTCAGTCCCAGTTCATGTAGCGTTTGCAGCGCGTTCGGCGTGCTTTCTTTAATCGGGTCGGTGATCGCAAGGATTGCCGCAAGCTGATCGTCGATCGAGACAAAGACGACGGTTGCCCCTTCGGTTTGATGATTTTTCGCAGCGTTAAGACCAGCGTCGACTTCGGCCACGTTGTGCTGCTGCAGTAAATCGGTTTTGCCGATCAAGATCGTGTGGTCGTCGACGTGAGCTTGTACGCCTCCGCCGGTGATGCTCTTGAAATCGGTGGCTTCGTGTATTGGAAGGTCATCTGCTTTGGCGCGACGGACGACGGCGTCCGCGAGCGGGTGCTCGCTTTGTGCTTCGACGGATGCAGCTAAGATCAACACGTCGTCTTCACTCCATTTGCCGAATGTTTCGACGGCAGTGACGGCGGGCCGCCCTTGAGTCAGGGTGCCTGTCTTATCAACGACAATCGTGTCGACTTTTTCCATGACCTCCAGTACTTCCGCATTTTTGATCAGCACGCCTTCTTTGGCACCGCGACCGACACCGACCATTACGCTCATCGGTGTTGCCAGTCCCAGTGCACAGGGGCAGGCAATAATCAGAACCGCCACGGCGGCAACAAAAGCGTGAGCCAACTGCGGTTCGGGGCCCCACACCGCCCAGCCAATGAAGGCGGCGATCGCGCACGCGATGACCGTTGGGACGAAGTAGCGTGCAACCACATCGACCAGTTTTTGAATCGGTGCACGACTTCGCTGGGCGTCGGCTACCATTTGTACGATACGGTTCAGGACGGTGTCGCCTCCCACACCGATCGCCTCCATTACCAACGCGCCGGTCTGGTTAAGCGTCCCACCGGTGACCGAATCGCCTTCGGATTTCTGAACCGGAATCGGCTCGCCCGTCAGCATCGACTCGTCAACGCTGCTTGACCCACTCATCACGCGTCCGTCAACCGGGACCTTCTCGCCAGGGCGGACCCGCAATCGGTCGCCCTTGTGGACGGAATCTAATGCGACTTCTTCTTCACCGTTATCGCTGATTCGTGTGGCGGTTTCAGGGGCTAGCTGCATCAGTTCGCGAATCGCGCCGCCGGTCTGCTGGCGGGCTCGCAGTTCTAAGACTTGCCCTAGCAGTACTAAAGTAATGATTACCGCGGCGGCTTCGAAGTACAGCGGTGGAACTCCATTTTCAAAGAACGCCTCGGGAATCACGCCTGGCATTAACACGACGATCAGACTGAACAAATAGGCCGCCATCGTCCCGACCATGATTAGCGAGAACATGTTTAGGTTCATGCTGCGAAACGATTTAGCACCTCGTACTAAAAGAGGCCAACCCGCCGAAAAGACAACCGGTGTTGCAAGTGCCAGTTGCAGCCAACCAAACGCGGTGTTGCTCATCCAGTCTGCAACACGCAAGCCCAGCATTGGGCCCATCGCGATCACCAGCAGTGGCACAGACAGGGCGACTCCGACCCAGAACCGCCGCTTCATGTCGTTGTACTGTTCGTCGTCACCATCGTTGGCGATGTCGACGAATTTCGGTTCCAAGTCCATGCCGCAAATCGGACAGTCGCCTGGACCGACTTGCTCGATTTCCAGGTGCATCGGGCAGGTATAGATCGCGGATGAATCTGCAGGCTGTGGTTTTTTAGCACTCACGTTGGTGGTTGAAGGACCATGTCCGCCGCAGCACGAGTGTTTGCCGCTTTCGTCCGCAGGCTGAGCGTCTTTATTTTCGCCGTCTTTTTTCGCTCGAGCCTCGAGGACTCCAGCGGGATCATCCTCGAATTTTTGTTGGCAGCCGGCACTGCAAAAGTAGTAGGTTTTACCTTGGTACTCGCTACTACGTGAATCGTGCGTCTTGACGGTCATTCCGCAGACGGGATCGGTGGCGGTGATCTGAATCGTAGCCATTCTTATACCTATGCTGTCTTTCTGACGATGTTGAATATGCCCCGTAATGGTATGCAAGTTGCATTCCGTTTCAGCAGCGGCAACGGGGCCGCACCTTTTTCCGCTCGACGTTAGCGTCAGGAGACATCGAATGAGTAACGCAACTGTAACCAAGCAAGACTGTATCGAGAATTGCCAAGAATGCCGCACGACTCTTAATGACATGCTGACGGCAACCTGCCTTGCCGAAGGTGGCGATCATGTCGATCCATCACACGTTAAACTTATGCTGGACTGTGCCGCCGCGTGCAACGCATGTGTTGATTTTATGTCTCGCAACAGCGACTTTCATTCCCTTTACTGTAGAGCTTGCGCTGAAATCTGTCAGGCCTGTGCGGACAGTTGCCTAAAAATTGGCGGCATGGAAACGTGCGTGGAATGCTGTCGTAGGTGTCATGAGAGCTGTTCAGCGATGGCGTCGTAGTGACGTCGGAAATCCGAATGTCCTGATCACCGGCAGAGGAAACCATCGCGACGCTAGTACGCCCCTCGTAAATTCCGGTTGCGACGTCGGCGGCGTTTCTACTTCCGAATTTGGGCCAGTTAGAACGCTGGCGGGGTAACGCCGTGATCCTTCAGGGCTGCCAGGTATTTTTCCGGATCGGCAAGCAATTTCTTTTCGCATCCCGAACAGCAGATGAAGACGGCTTTGCCTTCGACGTTAATCTTTTCCGGCGTGCCCATCGTGCCAAGCATCTCGGCGGTGACAGGGCAAATGTGCTGGGCCATTGCCAATTTATGGTCCTCCGGCGACAGTCCCTTCAGCTCGGGCATCTTTTCAGTCATCGGCGACGTCCCCGTTTCGGAGGCGTTCACATGGAGGTCATGGTCAGCCGGTTCATCGCTGTTCGGCGTTGCTGGTGACGCGAGCTTGTCGGGATCGGGCGAACTACAGCCGTAAACCCCCAAGAGGAAAACACCAAGTAGGATAGGGATGAATAACGCACCCCGGGTGGGGGGAAGTGTTGAACGCATCTCGGTTGCCTGTGTGAAAAAGGGGAGGTTGGTGGTTCGGTAGTCCACCAATTCAGATGCATAGCAGTGCGGTTTCTTCGTGATTCGCCGAATTTAGTTCGCTATTCGGTCAGAATTCTTCTTTTTGCGTCGAAGATGCGAAGAAACGAGCCGGTCGAGCATCCAAACCTGTGTATGTAAAACTTCCCTCTGACTGAGTGAGCGGGTCATGTCAACCAACGATTGCCAATCGATGCAGCTTCTGCTGTCGGCCTACCACGACGGTGAGCTATCGACTGCGCAGTCCAAGACCGTCGCGAAACATATTGAATCGTGCACCGTCTGTACGGAAGAGCTACGTCAGTTTGTGTCGCTTGGAGCGGTTTTTAGTCAGTCCCCAGTGCCGGCAACCCCAGCGGGGATCTGGCAAAAAATCGAAGCCGAGTTACCGAGGGCTGTCGAGCCCGTGTCGCCGTCGCGTCGATTTGGAGACTGGTTTCGACAGTCTTCTTATGGGCCGGCAATCGCTTCAACGGCCGCTTCAATTTTGGTGCTGGTGGGGCTGGGGATTTGGTATGGCGGAGAAGTCGATCATGCGGGGAGTGGTGGCAGGATGGCGATGCCGTCGCATGGTGAAATGCCGATGGATCCCGACCACATGAAAGAGTTTGCCGGAGTGATGGATGATTACTTGCAACAACTTTCTACAAACCCAGATCAAGCTGAGCAGATGCTGTTGGCAAAATACCACGGCGAGAAAGTCGACGCGGAGTCTGCGGTACGGCTAGTTGGCTATCGCCCGATTGTCTCAGGAGGGTTGCCAGACGGTTATTCGCTCGCGTCAACGAGTGTCCTGGAGATGCCATGTTGCACTTGTGTCAAAGCCGTCTGTAAACGCAATGATGGTTCAACGTTGGTGCTTTTCGAGCACGATGACGAAGAGGCAGCATGGTTTGGCAATCGACCTTCCAGCATGGCCAAGTGCGGTGACAAGAGCTGCTGCCTAGTGGATCTGGATTCCAGTATCGCAGCGACCTGGAAGCAAGGGACAAGAAGCGTGACCGCGGTGGGAGTGCGAGATGCAGAGGAAGTGGCGAGGTTAGTGGACTGGTTGGGGAAAGGGATTTAGCGGGGGAGTGGTGGAGACAAGGAGACGAGGAGACGAGGAGACGAGGAGACACGGAGACACGGAGACACGGAGACAAGGAGACAAGGAGACAAGGAGTGAAGGAGTGAAGGAGTGAAGGAGTGAAGGAGTGAAAAGGATGTGCTGAGGAAGGTTTGAGGTTGAGCGTGGTTGTCTTATGAGCTGGCTTTTGTTCGATTCTTCCGGCTCCCAGCTCCCAGCTCCCGGCTCCCGGCTCCCGACTCCCAGCTCCCAGCTCCCAGCTCCCGGTTCCCGGCTCCCGGCTCCCGGCTCCCGACTCCCGACTCCCAACTCCCAACTCCCAACTCCTCGGGTATTGCTTAGAACGGTGGCGATGGCGTTTATGGATGATGAGTCTTCTTTTGATTTAATTGACGACCCGACGGTACTAGCTGGTGCGGTTGGCGATCGCCGTGCGCTCCGTGAGATCTATGAAGCGACTTCGGATCGAGTCTTTGGCTTGATGGTCCGCATGGTCGGCATTCAAGATGCAGAAGACCTGACACAGCATGTCTTCGTGCATGCGTTTTCTAAACTCCATCAATTCAGCGGTGAGGCAAAGTTCGAGACTTGGCTGTACCGATTGGCGACCAACGAGGCCCTGCAGTATCTGCGCCGTGAGAAGCGTCGGCGAACGAGTGAGTTGGTCGTCGAGCCAACAACCCAGCAACCGGATCTTGTCGTGCAAGAGGAACGAGCCAGCCAAGTTCACCAAGCACTAGCCGCCCTCGATCCCGAACTCCGTGCCATCTTCATACTCAAGGAGGAGAACCAACTCTCCTACCAAGAAATCGCAGCAACCCTCAAAATCCCCGAAGGAACCGTAGGGTCAAGATTGAATCGAGCAAGAAGGGAGTTGAAGCGGTTGTTGGGAGACGCGGAGACAGGGAGACAGGGAGACAGGGAGACAGGGAGACAGGGAGACAGGGAGACAGGGAGACAGGGAGACAGGGAGACAGGGAGACAGGGAGTGAAGGGAGTGAAGGAGTGAAGGAGAGAAGGAGAGAAGGAGAGGATGTGCTGAGGAAGGTTTGAGATTGAGGGTGGTTGCCCGGTGAGGTTGCTTTTGTTCAAGGCTCCCAACTCCCAACTCCCAACTCCTTGTCTCCTTGTCTCCTTGTCTCCTTGTCTCCTTGTCTCCTTGTCTCCTTGTCTCCTTGTCTCCTTGTCTCGCTAACTCCATGGCGTTGGAAAGGCTTGTAGTTACAATAGAGAAATCACGGGTATTCCTTTTGGAAAGATTGTTGTGAGTATTTTCCCTTCTATTCGTACTGCTGTTAGCATTTGTCTGATCGCTGCTTTGGTGATTCAGCCGATGGCGATGCTGGCTGCGCAGGGGATGTGTGATCGGGGGGCTGCTGGAGTTTGCTGTGCGTCTGATGCTGCTTGCACTGGCTGCAAGTGCTGCGACGTGGGGGGCGAAGGCTCTCTTCGTGGGTGCTGCGGGGATAGTGAAGCGGCTGCCGATGGTTGTGGCACGCCGCTGAAAACTCGATGGGCGGTGGGTGACTCCTGCGGAGAATTTACTGCTGCCTTGTCGGAGCCACCGGCGAGTGACGATGATGCGTTGATGCCTGAATCGGATGCTGTGTCGGCTTGTATGTGTGGCATTCGTTCCGAGCCCGCTGCGCCGTTGCCTCATCGTGCTCCCGAACTGTTGGTTCGCAGTCTTGTGGTCATCGCTTACTTGGATCATGTCGACACGTCTGGCGATTCTTCGATTCGACCAGACCGTGCCACGTCTCGATTGCCTATCGGCGATATCTCGCCACATTTCTCACAGCGAGTTCTGTGCATCTGGCGGATCTGATCCCGTCATCTTAGGAGCTCTGCGCGCTCGCAGGTCTTCACTCTCAAATTGGTTTTCAAGCAAGTGACGCTGCGCGCTCATTTGGTTCAAAGCTATTCCAATTGAAACCATGCCCGGATCGGCACCAATAGGTGCTGGTCGTTGTGAGAACAATCATGAATCAAGATAAATCAAAAACGCCCGATGGCGGAGTGGGGGAGAGGGGAGTGGAGGAGTTGGGAGTGGAGGAGAGGGGGAGACAAGGAGACAAGGAGTTGGGAGCAGTTGTGGACGAAGGTCTCTCCGTTTCTCACCCTGCTCCCACCTCCCCTGCTCCCAGCTCCCTTACTCCCACCTCCCCTACTCCCATCTCAAACTCCGCGTCACGACGTTGGCTGGTGCGTACTGTTTCGCAGGCGGGGGCGGTTGTGGTTGCGGCGGCGTTGATCTTTTTTTTGCTGGGCGTTGCACAGCGGACGGAGTGGCTGACTGCTGGTGGTCAGAGTGAGACAGTCGCTGCTGAGGGTGGCGAGGCGAAGCGTTACATATGTCCCATGATGTGTACGCCACCGACGACGGAGCCAGGTCGTTGTCCTGTTTGTGCTATGGAGTTGGTCGAAGCGACCGGCGGTGGAGGCGGCGACGGGATCTCGGTCACGATAGAACCCTCCGCTCGACGTTTGGTCGGTATTCAAACCGCGATGTCCAAGACGGGCGAGGTTAATCGAACCATTCGCACAATCGGCTCGATCGATTTCGATGAAAGCCGGCTCTCGACCATCAGCGCTTACTTCGACGGCCGCTTGGAAAAAATGTACGCCAACTACGCGGGCGTGAAAGTTAACGAAGGGGATGACTTGGCGCTGATCTACAGCCCTCAGATCTACACCGCGCAAGCCGAATTTGTTGCCAGTATGAACAGCGATGGCAAAATCGGACGTTTCCAAATTTCCGGCGGTGATCTCCATGAAATGGCTGGCGAGAAACTGACCGAATTGGGGATGACGCAAGGCCAGATTGATGAACTCGCGAAGTCCGGCAAGCCGGTGTCGCGGATTCGCATCAAGTCGCCTCAAAGTGGAACCGTGATCGAAAAATCAGCGTTCGAGGGGGACTATGTGACAACCGGCAGCAAACTGTATCGCGTTGCCGATCTAAGTACCGTGTGGCTGATGCTGGACCTGTTTCCCGACGACGCATCCGCGGTTCGATTTGGTCAACAAGTCGAAGCCGAGATTCAATCCGCGCCGGGGGAAGTCTTTACCGGACGAGTTGCCTTTATCGATCCGGTAGTGAATCCAACGACCCGGACCGTTCGTGTTCGAGTCGAGATATTGAACTTTGATGGTAAGTTGCGGCCGGGTGATTACGCCACCGCTCGAGTCACCGTTCCTGCGATCCCGATGGCGAAGGTCTATGACCCGGCGCTTGCAAACAAATTCATCAGCCCCATGCATCCTCAAGTTATTCGAGACGAGGCGGGAGACTGTCCTTTGTGTGATATGGCGCTGGTGCCGACTTCGCAGCTTGGGTTTTCGTCCGATCCGTTGCCAGCTCAGCAGGTCGTAACGGTCCCACGTGATGCGGTTTTGCTTGCCGGCGAGAATAGTGTGATCTACGTCGAAACCGAACCGGGACGTTTCGAGATTCGCCGAGTCACTATTGGTCCGATGAACCGAACCGAAGCGGTGATCGTCGAAGGTTTGTCCGCGGGCGAGAAGGTGGCGACAGGAGGCAATTTCTTGATCGATTCGCAAATGCAATTGGCCGGCAATCCGTCGTTGCTCGATCCTTCCAAAGCCCCCTCGTATCCCCCGGGGCCGCTTGAAACTCCCGAATCCAATCCGGTCACGCTGACAAGCGATACCGGCGATTTGGTGGACCGGACCTACGACGCCTACTTTGAAATTCAACGAGCGATGGCGGCTGACCAAACACCACCTCCAGTAGCGCTGAGCGGACTGATCGAAGGACTTCGTGAACTGGAAACATCTGCCCACGTTCCCGATGAAGCTCAGCGCAGGTACGCCGCTGCAAGGCGGTCCGCAAGAGGAATGGAAGGCTCGTTGGAAGCCGCAAGAGCATCTTACCGCAGCGTCAGTCACGCACTGTTGCAAGCCGCCGTGGTTGCTCGAGGCCCCAAGACGGCCGCGAACCTAACGCACTACTACTGCCCAATGGTTCCCGGCGGAGGAGGGGATTGGATGCAGCCAGGGGGAGAGTTGGCGAACCCGTATTGGGGCGCTGAGATGCTGAGGTGCGGGGAGGTTGTGGGGGAGTTGGGAAGACAAGGAGACACGGAGAGGGGGAGAGTGGGAGTCGTTGAAGATGGATTAAACGGAGAAGAATCTAATGAGTGACCGGATCTACAGTCATCGAGACTTAATCGTCTATCAAAAATCATTTTCAGCAGGAAAGCGGATTTTTGAATTGTCGAAATCATTCCCACGCGAGGAAATGTTTGCATTGACTGATCAAATGCGACGTTCGTCTCGGAGTGTCAGTGCCAATATCGCTGAAGCTTGGCGAAAGCGACGTTACGTAAAGCACTTCGCCAGCACGCTAAATATCGCTGAGGGGGAGGCAGCCGAGACCCAAGTGTGGATCGAATACGCAGCTGCCCATGGCTATCTTGATCAGCAAACGGCCAAGCAAGCAAATGAATTCTACGACGAAATCTTACGGATGATCGTTTCGATGATTGTCGCTCCGGAAAAGTGGTGCGTCGGTAAAGGAGGCAGCGGAAGGAACCGTGAGAACGATGAGCTTAAGACGAAGGAAGAGCTGTCTGTGTATTCCAGTGTAGAAGCTCCGCTCATCGATCAATCAGAACTGCTCTCCCTGTCTCCCCCTCTCCGTGTCTCCTTGTCTGATGATTTTGAGGATGAAAATGCTTAACCTCCTCATCCGCTTCTGCGTTAAAGAACCCTGGCTGGTCGTGATGGTTGCGATCGCGTTGAGTGTTGCTGGTTGGTTTAGCTTTCGTGCTATACCGATTGATGCGATTCCTAATATTGGTGAGAACCAAGTCATTGTCCTGACGCCTTGGCCTGGACGGTCGCCCAAAGATATCGAAGACCAGGTGACTTATCCGCTTAGCGTTTCGTTGCTGGCGGTACCGGGGGCCGAGTCGGTGCGCGGCAAGAGTATGTTTGGATACAGCTTTGTGCAGGTGACCTTCAAAGATGATATTGATTTTTACTGGGCACGCAGCCGAGTCTCTGAGCAACTCGGGTCGGCCGCGTCCCAGTTGCCCGAAGGAGTTGTTCCCCAGTTGGGGCCGGATGCAACCGGACTTGGCCAGGTCTACTACTACACGCTACAGCCTCCGGAAGAGGGGATGGGTTTGGCGGAACTTCGAAGTCTGCAAGATTTTGTGGTTAAGTATGAACTGCAGGCGGTCGAAGGCGTCAGCGAAGTCGCGTCGATTGGCGGTTACGTTCGTCAATATCAGATCGAAGTCGATCCTGACAAACTTCGCTTTCACGAGATTTCTCTCGCTAAGTTGGCGCTGGCGATTGATGGATCGAACTTGGATGTCGGTGCCAAGACCGTCGAATCCACCGGCATGGAGTTTATCGTCCGCAGCAAAGGTTTTCTTGGCTCGGACAGAGGTGAAGAAGCCAATCAAAATCCTTTGAGTGAATCGCCCCGTGGCCCGCCTCAATCGACGAACCTTGACCCCGCTATCGTGGTTGAGGACATCGAGGATGCGGTCATCATCCAACGTGACGGTGTTGCTGTTCGTATCCGCGATGTCGCAAGGGTGCAGATCGGTCCCGATTTCCGTCGAGGTGCGTTGGACTACAACGGAGCCGAAGCGGTTGGTGGTGTGGTCGTAATGCGATATGGCGAAAATCCACGTGTCGTGATCGATCGAGTCAAAGCGAAGATCGCCGCGATCACTCCATCGCTCCAAGGGGTGAAGATTCACGGCGTTTATGATCGTAGTGGTCTGATCGATGAAACGATGGCCACACTAACGCACGCGTTGCGTGATGAGATCATTATCACGGCGATCATCATTCTGTTGTTCTTGTTGCACATCCGCAGCAGCTTTGTCGTCGCGGTTTGTTTGCCAGCAGCGGTGCTGATGTCGTTTATCGCGATGCGAGTGGTGGGCGTTGGAGCGAACATCATGTCGCTCGCTGGGATTGCGATCGCGATCGGAACAATGGTCGATATGGCGATTATTGTTTCCGAAAATATTTATCAGCACTTGTCGGACTGGGAGTCGAAGCGTGGAGGGAAAGAGTCGGGAGTGGGAGAGTCGGGGGTAAGGGAGCCAGGAGTTGGAGGGGGGGGTAAAGCAACAAATTTGGTGGATCCGAATGATGTTTCCACTTCCCGTTCACAGGTTGTTTACAACGCAACGGTTGAGGTCGCTCCGGCCGTTTTGACTGCGGTGGCCACGACGATCGTTAGTTTCTTGCCGGTCTTCTTTTTGACGGGGCGAGACTACAAGCTGTTTTCGCCATTGGCTTACACCAAAACGTTTGCGATTGCTGCGGCGATGATCGCCGCGGTCACGATTGTGCCAGCCTTGTGCCGATTGATGCTGCGGAGTTCCGTACGGCGGAAGCGGACCGCGTTGATCGCGGGAATCTCGTTGGCTGGATTGCTTGGATTCGCTTCGCATTTTATGTGGGGATCGCGACTCGCCGATCGTTTTGGAATCGAAACTTGGATCGTCACCCAGTTTGCCGCGGCGATTGGGTTTGTGGGAGGCTGGCAGCTGATGCGAGAGCGGATTCGCCCGATTGAAGAAATCCCTTCCAGCCGATTTGTGCGTTGGATTTATGCGGCTCGGCTGCGGCATGCGCTGAATCACAAAGCAGTCGCCCTGTCGTTTCCGCTGGTGCTGTTGGTGATCGGTGTGGGCGCTTATGTCGGAATGCCAACTGTGCTGCGTCCCGTCGAAAAACTCGCCAACGTCTTCGGAGCCGAACTGAATGACTTTCCTGGATATGTGGACGCGAAACATGTCTTCACCGGTTTGCAGAGCGATGACTGGATTGCTCTGGATGAAGGAAGCTGGTTCTACATGCCGACGCTCTACCCGGCAGCAAGTTTCTCGCAAGCGATGCAGATATTGCAGACGCAGGACGTGCTGATTGGCCAGATTCCCGAAGTCAAAGATGTGCTCGGCAAGATTGGTCGCGTCGAATCGGCACTCGACCCAGCTCCGGCGGCGATGATTGAAACCTACGTGATGTTGAAGCCCGAAAGTGAGTGGAGAGAGGGCGTTACCGCACGCGACGTGTGGGATGAAATCAACCGGGTCGCGACCTTGCCCGGCGTCACTCCCGCATCGGCTTTACAACCGATCGAAGGCCGAGTCGTGATGTTGCAATCGGGCATCAAGGCTCCGATGGCCATTCGTATCTACGGTGACAAACTGGATGCGCTTGCCGATGCGGCGATGGATGTCGCAACGGAATTAAGGAAATCGCCACTGATCAATGCTGGTACGGTCAATCCCGATATCGTGCTGGGAAAACCGTACGTTGAATTCACTGTCGATCGTGAGGCCGCCTCACGTTACGGGATGAATGCTTCGATGGTCAACCAAGTCATCGAAACGGCGCTCGGTGGAATGAATTTGATCAAGACCGTCGAAGGCCGCGAAAGGTATCCGGTACGGCTTCGATACAGTCGTGACCTGCGGGAACAGATCGATGGGCTGAAACGCCTACCAGTGGTCACGCAATCGGGGGCCGTTGTCCCATTGGAAGAACTTGCCAAGCTGGAAACGACCTGGGGCCCCGGAGCGATCAATAGCGAGAACGGTCGGCTGGTCGCACACGTCGCCTTCATGACCAGTGGTCTGAAAGGGGATTTGGAATCTGTCGCAGCAATCGAAGAGCAATTGCGTGTGGCGCAGCTAGGAAGTGGCCGAGAAAACCAAACCGGAGCCGAAAAAAAATCACGCACTCCCCTGCTCCGCGACGCCTCGATGCCTGTCTCCCCTACTCTGGACCTGCCGGCTGGATATTCGCTCGAGGCGGTAGGAAGTTTCCGCAATCAAATCGAAGCAAACCGGCGACTGATGTGGATCATTCCTGTAGTTATCTGTATCAACTTGTTATTGATCTACCTCGAGTTTCGCAACTTCTCCATTTCGTTGGCAGTCTTCTCTGGGATCCCCGTTGCCTTCGCCGGTGGCATGATCGCGGTTGCGACGATGGATGTCGAATTAAACACGGCGGTTTGGGTTGGCTTCATTGCGTTGTTTGGGTTGGCGGTCGACGACGGCGTGGTGATGGCAACGTACATCCATCAGTTACTAAAAAAGCGGAAGATAGAAACGATCGAAGATATTCGCAGTACGGTCTACGAAGCGGGCTTAAAACGCATTCGTCCCTGCATGATGACAACCGTCACGACGCTAGCAGCATTGGTTCCCGTATTGCTCGCAACAGGACGCGGAGCCGATGTGGCGCGAGCAATGGCCATCCCGGTGTTCGGAGGCATGCTGGCCGAACCATTTACCTCCTTCATAGTACCAACCCTCTACAGCGGTTACCTAGAACTGAAAATGCGCTTCGGATTCCAAGATGAACTTTTCGAAAAAAACAATGAAGGAGTGAAGGAGTGAAGGAGTGAAGGAGTGAAGGAGTGAAGGAGAATTGCTGGGAACGGTGCGATCGTGTGCGTGGTCGACTCCCGACTCCCGACTCCCGACTCCCAACTCCCAACTCCTTGTCTCCTTGTCTCCTTGTCTTGTGAAGAATTCTTGTGCTGATGCATCTAACGTACTGTCCATTACCTTGAAAGGAAGTTCTCTTATGAAACGTTTACTTGTTGCTACTGCTTGTTTGTTTGCGATGTTTGCTTCGACGAGTGTTGCTCAGACTTTGCAGTCGCGGTCCGGGCACGCTGTTCAGAATGATGAAGCGTCGGCTCTAGAGGCGGCACGCGTTGGGGCACGTGGAGGCAGTTTGAAGCAGGTTGGTGACTTGCAGATCGAAACGATTGTTTCTCAAGGGGGGCTGCAGATGTTCGTCTATGACGGGGCGGGCCAGCAGATTGCCGTTGATAAGGGACGTGGAGCCGTTTCGGTTCGCGTCGAGGGGAACGCGAAACGCTATCGCTACGATTTGCTTCCTGACGGTAAAGGAGCATTGACGGCGCCGGTGAATCTGTCGCAGGTCGCCGGTCGGCAAATCGATGTCGCCGTCCAGTTGGTTGGCCTGGATGCTTTCCACGGTTCGATTGTCGATTTCAATGAGGTCGCAACCGTTCCGGTTAGCGAACAACAATTGGTTGCAGCTGCGATTGCGAGGCAAAAGATCTGTCCTGTCAGTGGAAAACCACTCGGCAGTATGGGCGATCCGCTCGCGCTGGATGTAAATGGGCAGAAACTATTCGTCTGCTGTGCCGGATGTGTTAACGCTGTTCATTCCGATCCCACCAAGTATGCTGCCGGTCGCCCGCAAATCACGGTCTCGACTGCGACGCAAGACGATGCCGCCGCAATCGCTGCCCAAAAAGTTTGTCCCGTCATGGATGAACCGCTTGGCGGAATGGGGACTCCCGTGAAGATGATGGTTGGCGAAAAAACCATTTTTCTTTGCTGCAAAGGATGTATTAAGAAAGTGCAAGCCGAGCCCGCAAAGTACGTGGCAATGCTGTATGGAAGTCAAGAAAAGAGTGAAGGAGTTGGGGGTGAAGGAGCAATGGTGCCAGCAGGTACCGAGCAGGTTCGTGAAGGCATCTTCAAAGTCAACGCGTTCGATGCCCCATTCATCGCCGCACAAAAGAAGTGCCCCGTGATGGACGAGCCTCTAGAGGCAATGGGCGGCCCCTACAAAGTGAACGCCGCTGGCAAAGCAATCTATATCTGCTGCCCCGGATGTGCCAAGAAAATCGCCGCGGACCCGGAGCGGTATGTAGCCGCCCTAAAGTCTCAAGGCGTGGAAGCACCGGTGATTGAGTGAAGGGGGCAGGGAGACAAGGAGACAAGGAGACAAGGAGACAAGGAGTGAAGGAGTGAAGGAGTGAAGGAGTGAAGGAGTGAAGGAGTGAAGGAGTGAAGGAGTGAAGGAGTGAAGGAGTGAAGGAGTGAAGGAGTGAAGGAGTGAAGGAGTGAAAATAAGTTGCTGGGAACGGTTTGATTGTGAGCGTGGTCGACTCCCTGCTCCCAACTCCTTGTCTCCCAACTCCCAGCTCCCAACTCCCAGCTCCCAGCTCCCAACTCCCAGCTCCCAGCTCCCAACTCCCAGCTCCCGCTACCAGCTCCCGCTACCAGCTCCCGCTACCAGCTCCCGCTACCAGCTCCCGCTACCAGTGCTCTTAAGGTTGTCTGTTGGTTTTGGATGTGTCCTTGAAACTACTTGTCTTTGGGTAGGTGGGCTCGTAGTGATTTGATTAATTTCAGAATGTCGTCGTGGGAGTTTTCTGGAGCGGAAATGACCAAAGATGCTGTCTTGGCGTAGGGAACCATTATCGATTTCCCGCCGAAAAACTTCCATTCCGGCGGTGATACGCTCAACCGGATTAGTTGCATGAGGAGACTCGGATTGAATGTCTTGTCCTTGTTCCAGACTGGAAGATCTTCAACTCTGTAAGTCTTAATTAGATGGCGATTTCCTGGTAACTCACCTGCCGCATCGAAAACCGCAACTTGCGGTTCGTCGGCGCCCGTGGTGTGTGCCACTGCAAAAAATGAACAGGCAAGCAAGATCGTTATGTATCGCATCGTGGAACCCCGAGCGGAAGAATTGGGTGAGTTGCTTCTAGTTTACCGGGGGGGCTAAAACCTTGGAATATGAATTTGCTTTGGGTGAGCCACATGAACGCTACACCCTCGGTGTTGTGAGGGGGGGAATACCGGTCCGTCCAAGCGATACCTCTGAACACCGATCTGTTGCGGGCTCACCCATTGCCCTTCCTTCGTTCGAGTGGCCGTTCGTCGACGGATAGATGTGACGCCATGCTTTGGCGATCGCCAAAGGAGTTGGCACGTGTGAAAATGCAAATCCTGGGCGATACGGCTCCATTGAGACGGCTCCTGGAGTAAAATCTAATTCCTTGCAGTCCTCTGCCAGGCTTGTCTAGCTGCTTCTCCTTTTCGCCGATATTCACTATGAAACCTGTTTTTGCGGTCTTGGTAGCTTTCTTTTTGTTGGTACCGTCCGTTGGACGGACCGCCGAGAGGGACGTATCTGCCAAACCGAACGTCCTGTTTATTGCGGTGGACGATCTAAATGATTGGGTCGGGTGCATGGAGGGCAACCCCGATGCACAGTCTCCGAACATCGACCGGTTTGCTAGTCGCAGCGTGCTGTTCAACAACGCTCACTGCCAAGTTGGTTTATGCAATGCGTCGCGCAGTTCCGCCATGACGGGGCTCTACGCATCAACGACCGGCATTTATGGGAACACCACAAAGCCCGCAACGGAGGCGTATCGAAACGCACAGCAGATGCCTGTTTGGTTTCGTGAGAACGGATATCGAGCCATGTGCATGGGAAAGATCTATCACAATGATCATGGCAAGAAGGCGTACTGGGACGAGATCGGTCCGAAGACTCTTCGCTGGGGGCCTGAACCTCCGGAGGGTCGGCAGTTCACGAAACGTTTCGGTAAGAAGGCCTCCGATTCACTCGCTTGGGCGGCGCTTGATATTCCTGTAGGCGAGATGCCTGACGAACAGATCGCGACTTGGGGGAAATCTCAGCTAGACAAGAAGTACGACAAACCATTCTTTTTGGCGTTGGGTTTTTACAAGCCGCATACGCCGCTGACGGCTCCGAAACGGTACTTCGATCTATTTGATCGCGAGCAACTGACAATGCCTCCTGTTTTGGAAAACGATTTGGATGATGTTCCGGAAATCGGGCGGCGGTGGGTGCTCGACCGTCAGGAACTGATCGCGGAGGATGCGGTTAAGCAGTACAGCCCAACCTATCGACGTGAACTGGTGCATGCTTATCACGCTTGTGTTGCTTTGACAGATGATTGTGTTGGCCAGGTCCTCAGGCATTTGGAACAAAGCGAGTATGCCGATAACACGATCGTTGTGTTGTGGTCGGATCACGGGTGGCACCTAGGGGAAAAGCACCACTGGCGGAAGTGGATGCCTTGGGAGGAATCGACTCGTAGTTTAGTGGCGGTTCATGTTCCTGGTGGGAAAGGGAACGGCAGTGTCTGTACTCAGACCATCGGCTTGATCGATATCTATCCGACACTTGCAGAATTGTGCGATTTGCCTGCACCAAAGGAACTGGAAGGACTCAGCTTTCGAGAGTTGTTGGAGGATCCTGAAACCTCGTGGGAACGGCCCGCTCTTACCTCCACAAAAGCGGGGAACCATACCGTTCGCTCGCAACGATGGCGATACATCCGGTACGCCGATGGTAGTGAGGAGTTATACGATCACGAGAACGATCCAAATGAATGGACGAATATTGCCTCGAACCCCGATCTGCAAAATGTCAAAACGGAACATGCCAAGTGGATCGACCAATTAACCGCAGGTGAAAAAATACGCGGCACAGATACCGAAAAAACTCCCGCTTCGAAAAAGTCTAAGGCAAAGGGCTCGACTAAGTCGCCAGGAAAATCCAAAGCATCGGGTGCGATCAAGGGCAAGGCGATAAAAACATCGAAACCAGACGAGATGCCTAATGTGATTCTGATCATGAGTGACGACCAGGGCTGGGGCGATGTCGGATTCAATGGCAATAAGGACTTGAAGACTCCGAACCTGGATGCGATGGCGGCCGGAGGAGTTCGGTTCGACAGGTTTTATGCCGCCGCCCCGCTCTGTTCGCCAACTCGAGGCAGTTGTTTGACAGGACGCTATCCGTTCCGGTTTGGGATCTTGGCTGCCCATACCGGAGGAATGCGAGTCGGTGAGATCACGATCGCTGAAATGTTGAAGAAGCGGGACTACCAAACAGGTTTCTTCGGAAAATGGCACATGGGCTGGGTAAAGCCTGAGGATGCCGGTTCACGCGGTTTCTTTTCACCGCCCGATCAACATGGATTTGACGAATATTTCGCGACCACCAGTGCGGTTCCGACATGGAACCCAACGGTGACTCCGGAGGGTTGGTCCAGCTGGGGCGCCAAGCCTGGTGATCCCTGGAAAGGTGGGGCTCCCTATGTTCAAAACGGCAAAGAAGTTACCGAGAATATGGAAGGAGACGATAGCCGGGTGATCATGGATCGCGTCATCCCGTTTGTCGAAGCCAATAAGGATTCTCCCTTTTTTGCCACGGTCTGGTTCCATGCACCACATGAACCTGTGGTTGCCGGCGAAGAGTATCGCAAGCAGTATTCAAAATTTGGGAAGGCTCGACAGAACTTATATGGCTGCATCACTGCGATGGACGAACAGATTGGACGTCTGCGAGAAAAATTGCGAGAATTGAAGATCGAAGAATCCACGCTCCTCGTGTTCTGTAGTGACAATGGGCCAGCCGATGACTTGACGCGAAAAGGTGTCGCTTCGGCAGGGCCATTCAAGGGACACAAACATACGATGTACCAGGGCGGACTACTGGTTCCTGCATGCATCGAGTGGCCAGGGACGGTGCCGAGCGGGCAAGCGACCAGTGTACGCTGTTCGACGATCGATTTTTTCCCCACCATCGCTAACCTTGTTGGATATCAGTTTTCTGAAAAAGATCAGCGACCGATAGACGGAGTCGATTTGATGCCTGTGATCAAAGGAGACATTCACGAGCGAGGTTCCGACCTTTTCTTCGGCTACCGACGACTTCACCAAGGGATCGATGGAAAGGCTCTTATTTCGGGTGATTGGAAATTGATGCAAGAAGCAAAGAAGAATGGAAAAGTCCATCTATACGATCTCAAGAAAGACCCGTATGAACAGGTTGACCTTGTTGAGACAATGCCGGATCAAGCCAATCGGTTGTTAGAACGGCTGAAAGAATTGGAAGCAAGTTGCCAACGTAGTCGCGATGGAGCTGACTATCGCTACTAGAAGAAATGGTTGGCGAATGTGCCAGACTTGCATGCGAGCATCGGAGCGCCGTCTGCGTTGGCGTGTTTCGATTGTCGCGGAGCCGAAATAAGGAAGGTGTGATCGCTGGTCTGCAGGCGAGTTGAGAAGCCTGATCCTGGCACGTATTTCAGGCCCTCTGAAACATCGCATTATTCGCCATGATCTGGCGCATTCTGGAAGCGGCAACAGTCTCTGGCTGCCTATGGCTCAGACGCGCTGAGCCATCTGGTTCTTTCAGGTCCGTTTCTAATAAGGCTGAATATGTCCAAGATTTCGCTTCCCGTGAAATACGGATACACCCTTTTCGCTATCGTTCTCGCGGTCTACTACTGGCGCGAGTACGGGCCGACGAACTTCTTGTATTTCTGTGATGTTGCGTTGTTCTTGGTGGTTGCCGCGGTCTGGACGGAGAAATCGATCTATGCGTCGTTGGCTGCCGTCGGGATTTCGCTCCCTCAATTATTCTGGCAGCTTGATTTCATGAGTTCGCTTGTTGGGTTTCCGGTGGTGGGGATGACCGCCTATATGTTTGATGAACAGATTTCGTTATTTGCCAGAGGTTTGTCTTTCTTTCATTTCTGGTTGCCGATGCTGGTCTGGTTCTTGGTTTGGCGATTGGGATACGACCGACGCGCGCTCGTTGGCTGGACGGTGATCGCATGGGGCCTGATGTTGGTTTCCTATTTTCTTCTTCCAGCACCGGGGGATCCGCTCGCGTTTCCAAATCAGCCTCACAATGTAAATTACGTGTATGGGTTAAGTGACTCGGCACCGCAGGCGTGGATGCCCGCGTCCGCGTGGCTTAGCATGCTGCTTGTCGGTCTGCCTCTGCTATTCTATTTTCCGACACATTTGTTGCTCTCTTGGCTGGACAGCAAGCGTCCAGTTGTTATCGGTATGGAAATTTAGGCAGCCAAACGGTTTCGTTCACGCCATTTGCGGTGTGTTGGAACATAAATTGCATTCCCTGGTGTATTCGCTTGCATGTCCGTTTCAATTGTCTGGTACTTAAAAGAACTTCTATGAGCAATGAACTAATCGATCGTGAACTTCCTGAAGAAGCACGAGTTGAATTGAAGGAGGCAAAACTGGTTCTTGAGCATCATGGAATCGCGGACCGGCTGACCGAGTTAATAGGGACTCCGATTACGGCTTCACTAAAACTGTTACCTGATGTGGCTGAAAACGCGGTCTATTCAGCGATCGACAAATCGTTGAACGTGGCGATGGATGTTGCGTTAAAAACACTTGGTGAGGATTCGCTTAAAACGGCAAAGCCACGGTTGTTGACTCATAAATTCTTAGCAGGCCTGTCTGGGGCAGCAGGCGGTGCTTTTGGGGGAATGACGTTTGCCGCAGAATTGCCCGTTTCGACGGTTTTGATTCTTCGCAGCGTTGCGGATATTGCCCGTAGTGAAGGAGAGGATCTAACGAACATCGAATCGCGACTTGCTTGCCTGCAGGTCTTCGCGCTCGATCCTGGGAAATCGACCGAAATTGACGATGACACAGAAATTGGCTATTTCGCGGTTCGAGCCGCAATGGCAACGCAGATTCGGGATGCTTCGCAGTACCTCCTGAAAAATGGAGTTGCCGATTCAACGGCACCCCCATTGGTCCGATTGGTTGCTCAGATAAGCAAACGATTCGGTGTCGTAGTGAGCGAAAAAATTGCAGCCCAAGCCATTCCGGTAATCGGGGCCATTGGAGGAGCACTTATCAATAGCTACTTCATCGATCATTACCAGGATTTGGCGCGAGCCCATTTTTGCATCCGGCGACTGGAGCGAAACTACGGAGAAGCATTGGTGCGAGAAACCTATGGTCGCCTGAAGTAAATTGAGGTGGTGCCGGTTTTGGGGGCCACCGGGAAGCTTGCGCCGCTCATGCGGCGGCTTCGTACTGTGTCGGCGTGAGGTAGCCGAGAGATGAATGTCGGCGATCGGTGTTGTAGTACTGGATGTACTCAGTCAACTCGCGTTTTGCGATCGCCATACTCAGGTATTCGGCCATACCCATTTCAGTCTTGAGAGTTCCGAAGCATGATTCCATAAATGCATTGTCGTAGCAGTCGCCCGCACGACTCATGCTCTGTCGCATTGATGCACGAGAGAGAATTCCACGATACCGCTTTCCTGCATATTGGCCACCACGGTCAGTGTGGTGAATCAATCCTGCCGAAGGCTGCACAGCTCGAATCGATCGCTGAAGAGCTGTCACAGCGAGTTGTTCAGTCATGTCATCGCGGAAATCCCATCCAACAATCCGGCGTGAATAGCGATCCATCAGCGTGGCAAGATATCCAAAACCAATACCATCGACGGGAATGTACGTAATGTCGCCTACCCAAAGTTGACCAAAGGTGGTCGGTTCTAGCAGATCCAGCAAAAGGTTAGGACTGTACCCAAGCCGATGTCGACTTTCGGTGGTTCGCGGCTTAAACGATTTCGGCTGAATCGCGCGAAGTCCTGCATCTTCCATGAGTTTTGACACTCTGCGACGGCCGCAATGAATGTCCATTGTCTTCAGTTCCTCAACGATTCGACGGCTGCCATAGCGGCGTTTATGCTTTCGGAAGACCGCAGTGACGATCGGCAGTAACGCGGCATCAGACTCATCGCGCTCCGAGCCTCCGGAACGCTGCCAGGCTTGAAAGGAAGACCGATTGAGCGATAGGAAATCACAGACCTCTCGCTCGGATGCTATCTGCAGCTGGACAATCGACGCGGCAGCGGGATAGATTTCGGCTACTCGTTGCGGCCGAAAATGATTAACGCTTTTTTTAAGACGTCGCGCTCCCGCTCGACGCGACGCAACTGATTCTCCAGCTCTTTGACCCGATCATCCATCGCGTCGGCCACCGGGCCTGCGGCTGTCAACTGCTGCTGTTTCCACCGACGGACGATGGTTGGGCAGGTAATGCCCAGACGTTCTGCCACCGACTTTGCGGAGTGCCCATCGAGGAGCATTTGAACTGCCTCTCGCTTAAAGTCTTCATCGTAAACCCGTCGCGTTTTTGCTTTCTTGGCCATCCATGATCCCCAGGAGCTTGTGGTTGATAGTCATACCAAATTTTTAGCTTCCTGGTGGCCCCCAAAACCGGCACCACCTCAAATTGCTGTCGCATTTCGAAGACTATCTTTGTTTGATCGTTCCAAGAGGCGAGCATGTTCAGGCAATGTTAGCGTGCCGTTGGTGCTTTCGCGTGTCCAGCCGTTGTTGTTAAGGCTCTCCGATATTCCGTCCCCAAGCTAGCTGTTGGTGATGCGTCGCCTGTCTTCGATGTCGATAAAACTCTGTTAAACTAACGGCTCGGCAACTATAATCTTCTGCACTGTGGGTGCCGGTTCGGCGACATCGAAATCCAGCCTTTCGGTCTGGTTGGCTGAGAATTTTGTCGATCGCATCGCTTTGGCGATTCTCCATCGCGTTGCCCAATTTCCTCCCACCTCCCACCTCCCACCTCCCACCTCCCACCTCCCACCTTCCACCTCCCACCTCCCACTCTCTCCCCACCTCAAAAGTCAGTTGGCAACTGGCGATCTAAGGACATCCAATGCGTTCGACGAATTCAAGTATCAACGAAAAGCAATCTATTCAGCGTCGGCGAGTGATCGGTTTGCTGGGGCTAGGTGGGCTTGCGTTTGCGCATGGGGCGAGTGTTGAGGCACAGGATCGTGGTGCGAGTGCTGCTTCTGTTCAGCGTGAAGCCAGAGTTTATCCAACAGTTGCTGCGATGGCCGGAGATTCGACTTTGGCAGTTGGGGTCGTTGTTCGTACGCTGGGATACGCGAGTGCTGGTGATGGCGGAGAGGCTTCTTATGTCGTCGTGAAAGCAGACGCGAAAGATCCCGTCGACGAGACCACAAAGATTTCGATTCGCAAAGGTCTGGTGGCCGAACTGTTACCGGGCAGTTCCGTCAATTACCGCATGTTCGGGGTGAAAAGTGATGGTAAGAGCGACGATGGGGTGCAGATCAAGCAGGCTCATGAATTCGCTAGAGAACATGGTTTGCCGATCATCCAACGGGAAGGGGAATTCTGGATCGTTCGGACGAATCAAATACCCATCACTACCAACGTTGAATGGGGGAACACGATCTTCCACATCAACGAGAAATACAACGACAAGCGTAAGCCTCGATTTCGTGTTTCAAGCTTGTTGCCTGCCAAGTCAATAAAGTTGGATGAAGCGGCCAAGAAATCTTTTCTGGAAAAACTTGGGCCGGGAGTCCAGGTTATCTCGGAGATGGCTCCCTATAAAAACTGTCTTATCAGTATCGCCGATTCGGGGGATCAGATTGGGTTTCGCGCAGGCGATCGTTACAAAGGGCAATCGTGGGATCGTGAAGAACTTTTCTACGTGGAAGAAGACGGACGGATCGTAGGCGACATCGCTTGGGAATTTACGAACTATACAACTTTGACGGCGACTCCCTGCAACGACAGTTTTTTGATCGTGGACGGAGGTGGGTTTTATCTGTCAGGCGATAATCCAGGTACGAAATACACCTCGTATTATTCGAATGGATTCCGAATTGAGCGGAGTCGGACCAAGATTCAAAATCAGTGGGTTGGCTTAGAGCCTGGGCACCGCGATACCTCGATGGAACCGCGTTCAGGTTTTTATACGCTCAGTCGTGTCTTCAATTCGACACTGGAGAATATTCGTCTGATCCCTTGGGAGCAAAACCGCAAGGATCCTGCGAAAAAGGTTGGTGCAGGCACTTACGGGATTAGCGGAAATCGTTTACTGAACTGCACCTTTCGCAATATCACAGCCGAAGGGAGTTATTTGCACTGGGGAGTTTTTGGCACAAACATCAACAAGAACTTTCGTATTGAGAACTGTCGCCTGAATCGAATCGATGTGCATTTTCATTGTTGGAATCTGACGATTAAGGATTCGGAAGTTGGTCTGCGAGGGATTTCGGTGACCGGGGGGGGCGATTTAACGATTGAGAATACCGTTCAGCATGGCAATACGTTTGTCAACTTCCGCTCAGACTTCGGAGCCAAATGGGACGGCAACATCCGCATTCGAAATTGCAAGCTAGCGCCCGCTAGTGACCGTTCCGTCACTATTTTGAGTAGTCGCCCTGCGCAGTTTGGTTTCGGCTATCCGATCGGCTGCGGACGCACGATCGACATTCAAAACTTTCAGATTGACTTTCAGCGATTCCCTGCGTCAACGGCTCCGGTTTGGTTAATGTCGGTCGCCAAGTTCTCAAAAACCAAGGACGATTCAAGGCACTTTTTTGCGCATCATCTTTCGGCACGCAACATAACGGTCTCGGGGCGACAGCAAGGGATTCGGCTGGTCGATATCCCCGCTCCCTATCATTACGATTTGGGAGCGAAGGAAGGCGGCTATGATGGTCAGCAATTGACGACCAATTGCCAAATGATTTTCGAGGATATTCAGTTAGAGGCACTTCCGCCTTCCAAGCCGAATGATCCGGCATTCGCTCATTTACGGATCGGGGACAAGGGGAGCATTGCGTATCAAGACAGCAAGGCACTCTATCCACACATTCGAGTCACTAACTGCCCAAACCTGAGTGTCTATTTGGGCGGCAGTGCCGCCAATCTATCGGTCACTGACAGTGCCATCGATCGCTGTACAGCGGACGTAGACGGTCCTCTACGCGGCAGTCTAAGTTTCTTGAACTGCCGGTTTGCTCCCAACCTTACGGAAGGCACCGAGCGGATTTATGCACTCGAGTCTGAATTGGGGACGCATCTAACAAACTGCACGGTTCATGCTCCTCGAACAGCGGGAACTCTAACGCCCGAGCAAGCCGACCGTCTTGATTTCGTGCAGGTCAACAAACGCGTGCGGTACTACCAGCTGAACACAGCGCTCGGGAACGACTTGCTGAAGTTTTATGAATCGCAGCAGATAAAGCTCCTTCCGCAATTCGTAGCCATGCTAAAGAGCCACCACGCATTAGAGTCCGAAGAAGTTCAAAAGGAAAATAAATAGGGACAGACTACGGGCGCGTGGGCTTAGGTCCAGGACAGACTACGGTCGGGGGAGAGGTTCGTGTTTGCTAGCCTTTTTTTCGGGGGATGTTTGCCCTTTGGGGGCGTTCGGGTTTGCTTGTTTTGATGGCTGAGAAGGCCTTTGGGGGCTTGTTTGGGGCTTGTTTGAGAGGGATGGGCGCACCGGTACCGATCAAAGGCCCTTTTCTTGACTTTTGTGATGCGGTTTTGGCTGAAGGCGACCGTGACTAGGTCAGAATGCGCACCATGTATTGTCGATGGGGATCGATTCCGCATCGGCTTCTTGACGCCGTTGGATCGCGGTGCGCGTTTGAAGGTCGACGGGCGATGCGTAGCGACGCCCCATTTGGGCGTGGCGGTCGGTTAGTTCTTCGATGTTGACGGGCGTCTTCCCCAGCTTCATTGGATGCCGGAACATGTTCGCCGGTAGACGGTCCGAAGCCTGAAGTTCCGGACGAGACTGGATGGCTAGATGCCATAACAGTTCTTGATAGGCTTCTAGCTTCATCGGGAGGCACCCTAGTTGCTCGCTCAACTCTTCACGTTTCCGTACTCGCTTCTTGACCTCGGCGGCCGTTAGCGTGTTAGTGACAAGAACTTGCTTGCCGTCGACCTCCCCTTCTAACTCAAGCGGTGCTAACCACGATTCCAGGTCGGCTGCTTCATCATTGAGTGTTGTCAGGCGTTCGCTGATCGAAACTTCCGCAAAATCATCCAATGCATCGGCCAGACCAGCTCGTAGCGGGTTTAAATCGACGTACAACATTCCAGCCAGAATCTCTTCTTCTGTCGGTAAACGATTCATCTTGAAGCGATTGCCGAATAGATGACCTGTCACTTCGTCTTCTTTGTTGCAACGCCGGGAAAGTGTTTGACACATCTGCCGAACAAACCACGAAATGTTCGAAAGCCGCTCCCGAAGCTCTTCGACGGACTCAGGGTTGTTGACGATCTTAGCGATCTCCGCTTCGGTGATCTCGCCGCCGTTCTTGTTTCGGCTCTTGGCACGCGATGTGACCGAAAGCCAGCGAATGGCAATCTCGCGTGGCGTCAATTTTGCCGCCAAATCCGGTCGGTTGCGCAAGATGGCATGCCAGTGATTCGACAAGACGCTATAGGCCAGAACATCGATGCAAAAGTAGCAAGCAAGCAACGCCATCCGGTCCCGATACCAGCCCCGGCGATGCGAGTAATCTCGCTCTGAAATCGGGTCGATTCCGAATAAGTAAGTTCTGCGAGTGGTTTGGTTCATGGCATGATAGACGCCTATCTCTTTTGCCTTGAACACTTCACTTCGATTTGCATTGCACATCATATCTACCCCATGCATGAGAAAAGAGTGACTCAACTCGATTTCTCGATCCTACCGCTGTCGGGGGAGAGGGTCAACTCGCGAACCAAATTGGATGTCGCTGATTCGCTAAGATTTCCGTAATGCTAGCATGCCCGTTGACGATCGTTTAGCTCGCTTGCACCGGTGATACGAGCCCTTGCGATCGCAAATTTCCTTGCGTGTGCATGCTGCCTCCTGCTGCGATCTGGCACCTGCCGTGATATGCATGGTCCCTTCGGAGGGACTGGATAGTTGAGGTGCCGAAGTTCGGCTATCGCGGTTGGACGTGCAGCTTAATAGGTAGACTGGTGATCCCACCGTCCAGTTCGGCTTTTAAATAAAAGAGACGCATTCCAGGTTTGCTAATGGGATCGGCTGTGATGAAAAACTTGCGTTGTTCCATGCCTTTTAGAAGTAGCAAGCCGTTCAAGCCGATGTTGTCAACATAAACTCCGTGCGTTGCATTGCGTCCTGCTTTCTCTTTCCCAAAGCTTACCTCGGCATCAAAGTCCTTCGCTCGTTCGACTTCGACAATTGCTGACACGGTTTCCCCTGGCGCGATAGTCAATTCGGAAAATTCGCTTGCCTGACCTGAGGCCGATACTGTTTGGTTAAGGCTGATTTTGGGAATGATTCGAGCTGAATCGGCACTCGTCAGGCTTCCTAGTGAGCCGGCGACACGTTCCAACTGAACCCCAGTCCCCCAACCTGTAGCGAAAACTGTGGGTTTCAATTCTGGTGGTAGTTTTATGTCCGCTTCGTCCAGCCAGAGGATGCCGTTGGCACTTTTCTGCCCTGGTTCAACGGTAACCGGAAACGTGCTGTGTACGCCTGCTGGTAAGTCATCGCAGTCAAAAACAACGGCTCCGTCAAAGCCATCATAGCGTTCGACTCGGACGGTAAATTCCCGGCCAGCGCCCCTCAGTAGCGGTTGCTTGATCTCGGTTACCGAGGCGGAAAACGAGGGGCGTGCTGGTCGAATTCGCAATTCATACCGATAGTCGGCTCCCCCTTCAAGCCGCCGATCCGAGATGGCGACTGTAAATAGGCCGTCGGAGGGTGCTCTAAATATCAAACGACTGTTCTTCCCTTCTCGCCGCATTGGATCGTCGTCGTTCTGGTAACCGATTTCGAAAACGGGCAGTCCGTTTGCCAAAGGAGCCTCGTCCGTCGCTAGTGGTTTCACAATGTAGGCGGGCTCTCCGAGCGCATGGGTAACATGCGAAGTTTCAAAGTAAGTCCAGCGGTCGCCTTCTCCGGGATAAACATCGAAGCCTGAATCGGGACCTCGGGGATGCATCCACAAGCGTGTTACTTCACCGTTCGAGTAGAGGTAGTCATCCAGGTGCATACCGTCCCAGCCGAACATTCGAAAATCATTTGATTGGGTACTGCTTTTTCCTCGAAAAGTAAAATAGGATTCGCGTACCGCTTGCAAGCGAACACGGGTAACGATTTTGCCTTCAGAATTTTCGATCTGAATAGTTGGGTCAAGCAATCCGCCTGCAGTGGTCGTGTCTTTTGAGTCGGCCACCGCATCACAATCCACCGCCCACACCTCGCCCGCTTTGGCAGCCCAGCGAAAGCGATCGACTTGTTTGGGGGTATCGATATTTCCGTGAACGATCACGTTTCTCGGTAAGAGTGGAGGCGTCGCTAAGGCACTTGGTTTGGGGTTTTCCGCGACAACGGTTGGAGCCGCAAGGTCTAAGAAAATGGAATCGTGCTTCGGAGCCTCGGACGTCGGTGGATCCGGTTGAGCAAGCGAGGGAATTTCTCTGCGGACCAATGTCCCATCAAAGAGTGTCAAGAAGGCTTCTTTCCCATCCATCGCGACTGCCACATCGCTTGTTGTTGCCCCGAATGGCTGCAAAGTTGCAGCAACATTCCAGTCCGCAATACGCACAATTTTTGCGTTGCCGGATTCGCTGACGACGATCACCCCCTTGCCACCGGGGATGATGGCAATTCCGTTTAGGGAAGCATCATCGATATACCGAGTGGTAATCAGTGGATTTGTGCGGGGTTTGTCAATGGATGTTAACTTCCATGCACGAAACCGATGGTCCGCACTACAAGCAAGGATATATTTTCCGTCCTCGGTAAACGTAACGGCTAACACTTCCCCTTCTGGTTGATTTAATGTGTCGAACCGCTCACCCGTTTCGACATTCCAAACCTTAACCGTCTCGTCTGCCGAGCCACTTACCAACACCTTTCCATCCGGCGAAAAGGCGAGCCCCAGGATGGCTCCGTTGTGTCCCTCTAGACGGTTGACTAACTCTCCTGTGGCGACATCCCAAAGAAGTATCTGTTGGTCGTATCCGGCTGTCGCTAAACGTTGACCGTCCGGCGATAGTTCCGCAGCGTATAATGTGTCACGATGCCCTTGGAACAAGCGTTTCGAAGAGTGAGAAGAATGATCGGTTGCACTGTCGTCGGAGGGCTCCGCTTTACTTGCAGCTAACGCTTCCTCTTGTTTGGAAAGGTCTCCAAGTTCGATGAGAACCGCCAAACCATACTTGCCCGTTAGACCGGACGCGACGACAAGGGTTTTTCCGTCTTTGCTAAAACGAAGCGAATTAATTTTTCCGGGGAAATCCTCCCAGCGATTTAGGATCTCTCCCGAATCGGTTTGCAGCGTGACCGACCCGAACCGAGCGACTGCCAGAAGTTTACCACTTGGCGCGACGGAAACCGCCGTCGCCGGCTGAATGGCTTCGGCGTCCGTCACAATCTTCGGAAACTGCATTGCAGGTGATGCTGATTCTTTGACGCCGTCTTTGGGGCCGATTGCCCCTTGTTCGATCCACTCCGTCAGGATTGCCAGTTCTTCTTCATTGAATCCGTCTTCTTCCGGAGGCATCTTGGGGGCAAGTGTCCCTTTGATCATCAACAGTATGCGACTGCTTTGAGCTGTGCCGGGAGTAATCGCTGGCCCAGAATCGCCGCCTCCCATTAATCCTGCATAACTAGCCAGCACCAGCCCTCCTTCGGGTTCATCCACCGAATGGCACGCAACGCAATGCTTCTCCAAGAGCGGCACGATCTCTGTGGAGAATGCAACGGCTTGCTTTGCTGACACCGATGAAATGGGCAGTCCACAAAGCAACAGCAGCAAGAGCAAAGCAGGCCGTAAGTTCATGTTTGGTATCACTAGCAAAGACGACATTGAGATGAGGGACATGGGGCCGGAGGGGATAGGTGAAGGTCGTTCATTCGCGATCGGTAAATCGTATGCCCGGCGGTTTTGTTCCAGCCGTTTTAGACTGTGATTAAATCCAAGTGAGCGAACCTTAATGGTTGAACGTAAATTCGGCGCTCGTCAATACGCTCCATGCTAAGTCACGCCACGCAACCAAATTTTGATCTTCGTATTCTTGGGTGATTTGCTGTAGTGTTTGGCGTTCTTGTTCGGTTGGCATTCGCGACAGTGCTCGTTCAAACAATGCGGTGAGCACTTGATTCGTGTCGGCACCTTGTTGATCCAGTTGTACCAACAGATTGTCCACTGCATTTAGTTTGGGATTTAGCGTGTCGCCGTTTGATAAATGCAGTACCTGCACCAAGCTGGGTTCCGCACTACGTTCGCATTCGCAGACAATTTCTCTTGGGTTGCGGCCGAACGTTTTCAAAAAGTAAGAGGAAACCGCTGAATCGTACAGTTCGATCGCTCGGGTTCCTGCGGGGTAAAAATCAGTCTTTTGTACATCGGCCCCCGAGAAAGCTACTTGATCAAATGTCGTGGTTGTCTGCAGGACTTGGTCGACCGCGTCAAGCAGGACTTCAGCCATCAGACGACGCGGGTAGTAACGGCTTAGGTAGCGGTCGTCATCTTTGTTGGTTGGCAGTGGAATGCTACTGCGTTGGTAGGTCTCACTTTCCAGGATCACTCGCATTAGACTTTTTAAGTCGAACTGAGCCTCTGCAAGATAATCGGCAGACGCTTGGAGTAACGGTTCGTTGGAGGCTGGGTTGCTAACCCGCAGGTCGTCGACAGGTTCAACCAATCCACGGCCAAAAAAGTTCGCCCATACTCGGTTGGTAATCGCTCGAGCGAAGTAGGGGTTGTCCGCAGTCGTCATCCAGTCGGCCAGCGCCACGCGACGGTCACCAGGAGCATCGAATTCCAGCGGTTGTGAATCCAGCGGAGTCGGTGGTTGTGGTTTCCCGCGTGTCGGTTGGATGACGTCTCCTGAATCGGTAACGTAAAGCGTACGGATCCCGTCGCCGTTACGCGTTTCGCCACCCCAGCCTTTCGCGCGGACTCGGGCGAATAGGTTTGCCATCCCGTAGTATTGATCGTTCGACCATTTCTCCAGTGGATGGTTGTGGCATTTCGCACAGCCGATCGATAGCCCCATAAAAGCCTGACAGGCATTCTCCGTCATCTCTTCAGGAGTCTGATGCAGGGCGTAAAAATTCGTCGCGCCGTTTTCCGTGCTGACGCCGGTCGCTGTTAATATTTGACGAACAATTTTGTCCCATGGACGGTCTTCGGCCACCGCTCCGCGAATCCATTTGTAGTAGGCCTGGACGGCTTGTGGCCGGAGGCGGTTGCCGTTGATCAACAGCATGTCGCTCCACTTGTAGGTCCAGTAGTCGACGTAGTCTTCGCTGGACAACAGACGCTGGATCAGTTGGCTGCGGCGTTCGGGTGCGGGGGTACTTAAGTAGATCTGTCGTTGCTGCTCGTTTGGCAATCGGCCGACGGTATCTAAGAACGCACGTCGCAGGAATGTTTCATCATCGCAACGTGGAGAGGGAGGTAGATTAAGCGTCTGCAGCTGTTCCAGCACCAATTCGTCGATAAAGTTTTCACGTGGTGCTTTCGCGAATAGGCTTGGCGAGGTGGGGTGAGGGAACGAGACGGTCATCCGTGCCAATGCGATTCGGCTTCCAAACCAGACGCGAATTGCCCCTTCACCACTTCCGCGAATGGTTACCAAACCGTTCTCATCCACGCCCGCAATCGATTCGTCCGTTGCTGAGAATTTGGCCCACGAGGTCACATCAACGCTGCCCCCATCATCGTACTGGGCGTGTACTGTAAGCTGAGCTGTGTCGCCGGTTGCCAGGCGAGCCTTTTCGGGGGCGACCTTAATGTTGGTCAGTCTGGCATCCTCTTGGGCTGGTCCCGGGGCTCCAGCGGCGATCCATTCAGCAAGGATTTGGTAATCGCGAGAGTCCGTTTCCAGCCGAATTCCTCCCTTGTGAGGTAAGGTGCCGGTCGGTTTCGCAAGCAGCAAGCTACGCCCGGGGTCCGCGATTTCAATTCGCCTTCCACGATTTTGTTTGGTGATCGCAAGGTAATCGGCTTCGCTATCGAAACCATGCAGCGACAATCGAAATCCTCCTTTACCTGCGAGGGTTCCGTGGCATGCGCCGGCATTGCAGCCGTGCCGCGACAGGATCGACTGCACATCGTTGCGAAAGCTCCAAAGGCGATCGCTGGGGGCTGCTTCAGGTTCCTCGGCAACTGCATTGCAAGACATTGCAAGCAGGCCGATGCAGACCACCATCGCCAAGATGGATCGTCGCGGTGCGGAAGGATTTTGTAACACGTGTTTCTTTCGTCAGGCTGGATTCCGATGCCTCGGTTTAGGCATCAGAGCTTGGAGCGATACCAAAAGTCATTAGCTGAATAATTCGCGGATTTCACGAAAGCCAAAATCGACCAAGGGGAATGGACGGCCGCCGGGACCTGGCAGTTCTGCGTGTAGGTCTAGACCCAGGCTATGGAAAATGGTTGCAATGATCTCGCTGGGCGGTGCCGGGCGGTCGGCTGGGACTCCGCCAATCGGATCGCTCGCGCCGATGGCTCGACCACCCTGAACTCCACCTCCAGCAAAAGTACAACTGAAACATTGTGGCCAATGATCGCGTCCTCCTGCCGGATTCACTTTGGGGGTCCGCCCAAATTCGGCTAAGCCACAGACCATTGTGTCCTCCAACATTCCTCGGTCCGCAAGGTCTTCGATCAAAGCCGAGTAGCCTTGGTCATACATCGGGGCAACAATGTTCTTCATTCCCTCAATGGTCGTGAATGGTTTGCTGCCATGGATGTCCCAGGTCAGTTCATTAAAGACCGTCAGGAACGTATTGACGGTTACAAATCGGACACCGGCTTCCACCAATCGTCGGGAGAGCAAGCAGCATTGGCCAAACCGATTCATTCCGTAGCGTTCGCGTACCGCGGTTGGTTCTTTGGTAAGGTCAAAAGCGGAGCGAGCTTGAGGGCTGTTCATCAGGCGATAGGCTGCAGCGAAGTTTTTATCCATCAGTGCCGCGGATTCGGTCGCTTCAAAAGATCGCATTTTGCCTTCGATGGCGGCCCGCATGCGTCTTCGGCGGTCGATGCGAATATCACCCAGTGAATCGGGCGGCAGCAGATCTGGAACCTTAAAATTCGGCTGGCTAGGATCGGCCATTAGCGCGAAGGGATCGTAGGCTTTGCCCAAAAATCCTCCTGCTTGCCCATTGGGTAGATTGCCGCCGCCGCGCCCCATGGTTTCTGGCAAGACGACGTGAGCCGGTAAATCGGTGCGGCGACCTTTCAGGTACTGCAGCACTGCGCCAGCATGCGGATAGTTCACGCCGCCAGTGAATTGCCGACCGGTCTGCATCATCTGCCAGCCCGCGTCATGGACGGCCGCTGCATTGTGATAACAGGACCGAACAATCGAAAATTTGTCAGCGACCTTTGCGTGTCCCGGAAGGATTTCCGAAATTTGAAAGTCACCCTTTGTGGCAATCGGTTGGAACGGCCCGCGGATCTCCGCAGGGGCCTGCGGTTTCATGTCAAACGTATCAAGCTGGCTAGGAGCCCCCAGGTTAAAGATCATGATGCATGATCGATTGTCTTTGGACTTGTCGGTTAAACCTGCCTCCTTGGCCGCCAGTAATTGAGGCAGACCAAATCCGATTGCTCCTAGCGTACCCGCCTGCAGGAAATCGCGGCGTGTGGTTCCGTTGCAGGTATGCGACTTTCCGCGTGAAATCAAGTTCAGCATGATATGGTTCCTAAAACCCGCTACTTGGAGGGCCGCAGTTCGATTCGGTCTAACCCGACCATGAATCGGCGTAACGCAGATTTGTTGGCCCCGGTAATCTCAAGTTCAAAGGTAAGCGGTTGTCCCTTGGGAATCGTGACTCCTTGCCATTCTAGCGGTTCAGCCAATGACACTTTGGGATCGAACAAATCGATCTCTAAAGGCGATATGCCCGGTCCGCGGACTTGCAGTTGGGCGTAGTCAACGGCTCGAGTTAGATACATCGTGACGTCGTAAGTCCCTTCGGCGGGGACTGGAAGCGTTACCTTTAGTACCGACCCTGGTTTGCCACCCGTCCACCAGAGTTGCGAATCTCCCGACCAATCGCCACCAAAACCGCCCATCGCTTGCGGGCGAAGGGCTCCGGCGGTTGCTTTGCTGCGGGAAACCAACCATTCGCCTTCAAGACGCCAGGTGCCTTCCTGGTCGGGGACGGGAAGTACCTGATCGGCTGACTGACCGGGGAGCGGTACTTGTGAATCACCGCTCAGATATCGAAAAAGTTCGCGGATCTGTTGGTCGGTCATTGGTTCAAGTTGACCTTCGGGCATCAACGACATCTGTGAAAGCACGCGTTCTTCGACGTTCGCTTTGGCAAGCACGACCGATTCCGTCGCGGTTTGCACGGTGACTGCCGATTCGTTTTCGCTTTTAACCAGACCGCTGACCAACCGGCCATCATCCATCAGAAATTGAGTCATCTGGTAATCGCGGCCAATCAGGGCGTTGGGTTCCAGGATGTTTTCCATCCAGTACTTCAAATCGGTTCGGTTGGCACCGGTGATTTCTGGACCGATCGATTCCCCCGTTCCAAACAGTTTGTGGCACTTGCCGCAGTTGGTGTCATATAGCAATCGACCATTGGAACGATCCGCTTTTTGATATGCATTGCCGGACAACAGCTTTTGCAGACGAGTGTACTGTGCCGCTTTTTCCGAGGACGATGTCCCGATCCGGCCCCATGCCTTTTCCAGACGCGCATTTAGTTCGCTGTCGTTTAAAGCGACTGCTTGGCGAACGATAAATGCGGGAACCGTTTGAGAGGCAATTTTTTCGGACTGCATCGCTTCGGCCAATAACTTTGCTGAAGCTAATCGAGCGACCAAGGTGTTCAGTGCAGCGGTTTGGGCTGCAGGTGACAAAGCGTCATATCGAGCGATCAATTGAGCCGCGATTTGGGGATTGTCAAATTGAGCAAGTGCCTTGATCGCAGGGACTGCAACGGCTGGATCCTCCAGGTAGTTCACCAATTTGTCAGCTAGATTCACATCGCCGATTGTCGACAAAATTTTCAACGCAGCCACACGCTGTGAGGCCGGTTTGTCCGTGTCCTCAAATGTCGATTGGTAGTACGGCAGAACGCTGGGATCGCCGAATCCAACGGCGACTGAGCGAGCCGTTTCTTGTAACGCGGGTTCCGCGGTATCCAGAATCTGTTGATAGGACGCAGGCCATGCTTTTGGCATCGGCAGACCTGCGCGGCTGGTCGTTGCCTGCAACAGTTCTTCCAGGATCAGTTTATGATATTTCTTGGCTGCGGACTGCGATACTTGAGCCGCCAGTATCTCGCGACCTTCCTCGGTGGCCGCCGTTCGGCGAATGGTGTATCGCAGAAGGTCGGGCCAACCGCTTTGCATCGCCAGTTGGAAAGCACGACCTGGGTCTTCGCCCGCCAGAGGTTCAAAACCGTACCAAACCAACAGCGGGATATTGCGATCATTCAAGTCGACATGGTGGGTAACCAGTCCGGTGACGATCGGCCAGCGTTGCTCCAGCGGAAGGCGTTGCAGGACCGCAGCAAGCTGACGACGGACTGCAGGGCTGGATTCTGAACGTGCAAGATCCGCAAGCATTGTCAAAGTCGACGCATCCAGCGCTTGCTCGGATTCGCCCAGCATGGTGACAGCCCAGCTTCGGACGTAAGGATCGGAGTCCTTCAAAATTTGCTGCAATGCGGGCACATCCAGTCCGCCGATCGCCCAGTTGGTCCAGAGGGCACGAAGGCGATCGCGTTGACTATTTGTTTCTGCAAATTGGTTCGCCAGTGCTTCTTGTACCTTTGAGCGATCCAGCGTGCCGGCTGCTGCGCGTTCTTGAAGCAAGCGTTGTGCGCGGCGAGCAAAATAGCCGTTGTCGCTTGATAGCCTGGCTGCCAACTGAATGTCGGACTCTTTGCTTAGGTCGAAGCGATAGGGACGTACATCGCCATACCGAAAACGAAACAGTCGGCCGTCACTGCGATTCCAAATTTCTGGCGAGCGGTTGTGGCATGTTTGGGGATCGTGCCAGTCGGAGGTGTAGATGGCCCCGTCCGGCCCGACCATGATTCCAACCCCAATTTGCTGATGATCTTGAGATAGTGAAAAATCGGGGCGATGGCGACCGATGTAGCCGCTGCCCTCATCTTCGACTGCATCGACGACGATTCGATGCCCATGCAGGTTGTGCATCATCAATTGCCCTTGATACTCTGCCGGAAAAACACCACCGTTGTAGATCGCCAGTCCACAATGAGCGTGTCCACCACCAACCATCGACGTGTCGAGTGGTTTTTCGGCGGTAAGTTTCCGGTCCACTCGTCCAGCGTCATTGGCTGAACCGAACGTCCCGTCGCCGTAATGTAAATGGTCAGCGATGGTTGAAATGTCGTCGTAGATATATGGATTGAAGTGAGTTCCTGCTTGGCGAAAATAGCGTCCGCCCTGCTGGATGTGAAACAGATGGGGAATCACGCAGGCTTCAATAAACCAGTCTCCACGATCATTGAAATCAAGTCCCCATGGATTGCTGCTCCCTTCTGCGTAGACTTCGAATTCATGACGAGTGGGATGGTACCGCCAGATCCCTGCGTTGATTGGAATGCGTTGATCATCCTTTGTCCCCGGTTTACCAACGCGAGAGTGTGTGAAGACTCCGTGGCAACCGTATAGCCAGCCGTCGGGGCCCCAAGTAAATGAATTCAGGGTTTCGTGTGTGTCTTGGTAGCCCCAGCCATCCAGTAGGACCTGCGGTTTACCATCGGGGACGTCATCGCCGTCGGCGTCCGGAATGAACATGAATTCCGGAGCCGCTCCGACCCACACGCCACCAAAACCGACCTCGATTCCGCTGGCTAAATTCAGTCCTTCGATAAAGGTTTTTTGTGATTCAAAGGAGCCGTTGGCATCGGCGTCTTCAAGAATGATGATGCGGTCTTTACCTTCGCCTTGCGGTGCTTTCTGCGGGTAGGTGTGTCCCTCAAGAACCCAGATCCTACCCCGGTCGTCGAAGCACATCGCAATCGGTTGAGTGAGTGCGGGTTCGGAAGCAATCAAGTCCGCCTCAAAACCCTCGGGTAGCATCATGTGCTGAGCCGCTTTCTCCGCAGGCACCCCATCGGTGTATTTTGTTTGATCGCGACCTTCCTCGATTTGCCATCGTTTCATTGGCTCGGGAGTCGTTTCCGGTTGACGAATATGCACGGTCAAGCCTTTCTTGCTTGACGACACGATATCAAGCTGGTTGTCCGCATTTAAATCTGTCACCAGTAAATCGGTTCCAACACCTGAATTACGGTCGATCCGATGCGGTACAAATTCGACTCCGTTTTCGCTCCGCTCGCAGCGGAACCAGTACAGAACCGGTTCTTGTCTTCCGCCAACATCGTGGCCGTTATGTGCCCACCAACGTTTGCCGGTAATGATGTCTTGAATGCCATCTTGATCGACATCTGCGAGGACAACCGCGTGCAGTTGACTGAAGACCACACCGTACGGGTTCTTGATTGAGGTATCGCCCATGATGTCGTGGCGTACGAATTTTTCCGGGCCTTGTTGCTCAAACCATGCTAAGCCAAAACCGTGAGCATTCAGCGATGTCACGATGTCCGAGTCTCCGTCACCATCGACATCGGTAACGCCAATCTGTGCACCGCCGCCGCCAATAGGCCCCGGCGCCCATGTGTATTGTTTCCACAGTGGTGCCGAATCCTTGGTGAGGCCCGGATTCTTCCACCAGAATTTCTTGTCCAGTAAATCAACGTGCCCATCGCCGTCGACGTCTCCGATTCCCATCCCATGTGCAAACCGTCCTGCACAGGTTCCGGGGCGTGTGACGCCCGTCCAGACCCATGGCTTTGTGGCGTCTTCGGTGGCCGCGAAGTAGCCGTATTGCCCTTCATGCCCACAAACGATTTCCGGAGTCCCCCCAGGGATCAGGTCATAGAACGCTGGCGATTCGTTGTCGACGTCGCCAGTGATCTCTTTCATTTCCCAGGTTTGGTCGCTTGGATCCCCGCCGGGATGGAGGTACAGACGAGCCGATTTTCCGGGGAAGCCAATCACCAGAACATCGTTGTCGCCATCATTATCGACATCCGAGACATGGCTAAAGAACTGGTCACTGTACTGCGAGATAGGGAATTCTTTTGGAGGAGCAATCTCGTGCGAACGCGTGAAGTCAGGACCACGAAACCACAGAGGCCCCGCGACGATATCGATCTGACCGTCGCCGTCGATATCTCCCGCGGAGGCTCCTTCGGTAAAGAAGTGGTCGTGAATATTCGTCGACGTCCAGCCATTGCCTGCATCGCTTGGCGAGATCACCAAGCACTGAAGTCCGAGGGTTATTCCCAATAAGAAGATAGGCATTCGGATCATTGAGGTTCTCAATTTCGTGAGTCACTGAGGTGAGGATTTGAGCGGGGGAGGTAACGAGGAGAGCGGATGGTCGCGTTCCTGTATGCCTGTTTTGCGGTGCGCAGGTGCCCCTAGTTTAGCTCCTTGGTCGATCGGAATGCTTTCCTACACGCATTTAATTGCGTGCACTGCACAAATTTGCATGTCTATGCGGGGTTTGGGGATGTTGTCGCCCAGCGTGTTCCGGTTGCAGACGGAAGCAAATCTTGATTTCTCACCAGGGAAATAGTGGTTCGAAGCCATTGCTTGGAATGTGCGGCGAATGCTTTGGCACAGAGCGTGCGATGTGGTCATCGCTGCAGTCACTCAGGTCTGCAATTGAAAGTTCAATGTCAGAGAAGCCTTAGGAGGATTCATTAGATGACCGCACTTCATATTGCTGCAATTGAAAAGCGAGCCGAGCAGAAAATTCGTAAATGGGTCGAAGCGGAACACAGTCGAGAACGTTTGGCGAAAGCCGACGTCAGTACAAGTGTCGGTCCTTATCTGATGTTGTCCCGGGAAACGGGGGCCGCAGGCAGCGAAATCGCACAGTTGGTTGGTCAACAATTGCACTGGGATGTACTTGATAAAGAGATCATTGACTACATGGCGGAACACTACGGAACGTCCCGTAGTTTGATCGAGGTGGTTGATGAAAAACATAGCAGCTGGCTAGGCGATATCTTTAACTCGTGGATCGATGGCAATGGGTTCTCCTCGGCGGCCTACATGAATCGATTGAATCGCCTGTTCTTGTTGGCAGCGCATCACGGGAGGGTTGTGATCGTAGGGCGAGGCAGTCGTTACTTGCTGCCTCGTGAAGGAGGGCTTTCCATTCGAATCGTCGCCCCGCTTAACTATCGCATTGCTCGAATCGCCGCCGAGCGTCAGATCGGTCCGAAAGAAGCTCGCAAGTTTGTGGAGCACTCTGACAAAGAACAGGCGGCATTCATCAAAGATCATTTTCATCATCAGTGTGCTGATCCACACGAATATGATTTGGTGATCAATATGGAAAATCGGACTCCGCAAGATGCGGCCGATTTCATTGCCGAAGCTGCCAGGCGATGGATGCAGGTCCATGCAGGGGAAGAAGTTCAGCGAGTCAGCTGACAGCCCGCATTGCCGCAACGGTAACTCTGTTGCGGGGTGCTCTACACGCTCTTTCGCCTCCCCCCGCGTCTAGGCGGGAGGAGGGCAAGCATAACTGGCGGCTTACCAGTTGTCGGTTCGGAAAACAGATGCTGGCAGGTCGTCGCTGTTTTCCAGGTTGGCACCTTCGGGGTTGGATGCCCAGGCGTAGCGGACGGCGACTGGATGGGGAACATTGGGACTTTGGACTTGAACCGAGTTTTTCCCCACGATGGTTGCAGTTGCCCAATGCCACTTCTTGTCTTTGCCGGCGACTTCAAAACGTTTCAGTGGCTTGCCTTCTCCGCTGCGAAGGCCTGTTCCGACGTGATCAAAAGTTACCAGGATCGAATCCCCATCCACTTTGCTTGATTTAAGCAGCGGCCCGGAGATGACCAGAGAACGGCCGTAGTCTTTTGCAAGCGCCCATCGTGCCAGACGTTCGCCCGGGTCCTTTTTGTTTTTGGGATGAATGTCGTTGGCTTCTCCCACGTCATTGATGATCGCCATACCGGTCTTTGGAGTCGTATCGAGAATGAGACGCATGCGGTCTTGAAGAAGCGCCCAATCGTCGGGGGTGCCAGGCTGAGTTGATGGAGCGCGATAATTAGCCAATTGCACGAAGTAGAACGAAAAATCGTCGTCCCAGCGAGATCGCCAGTCACGGATCATAAGCGGAAGGGTTTGGTCGTAGGGAACGGCTCCTGGTTTTGCATTGGCTTCGCCTTGATACCAAATCGCTCCACGCATGGTGTAGCCCACAAACGGATGGATCATTGCATCAAAGAGGACACCTGGTCTTCCTTCGGTTAGCAGCGGACGTTTGGGGGCGGTCGGTCTGCGAGGCATGCGTTTGCGTTCTGCTGCTGGCAAGGCTTTGTTTGCGGCCGCTTTCGCGTTCCACTGCTCAAGCCGAATTTTGTACTGTTTGTCCGCCTTCGCTTGGTCAAAGGTGGCATCCGCCTTTAACGTTGCATCGACCAACCGTTTTGTCCCTGGCAGGGTCGACAATGCTTCGCGGCTGGTGAATGTTTCCACAGGCTTTCCACCCCACGCGGTCTTGATCACCCCAACGGGGATTTCTAGATCTTGATTCAATTTTAGTGCGAAGAAGAATGCAACGGCCGAATACTGTGGAACGGTTTTCGGCGAACAGGCGGTCCAGCTGCCCGCAATATCGTTTTGCGGTTCGGCGGCAGTTGTTGTGGCGGCGTTAAACATTCGCAAGGTAGGATAGTTCGCCTGTTCCATTAACGATTTGTATGCAGGGACTCGGTTCATCGTGAAGGACATATTCGATTGTCCCGAAGCCAACCAAACCTCTCCGACCAAGACATCTTGGATTTCTAACCGGTCGTTTCCTGCTTCGACGGTTAACACGGAACCGTTGGAATTTGCAGGACCCATTTTGAGATGCAATTTCCAGTTGCCATTTGCATCCGCAGTCGTTTGGGATCGCTGACCGTCGAACGAAACACTGACGTCTGCTCGCGGGGCTGCCTGGCCCCAAATCGCAGCTTCCGATTCGCGTTGCAGAACCATGTGGTCGGAAAAGAAATGCGGCATCTGAATTTCCGCATACAACGACGTCGAGGTAATCAGTCCCGCGACTAGGCAAAGTAGATGGCGAATCATTTGAATTAGGGTCCAGTTGAAGGTAGCAGGTGACGGTGTACAGTCTGCTTGCTGCGAACTCGCGACGCAAACGAAGCATCAAAATTAGGCTAAGAGGTCATGGATGACATGGCCGTGGACATCGGTTAAGCGGAAGTCCCTTCCTTGGTAGCGATAGGTCAGACGCGTGTGGTCGATGCCCAACAGATGCAGGATGGTGGCGTTTAGATCGTGAATGTGCATCGTGCCAGGAGTCCACTTTTCCTTGGTCGGTTGTGGCGTTAACGGATTACCGTCTGCATCCGCGATGTTGTATCCAAATTTATCGGTGTGTCCGTAGGTAATCCCCGGCTTGACTCCGCCGCCTGCCATCCAAGTGGTAAAGCATCGAGGATGGTGATCGCGTCCGTAGTTCTCACGTGTCAAGCTGCCTTGGCAATAGACGGTCCGTCCGAATTCGCCACCCCAGACCACCAGCGTATCTTCCAGCAAGCCGCGTTGTTTGAGGTCCGTGATCAGGGCGGCACAGGCCTGGTCGATATCTTTGCACTGGGATTCGTGTTCCGCGGGGAGACGGCCATGGGCATCCCAGCCACGATGGAAAATCTGTACGTTGCGAACTCCTCTTTCCACCAACCGACGAGCATTCAAGCAGCAGGCGGCGAAGGTCCCCGGGGTTTCCGCTTCCTTGCCGTACAAGGTCATCGTTTCGGGGGATTCTTGGGTTAAGTCCATCAATTCGGGGACCGATGCCTGCATGCGATAGGCCATTTCATGTTGATGAATTCGAGCCAGGATTTCGGGGTCGCCAAAGCGGTCGTGTTGCTGTGAATTAAGTGCGGACAATGCGTCCAGCTGTTTTCTGCGGTCGGTACGCGATACGCCAGGGGGATTGCTAAGGTACAAGACCGGATCGCCCTGGCTGCGCATCAGCATCCCTTGGTGATCGGAGGGCATAAAGCCGGTCCCCCACAATCGATTAAAGAGGCTCTGTTCGGGGAACTTTGTTTGTGCATGCATCACCACGTAGTGCGGCAGGTTTTCGTTCATGCTACCCAGGCCGTAACTTAACCATGCCCCAAGACTTGGGCGGCCGGGTATTTGGCTGCCTGTTTGGATGTAGGTAATCGCGGGATCGTGATTAATCGCTTCGGTGAAGGTGCTGCGGATCACACATAGTTCTTTGGCAACCTTTGCGGTGTGAGGGAGCAGTTCGCTGATCCAAACACCGTCCGCATGGTTATCGAATTTTGAAAATTTGTATTTGCTGGGGCAGACTGGTAATCCGTTTTTCTGGTTGGACGTCATGCCTGTCACACGTTGCCCATCGCGCACGTGGTCTGGCAATTGTTCGTTGAACATTTTTGCCAATTCAGGTTTGTAATCCCACATATCCAGGTGGCTGGGGCCGCCACTCATGAATAGATAGATGACATGCTTGGCTTTGGCCGGATGGTGGAGTCCCTCGGTTGTGGAGGCGGCAGAAAGGTCGTCCTGCAGCAGTCCTGCCAGCGAGGCTGTTCCCAGTCCCAGCGCGGCACGGCCAAACAGTTGCCGCCGAGTGGTCATCAATTCGTGTTCGCGAAATGGGCTAATTGTCATCATGCCATCGGGATTAAAGTTCTGCTTAGTACAGTAAAATCGCTACATCGCTTGCCAGCACGGTGGTGACGACTTGAGTCCACGCCGCCATTTCAGTGGGATCGATTCCTTCCTTTGTTTTTGCTTCACCGATGCTGAGCAGTTCTTCCGCGGATGCCGGGGCGGCTTCGTATCGCTGCCGAAGTTGTTGCAGTAAATCAAGGCAAACTTGCTGTTCGGTCGGCGTCGGCGGCCGGCAGGTCAATGTTTTCCACAATCCTTCCAGACGCGCTGAATCGGAAGGGTATTGGTCCAACAGTTGTTCGGCATATTTTCTGCCAATTTCAATTCGTTGCGTTTCGTTCAGCATCCCCAGCGATTGAAGGGCTGTCGTGGTCCGCGATCGGCGGACGCAGCTGGTTTCGCGATCAGGGGCATCAAACAGTGTCATCATTGGATGCGGACTTGTCCGTTTCCAGTAGACATAAAGACTGCGGCGATAAAGCAAATCCCCTTCATCACGGACGTACTGTTTTGTGTTGCTTGCCGGGTGAGCCATCGCCAGCCACATTCCAGCGGGTTGATACGGTTTGACCCCTTCTCCGCCCATTTGGGGATCGAGCAATCCGCTGGCCCACAGCCCCACATCGCGGAGGACCTCGGCATCTAGGCGAAAACTAGGGCCGCGACTCCACAGTCGGTTTTCAGGATCATCGATGTCGTTTCGCCATTTAGAGCTTTGGCAAAACGTGCGGCTAGTGACCATCTGTTTTAGCAGGTGCTTTAGATTCCAGTTGCTCTGATGCATTTCAACCGCCAACCAGTCCAGCAGTTCAGGATGAGTTGGTTGTTGTCCTTGCAAGCCAAAATCTTCCGGAGTCCGAACCAATCCCTCGCCGAAGGTCCGTTGCCAGATTCGATTTACCAAGACTCGTGCGACAAGCGGGTTGTCGGGAGAGGTCAACCAACGCGCCAGCCCAAGTCGGTTTGGCGGGGCGTCGTCGGGAAATGGGTTGAGGACTTTTAAGCCGCTTGGCTGTAGCGGATCGCCAACGGGCATGTCGTATTCGCCCCGTTTCAGCAGGCGTGTTTCACGCGGTTGAGGCAGGTCTTGGGCGATTAAGGTCGAGACGAATTTCGATTGCATGCGATGGGACGCTGCGGCGATTTCGACCGCCGCTGAGTGAAATTCCGAGTCTTTCCACGGCCCATGCGGATCTGCCAACATTTCCAACTGGTCCGATTTGTTGCAGGTTTCCCACGTTTCGTTTGAAGCGAATGCGTCCCAGGGATTTTGTACTTTGGCGATAATCTGGTTGACGTTTTTTCCGCCAACCATTTTAAAACGGAGACGGTGAAGGCCTGATGAGAAATAGGGCCGAGCGATCACCAAGCGATCGTCGGCATCTTGGACGGTGACGACGGTTGGTTTTTCGTCGACCCATAGCTCGGACCCGACAGCTCCTGAGAATGAAACAAGCAGCGATTGATCTTGGGGGACTTCGACCGTTGCGGTCACCCATATCGCTTTTCCGCTGGTTGGTACTTTTCCACGCGAGCTTCGTCCACTGATTTCGCCAGGCAATCCTGCGACGTGCGCGAGTTCCGGTTCGGATGCTTTTTCGTTCGGCTCGGAATCCCAGGTGAAATCCGCGTCGACTGAAACCGGCTTGGACATCTTCCAATCGCTCGACTTCCAGTTGGTCCTCGCGGTGGCGTACTTTCCTAACGCTGTTTCGCGATCGCTTTGTTGAAGAACGCTGGTTGCAGCTTCGATGGTTTCGTCTCTTTGTGCGACGACTTCGGTCCAGGCTTTCCAGGCGGTTTGGTTCGCGGGGACCCACGCGATGGGGCCGTAGGTATAGGAGTTTCCGTCCAGCGCCGGTTCTGCGGTGCTGTTAAAGAACGCCATCAATTGGTAGTACTCGGTATGTTGGATCGGGTCATATTTATGTGTATGGCAGCGAACACAATTCAGAGTCATTCCCATCATGACGGTGCCGAATGTTTCGACTCGATCAAAATTGTTCTTCGCCTGGAATTCTTCTCCGATCGCTCCTCCTTCGCCGGTGCTGGGATTCAATCTTATAAACCCGGTTGCCGCCAGTTGTTCCAAGCTAGGATCCGGCAGCAGATCGCCCGCCAGTTGCCAAGTGATAAAATCGTCCAGTGGCAGATTGTCATTAAAGGCTTTGACAACCCAGTCACGGTAGGCATAGATGCCTCGTTTGTTATCCAGGTGCAAGCCATGGGTATCGCCATATCGAACCGCATCCAACCAGTACCTCGCTTGGTGTTCGCCGAATCGAGGGCTGGCAAGCAGGCGATCGACCAGCCGTTCGTAAGCGTGCTCGGATTCATCTGCGAGAAACGCGTCCAGCATCTTTGGTTCGGGCGGTAGCCCTGTCAGCACAAACGCAGCCCGCCTGGCCAGCGTCGATTTTTCGGCGGCAGGGGCAAAATCAATTTGCTTGGCTTGCAGTTGTTGTTGGATGAAGGCGTCGATCTGCGCTGCGGAGTCTCCTTCGTGCTCGCGGTCTTTGTGTGGTTTCACAAAACCCCAGTGCATCGCGTATTCACCACCCTGTTTGATCCATTGAGAGAGGAGTTCACGTTCGGGCTGCGTGAGAGGTTTTTCGGCATGTTCCGGAGGCATCGGGTCGTCGCTGGAATGAATCCGATGCAACGCGATGCTCTCGCTGGGATTTTCTGGATCGATCGCCCGGTGGCCGCCCAGGTCGGCGTGAGCTGCCGCTGCCGAATCCAACCGGAGTTCACCTTCTTCGGCGTCGGGGCCGTGGCAGAGAAAACATTTGTTGGAAAGTATGGGGAGGATTTGCCTAGCGAAATCGACTTCTTCTTCCGCCAATAAAACGCCAGGGAAAAGCGATAATCCGAAGAGAATGCAGGATCGGAGCATGGGGAGACGGCGTGTGGGAGGGATTTCCAGGCAAAGAACACCCCGGCCATCTTAGCTGATCAGAACACCCAATAGAAACCAATTCAGGATCGGTGCCCATCGCCAAACGGGCTATCGATCTAATCGGAAGCGGAGAAAGATTGTCGCCTTTGGCCCAATGTTTATTTGGGTTGCGAGTTGCAAGGTACCAGAGCCAGTTCTCGAACGGCTGCTTGGATATCCTTTTGACGCATCAATGATTCGCCGACCAGGATCGCTTTGGTGCCAGCAGCGGCGAGCATCGCAACATCGTCGCGGGTGCGGATTCCGCTTTCGCCCACCAGCAGGCGATCTGCAGGGATTTCAGCTCGCATGCGAACGGTGTGCTGCAAATCGGTTTCAAAAGTCCGTAGGTCGCGATTGTTCACCCCGACCAGTTTTCCGCCCGTTGCTAAGACTGCGGGGAGGTTGCTTGGTTCGTACAGTTCAATCAGCGATGTCATGCCAAGTTGTCCGGCTAATTCATATAATTCAATCAGCTGGTCTGGGCTTAGGCATTCGGCAATCAGGAGGATCGCATCGGCGCCAGCACTGCGGGCTTCGTAGACTTGGTACGGATCGACAATGAAGTCTTTGCGTAAGAGCGGTCGGTCAACCGCGGCCCGGATCGCTTTCAAGTATTCCAAGTCGCCTTGGAAAAACGGTTTGTCGGTCAGCACGCTAATGCAGGCCGCCCCGGCTTCTGCGTAGCAGGTCGCAATTTCGACTGGGTCGAAATCGTCGCGAATGACTCCGGCGGAAGGGCTTGCTTTTTTGACTTCCGCGATCAACTGGACATGGTCGCCTGCCTGCAACGCACCGAAGAAATCGAGCGGTGGCGGAGCTTGAGCGGCGGCCAGTTGCACTTCCGCAAGCGGCCGTTGCAGCTTTGCAGCGGCGACGGTTTGCTTTGTGCGGGCAACGATCTTGTCGAGGACAGTAGTCAATGCAGCTTGCTTTCTTGAATCCAGATCAATGTCGGAAGTGTCGGCGACCGGTCATGACCATTGGGATCTGATGACGATCACAGGCTTCGATCACTTCTTGGTCACGCCGTGATCCACCCGGCTGGATGATCGCAACGATTCCAGCTTCGGCTGCGGCTTCGATCGAATCGGGGAAAGGGAAAAACGCATCGGATGCCAAAACGCTTCCGGTTGCACGGTCTCCTGCTTTGTCGATCGAAATATCGACACTGTCAACGCGGCTCATCTGACCAGCACCGACACCGATCAAGGCGGTATCTTTGGCAAGCACAATGGCATTGCTCTTCACGTGCCGGACCATTTCCCAGGCAAACGAGATGTCGTCCCACAGCGCGTCGGTGACTTGGGTTTGAGTGGGGGTTTTCCACTGCAGCGATGCCGATGGAAGTCGATCCGCATCTTGGATTAGCAGGCCGCCACTGATGAAGCGTCGTTCGGTCGAGCGGTTAGGATCGTCCAGGCGTCCGACTTGCATCAAGCGTACGTTTTCACGCCACTTTGGTTTGGTGGTCAGCAAGCCAACCGCTGCCGCTTCAAAATCAGGAGCGACAATCGCTTCGATGAACAAGCCCGGTTCGCAGAGAGCTTCTGCCGTAGCGAGATCGACGGTACGGTTGAAACCTAGCACGCTGCCAAAGGCACTTAGTGGATCACCTTCCAGTGCTTTGCGGCAGGCACGAGAAAGTTTGTCGGCGGTTGCCGCACCACAAGGATTGTTGTGCTTGATGACCGAGGCAGCGGGTTGTGAGAATCCGCGAACGATGGACAACGCGGAATCAAGGTCCAGCAAGTTGTTGTAGGAAAGCTCTTTGCCATTTAGTTGCCGTGCGCTAACCAGGTTGGCCGCACGAACATTGGGTTCGGCGTAGAGGGCCGCTTTTTGGTGAGGGTTTTCACCGTAGCGAAGCAGGTTCTTGCGTCGAAAGTTCATGCTCATCGTTACCGGGAATTCACCCGATACCGATTCGCCACTGAGGTAATCGGCAATCGCTCGGTCGTAAGCTGCGGTGTGCTGAAACGCTTCGCATGCCAGTCGCTGGCGGAATTCCAGGGTGGTGCCACCTAGGGTCTGCAGCTGTTCCAGGATTTCGCGGTACTGTTCCGGTGCGGTTGCGACGGCCACATCTTGTTGATTTTTGGCAGCAGCACGCACCAAGCTTGGGCCGCCGATGTCAATTTGCTCGATCGCTTCGCTACGGGAGACGCCTTGCCGAGCGACTGTTTCGCGGAACGGGTAGAGGTTGACCACGACCAAGTCGAAAGGTTCGATGTCGTGATCGTCGATGGCCTGCATGTGGTCGTCGCGTTCCCGACGAGCCAGGATGCCACCAAAAATCTTTGGATGGAGGGTTTTTACCCGGCCATCCAGCATTTCAGGGAACCCCGTGTAATCGGCCACGTCTTGAACCGGAATTCCGCAGTCTTCCAGGTGACGAGCGGTCCCACCGGTGCTGAAAATTTGCACACCAGCACGGTGTAGACCTGCAGCAAAATCGGCAAGGCCAAGTTTGTCACTAACACTGATCAATGCGTTTCGAATAGGAACGGCGTCAGGCACAGCCATTTTTCCAATTTTGGGGGAAGTGTTATTTCGTCTGCGTTTTTAGTGTTGGTGTAAGGATAAACGGCTTTGCGGTCAACGGGGCGCGGTCTCTACCGGTCGGATCCTGACCCTCCAGTGGGTGATTGTGACAGTTGTTCCAGATAGAGCTGCTCGTACCTCTGGACCATTTCTGTCAGGCTGAAATGACTGGCCACATGGTTGCGGTTTTCCGCACCGATTCGCGAAGCCAGTTCGGGGTCTGCTAGGAAGGTGATGATCGCTTTGGCGGTCCCCGAAACGTCCCCCTGCGGCACACACTGCAACTGCAGGTTTGCTGCTAGCAGTTCAGCGGCTCCCTCCACTTCGTTGCAAACCACCGGTTTTCCGCAGGCCATCGCCTCAAGGACGACGTTCGGCATCCCCTCGTAGTGGCTGGTCAGCACCAGTAGTTGGCAGGCGTGCAGGTAAGGGGCAATTTCCGCTTGCCAGCCGATCCGTCGAGCTCGCTGACCAGGCAATTTTTCCAGTTCCGTGTTGCATTGGTCACGCAGTGGACCGTCCCCAATCATGACCAGCCATGCGTTGGGATCTGCCTGCAAAACCTGCTCGGCTGCGGCAAACAGTCGCTCAAGTCCTTTTTGTGGATCAAGTCGCCCTACGAAGAGGATCACCTTCGCGTCGGATGGGATGTCGTGTCGCCGCCAGTCGATCGGGTACGTCGTTTCCCAGCGAGCGATATCGATTCCGTTGGGGATGACCACCGGGGGGCGTTTTGTTGCAGTGCAAAGCCGGTTCTGTTGAACGAATTCGGCGACCGCTTGGCTTACGCAGACGATGGCTTGCATTTTTGCGACAGCCCAGCGTTCGATACGCAATCGCCACGGGGTCGGGTCGGCAACGCGAACGCCTCCGATGCAGATTTCAACTTTGGCAATTTTGGCGGCGATCGTTCCCAGGACATTGGCGTGAAACAGGAATGTCTGGACCACGTCGGGCGGATCGCGGCGAATCATCCGGCTCAGTCGGTTCAGGGCAAATGGAGCAAGCCAGATGGAGCCCGATTCCAGCGATTCAAAAGGAATCTTCGCCTCATGCAATCGTTTTAGCAAACCATCGCGAGGTTTTAGCGGGGGCGGGCCCAGTGAAATCACACGGACGCGATGACCTCGCGCATGCAGCCCGAGGGCCAATTCGGTCAGGCAGCGTTCCGCCCCCCCCGTGTTCAGTTCCGTGATGATCAAGTCGATCCGCATTTAGTTCTCGCTGGGGGGCGTTTGGCTGCGGGAGATAACGATCTGCAGGTGGTGTTCCATGTGTCCGGCAAGGACCCAAGCCAGCCCACGAACGTTAATTGAATTCCCTGAAACGTTGCCGAATCGGTCCCAGGCGTTGGGGCGTAGGCGTTGAAGAAGGCGGATGTTGGCTTGGCGCAACAGGCCGATTTCCTCAATCAGCCAGCTCAGTTTTCCGCCCATTCCAAAGCGGCTGTCTCCGTATTGTTGCTCGTCCCAGCTGAGGTGAGGGGCGGGGTCTCCAGCAGCAATCCGAAGCATCCGATATCCAAAAATACGCTCCGAATCTGCTAGGTGGGAATAGACCTGGCGGATGGTCCACTGGTAGGGAGCGTGGACCGTATCGATCTGGTCCGTTCCGACATTGCTGGCTGAATTGCACAGGAGTGTCATCTGGTCCCTGAAGATCTGCAGGATGTCGTCTCCCATCACTCGTCCCGCCAGTTCTTGGTAGTACGTGTGGCCGCCAAATTCGGATGCAGCAGGACGTCTAGAAACGGTCGTGTTCATATTGCTAATTGGTATGGAGAGAGCCGCGGAGGGTGCCAACGTTCCGCCTGGAAGGTGAGTTGGGGGGAACCGCTTCGCATTCTAAACGACCGCACACCAATCCGCCTCCGGGGGACGTGAAATGTACAAGGGACGGTGCAGCATCATCCTAACCGATTGTGGCCTTTCGCTCGGGGCGTGAAATCGATTGGCGACGATCGCTACGGCGGTCGCGTCACCAATCGATTTCACGTCTCGGAGAGACGCGGCTACGGTGCAATTTCACGTCTCGGAGAGACGCGGCTACGGTGCAATTTCACGTCTCGGAGAGACGCGGCTACGGGCAATCTGTCGTGGGAACGTCTGCGTGGCTTGGCTGCGTCTGACGTGTGTGGCGAGCGGTCTGGGATTCGCGTCAACTGGCCTCGGAATCGTCTCTTTGATAGGATCGCTTGCGAAACCGAACGGCTTGTACCGGTCTGCGGATCATGCGTTTTCGCTTGGACCGTCGCCGACGCTGCTTCATGGCCCCTTTATGCTGTCCGCTGGAGAACCGATGCTCGATCTTTTCGAAAAAATTAACGACGCCACCGCTGCCATCAAAAAAGTCTGGGACCGATCGCCCCGAGCCGGCATTATCTTGGGGACCGGTCTGGGTGGTTTGGTTGAAGAGATCGATGTCGAAGCGACCATTGAATATGGCGACATCCCTCACTTTCCGACATCGACGGCGACCAGTCATCGCGGGCGTTTGGTTTGCGGGATGTTGCAAGGGATTCCTGTGGTTGCGATGGAAGGGCGTTTCCATATGTACGAAGGTTACCCTCTAAAGCAAATCACTCTGCCGGTTCGTGTTTTCAAAGCGCTGGGGGCTGAGTTGCTGGTTGTTTCGAATGCCTGTGGTGGATTGAATCCTTACTATCAGTCGGGCGACATCATGGTGATCGAAGACCAGATCAATCTGATGGGCGACAATCCCCTTATCGGTGTCAACGACGACCGCTTGGGACCGCGTTTTCCTGACATGTGCGAACCGTATGATCAGCAGTTGATCGATCGCTTGATGGACGTTGCCCGACGCGAGAATATCGTTGCGCACAAAGGGGTTTTTGTCGCAGTCGCGGGACCCAATTTAGAAACTCGAGCCGAATACCGGTTCCTTCGCACGATCGGTGCCGACGTCGTCGGAATGAGCACGGTCCCTGAAGTTTTGGTGGCGGTCCACTGCGGATTGAAGGTGGTTGGGTTGTCGGTCGTTACCGACATGTGCCTGCCAGATGCTCTTCAGCCTGCCAATGTCGAACACATCATCGCAATTGCCAACCAAGCCGAACCGAAGCTTCGCACGATGGTTCGTGGTGCGATCAATACGCTGGCCGAAATTCGCCTCGCGTAGCGTTTTGTTAGATGTTGCACCGTTTTGGCTGCATTCTTCCATGCGGCCCCCCGCGGTCGCTCGCTGGCGAGAGAAAGAAGACGGCATTGGGTTTGTGCCGTCTCGCTTGTGCGTGTTGTGGGGCGAATTTGCCGTGGGGCGAATTTACTGGCCGCTAAAGCGGGCCTCTGCCGACAGGGGGTGGCCTCGCAGGAAGTCGGCGACGGCCATCGGTTTTTTTCCGGCGGGCTGTAGTTGATCGATTTGCAGCAGCCCTGTTCCGCAAGCCACGAACAGGTCTGAGTTTTCTTCGTCAACGACGATCTGTCCCGCCTGCAGGTTGCTTGCTCGCGTTTGGTTGGATGGGGCGGCCTTCAGGACCGTGATTCGAACCGCTGGTTTGTCGCTCCGGTGTAGGAACGTGAATGCGGTGGGCCAGGGCTGCATCGAGCGAATTTGGAAATCAACCTGAGCCGCACTTTGGGACCAGTCGATGGCTCCGTCTTTTTTCTGAAGCCGCGGAGCTCGAGAGGCCTTTGAGTTGTCTTGCGGGACGCCGATTGGTTCCATTCCGTCCCACCCCGCCAATTGCTTTAGGGCCGCCAGCGTCGCTGCGACTCCATCTTCGGCCAGGCGGTGTTCAAGTTCTCCCGCGGTTTCATGGTCCTGAATTTTCAGGGGCCGCTGGGCGACGACGGGGCCGCCGTCCAGTCGCGGAGTCATGTGGATGATCGACACGCCGGTTTCCGATTCGCCTTTGCGCATCGCCCACTGCACGGGGGCGGCACCGCGATAGGCCGGCAGCAGTGATCCGTGTAGG